>JAZLBZ010000022.1:0-8437 GCA_045613945.1 Bacteroidaceae bacterium
GTCAAAGCTAAACAATAACCGAGGGTTCGACGGAGCCAACAGCAGTTGGTCGCGGGTAGCACAGCCGTAGTTTGTGCCCCGCGGGATGCGATTAGTTGGCTTTGTCAAAGCTAAACAATAACCGAGGGCTCGACAACATCGGCAGCGATAGGTCGCAGGTAGCGCCGGCAAAGGTGGCGCCCTGCGGGTCGCGGAACCAACGGTCGACGCCCGTAGGGGCTAAAGTCAAAGACGATGTTGTCAAAGGTTTTATGACATTTGAAAAAAAATAAATTAAAATTATGATACTACCAATCTATCTCTACGGCCAGCCCGTACTCAAGAAGGTTTCAGAGGATATCACTGCCGAATATCCCAACCTCAGTGAACTCATCCAGAATATGTTCGACACAATGCATCAGGCACAGGGCATTGGCCTTGCCATCCGCTTGGTTGTTGTCGACCTCGATGTGCTTGCCGAGGATGAGCCCGAGTTCAAGGACTTCCGTCGTGTGTATATCAACGCACATATCATTGAGACATCGGATGAGACCGATACAATGGAAGAGGGCTGCTTGAGCCTTCCCGGTGTACATGAGAAAGTTACACGCCCATCACGCATCCACGTCAAGTACCTCGACGAGAACTTTGTCGAGCACGACGAGTGGGTCGAGGGTTACCTTGCACGTGTAATGCAGCACGAGTTCGATCACCTCGAGGGCAAAGTCTTCTCGGACCGCCTCTCGCCTCTGCGCCGTCAGATGAACAAGAACAAACTCGGTAATCTTGCAAAAGGCAAGGTTGTTTGTGACTACAAGGTAAAGCGCGTGCTGCGATGACACTGCGCCGGGCAATAGCATCAGTTGCTTTGCTGCTTGCCCCGTTGTTCGGCCTTGCACAGTTGAACACCGATAGGGTTATGGAAATAGGGCGCCACGCGCTCTATTTCGAGGATTATGTGCTCTCTATCCAATATTTTAATAAGGTAGTAGATGCCAAGCCATATCTTCACGAGCCCTATTTCTTTCGCGGCCTTGCAAAGTTCTACCTCGACGACTTTGTCGGCGCCGAGGAGGACTTGACTCTTGCCATAGACCGCAACCCCTACATTGCCCGCAGTTGGCAACTGCGTGGCCTTTGCCGTGCCAGCCTCGACAGCCTTGCACTTGCCGAGCAGGACATACGCACCGGTATAAAGTATGACCCGCAGAACCTTAATATGTGGCAGAATCTTGCCGGCGTGCTCATGCAGGCCGGCGAGTGGGAGCGGGCCGCCGGGGTGGTGGACTCGCTGCTCCTTTTCGCGCCACGCAGCAGTGCTGCCTACATCATCCGCACCCAGGTGTCAATGCACCTGCAGGATACGCTCACTGCGCTCGCTATGGCAAACAAGGCAGTCTCCTATGACAAATACTCTTCGAGTGTATATGATGCCCGCGCAATGGTGCACTATGCAATGGGTGGCTATGAAGAGGCCGAGGCCGACATGAACAAATCCATAGACCTGTTGCCCGGACGCAGCAACAGTTATGCCAGCCGAGGACTCATACGCTACTATCGTGAGGATTTGCGTGGTGCGCTCTCCGATTTTGACATGGCAGTCTATGTCGATTCCACCAGCCTCACCGCACACTACAATCGTGGTTTGCTGCTCATGGAGTTTGGTGACAATAACAAGGCTATCAAGGATTTTGATATGGTGTTGGGTGTTGACCCCGATAACACCCTTGCGCGTTTCAACCGCGCGCTGCTGCGCTCTACTGTTGGTGACTACAAGGGCGCGGTGGACGATTTCACTGCCGTCATCGAGGCCTATCCTAATTTTGAGCAGGCCTACTCATGCCGTGCCGATGCGTTGCGCAAGCAGGGCAAGGTCTCTGCTGCTAAGGCCGACGAGGCGTGGCTCTTCAACCGTAGGCAGCAGATATATTTCAATGGCATAGCATCGGTGCAGCAGGAGTATTCAGCCGATGCCGATTCAGTACGCAAGCGCTCGGACGAGAATGTACGCAACTACAACAAGATGATTGTCCCTGCCGATGCCAATGCAAAGCAGTACACTGCCGAGGCGCGTGGCAAGGTGCAGAACCGCAATACCTATGTGGAACTTGAACCGCTCTTTGTCCTCACCCTCTACAGCGATGACAATTCGGGCGAGGCGCATGGCTACAGCAGCCTTGTCGAGGAACTCAATGCGGCGCGTGACGGCGAGCGCCCGTTGCTGCTCACAAACAAGGAGCGTGCCCTCACCGGCAGCGAGGCAAATTATCATTTCGCCCACATCAACGAAGTCTCAAAGCATATCACCGATTCCAATGACGATACCACTGCGCGCAGTGAGCGTGCGCTGGACTACTATCTTGTGCAGGACCTTGAAGCGGCGTTGGCCGATGTTGATGTTGCCCTGCAGGTGAGCGGCGATGTGTGGCACCTCTATTTCATGCGTGCATTCATGCGCTATAAACAGTTAGGGCTTAATACCGTTAATGCGGCGGCCGATGCCGCGACAAGGCATGAGCAGCAGATTGCCGACATTGAATATCGCCTTGTAAAAGAGGATTTTGACAGGGTGGTGCAATTGCATCCCGGTTTTGCCGAGGGCTACTTCAACCGCGCCAACGTGTCGGTGAGGCTCAAGGACTACAAATCGGCCATTGTCGATTACACAACTGCAATTGCACTCAACGACCGTTTTGCTCAGGCCTATTATAATCGTGGCCTTGCAAAAATCTATACCGGCAACATCGATGGCGGAGTCGCCGACCTCAGCAAGGCCGGAGAGTTAGGTATGTACCAAGCCTACAGTGTAATCAAAAGATTCAGATAAGAGAAAGATGCACAGGTGTCAGCCATGCACTTGCCGTCAGGCAAGCATTGCCCATCAGGGCAAAATGCCTTTTCGCCCTTTTCGCCCTTTGGGGCATTAGAGAAACCTTTGCAAACTGTTTACGATTTGCAAGGAAGAAAAGTAGAGAATTCAAGCAAGGGTATATATATAATCGACGGCAAAAAGATATTTCTACTTCCATAAATAATGCATAAATGCAATTTCTATTTCCATATTTGTGCCGGTTTGACTAACAGGCTTTGTCAAAGGTTGAAAATTTTAGACATAAGTACATAAGTACATAAGAATTTGCGTGCAATGGAACAGATAAACAGATAGCCAAAAGCCTGATTGCAAATTCATTTGCAAGCGGTTTTGTCTAATCTGTTTATCCCAATGCGCTAAAAGAGCGCATTATAACAACACAGTTGTTGGTTAATTGCCTACACTGTAGAAAATGCGCACCAAACTTTTGTTCTTCTGTTCTTCTGTCCAAAAAAATAAATTGTCCTTTTAGCTGCGCCTGAGGGGATGTAGTTGTTGATTATTAGGTGTGTAGCGCTTTTGGTGGGTCTGGAGGGAAATGTGAAAGTGTGGGATAGCGCGCGGAATGTGCCAAAAAAACGAGATTCCGCTTGCTATCTTGATGTTTTTGTTCGCTTATTATTCTGTACTCCTTTGGAAACGGGATAGACGCTCTTGATACGAACGCTTGTACATACGCTTAGTGCGCTCGTCAAGGAATGAGCGGTCAATCAGTTCATACACCATAGGGCTCTCGGTGGCAAACATTTCTATTATTGCATTTATCTTTTTAGGCAATACACCAATCCTTTTGCCGAACTCAACGAAATCTTCTTTGCAGGGGTGTCCGCAGTTCTTATAGATTTCAGACCAGGCATCCTTCGGCATCAAGCCGTCCTGCAGGGCAAAATCACTGTCATCGACATGAATTGATGTGTTCAGCAGGTCGTATGCCGGTGTCAACAGGTAATCGCCCGAAGCGGTCTGTTGCAACGAGAAATTCTTCAAATGAGCATCGCCATTGCCAAATATATAGTTGAACACCACAAGTGTAAAGAAGTTTGCCATCTCCACTTGCCAGGCTGCTACATATTTGCGTATGAGCATTGCGGCATCCTCATAACTGCCTGAATATTTAAAATCCTTTCCGTGAGTGTTACTCGTCTTTCCGGCAAGCGATGAGAAATCCTCCTGTGCTATCTTTGTTCCGTCTGTCGCAAAATCGAATCTCTTTGTTATATATGCCGGTTTGCCATCGGTAAAAAACGCCAAAGCATTCTTGGCTGTCTTTATCTTATATACCTGGCTTGCTATCTGCATTGTCAAATGCTCGTTTGCAGGTAGTTGGTCACGGTAGCGCAAGCGATTGTAATCGGGGGCCGGCTTTACAATATATCTCCCCTGTTCGCCACTTGGGGTTAGTATAATCTTCTTGTTTAAGATAATTGCAGATAACTTCTCCTGAACACCGGAAATTGAGATGCGGTTTATTGCGGTGACAAAATCAGAACTCTCTGTATCATAGCTGAAATCCATGATTGGAGACACTTGTCTGCCATCGAACATCTGGCGTATACAAGCGGGGCTATATTTATCGTATCCAGCAGCAAGAGTGCCGGGGCATACTTCTATCTTTCTCATATCTTCTCAACCGTTATTGCACCTATAGTGTCATTTGTAGCTGTTGCAATCAATAACCCAAAGGCATCGTTCTCGTCTATCTTGAGTGTCATACACTGCAATGCCTTGTTTGCTCCCTCTGATAGCATATTGAAGAAGAAGGGGAACAGCTCGTCTGAAACAAAAGGCTCACTGCGTTTGGGTAAAGAAAGGGAGATGGCTTTGGTTGTAGTGTCTAAAAGATAAGTTTCATCATATTTGAATATATACTTACCTTCATCGGTCTCTGTCAGTATACCAGCAAAGATTCCGTTTGAGTATGTTTTTGCCTGTCTCATACATTATTCTCCTTTACTCTAATAACAATCTCCAGGCCAAGAACCTGAGCAATCTTCTCTAAAGACCCTATAGAGGGATTGCCTTTACCGGCTTCAACACTCTTGATGAACCTTACGCTCAGCCCTGTATAATCGGCCAAATCCTGTTGTGTCAGACCCAATAGAGCCCGACGTTCTTTAATCATATTATAATCCATAGGAGCAATATATTGCACTTTTGATACAAAAATAAGGTGAAATAATTGGATAAACAAATATTTGTGCAATATAATGCATCTTTTGACATAATAACGAAAATGTGAGTAAGCGAGAGCGGGTTTGTGAAGATAAAGGGCATAAAAAGACAAGCGCTTTTTGCGCACGCTGCCTGTCCAAAAAATAAATTGTCCTTTTAACTGCGCCTGAAGGGACGTTGCGAATGAGTAAAAAATAAACAGCCATCCAATTTTGTTCTACAAAAAAAACTTGGCGATATAACTGTGCACAAAAAAAACGGCTGTATGAACAAATTTTAATCTATTTTGTTGAATTAATTGAAAATTGATGATTTTTTTTATTCGTGTTCGGGATTTTATTGCTAAATTTGCGCCGCTTATTGTGGGTGCGCCTGCGAACGGTGCTTTTTATATTGCCGCAATTGGCTGAAAACAAGGGGAAATTAACCTAAAATACTAACTTTTAATTAACAAAAAATGAAGAGATTTACTTCTTTGATGCTGACATTGCTTTTTGCAGTGACAGCGTGGGCGCAGAGCTCACTGCGTGTTAGCGAGGGTTTGCTTGCTACACAGACCGACACTCAGTACTCTTGGACATCACAGAAGATTACAAAAGCTGATGATGCTACAAAACTGCGTGTAACATTTATGGCTACTTCTAACAATGAGAAACCTGCAGGTTTCCCTTGCGTTGCAATCGCAGAGTTCTATCTCTATGACAAGAACGGTGCTGCAGTTGCTCTTACAGAGGCTAATTTCAGCAGTAATGCAACTCATGACGGTGAGGGCTCAATCGCAGAGTTGTGCGATGGTGCTACAACCAAGCAGGAGGGTGAGGGTGATAACGATTGGTACTGGCACTCACAGTGGAGCGGTACACCAAACCCTTATGGCTATCACTATCTCGAGATTGATTTGGTTAACGTTCCGGAGGGTACAGACCTTAGCGAGTTCTCTTTCGGTTGGGTTACACGTCGTGCTCAGGCTTCTCCTGCTGATGTTATTATTTCAACTGGTACTTCAACAGCAGATGCAGCAAGGAATGCAAACAGCCAGATGCTTCCAAAGGTGTCAACAGATATTGTATATCTTTACACTATCAAGAGCGTACGTTCAAAGAACTATTTGAGATATAGCGAGGAGAATGTTAAGCCTGTTCAGAATTCAGCTGTGGCAAATGAGAGCTACTGGTACTTTACACAGGGTACTGATGGCAAGGTAGTTCTGCACAACGCGGTTTCGGGCAAGGTGCTTGGTACAAACTTCGAGTTCTCAACCGAGGGTGAGTGGTTCATCTCTCCTGCACAATATCGTCCCGGTCTTGTTTTCAGCAAGACTGATGATGTTACTGCTAACAACTGTATCGATGACCAGGGTAATCATACCACTATCGGTTCTTGGAGCCACAACGCAGGTGACGAAGAGGGTACTACCTGGTTGGTTGAAGAGGTGAAATTGCCATCTTTTGATGTTCCAATGCTCTCTTTGCAGGGTATGAAGATTTCTTCTATCGGTGCTGCTGTAACTGAAGTAAATGAGGGTTGGTATATCCTTAACAACGTTGGCCGTGGCAACATTGTGAGCCAGGAGGGAAACAGCTGGAAGATGCGCGGTACAGACCAGGTAGCAGCCGGCAACCTTGCACGTGAGAAGGCAGGTTATCTCTTCAAGGTTACAAAGAATGGTGAGAACTACAATGTTGTTTCTGGTAACGGTAAATACTTTCAGTTGGGTCGCAACACTGCTTCAACAAGTGCTACTCCAGTGAATATCAAGATTGGTCAGATTAGTGGTGACAACTTCTACCTCTACGATGCGGATCATGGCAATGCCGCTGATGGTCAGGAGACCGGTTATGGCTTTGTAGGTTGGTCATATGATATTCCTACAAGTGCAGGTGGTAACGACAGCTACAGACTGCTCCCTGTTGAGCTTGTTGATATTTCTAATATAGAGATGTTGAAGTTGCCACTTACAGAGGCTATTGCGAACGCTCAGGCTTTGTATGAGAATGTGAATATTGGCGAGGGTCTTGGCCTGTACACAGCACCTGCTGATTTTGAGACTCAGTTTGCTGCTATCGTGACATTCCATGATGCAATTAACGAGAATACAACTGCTGCTGAGGTTGAGGCTAAGATTGCCGAGCTTGAGGCTCTTGTTGCTTCATTCAAGCTCAATGCTCTTGTTGCCGGTAAGTACTACACATTCAGCAACGGTGGTTACTACATTACAAGCGGTGTAACAGATGGTGGTCGTATCGCTTGCAGCGAGACAAAGGATGCAACTGCTATCTACTACTTCGATGGCGAGCACCTCTTGGCTTACTCTACAGGTCTCTACTTCGGTTTGAACCAGAGTGATTGGACTTTCGAGGCTGTAGGTTCAGAGGATATCTCAAAAATTACATTTGCTGCTGTTAACGGTGGTACTGCTAACGTGCTCAACATCTGCTCAGGTGGTCGTTGGTTGCACAGAACTGATGCTTACATCAACCGTTGCTCAAACAACACTTGTGGCGCGCTCCATGAGTGGACAATCGAGGAGGTTGAGACTCTCCCAGTATCAATCACTGCTGCCGGTTATGCAACATTCTTCGCTCCTGTAGCAGTTGAGGTTGATGGTGTGACAGCTCACACAGTAACAGTTGACGGTGGCAAGGCTATCTTGAGCGAGGCTCTCACTGTTATCCCTGCTAACACTGGTGTTGTTCTTAAGGGTGCTGAAGGTACTTACAACTTCGCAATCACAACTGCTGAGGCGTTTAATGGTACTAACCTCATGGCCGGTACAGTTGCCAAGACTCTTGTAGCAAAGGCCGAGAACACAGAGTGCTATGTTCTTGCTAACGGTGAAGTAGGCGTAGGCTTGTATGCTGCTGTTAATGGCGAGGATAAAACTAAGTTCTACAACGCAGGTCACAAGGCTTATCTTGCAGTAAGCCAGGCTAATCCTGCTGCTTACTACAGCTTCCGCTTTGAGGAGGGCACAACCGGCATTGAGAACGTAGAGGTTGAGAACGCAGTTAAGGCTATCTACGACCTCACAGGTCGCCGTGTTGAGGCTATCACAGCTCCTGGTATTTACATTGTAAATGGTAAAAAGGTTTTGGTAAAGTAAAGCCTCCCCCTAACCCCCTCCCTAATGAGGGGGAACTGGAGCCCCACCTAACCTCCCCCTGAGGGGGGAATTTAAAAGGGCCAATATTAAATAACTTTCCACTTAATTAAATAGAGTGAATTAGAAAAGTCCTCCAAACTCTCCCCATTATGGGGGAGACGGAGGGGGCCAATTTTACGATATATGAAGAAGACTTATGTATCACCTCTTGCAACAGAGGTAAGCGTAGCAGCAGAGTCAATGCTCGCTGCATCATTGCAGATTAACAGTGAAAAGACAGTAGATACCTCAAACGGTGGTCAGCTCTCAGG
>JAZLBZ010000023.1:0-6603 GCA_045613945.1 Bacteroidaceae bacterium
ATGGCCTCGCCCTGCTCCTCTATGGTCTTGTATATATCGCTCTCAAGCATCTTAGATGTGGTTTTTAAAATCCTTCATACAATGGGCAAGCGCCTTTGCGCCATCAAGCGGCATGGCATTATAGCACGAAGCCCTGAAGCCACCCACTGTGCGGTGCCCTTTGATAGCTACCACGCCACGACCGGCAGCGAATGTGGCGAACGCCTCTTCGAGCCCCTCATAGCCTGGCGCCATGACAAAGTCAATGTTCATATATGAACGGTCCTCGACCACTGCAGTGCCGCAGAACAGCGGGTTGCAGTCAATCTCGTCATAGAGCACTAGCGCGCGCTCCCTTGCACGGCGTTCCATCTCAACGACACCACCCTGCTCTTTCACCCAGCGCAGGTTGCACAGCGCAGTGTAGATGGGCAATGTAGGCGGCGTATTGAACAGCGAACCGTTGGCAATGTGTACGCGATAGTCAAGTATTGAAGGTATTGCACGCTCTACCTTGCCCAGCGCGCTCTCCTTTACAATCACAAACGAAAGGCCCGACTGTGCAAGGTTCTTTTGCGCGCCGCCATAGATGCAACTATACTTTGCCACATCGACGGGACGTGAGAGAATATCGGACGACATATCGGCGATTAGCGGGACAGGAGCGTCAATATCCTTGCGCAGTTGTGTGCCGTAAATAGTGTTGTTCGAAGTCACATGCAGATAATCGGCATCGGCAGGCACTGTAAATCCCTTAGGGATATAACTGAAAGCCCTGTCGGCCGACGTGGCCACCTCGACCACCTCGCCAAAGAGCCTTGCCTCCTTCATAGCCTTTGACGCCCAAGTGCCGGTATTCAGATAGGCGGCCTTTTTGCCCAGGAAATTATATGGCACCATACAGAAGTGCATGCTTGCACCACCACCCAGGAAAAGCACCTCGTAGCCCGCAGGCACATCGAGCAGTTCCCCAAGCAGCGCACGCGCCTCGTCGAGAATGGGCTTGAACTCGACCGAGCGGTGGCTCAACTCCATGAGCGACAGCCCTGTGCCGTTGTAATCGAGCACTGCGGCTGCCGTCTCCTCCACCACTTCACGCGGCAGCATCGACGGCCCGGCATTGAAATTATATTTTTTCATCAATCTTCTTTTTCAACTGCGAAAATAACAAAAAAGCGAGAGAACGCAAAATGCAGTCATGTACAAAACAACAAACAGCAGCATTGTGCAGAATTAATTGCCGCTGCTTTATGTATAATTGTTGATGACTATGGAAATCAACAATACTGATTTTTACTTAGCACGCAGTGGCTGTACTATAGTCTTTATTCCCTTAATCTTCTTGCCCTCGACGGTTTTCAGCACTGCACGCATACGGTTGAGTTTCACTGCCACATAAGAGTAGTTGTCGAACACGGTTATTGTGCCCACCTCATCGGGGCGCAGGCCGCCAATCTTGATAAAGAAGCCGGCAAGGTCGCCACGACTGATTTTGTCACGCTTGCCCTTGCCAATGTAAAGCACTGTCCATTCGGGCGCAGGGGGCAGCGTTGGGCGCTTGGGCAAGGCACGCTCTTCAAGTCCATCTGGAACAAAATCGGGCAACGCCTTGTTTTCAAAGGCTATAAGATATACGTTACCACCTGCCTCCCAGCGCGCGGTACGACCATTGCGATGGGTAAAAATCTCGGCCGACAAGGCGCGCTGATAGTGCACAATGTGGCGCACATCCTTTATATCGAGTCCACGAGCAGCAAGGTCGGTGCTCACAAGAATATTGGAACATCCGGCGGTAAAGCGGTAGAGCGAGAGTTCGCGCTCCTTTTGCTCCATTGCTCCGTGATAGCCAATGGAGTGAAGACCGGCCTTCTTTAGATAGGCCTGAACCTCATCGACTGTCTCGCGGAAGTTGCAGAACACAATTGCAGGTTCCCCGCCAAAGGAACACAGCAACGAGGCAAGAGCATCCAGTCGCTTATCGGGCGTTGTTGTTACGGTATAGAAACCGGTGCGCACTGCGGGCTGCTCGCCTGCGCCACGAAAATCGAGTTTCTCGACATCGACAGCACCGGCAAACATTGGAATTTCATCGGCATCGGTAGCAGAGAGCAAAAAGCGTGATGTGGCATTAGGCAGCGCCTCAACAAGTTTAGACATCTCGTCGCGGAAGCCCATCTCAAGGCACTTGTCAAACTCATCAATAACCAGCAGCGTGCATTTGTCAACAGCAAACGATGCACGTCCAAGATGGTCGAGCAAACGACCAGGGGTTCCCACAATCACTGCAGGCGATGCGCCGCTGAGCGATGCAACCTCCTGCTCCAGCGGACGGCCGCCATAGAATGCAGCCATGTGGAACGGCGTAACCATTGAGCGCCACACCTCGAAGACCTGCTTGGCAAGTTCGCGGGTTGGCAGAACAACAAGCGCCTGCACGCCCTTTTCACCAAACTTCAGCCTCTCGAGCAACGGTAAAAGAAAAGCCAGCGTCTTGCCCGTTCCTGTTGGTGAGAGGAGCACCATGCTGTCATTCTTGCGGCAGTGCTCAACTGCTGCACTCTGCATCTCATTCAGAGAGTCAATATTCAGTTTTCCAAGCGCAATCTGCTGCACCCTACTCAAAAATCCATCCATTTGTATTCTCTTTTATAAATATTCCATTAAAAAATTGGCACACCGCCCTACAATGATTTACGTCTTTGTAAAACAAAAAAGGTTTAAAACATTGACAATAAAAAGTATATCAATTACAAAAAGTACAATATAAAACCACCGAAAAGCCAGCCCTACAACAAGCGAATACCGCCAACTAAATATTAAACAAACACCCATTCGCATAGCAAAAAGCATTTTTCCGCCTGCAAGTCACTAACACCTTTCAGTTTTCACCTCTCACCTTTCAGTTTTCCGCTCCACGAAAGTAGTCATTCTGCGCCAATAAGCGAAACAGATAGGACAAAAATTACATTTTCTGCCAATATGACACTTGGTGTCACACAAAAAAGAGGTATCTTTGCAACAAACTCTGCCAAAACAGCATTGGCAAGGTATTTGTTAAACAAAAGTAGAAAACATTTGAACTATGAGCGAAAAAGATAAAGAAATTTTGGATGACATCGTGAACGAGACTGAGAACAACGTGAACGAGGAAGGCTGCGAGCAATGCGAGCAGCAAGAGAATGCAGAGGTTGAACTCACAGCCGAGGAGAAGTTGCAGAAGGAACTTGACGAGGCTAACGAGAAGGTTGCAACACTGGAGGACAAGTACTTGCGCCAGGTTGCCGAATTCGACAACTACCGCAAGCGCACCATAAAGGAGAAGGCCGAACTGATTAAGAACGGCGGCGAGCGTGCCATTGAGTCAATATTGCCGGTGCTTGACGACTTTGAAAGAGCAATGGCTAATATGTCAAAGAATGAGGGCGTAGCCGAGATAATGACCGGCATAGAACTCATATACAACAAATTCGTTGGCATTCTCAAGCAAAACGGCCTGCAGAAGATTGAGACCGAGGGCGCCGACTTCAACACCGACTTCCACGAGGCAATTGCCATGATTCCCGCACCAACCGAGGAACTCAAAGGCAAGGTACTCGACTGTGTACAAACAGGTTATACACTAAACGATAAAGTAATACGCCACGCAAAGGTTGCCGTTGGCGAATAATGGATTGATATGGCAAAAAGAGATTACTATGAAGTGCTTGGCGTGGACAGGAACGCATCGGCAAGCGACATAAAGAAAGCCTATCGCAAGTTGGCGATACAGTACCACCCCGACAAGAACCCCGACAACAAGGAGGCCGAGGAGAAGTTCAAGGAGGCAGCCGAGGCATACAGCGTGCTCAGCGACCCCGACAAGAAGGCGCGCTACGACCAGTACGGCTTTGAAGGCGTAAACGGAGCCGGTGGCGCAGGCGGTTTTGGCGGCGCCGGAATGGACATCAACGACATATTCTCAATGTTCGGCGACATTTTTGGCGGACGTGGTGGATTCGGAGGTTTCGGCGGCTTTGGCGGCGGCAATGCAAGCCCCGCAAAGCACAGAGGCAGCGACCAGAGAGTGAAGGTAAGGCTCACCCTGCAGGAGATCGCCAACGGAGTAACAAAGAAGTTCAAACTCAAGAAATATGTATCATGTACACACTGTAACGGCAGCGGCGCAGAAAATGGCGCTGTAGAGACCTGCCCAGAGTGTAAAGGTACCGGCCGCGTTGTTCGCACACAGCAGAGTTTCTTTGGAATGATGCGTAGCGAGGTTGCCTGCCCGCATTGTAACGGTCAGGGAACAATCGTCAAGAACAAGTGCAAGCATTGTAATGGTGACGGCATTGTAATGGGCGAGGAGATTGTTGAGGTAAACATCCCTGCCGGCGTACACGAGGGTATGCAGTTGTCTATGCGCGGCAAAGGAAATGCAGGAAAGTACAACGGAATACCCGGCGACCTGCTTATACTTGTTGAAGAGGAGGCACACCCCACACTTGTACGCGAAGACAACAACCTCATCTATAGCCTGCTGCTCGATATCCCAACCGCCACATTGGGTGGAATTGCAGAGATACCTACCATTGACGGCAAGGCAAAGGTAACAATTGACCCGGGAACCCAGCCTGGAAAGGTGCTGCGCCTGCGCGGAAAGGGCCTGCCAACACTTAACGGATATGGCAAGGGCGATATTATCGTAAACATCAGTGTCTACATCCCCGAGACATTGTCTAAAGACGAGAAGAAGACCATTGAAGGATTCCGCAACTCCGAGAACTTCCGCCCAAGCGAGAGCATCAAGGAGAAGATATTCCGCCGTTTCAAGAGTTTCTTCGACTAAAACATATATTGATACAGATATGACATACGACGAGACCGTCCAATATCTTTTCAACTGCGCACCGCCCTTCCAGCAAGTAGGCGGTGCTGCTTACAAAGAGGGGTTATCGACAACCATTGCGCTCGACAATCACTTGGGCAATCCACACAGTAGGTTCCGCACAATACACGTTGCCGGGACCAACGGCAAGGGGTCGACATCGCACACCCTTGCAGCAATACTGCAAGAGTGCGGCTACAAGGTCGGGCTTTACACATCGCCACACCTTGTCGACTTCAGGGAACGCATAAAGGTCAACGGCAAGGTTGCAAGCAAGGAATACGTTACAGAGTTTGTTGAGCAGTACAGGGCATTCTTTGAGCCACTGCAGCCTTCGTTCTTTGAACTGACGACCGCAATGGCATTCAACTATTTTGCCGAGCAAAAAGTAGATATTGCGGTTATAGAGGTGGGGCTTGGAGGCAGGCTCGACTGCACAAACATAATCACCCCGGTGCTTTCAATAATCACGAATATCAGCCCCGACCACACACAATTCCTGGGCAACACACTCGCCGAGATTGCAGGGGAAAAGGCAGGCATAATAAAGCCCGGCGTGCCCATTGTCATTGGCGAGACGACACCCGAGACTAAAGCAGTGTTCGCAGCAAAAGCTAAGGAGGCAGGCGCACCAATAACCTTTGCTGAGGAGGAGGGACATCTGCTGTCGGCAGCGCCATCGGCACAAGGCGGCTTTACATACGATACTGCACCGTTTGGCATTATCGAAGGAGAACTGGGTGGCGAATACCAGATAAAGAACACCAGAACATTACTTTCGGCACTGGCAAAATTAAAAGTTTGCGGGGTTGGAATCAGCGACAAAGCGGTGCGAAAAGGATTTACAAACGTATGCACAGTAACCGGATTCACAGGACGCTGGCAGACGATTGGCTGCACCCCGCGAATCGTATGCGACGCAGGGCACAACATTGGCGGCATAAAATACGTTGCAGAGCAACTGGAGCGCGAAAGCAAAAGACACACAGCACTGCGCATTGTGTTTGGCATGGTAAATGACAAGGACATTTCGGCTGTGCTTGCAATGATGCCCTCAAATGCTGAATATTATTTTACACAAGCAAGCATAAAGAGAGCATTGCCGGCCGACGAACTCAAGAAGAAGGCTGCCGAGTATGGACTAAAGGGAAACTCCTACCCAAGTGTCGAGGAGGCACTGAATGCCGCAAAGGCAGACAGCGCTGACAGCGACTTTATTTTTGTGGGAGGCAGCTGTTTTATTGTCGCTGACCTGCTGACAAGCGTTAACATCCAATAACTGCGACAGTTAACACCAACAGGATTAAATTAGTCAAGAGGGAAAAAGCGTCTTCTTTTCCTTTTTGGCTAATTTTTATTGATTTTTCTTTTGCCATAAAGCATTTTTTTATTTTATTTGGGGAAGAATAGCTATTTATAACTGACAGAATATGAGTTGTACAGAAAATCTTTCACAATTGAAGGCCGCTGACTTCAAAAAAGAGATAGGCGGCAAAGAGACAGCATTGTTCATTCTCAAGAACAAGCAGGGCAACGAAGTTGCAATCACTAACTACGGTGGCGCAATATGCAGCATCATGGTTCCCGACAAGAATGGCAATTATGCCAATGTAATCCAGGGTCACGACAGTATTGACAATCTCTTGAACAGCCCCGAGCCTTTCCTCAGCACACTTGTAGGTCGCTACGGCAACCGCATCTGCAAAGGCAAGTTCACACTCGAAGGCAAAGAGTATCAGTTGGCAGTAAACAATGGC
>JAZLBZ010000024.1:0-38373 GCA_045613945.1 Bacteroidaceae bacterium
TTTGCTTCAATGTATCTACCACAATATGCTTGTCGCCATACTTCTCGGGGTCGTAACGATTCAAGAAGTTTGGATAGTATGTGTGTGCCTGGAATTGGCAGATTGGGCCATAGTAGCAGTCGATGCCACGTTTGTTGGGCAGTGAAGCCGAACTGCTGGTAGCTGAGGCGCTGGTAATGGTGTTACCATCTGCATCCACTTTATATGTGTCGGGGTAGTTCATGTTATAGTAACCACCGGCCCACTTTCCGAACATACCGGTGCGATAGCCAGCTTCCTTAAACAATTCAGGCACAATTTTATGTGTATTCTTATAAGGCTCCTGACCTATGATATGATAGTCCGGATTCGAGCCAAACATGTTTTCCCGACGTGCACTTTGCCAGTACTCGCGATTACCACGTACGTGGACATGACCTGTATGTTGGCCTGTCATGAAACAGGCACGTGATGGTGCACTCACTGGGCTGCCGGCATAGGCCTGTGTAAAGCGCATACCCTCAGCAGCCATTCTGTCCAAGTTGGGCGTAGAGATCAATTGTTGACCATAGCAGCCCAAATCACCGTATCCCATATCGTCGCACATTATATAAATAATATTAGGACGATCTTGTGCTGTAGCCATGACAGGCAGGATACCGGCGAAAAGCATTAATGCATTCTTTTTATTCATACTAACTATCGGTTTGGTATTTTTGTTTGCAAATATAATAAACCAAATGTAAAAAATGACTTTATTTACAAACTAAGAAATTATTTAAATTTCTAAAAAAAATATTTTCTTATAGAAGCGATATAATTTTAAACAGTTTCTAAATGATTTTTTCCAAAAAACGGGGCAGGCCTTTGGGAAGACCTGCCCCGCAACTAATACTAATGAGAAATTTACTTAATTAAGTAAATACGTGTTGTCAAAGATTACTGTTATAAATTTGACGAAACGCTCTTATCGTCACCCGCGTTGTACGCGGCTGCACGCTTCATCGAATCTTTGGGATTAGTCCCAGAGATTACCCCATTGACTTGTTTTGCTGGTCGCGACCCACGGGGCGTGACTAACTCCACGCTACCCGTGACCTATCGCTGCAAAACTCGTCGATAGGTCAATTTGTGGGTTAGTTCCACAAATTGCCCCATTGACCGCGGCTGCCACCTGAGAGCTGACCGCCGTTTGAGGTATCTACTGTTGTGTCACTCATTTTCAATGATGCAGCGAGCATTGACTCTGCTGCAACGTTTACCTCTGTTGCAAGAGGTGAGGTATAAGTCTTTTTCATATATCGTTATTGTTTTTTTACTGATAATTCAAATTCTCAGTAAAGAGGATTTTATTATCTAATTTTGGGTTAAACCCCTGCAATATTGCAGTTACTTTAATTTCTATAAATATTTTCTCCTGCAATGTCATTCTGAGCGCAGTCGAAGAATCTCGAATAATTTTGGAAAGAGATCCTTCACATCCGTTCAGGATGACAATATACACTTATTTCACCAACACCTTTTTGCCATTTACGATGTAAATACCAGGAGCAGTAATCTCCTCTACACGACGGCCGGTGAGGTCGTAGATTGCTTTCACCTCTCCGTTTTCACCTTTCACCTCGCTGATGCCAGTTGTACCCTCGCCGAAACGGAAACTGAAACTTGCAGAGTTGTTGGCTGTTGCAGGAACTGCGCTTGCCGGCAAGTATGCCTTGTTGGCATTGTTTAGGAATACATGTATTGTGTAGGTGTTGGTTATTGCAGTTTTCTTACTTTTGTAAAGGCCAACTTCTTCATCGGCAATACCAAGAACATAAGCGCCACTCTCTTCCACTTGTATATGTCTTTTTACAACGGTGCCTTTGAATAGGTTTGCGCTTAAATCTTCGGTAGATGATTCTTCTGTTACACTTAAATCAATAACCTCATCGTTGTTTGACTTTAGAATTACCGCTGTAAGGGCAGGAATGATGCCTCCATCAATTTTTGTCAATGTTACATGGTCGCCATTGAAACCTTCGTTTGTCAGGTAATATGCTTCAACGCCTTCAGGTATGGTAACGCTGCCGGGCGCATAGAAAGAGGCATGTTCGGCCTTGGTAAAATCTGCTGTAAATTTTTCAACCTCGGTGAGTTCATAAGCAAAATGGATAGTAAAGGTTCCTGTACCGGTGTTGTATTTAGCAAGCTGTGCAGGCTGCTGGGTGTTTATCCAAACGTTATCTGTCCTCTTAAAACGAACCAATTTGTCCTGTTCGCTCTCTGAAAATATTTTCGATGCTTCATCATAACTGAATGTGGGCTCAACCGCTGTGAATACAGCTGCATTGTCGATTGTTCCAAGAGTAATGACATTGCCGGATGCATCATTTTGCAGATATTCGCCGTTGTTGTCCTTAATACGGTATGAACCAGCCTCTCCAACTTTTACAGGTTCCCAAATAAAAATAACTTCCTCGCTGTATTCTGCAGGGCTATTGTCGCTATTTGCGGCTTTTTTTATGTCTAACCAGTTGTGGTTGTTGAAAGCAACATTTCTTATTGCAATTCTTGTTGCAGTTGTCTTGCTCATCAAATCGCTTGCTGTAACCTGTGTAAGGGTATATGATTTTGCAAATGTTGGCTCCGGCTCTACAACACCTTCTGCCTTAACCAACTTGATTTCAGAAAGTCCGAAGAAACATCCCGAATTAGTAGTACCCTTTGTTATAGTAAGAGCAATGACTGTCTGTCCGTTGATGGTGGTTGCACCACCTTCAATATCCCACATTTTGTTGGCACCTGTAATGCCGGCGGCTATGTCAATGTTTGTAAGCGAACCAAAAGTATTCTCGCCAATATTTGTTTGCACATTCCACTGGCGGACTACATTGTCTGCCGGGTCTTGGTATCCATTACCACCATTAAGAGCATGGATGTGAAGGCCTGCTTTGTCGAATGTGAAATTATTGATGCCATTCAATGTGAAATTGATGTTGATAGTCGGGTTTGTGTTGCCGTTTACATTGGGGCAAAGTATGCTTTCTGTGACATTTCCTGCTGTGGGCCTTAAAGATTGGTCAAGCCTTGTGATTGTTGCCGATGCTCCGTTGATAGCAATTCCATTTTCGTCAACAACGTTGACGGTTACGCTGCTGGCATCTGTTCCTGTGCGGCTGAATGTCAGTCTGATTTCGTTCTGCGCCATTGTTGCTCCACAAACGAGGGCAAGCGCCATTGAGAGTAAAAGTTTCTTCATATAGTTAAATTTTACATTAATAAATTTTGTGCAAATATAGGTCTAATGAAGCAAATCACCCCCCCCGTTTAGTTAAATAATGTTAAATCAAGCGGTAGCAAAGTTGGATTTTATTGCTAACGAAAAAAAGAATGTTTTTGGGTGTGTTTTTAAATTAATATTCATTAACTTTGTCATAATCAATTTTTTACTACTAATGGCAGAACTAAAAATATTTATCGCCGGGTCAAAGAGCCTGAAAGCCGAGCGCAATGGCATAAAGATTATTGCCAATGACCTCAGTTCACTCTATGGCTCCAGGGATATACACATAACGGCACATTCCTATGAGCATTTTGACGAGGACCAGGAATCGTACAATAAGTTCATTGTTCAGGAGGCTGATATTGTTGTGTTCATAATAGATGGTTTTATTGGCTCAAAGACCGAGGAGGAGTTTGTTGCTGCAACAAAGTCCCTGCGCAATGACAAGCATCCTGATGTTATGATTTTTATGCACGAGCACGACGAGCAGGCTGTTACTCCTGATATTGCCCGCGTACAAGGGCTTATAATGGGCTGTCTTGGCAATGGTAAATACCATATTGATTATACAACTCTCGAAGATCTCAAGGCTAAGGCAAAAGAGAGAATAATGAGATATGTTGACAAACATATTTTGTCGCCCGTTAGTGCAAGGCCGCTTTCAAAAAAAAGTAACGCCGATGCAGAGCCTGCTGCCGACGTTTTTGCCGGGAGTGCAAAGCCAGCCTGGGTAAAGAGGCTGGGCATTGCGGCGGTAGCCTTGTTGCTTGTGCTGTTTGCTTTCATTGGCGGGAAAAAGAGTGTGGCCGGTGATTATGTGGCTGCAGATGACGAGCAGTCCATGCTTGTATTCTCGGGCGGTGGCTCTGTGGTGGATTACATCAGGAATATGACAGGCAACGCTGTTGATATAAAGAAATACAAAAGTTCAATCTACATAAATCTGCCAAGTGGCAGTGCCTGGAATTTGTTGCTCGAGGAGGCTGTGAGGTGGAACGAGGAAAAAAGGCAGCCATTTGTCTCGGTGATTCTTTCGGCCGATAGAATAGATTCTTTGCAGATTGATTATAAGGTGCACAATATTCGTAGCCAGGCGTGCATAACCGGATATTTTCTGGGATATGACACACTGGCTGTGTATGTAGAGAAGGCATTTGCTGCATCACAAGGCCTCTCTGCCGGCGGCGCATTGCCCGACAGTCTTTCTACCCGCGATTTCGCTCGCCTGGTATCCTATGCAAAGAATAACTCCAACGAGGTGCGTATGTTTACTACAAATAAATCCAGTGGAACGTTAAGGATGTACCAGAGAGTTGTTGACAAAATGGACAGCACAGTAAACTTTGATAGGATGCTTGAAACCGGGGTGAGTTTTCCATTCTATCAGGATTCCTCTTCGGACTATCTTTATATGCTCAATAACGAGGAGCGTAAATCGTACATAATACTGGGCAGTGAGAACTATTTGGCCCACAAGGCAAAGAATTTTCAAAAGTTTCATATATATGACGACGGCGTTGTGCAGAAAAAGGAGATGTTCATCTATTTTATGTCATACAAGAATCCCGGCAACGATGAATACTACTTCTCGCCTAAGGTCTTGACTTTGCTTGAGGAACTTGGTGCAAAGAAGAATCTGCCTATTGATGTTTGGAGTGTGCTGTCGCAATGCCGTCTGCCCGACAGATATGGCTACACTGTCCTTTATCTGAACGAGTAGTCCCTTATTTTTTCTCAAAATAATCGTTCATAACTTTTATTGCAAAGATTATGCAACTGCATGTGCAGGTGACGGCATTGGTGATGAACATTGACCAAATTATGTTTGGACGGTGTAGCAATCCCTGCAGCATGAAGGCGAAAGCGCCTATTGCCATCATAAGGAACGCCGGCACGGAGATGCCGTCGGTGTTGCGTGTGCGTATGGTGGTGATTGCCTGTGGCAGATAGCCGAGAATGAGCCCGATGCTTGCTACATAGCCACAGATGGTGTAAAAAACAGTCTGTTCCATTGTTGTTGAGTTTTATCTCAATAACAACAGAACAGACAAAAGAGTTGGGCGCTACACCGCTAATAATGTAGGGGCAGGGTTGGCCTGCCCAAATAAAGAACGGCGCAATTACCGTTTATTCTTTCACGAATCTCATCATTGCCCAGTTTTTATCCTCGGCGTAGTCGAGGTAACGCAGGCCATGCTTTGCGGCCTCGGCCTTGAGGACGTCCATGTCCTCGGTGTAGAAACCGCTGATAAAGAGCAATGAGCCAGCGTGCATGGCCTTTACATAGTTGCACATGTCGGCAAGCAGGATGTTGCGGTTGATGTTGGCAATGACAATGTCAAAACTGTCGCTGGGCATGATTGCATCGGCACCGCCAAGACGCACTTCAATGTCGGGAGTGCCGTTGAGCACGATGTTCTCCTTTGCATTCTCATAGGCGAACTCGTCAATGTCAATGGCCACGACGTCGGTTGCACCATGCTTGCGTGCAAGGATGGCGAGCAGCGCTGTGCCGCAGCCCATGTCAAGGACGCTCTTGCCTGTCATGTCCTGGGCAAGAATGGCGCGCAGCATGTGGCAGGTTGTCTGGTGATAGCCTGTTCCAAAAGCCATCTTGGGGTCAATGAGAATGTCGTAGCGCGCGGCGGGAACATCCTTGTGGAATGTGCTGTGGATTACGCAATCCTCGCCAAGCACAATGGGCTGGAAGTAGTTCTTCTCCCACTCGGCATTCCAGTCCTCGCCCTCTATGAACTCGTCAGTGTAGGCTATCTCAAATCCCTCGAGCGGGAATGCGGCAACAACATCAGCAACGGCATCGGCGTCGTAGAGTGCCTGTGGGGCATAGGCCGACATTCCGTCCTCCTCGGGCAGGAAACTCTCAAAGCCCACCTCGGCAAGCAGTGCGGCGAGCACGTCGGTGGCAACCTCCTCGTTGGGAGTAACTGTGAATTTTACTCTTGTATAATCGTTCATGTCTGTAATGATTTTTAATATGTTATATAATAGTCTTATTCTTTTTTCTTGAGTGTGTGGCGGAACCTCAGGTAGAACATCACGCCGGCGCTGGTGAGGCCAAAGGGGAACGACATCCACACGCCCGGCAGTCCAAAGTCAAGTACAAAGCCAAAGATGTAGCCTGCGGGCAACGAGATTACGAAGTATGCAACGAAGGCAAAGAGCATCATTGGCTTTACATCGGCAATGCCGCGCAGGGCGTTGGCATAGTTACACTGCAGGCCGTCGCCAAACTGGTAGAGGAGGAACGGGATGGTGAGCTGCGCTACAAGCAGTACCACGCTTGTGTCGTCAGTGAATAGCGTGCCAATATCATTGCGCAGTGCGAATATTAGAACAGATGTAATCACCGCCATGAACGTAATGAGGTGGAAGCCCGATGAGGCAGCCCTCTTGATGTTGGCAGTGTCACCGACACCATTATAGTTGCTCACCTTTACTGCTACCGCTGCTGCCATGCCGTAGTAGATCATGAATCCTAATTGTCCCACGGTGCACATGATTTGGTGAGCGGCAAGTGCTGTGGTGCCTATCCAACCCACCATTATGGTTGTGAGGCTGAACGATGCTGTTTCCATTCCCATCTGTGCAGCGATGGGCAGGCCCAGGAAAAAGAGTTCTTTCTGCCGCATTCTGGAAATACCGGTCTTCCAAAAACCGATGGCATACTCGCGGTAACTTTTTTTGTTGAAAAAGACTATAAGCGAGATTGCCAGCATTGCCATGCGTGATAGCAGGGTAGAGATTCCGGCGCCAAGCAGGCCCAGTTCGGGCAAGCCGCATTTGCCGAAGATGAGCAGGTAGTTGCCCGCAATATTAAGCAAGTTGCCGCTAAGGAGAATCCACATGGATGCCTTAGTATCGGTGATGCCGTCGGCAAACTGCTTGAAAGCGTTGAACAGCAGCACGAATGGTATTGACACCAGTAGCGTGATGTAGTAGGGGCGCATGAGTCCCAGCAACTCTACCGGCTGTCCAAGATTGCCAATGTTAAGGTAGAGTGTCCACATGACAAGCATCAGCAACGCTGCTATTGTGCCGTTTGAGAGAAGGGCGTTCTTGAACATTCCGCCCGCATCGCCTCTCTTGCCCTTGCCAAAGAGTTTGCCCACAATTGGGGTTAGGCCATAGGAGAATCCGGTGGCAAAGATGATGGCAAGGTTGAACATATTGTTCACAAAACTTGCTGCAGCAAGGTCATTGGTGCCATACCGGCTCACCATAAAGGTGTCGACAAAGGACACAAGGATTATGCCCAACTGTCCAATGACAATGGGTAGTCCCAAGCGGGTGAGTTCCTTATAGTGTGTAGAGAAGGGCTTCAATTTTGTTAAGCTGAAATGGGAAAGCGGAAAGGTGAAAACTGAAATATCGTGCCAACGAGTGAGAACAAAGCTTGCTTATGTTTTTACAACGAGTGCAGCTGAGGTTCAAGCACACAAAGTGTGATTAAAACTGTAAGCTGGCTTTCCCACACTCGCTTGCTCGCTGCTTTCACCTTTTTCTTTTAAGTTTGTTACATTATCGCTACAAGTTCCACTTCGAAAATCAATGTGGAATATGCCGGGATGGGGCCGTTGTCGCGTGTGCCGTAACCCAACTGGTAGGGGATGTACACTATCCAGTGGTCGCCTACGTGCATCTGCGTGAGTGCAATCTGCCATCCTACGATGAGGTCGCCAAGTCGGAAGGCCTCGGGGTAGCCGCGCTCGTAACTGCTGTCGAACACCTTGCCGTTGATGAGGCTGCCCTTGTAGTGCACGGTGACAACACTGCCGCCGCGTGGGCTGCGGTCGCCATCGCCTTGCTTTAGAATCTTTACAAGCACGCCTTGTGATATCTCGTAGAGTTCCTCTTCGCCATCGCGCAATGCCTGCATGAATGCTTCGTTGCGCAGTTTGTATTCGTTGGTCTTTGGTTGTTTCTTTGCCATAGGTTTTTAGTATAAAGGGGGCTAAGGGATATTAAGGGTTACTAAGAAGTACTAATGTTTTTCTTTATTCCTCCTTTATCAGTTCCTCTATTGCAAGGCATAACTGGTCGGGGCAGGATGTTGGCTTGCCGTTGCAGCTGATGCCCTTGAGGCGTGCAATGACATCCTCGTACTTCATTCCTGTCACCAGTTTGGCAATGCCCTGGAGGTTGCCGTTGCAGCCGCCGTAGAATTTGACATTGGTTATCACACCATTCTCGCCCGAAACCTCAATGTATCGTGCGCAGGTGCCATGTGTTGTGTAGGTTATTGTTTTCATGGTTCTATTATTAAATAAGGCCCATAAGGGCATAAAGGGCTAAAAGGTTGTTTTGGCGGAGGGTGATTTTTTGCGGTTTGTTTCGAACTCCCTCCGCTGCGCTCGCCCCTCTTTGCGAAAGAGGGGCAGTTGTTCCTCGCGATTAAAACTCTCCCCCTTCGAAGAGGGAGTACCCGAAGGGGGTAGGAGTTGGAAAAACGGCGGTATTTTTTTGCGGTTTTTGGGCGGGCATAGTCCCGCCCAAAACAATTACTTGATAAACATCTTCTTGCCGTCGATGATGTAGATTCCTTTGCTTGGGTTCTCTACCTTGCGACCCTGAAGGTCATAAACACCTTTTACCTTTCCGCTCTCACCTTTCACCTCGTTGATTCCGGTATCTCCGTTGGTGTAGGTATATGTTATTTCAAGGTTCTTGCTGACGTATGAGAGTTCGTCGTAATTGGCGTTGCTCTCCTTGAGGCTGTAGCCCTCGAATATTGGGGTGAGCATGGTGAACAACTCGCCGCCCTTTACGTAGCGTGTGCCGGCAGCAAGTTCGTTGCCCTCCTCATCAACACACTTGTATGCCACAGCAAAGTAGGGGTGTGGGTTGTAGGTGTAGATGATGAATGGGTGGCCGTCGTCCCAACCGGTGAAGGTGTTGTTGGCGTTACCGTTCCAGTAGTAATTGTTGCTTGTGCCCTTTACGCTCCATGTCTTGCCGTCGCTGTTGAGGGTGAACTTGAAACGCTCGGGGCTGCTGCCGCCGGTTACCAATGAGCCGCGCAACAACTGTGGAATGTACACGCCATAGTTGTTTACAACGGTGAAGGTGTTACCCTCGCCCTCAAGGTTCCAAATGAAACCGGGGTTCGCGTCACTTATGCCGTTGGTAGTTGTTATGCCGTCGCCAACATTTGTAACGCTAAGGAAACCGCTACGCGCAGCCTCGTCCTTTGCGTTATATATAAGGTACGATGCGCCGCCTTGCAACTCGGTCACAGCCTGGCCAATGCCTGATGCGCCCATGATGCCCTCGGTGGTATATACAGCCTCAATTACAGTGTCCTGGGTTGGAGTGAAGACCTCCTCGCCGTCCCATACAAGGCTCTGATACTCAAAGAACTCCACTGTGGGTGCCGTAACGGTGTGTGCCTGGCCAATGGCGCAAGGAACAGTAACCTCCTTAATGAGGTAGCCGTCGGGGGTTAGGCAACGGTAGGTAACGCTGTTCGACACGCGCTTGTATGTCACTGTCAGGCTCTTGTTCTCGCTGATATTCTCGAATATGGGAACATCGTCGTACTCCACAATCTCGTAGTTTGCGAACGCGGGCGCAATGGCCATTACAGCGCTGCCTGCGGCTACTGACTGAACGGCATTGCCAATGACGTTGCCATCCTGGTCCTTACATATATATGTAATGATGCAGGCCTTCTCGAATACCCAGCCTGTTCCCTGTGGGTAGATGCCGCCCTTGCCAAGTGTGTTGGGGTTGGTGGTGACTAGTTCAGATATAGGACGCAAAGCCTCCTCGCCTGCCATGATGCTGAAGTCGCCACTCCTTGTGTTGTATACATTGGTGAGTGTTACGCCATTCTCGCCCAGTGCTATTGGTGCTGTGTTGCTGCTGATGTAGCGGCCTGTTACAGCGTTCTGCAACTTGAATGTCTGGCCTGCAGCGGTTGTAGCGCAGTCGGTGAGTACCCATGCATCGGCGCCATATTCCTGCTGTGCGGCTGTTACGTGGTCGTCGCCATTGTCATACATTGTCCAGCCCTTGAAACGCTCGGTGTTGTTGACAATGCGGTAGTATGTACCCTCGGCTGGGTATGCAATCTCAATGCTTGGCTCGTCGTCCACCAATGGACGGAACTCCCATATACCGCCGTTGCCGTCGGCAGGGTCGCTCCACAGGTTGATTGAGTGGTTCTGACCCGGGCCTGCATAGTTGAGGCACATGTTGCCGTTCGATACCTTTTGGCTACGTATGCTGTAGTTATAGTTGTTGCCGTTCTGCGAGTATGCCTTGTCGCCAAGGATAAAGTCGTAGTGGCGGTTGCTGTTGTCATAGTCCCAACGGCCGGTGTTGTTCTCGGCTGTTGGTGTGCCCTTTACCGAACCGTTTGGCTTTGCCTTGTTCACCAAAGCCCAACGCTGTGGGTTTGATGGATCCTGCATGAAGGCCCAGAGCTGGTAGTCGTAGCCCTCGTTGTTCTCGTCCTCAATCACCTCGCTGTTCCACAGGCGGCCTGCAGGCGCAGTGCCGGTCTTGTCGGCAATGTTCATGCCCTCGCGCAACAGCTGTATGCAACGTCCAGCACGTGCGTCGGTTGCTGTTGTCACAATGCGGTACCATGTCTTCTCCTCGTCGGTCGAAGCCTTTGGCATAACCTTGTTCTCGTCGCCATCCTTGCCATCGAGAATGTAGTGACGGCCATAGTCGTAGTTGTTGTAGTTGAGCAAGAGAGTATCCTTTGTTATACGCTCCTGGAAATCGCTGAAGTTCTTCTTGTCGGCGGGTGTCCAGCCTGTCTCGGCAATGGCTGTTAGACGTGGCAGGGCAAGATACTCGAGCAGGTCTGTGTGCTGCACGTGCTCGGTCCAGAATGTACCCTGTACACCAACATAATATTTGTGCAGGTTTGCAGGAACGTTCGAAGGTATTGGCGCATAGTCATATACAGCCTTCACGTTGTCTGTTCCATAACCCGCTACCGGTGGCTCGTTGGCATCGGTGCTCTGTTTGCGGTTAATGTAGTATGGTACCTGTGTGGTGATGATTGACTTCATACCATACTGTGCAGCCTTGAGGGCGCATGGCTGTGCGTTGCCAATCTCCCAGCACATCATTGTTCCGCCTGTGCCCACGATTTTCTCCTCATCGGTTCCGCCGGCGGTGAGGCTTTCGTTCCACATGATTACGGTGCGTTTCTTGTCGCCCTCCTTTGATGTCACGTAGTCCGATACCTGGCGCACAAAGTGCGACTGCAACTGGCGGTAGTTGGTGAAGCCCATCTTCTGCATCATTGCCTGGCACTCGGCATTGTTCTGCCAAGCGTTTGTAGGTGTCTCGTCACCACCAATGTGAATCTGGCTATAGGGGAATACCTCGATAACCTCGTCGAGCACATCCTTTGCAAACTGCAGAACCAATGGGCTTGCGACGTTGAGCACGTCACTGAAGATACCGCCGCTAATCTGCACGCTGTGTCCGGCATTGGGGTTACAGCTGAGTTCGGGGTATGCGGCGTTCACAGCGCATGAGTGGCCTGGGAATTCAACCTCGGGTACCACCTCAATGTGGCGCTCGGCAGCGTATGCCACAATCTCGCGGCACTGCTCCTGGGTGTAGAAGTATGGGCCATAAGGCTCGCCAGTGTAGTAGCCGCCATAGTAGCGGTCGGTAATCCAGTTGTTGCTGCGTGTGGCACCGACAGTTGTCAGTCGTGGGTATTTCTTCACCTCGAAGCGCCAGCCCTGGTCGTCGGTGAGGTGCCAGTGGAAGCGGTTGAGCTTGTAGTATGACATTACGTCGATGATGCGCTTGATTTCGTCCAACTCAAAGAAGTGGCGGCTCACGTCGAGCATGAAACCACGGTACTCGAAGCGTGGAGCGTCGATGATGTCTACTACCGGTAGTGCGTATTCGGTAACAGCATCGTCCTTTACACCTGCCATGACATTGGCTGGGAGCATCTTCTTGATACTTTGGAATGCATAGTAGAAACCGTTTGAGCATGTTGCGCTTATGGCAATGCCATCGGCTGTGATGCTCAGTGTGTAGCCCTCGCAACCTAAATCCTCGTTGCCGTTGTAGAGCGACATTGTGATGAGCGCATCGGCAGCATCGGCCTTTACGTCGACGGTGTAGCCTGTGACGCCGGCAAAGTGCCTTGCGAACTTTGTTGCCTCGTTTGAAAGGCTGTCGGGCAACTCGCCTGTGGCGATGGTGAAACTCTGTGGCAACACAAGTGTGCCGTTGCCCACAGTCATTTTCTTGGGGACAGGAGTAAGGTTCACTCTGCTGTCGGCTGTTGCCATAAAAGGCAAACCGATGATAATTGCAAGCAGCAATAAGGTAATTTTTCTCATATTGTTTATGGTTAGATTATTTATTAACTTTTTTCAATCTCGTTCCCCCCTTCGGGTACTCCCTCTTATGTCGCAAGCGGGAGAGTTTCTTAGCTCCTCGGATTTAACCTTTATCAGTCTTCTTCGGGCCTTAGGGTGGGCAGGCAGATGTGGTACTTTACGGCAACTATGCGTGTGAGGAACACTGCTGCACCGCAGGCAAGGTGTGTGAGCAGCGCCGGCATTCCAAGCAGTGAGCATAGTGCAAATATAAGACCGCCGACAACGCATGCCATTGCGTATATCTCCTCGCGGAAGATGAGCGGCACTTCGTTGATGAGCACGTCGCGTATCACACCACCGGCTGCGCCGGTCATTGTACCCATGATAATGCCAACCCAGATGGGGAGCCCGCAGTCAATGGTCTTTTGAATGCCCACGATGGTGAACAGAGCAAGGCCAATGGCGTCGAAGATGAAGAATGTGCTGTGCATCCTGATAAGGTACTTGCGGAAAATAATCACCCATAGCAGTGCAAAGCCGGTACATGCGAGGTAGACCCCGTCGTGCATCCAGAATACCGGGACATCAAGCATCATGTCGCGCAGCGTGCCGCCGCCAATGGCAGTGGCTGCACCTACCACGTAGGCGCCGAACCAGTCGAAACGCTTGGCCGACGCAAGGCGTATACCGCTTATGGCAAACGCGAATGTACCTACAAAGTCTATTATCTGCAGGAACGTGATGTTCCTGAACCACTCAATTAGTGAATCAATCATCTTTCTGTTTTTGCTGTTGTCTGTTTCTGTGAGCACTTGTTGGGACATTGGCACAGGCCACTCTATCCCTAAACAATGCAAAATTATAAATAAAAATGAGCTGCGCGCAATTATGTGGGGCCAATGTGAAAAAAAGAGCATAAAATTTGCATTATAAAATTAAACGCTCTACATTTGTGATATCAAAATAGTATCATTTTAAAATTACGACTATGAATGACGTGAATGCAAAGGTTCAGGGTACCGAGAAATTCATTAACCCTGCAAGTGGATGGCTGGCTCTGTTTTTAACACTGCTTGGCTTTATCGGTGGTATTGCAGTGCCTGCAGTTATGCTGGCCAATGAGTGTTCCGACTGGTGGGGGCTCATGTTCCTCATACCATTGGTGTGTGTTATCTTCATGTGTGGTCTTTTCGTTGTCAACCCAAACGAGAGCACTGTAATAACTTTCTTTGGAAAATATGAGGGTACAGTGGTGAAGAATGGTTTCTTCTACTATAACCCCTTTGCAACAAAAAAGAGTATCTCGTTGCGTGCGCGCAACCTCAACGGTGAGCCAATCAAGGTGAACGATCTCATGGGTAACCCCATCATGATTGGTGTAGTACTTGTGTGGAGGGTGAAGGATACCTTCAAGGCATCGTTCGAGGTGGATGACTATTCACGCTTTGTAGATGTGCAGAGTGAGGCTGCTATACGTAACCTTGCCGGTGCATATCCCTATGATAACCTCGAGAACGAGGATGCGAGCATCACGCTGCGCAATGGTGGCGAGGAGGTAAATGAACTGCTCGAGAAGTCACTTGCCGAGCGTCTTGCCATTGCAGGCATTGAGGTGATGGAGGCACGTATCAGTTATCTTGCCTATGCTCCTGAGATTGCAAGTGCGATGCTTCAGCGCCAGCAGGCCACAGCAATGGTGGCAGCGCGCCACAAGATTGTTGAGGGTGCTGTGGGTATGGTGCAGATGGCGCTTGAACAGCTCTCGGAGAAAGAGATTATTGAACTCGACGAGGAGAAGAAGGCTGCAATGGTCAGCAATCTGATGGTGGTGCTCACAAGCGACCGCGCTGCAACTCCGGTGGTAAACACAGGTACATTGTACCAGTAATCATTAACAATTATGGCAAAAGATAAGAAGTCTTTTGTTTTGAGAATAAACGGCGAGACGATGTCGGCGCTCGAGAAGTGGGCTGCCGATGAGTTTCGCAGTGTCAATGGCCAGTTGGAGTTCCTCATCACCGATGCCTTGCGAAAGGCCGGACGTCTGAGACCTGGCGGCACCGAAGAGGAGAACAATAATGTAAACTGATTGTTATGGATGGACTGCTGAATTTTTTTGTAGCCTTTGTGCTTGTGCTTTTTGCTGTGCTTGTGCTCATGGGTAAGGCCGACAGAATGATGGGAAAGTACAAGACTGTTTTCAAGGATGGCAAGCTGAGGTTCGTGAAGTACCGCGAGTACGATGCTGTGCGTGCCCGCCCATTATTTGCGCTCATTCTCTTCGTTGTGGCGGTTTTTACTGTGCTGGAGTATCTCCTGCGCCCGCTGCCCGAGTGGTGTGCGTTTATTGTTCTGGGCATTGTCCTGCCCATTGCGCTTTTCCTTGAGTTCAAATGCAGGAAAAAATAGTAACAGCATCTCTTTTGGCGTTATAGATATTGTGGTATTTGTTTTTTTATTATCTTCGCACTATACAACGTAAACAGTAACAATTATGATAAGACAGGAGTGGATAGAGAAGGGATACATCAACGAAGCAATCCCTGAGGGTGTTGACCTTAAAGCAGAGATTCGCCGTCTGTGCAAGGAGAAGAACGCAGTGGTGCTTGCGCACTATTACACCGATGGCACCATTCAGGATGTTGCAGATTTCGTGGGCGACAGCCTTGCCCTTGCGCAGATTGCCGAGAAGACAACTGCCGATATTCTTGTGATGTGCGGTGTGCACTTCATGGCCGAGACAAACAAGATTCTCTCGCCCGAGAAGAAGGTGCTCATCCCCGACCTGAACGCCGGCTGTTCACTTGCCGAAAGCTGCCCTGCCGAGGAACTGGCAAAGTTCAAGGCATTGCACCCCGAGCACAAGGTCGTTGCTTATGTGAACACATCGGCAGCAGTGAAAGCGCTGACTGATATTGTGGTTACATCGACCAACGCGCGTGCCATTGTTGAGAGTTTTCCAAAGGATGAGAAGATTATATTCGCTCCCGACAAGAACCTGGGCGGTTACCTGAATGCTGTTACTCACCGCAATATGCTGCTGTGGAACGGCGGCTGCCACGTGCATGAGCAGTTCTCGATTGAGAAGATTGTCGAACTGAAGGCCACACATCCTGGCGCAAAAGTACTTGCTCACCCTGAGTGCAAGAGCGGAGTGCTTGCGCTTGCCGACTTCATTGGCTCGACAGCGGCCATACTGTCGTTTGCCGAGAAGGACGATGCAACAGAGTTTATCGTTGCAACAGAGAGCGGAATCCTGCACGAGATGATGAAGCGCTGCCCCGGCAAGGAGTTCCTTCCGGTGCCACCGTCAACAGGTCCTTGTGCATGCAATGAGTGCGGCTACATGCGCCTGAATACGCTTGAAAAACTCTACAACACGCTCAAGTATGAGTGGCCGGTAGTTGAACTCGACGAGCAGTTGCGCACAGAGGCAAAGAAACCTATTGTAAGAATGCTTGAATTGTCGAAATAAGATAATACACAAAACAAATGAGAGCCGACGTCGGCTCTCATTTGTTTTGTGTATCAGGTAAAGTGCAAAATGCCTAATAGGGGATACAAGGTTGTTGTATTACATTTTGCTGCCGAACTTGCCGCCGCCCAGTTTGCCGCCGGTCTTTGCACCGCCGGTGCTCTTTGCTGCAAAGATGTTCTCGCCATAGTTCACTGCCTTGAAACCTGCATCCTGCTTGCGGCGGAAGGCAATCTCAATGAGGCGGTCAATGAGGCCTGTGAAACCAATGCCGCTGTACTCCCAAAGGTAGAACGAGAGCGAGCCCGGGATGGTGTTTATCTCGTTGACAAAGATTTCGCCTGTAGCCTCGTCAATGATAAAGTCAATGCGTGCCACGCCGTCGCATGAGAGTGCGCGGAAGGTGTCACAGGCCGCCTTCTGAATGAAGTCGGTGCTCTCCTTTGGCAGGTTCGCGGGTATCTCGCGAACGGTAGACTGCATGCCCTGTGACTGCTTGCCGCCGCCGTTCATATACTTGTCCTGGTATGAGAGAATTTCGCCGCTGCGCACCGGAACCTCACAGACTGATGGCTGGCACTCGTAGTAGTTGCCAAGCACAGCGCAGTTCACCTCCTTGAGCTTCTGCACGTACTTCTCGATGATGACGCGGCTGGTGAATGAGATTGCATAGTCAACAGCATCGAGCAGTTCCTCGCGGTTGTGTGCGGCGCGAATACCGACGCTTGAGCCACTGTTGGCGGGCTTTACGATGACAGGGTAGCCCAGTTTTGCCTCAATGCCAGCAACTGTATCGTCCTGCTTGTCGCTCCACTCCTTATCGCTGAACCAGTAGTAGTCGATAACGGGAATGCCGCACTCCTTGAGAATCATCTTCATGGTAATCTTGTCCATGCCGTTTGCCGATGCAAGAGTGTTGCAGCCTGTGTAGGGGATGCCCGAGAACTCCATCACGCCTTGGAATGTGCCGTCCTCGCAGTTTGTACCGTGCAGTGCAGGGAGGATTACGTCAAGGCGCGTTACAACCTCCTTCTGAAACAGACCCTTCTTGGTGCGGTAGAGGTTTGTATCGCCATAGATGGGTTTCATGTATACCTCCTCACACATTGAGAGCAGTTTCTTTGGGTCGCGGTAGTTGGCAACATTGCGCAGTGCCTCGCCGGTGTACCATTTGCCCTCCTTTGTGATGTATATTGGGGTAATCTCATACTTCTCTGTGTCCATCGCAGCCATTGCTTGGTTGGCTGTGATTACTGAAATCTCGTTCTCGACGGAGCGTCCGCCAAAAACAACGCCTACGTTTGTCTTCATTGCTGTTATATTTGTTTTTGTTTAAATCTATTTATCAAAAGTTTTTAACTTTCACTTTTCAGTTCCCAAAAGGCTGTGGCAAATTACTTGAAATTATCGGGAAGGTCGTTCTCGTAGAGCACTACATCGCCGGCCTTGAGTATCTGTGCAAGGTGTGCGTGCGCGTGGCTTAGCGAGTCGGCAAGGAAATATTTCTCCTGTGGCATGCCGCCCTCGTCAATTCCGCTCTTTATCGCCTCGCGGTTGGTGGCGTTTACCACAATCGCATAGTCGCAGTTCTGTGCTATCATGCGGCCAAGTTCCTTGTTTGCCTGGGCCTGGCGTGTTCCCATCTCCACAAATCCCGGGGTGATGACAATGCGCTTGTTGCCCTGGGCTACAGCAAAGCCGCCAAGCACGCCAAGTGCCATCTTGGCACCCTGTGGGTTCGAGTTGTATGCATCGTCGAGCACGGTAATGCCGTTCGATACCTTCATTGACAGGCGGTGCTCAACAGGCTGCAGGCGCGCAATGGCATTCTTCTGCTTGTTCACAGGCACACCCAAATGATTGGCAACGGCTGTTGCTGCCAGAATGTTGAGCAGGTTGCCCACGCCAAGCAGGCGGCTGCTGAACTGCTCGCCGCCATTGAGGGTGAACGATACGCCGCTTGCGCCATACTTCACGTCGCTTGCCTTGTAGTCGCCACTGCCTTCAACAGCATAGCGTATGAGTTTGCAATGGCTTGTTATGCCGTTATAGTTGCTAATATATTGCGAGTCATTATTGATGACTCCCAGGCCATCGGTAGGGAGCGAGTTGATGAGTTCGAACTTTGTGTTCTGTATATTCTCTACGGTCTTGAATGTCTCCAGGTGCATCTCGCCCACTGCGGTGACAATACCTATTGTGGGGTGCACAAGATCGCATATCTCCTTGATGTCGTTTGATTGCTTTGCACCCATCTCAACGATGAATACCTGATGGTAGGGGCGCAGGTGCTCGCGTATGGTGCGCACCACGCCAAGCAGTGTGTTGAAGTTGCCGGGTGTGACAAGCACGTTGTATTTCTCGGCAAGTACGCCTGCAAGGTAGTTCTTGGTGCTTGTCTTGCCAAAACTGCCGGTCACGCCAATAACAATGAGTCCCTTGTTGCTCTCAATGATGCGCTTGGCATCGTTGTAGTAGTGTCGGTTGATGGCTTTCTCAATGGGGGTGTTTACAATGTTGGCGAGCAGCATGATTAGGTTTGAAAGCAGCAGTGCCACGCCAATGATTACTGTTGCCCATGTGTCTGCAAAGAGCACTGCAAGGGTTGCTATAAGGGCAAATAGTATGATATTTGTTGCAAAAAGGCGCTTCACGCGCATAGTATATACAAGAGGTGTCTTGAACTTCTCCTTAAAGCAATTGTAAAATGCTACAGATGTAATGCCTGCAGCAAATCCAATGCCAACATAGTGGGGAACAAGTGCCGGCACAATCATAAGCAGCGCCATCGTTCTTTTTGCAGAGAAGATATTCTTAGGACATAGCCAACGGAAATAGCGGCTGTTGCGGTACGACGCAAGCTGGAACATGTGGATGTCGTACTTTGCAATCACCAGGAAAAAGAGTGCTGCTGTTATTGTGTAGATTATTGTGAAGCCTATTGTGTGTCCGTTCATCTTATCCTATTTTAAAGAAGTTCTTTATTACGGCAGTGAAGAGTCCCTGGTTCTCAAGGAACGAGAAGTGCCCGGTGCCGTGTGCCACAACGAGTCCCGCATCGGGGATGAGTCTTTCCATAGTCTTTGCGTCGCTCAGCGGTGTGGCGGTATCAAGGTTGCCCCAAAATAGCAGGGTAGGGGCCTTGATGGCCGGCATCAGGTGCTTGAGGTCCTCGTTGACCACCTTTGAGAGTATTGCACGCATCATTGGCGATGCGTTGCTGTAGTCGCTCGACCCCGCACCCTTGCGGCGCTTGTCAATGATAGCCTGTGCCTTTGCCTTTGGCAAGAATGTGTTGCACAGCCATTTCATTGTTTTGAAGGTATAGACCTTCCAGTAGTATTTCAGTGGTCTTTTGGGCTTTACTCCGGCCGCATCAACCAGCACTACGCGGCTCACCGCATTGCGCGATGCATAGACAATGCTCACCCTGCCGCCAAAGGAGTGTCCCATGAGCGCTGGGTGCTCAATGCCGTTGTCCCTGGCAAACTGCTCGACCATGCGCGTGTACTCCTCCACGCCCCATACCGTTGTAGGCTCGTCCGATGCCCCAAAGCCCGGGAAATCGAAACTGTATGTGGTATATGCGGTTGAAAGCACACTGCCGATGTGCTTGAAAATGTCGCCTGTGCATCCCCAGCCATGCAGCAGGAAGACCGGCTCCCCGCTGCCTTGCTTGGTGATGTTTATGTTTATGCCGTCGTATTTGTAGACCATTCTGGTTCTATTACTTTACAAGTGTCTTCTTGCCATTGACAATGTATATGCCAGGGGCTGTGATAGCGTCGATGCGGCGGCCGGTGAGGTCATAAATAGTTTTCACCTCTCCGTTCTCGCCTTTCACCTCTTCGATGACTGTCTCCTCGCCGCCGGTCTTGGTGATTGTCAGTGATGTCACATAGATGGTGCGGCCAACTTCGCCATAGAGGTAGAATTCATTCACGCCCTCTACAAACTGTATTGTCTTCTCGGCAGTGGTGTTGTGCAATGAATAGCTGCTCCAGTCATAGTCAACATGTGCGTTGTGGTTTTTGGTAGAGTTCTTCACTTTCATCTCGGTGAGGCTGTAACCCTCGGGCACAGTGATTGTGAACTTGATTGGTGTAGCAACACCCTCGTTTACATACAATGTGAACTTGCCACTGTAGTATTTCATTGCACCAACCTCGTTGCCATTTGCATCGGTTGATACAATCTGCAGGCCGTCTGCGCTGGTCCAAATAGAACGGGTGTCTTTCTCACCCCATTCACCGCTCAATGTGCCGGTTGAGAAATCAACGCTCTCCTGTGCCATTGCAGCAGTAAGCATTGTCATCATCAGCGAAAAAATAAGAGTAAATCTTTTCATAGGCTATAGATAATTATGGTTAATATTTGTTGTTTAATTCAGTCTCTTCGGGAGTACGCCCGAAGAGACTGAATATCAGTTTATCAGAACTTTATTGTGTTCAGGTGCTTGTCGACGATGATACCGTCAACAGCTTCAATGTTGAACTCAATCTTTTTCTTTGCTCTCAAGGTAACCTTTACAAGTGCAGCGCTGCCGCTTATTGTTGTCTGGTTGCCCTCGTTGACAAAGGTCGGATATATTACTGTATCGCCGTTGCCGTGCATGCGGTTCTTGCTGTAGTTGGCCATGTTGCCGGTGCTGATGGCCTCGACGCTCACGAAGTCGTACTCCTCCTTGTCGTATGGCAATGCAAGGCTGAATGCGTTGACATTTGCAAGCTCATAGCCGCTGATTGTAATTACAACATCCTCGCCAGCCTTGTAGTTCTGCTTGTTGGCTGTGATTACAATGTTACCCTTGACTTTGTTCTCGGCTTGCTCATAGACTCCGTCGCCGATGCGTGTCGCTGCAACAGAAATGTCATACGCATCGATGAGGCCGTTCTCGTTGATGTCGCCAATGCTTATGTAACCGAAATCGCTGTCGCTCTTGCGCAAACCGTTATAGTTGAGGTATGATGTGAGGTCGTTCTCGTCAACCTTTCTGTCCTTGTTGATGTCGCCCAAGAGATATGTCTCGCTTTCGGGAACCTTGAAGATGTACATCTCGAGGCCTGAACCGAAGTTACCTACACCCTCGGTCACGTTAATCTTGATGTAGCGTGCCTTGGGGTTACCCTCGAATTCGAATACCTTGACATCGGGTGTCAATTCCCACTCTACCTCAACAGGCTTGCTCCATTGCTCCTTGTTGGTGCTGTAACAGATGGTTGCCTTTTTGATTGTACCGTTGCCGGCATCCTTACGGCCGACATACTGCAACTTGTCGAGTGTTGACAGACCGTTAAGGTCAATAACCATCTCAAACGGAACAGCCGATGCATTCCATGCTGTGTGCCATGTGCTGCCCTCGTCAAAGTCAAAGAGTTTGTCGGTGCCCTGTCCACCCTGGTTCGGACAACTTGTTGTTGCTGTCACGCCGGTGAGTGCCCACTCGAGCGGGTTGCTCTTTGTTGCAGCCTTGATGGTTGTCCACTCTGTTGTATACTTCTTGTTGACAGCGCGTACCTTGAACTCATATTCTGTCTCAGGAGTCAAATCCTCGAACAACAGGTGGCAATCCTTGATTGTTGTGTAGAGACGGCCTTCGAACTCAATCTCGTAATAATCGGCTCTCTTCACCTTCTCCCACGCTACATTGATGGTGTATGCCTGATAATCCTCGTCAATCATGCAGGCAACAGGGGCTTTCTTCATCTTCTTCTTGTTCGCAAGCAGGCTGCTTGGGATATCCATCTTGTGTCCCTTGATTGTGAGGGTAGTGGTTGCGGCTGTAACGTCGCTTTTGGCAACCTTCACCATAATTACCGGGTTCTTTGTCATGTCTACGCTCTCAAACTCGCTGCCCGGTGTGGCAAAACGGTTCAGGTTAGGCTTCTTGTCATAGAACCACACGTTCTCGCCGTTATTGAACTCCTCCATGCTCTTCGCCTTTGTGAGTTTTACCTTCTTGCCACCAACCTTGACTGTAACCTTCTTTGGTGACTTGCTTGCATTGACCTTGAAGATTGTTGCCTTCTCCTTTACAAAACCGTTGAAGTCGCCCTCGGTGGGGTTTACAGTAACAGTTACGTTGCCCTTTGCGTCACGGAACTGCTCAATGAGTGTCTTTGTGAAATCGCCTTTGCGGTAACGCTCGGTAACACCGTCATCATCGTACTCGGTGAATGATGTTGAATCGCCGGGGTAAATCTCGTACATACGCAATGCGTTGTCAATCTCCTTGACATTGTTGTTGGGCGCAGTCATTGGAATGATGGCACCGCTCTTTACAAATACAGGGAGTTTCCACAGTGGAGTGTCAAAGTTGTTTATTATGCGGCCGCCCGCGTATGCCTCGCCGGTGAACCAGTCGTACCAGGTACCCTCGGGCAGGTAGATGTTGTTGCGTATGTCGTCGCCGTTCTCCTCCATGTCAGTGTCCTGATAGATGGGGGCAACAAGGATGTATGGACCATACATATACTGGTAGCGTGTTGCCTCGCTCATTGTGAAGGCATTTGCCTCATCCTCGAGGAACATTGCGCGTATCATTGGCTTGCCGTCAATAGCCTCGCGTGCGATGCTGTATGTGTAGGGCATAAGTTCAGACTTCATCTTCATGTATGTACGGTTGATTGATGTTGCGGGCTCGCCAAGAGCATGAGGGTACTTCTCGTTTGAACCCCAACCGTCCATGTTGAGCATCATTGGAGTGTATGTCTTCCACTGGTACTCACGTACGAACACCGGTACGTTCTTGCCACCGAAGATTCCGTCAACGTCTGATGTGATGTTGGGCTGTCCCGAGAGACCCGAACCGATGAATGTAGGGATATGGAAACGGATGTATTCCCACTCGCCACCAGTCTGGTCACCGCTCCATATTGTAGCATAGCGCTGTGTGCCGGCCCAACCATCTACCGAGATTATGAAGGGACGTGCGTTGCGGCCATAGTATGTCATGATGCCTGCAGCATCGGCTACACCGTTGAGACCGAAAGAGTAACCGGCACCCACCCATGCCACATCGGTCTTGAGTACACGCACACCTGCATCACGTACCTCGCGAACAAGGTCGCGCTGCAACAGTGCGCTCACGCCCTCACGTGGGTGAAGGTTCGACTCGGTCCACAAACCAATCTCCACGCCCTGTGAGCGTGCATAGTCTCCGAACTCTTTCAGGTTCTTCACGTTGCCCTCCAGTGTCTCGGCTTGGCCGTAACCTGCTGCGTAGCCGTCATTGGGCAAGAGCCAGCCCAGAGGCATATCCTGTGACAGGTAACGGTCAATCGCTGCGCGTGCCGAGAATTGGTAATGTCCATTCTCCCCATTTAGTGTCTCCTTGAAGCCGCCGTTGTTGCTCTGGCTCTCTTTGTAACGCTTGCCGTCCTCGTAGAGCATTCCGCTACCGTCAGTGCTCTCAGTCCAATAGTCGCGGTTGTATGCATTGAGGTGTCCCATATAAAAACCGAACTTAGGCATCAGCACAGGGTTACCTGTCAACTGGTAGAAGTCGTTGAGCAGGTCAATGCCGTTGTTGCCAACCATGAAGAATACGTCTATGTAGTCGCAATCGTGCGAAAGTATCACCTCGTCACTCTCCTCGCTATTGAAGTCATAGAGTCCCTTGTAGAAGGTGTGCCACATGAAACCATAACCGTTTGTTGACCAGAAGAATGGTGTAGGTGAGGCAACGCCGCCGTCAATCCAACTGCTCTGGTTTTCAATGGCAATTTGTTTGCCTGCGTGTGAGAAGCGGCCGTTTTGCACACCTCCACCATAGAAGAACTCGCCTTCGTTGCTCTCCAGGGTGATAGTGGTCTTTGTCTTTTTGAATTCAGCCGGCTTGGCCTCCTTGAAAGCAAGTTTGCCGGTCTCAAGGTTTGTGACCTTAAGCAGGCCGGTAGCCTTGCTGACTGCCACCTCAATCTTGTTTGTCCTGATGGTGTAGAATTTACCTTTCTTGTCAATGGTCAGTCTTGACATATCTTTGCGTGGATTATCTACGAGTATCTGCGCATCGGGGTAGCCCGGCATTGGCTTGGGGTCGCGCACGTTGCCGCCATTGATGTCACGGAACATTCGGAAAATGTTCTCGCCATAAAAGTCGAGAGTTACCCTTTCTCCGTTGCTAAGGCGCAGTTCAACGGTAGTGGAGTTTATTTCCACCACGTCCTCGACGCTTGTTTTTGGCTGGTCATCGCCCATTGCGACAGCCTGTGTTGTCATGCTGCCCATCAAAAGGGCTGCCGACAGCAGGATTGCTTTAAAGTTTCTGTGGCTGAGTTTCATAATTATCGTTTTTATTTGTTTTTGTGTCGCTGTGTCTATCTCACTTCAACGGGGCACACAGCACCCCTCAATCTGCAAAATTATAAAATTAATTATATTAATATATTGCATGGCGGAAAAACTTTTGAAAAAAGGTGTCTTATTGTAACAAATAGTCTCCAGCAACGGCATTTTTGCACTTTTTGATGTATCTTCGCACTCCGAAACAGAAAGACAAAGATGATATATCCGCAGAATTTTGAGACGAGAATTGAATTTGATGCCATCCGCCGTATGCTCAAGGATGAGTGTCTTTGTGGGCTTGGCAAGGAGCGCGTCGATGATATGCAGTTCCTCACTGATTTTGCTGCCATTTCAAGGCGGCTCGACGAGGTAGTGGAGTTCTTGCAGATTCTGCGTGTGGAGGACGGTTTCCCATCTGATTTCTATTTTGATGTGCGCGAACCGCTGCAGCGCATCCGCATCGAGGGTATGTACATGACGGCCGACGAACTCTTCTCGCTGCGCCGCTCGCTCGATACGATAGGGCGCATACTCTCGCTCCTGCGCAAGCAGAGCGGCAATGCTGCCGATGGCGATGACTCGCCTCTCTATCCTTCGCTGCGTGCCCTTGCCGGCGATGTCGAGGCATTCCCGCGCATCATACGCGATATTGACACCATCATTGACAAGTTCGGCACTGTCAAGGACAGCGCATCGCCCTCATTGGCGCGCATACGTGGCGACCTTGCACGCACATCGAGCGGCATCTCGCGCACCTTGAACAGCATTCTGCGCAAGGCACAGGCCGATGGGCTGGTTGAGAAGGATGCCTCGCCCACAATGCGCGACGGACGTCTGGTGATACCCGTTGCGCCTGCTCTCAAGCGCAAGATGGGCGGTATTGTGCACGATGAGTCGGCAAGTGGAAAGATTGTGTTCATTGAGCCTGCCGAGGTGGTAGAGGCCAACAACCGCATACGTGAACTCGAGGCCGAGGAGAAACGCGAAATCATAGCAATACTCACGGCTTTCTCACTTGAGTTGCGCCCCCAGGTGCCGCAACTGCTTATGGCATACGAGTTCCTGGGCGAGATGGATTTCATCCGTGCAAAGGCCGAACTCGCAGCCCGTTTCAACGCTGTAAAGCCATCGCTCGACAACCGCCCCATGATGGATTGGGGAACGGCAATACACCCGCTGCTTGAGATGTCACTGCGCAAGCATGGCCGCAAGATGTCGGCGCTTGACATTGAACTCGACGGCGAGCGCCGCATCCTGCTCATCTCGGGTCCTAATGCCGGCGGTAAGTCGGTGTGCCTGAAGACCGCAGGCCTCTTGCAGTATATGCTGCAGTGCGGCCTGCTCATCCCGGTACACGAGCGCAGCAGGGCGGGTATCTTCAGGAGCCTTTTCATTGACATTGGCGACCAACAGAGTATTGAGGACGACTTGAGTACCTATTCCAGCCATCTGCTCAACATGAAACATACACTGCGCAATTGCGACAGGCACTCGCTCATTCTCATTGACGAGTTCGGTGGCGGTACCGAGCCGCTCATTGGCGCAGCCATTGCCGAGGCACTGCTCAAGCGTTTCAACGAGCGCGGCGCGTTTGGCATTATCACCACTCATTACCAGAACCTCAAGCATTTTGCCGATGCCACCCCGGGTATTGTCAACGGTGCAATGCTCTATGACAGGGGTGAGATGCGTCCGCTTTTCCAACTGCAGATTGGCAATCCCGGCTCGTCGTTCGCCGTTGAAATAGCGCGCAAGATTGGCCTGCCCGAGGAGGTAATTGCCGACGCCTCGCAGATTGTGGGTAGCGACTATATACAGAGCGACAAATATCTGCAGGATATAGTGCGCGACAAACGATACTGGGAGAGCAAGCGCAAGAGTGTGCACCAGAAGGAGAAAGAACTTGATGAAATACTGGGCAAGGTACAGGAACAGGGCGATGAACTCAAGAAGAGTCGCAAGCAAATTCTCAAGGAGGCACACGAGGAGGCCGAGCGACTGCTGCGCGAGGCTAATGCAAAGATAGAGAATACTATACGCTCTATCGTTGAGGCAAAAGCCGAGAAGGAACGTACCCGCCAGGCACGCCGGGAACTCAGCGATTTTGGCAAGCAACTCGAGGAACTCGCAAAGCAGAAACAGCAGATGCAGACCGACCGCGAAATGGCAAAAATCCTTGCCCGCCAGGAGCGCAAGAAAAATGGCAAGCAACCGAAGAACAACGGCACATCGGCCGGCGAGAACAAGCCGCAGCAGCCACAGCGCAAGCAGCCCGCAATTGAGGTTGGAATGTATGTTCGCATAGCAGGGCAGCAGGCCATTGGTGAGGTCATGTCACTAGCCAAGAACTCGGCTGTCGTTCGCTTTGGAGCAATAAAGTCAACCGTAGCCATTGGCAGGCTGCAGCCTAGTGAGGCGCCAAAAGAGGAGGTTCGCAAGGTGTCGTTCCTCACTAGCGAGACTCAGGAGCAATTGCACAACAAACGTCTTAACTTCAAGGAGGATATCGATATTCGCGGAATGCGTGGCGAGGAGGCTGTGCAGACTGTGGGCTATTTCCTTGACGATGCCGTAGTGTGCAATGTGCACCGCTTGCGCATACTTCATGGAACAGGCAACGGCATACTCCGCACTCTTGTGCGCCAGTACCTGAGCACAATGCCGTTCGTAAAGCATTTCCACGATGAACACGTGCAGTTTGGCGGTGCCGGCATCACAGTGGTAGAACTTGAGTAACGAGCGGAAAGGTTAAAACGGAAATCGGAAAGCCGAGGTTTAAACACGATGTGTGTTAGAACAGAATGTTTAGACAATGTCTACAACTGTTAGATGCAGGTCTTTACTTCGCTATTGCAGCGCCAAGCAGCATCAGCGAAAATATCAGCAATGTGACAGCCGTCTTTCCAAGTAGGGGATTGAGCGCGGCGCCCTGCGATTTTTTCAGGTATTGCCAATTCCTGGTGTGCAGGACAAAATACACCAAGACAATGGGCAGGCTCCACAGGTGCAACTGCATCCACACAGGAGTCATAGCCACCATTGCCGCCACGCCGGCCAGCATGTAGCACCATCCCATTATCTTGCGCCCGTAAATAACCACAGTGGTGTTCTTGTTCACCGCCTTGTCATCTTCCATATCCCTGTAGTTGTTGACAATGAGCACGTTGGCTGCAAGCAAGCCAATGGCAAGCGAGGTTAGCAATGTGAGGCTGTCAAACGTGCCGGTCTGCAGGTAGCATGTGAACGTTACAGGTACAATTCCAAAGAATATCACAACAGCAACATCGCCCAGTCCATGATGCGATAGGGGGTAGGGACCTGTGCTGTATCCCAATGCAAACAGCGCAATTGTGGCGCCAACGAAAATTAGCCACCAGGGGCCAAAGAGCAGCATTGTGCAGCCAATGGCTGCAGCAAGCGCCAGTGCCGAATATGTGGCACGCTTCATGGCAATGGGGGTAATCTCGCCCTCTGTCACTCCTCGGCGGAACCCCTCGCGCCCCTTCTTGTCAATGCCGTTCTTGTAGTCGTAATACTCATTCCCGAAATTCGATGCAATTTGTGCCAACGCTGCAAAATGTGCACACAGCAGTGCCACAATGGCATTGAATGAACCTTGCAGCAGCGCACAGGCAGTGCCGCACAAAACCCCGGCAAGGCTCACCGGCAAGGTACGCAGGCGCATGGCTTCAATCCACTTTCTCATCTTTGGTGGCTGTTTATACGGTTACGCTCATCTTTGCGTCTTATGAAGTAGACATAGAGGAGCAGAATCACATTCATCAGCAGGGCATAGATTATTGCCGGCAGAGCCATCTCGCCACTGTTGAAAATAAGTGGCGACGATGCAATTGCTATGGCCTGTGCCGCATTCTGCATACCAACCTCAATTACTATGGTACGTCTTGTGCCGGCAGTGAATTTGCCTATTCGCGACAATATCCCACTGCACAGCATGGCAAGCAAGATGAGCAATGCGCCCGACAACCCCAACAATGCAAAGTTATTGGCAATCTCGCGCCAATATTGCAGGAAGAACACTGCTGCAAGCGTCATCAGTGCCGGGAATGCAAGTTTTCCAAGCACCCGCGCCACTTTTGCCGCAGCAACAGGCTTGCTCTTTCGAAAAAGGGTGCCAGCCAGCAACGGCACAAAAAGCAACACAATGTTCTGCATGAAAAGTTTACCAATGGGCAAGTGTATGTCACATCCGTTGCTGCTCGATACAAACTCGGCGACTGCTGCCATAATCACAGGCAGGGTAAAAAGAGTGACAATGCTGCTCAATGCCGTGAGGGTTACAGACAGCGCAACATCCCCCTTTGCCAGCATTGAAAAGACGTTTGACGAACTGCCTCCCGGGCAACATGCCACCAGCACTATTCCCATAAAATATATTGGAGGCAACTTCAATACCCACGCCACAGCAAACGCAATCAGCGGCAGCAAAACAATCTGTCCCACCAATCCCAATAGCACCGCTTTTGGTTGTTTTGCAACATTTGCGAAAGCCTTTCTGTTCAGGTCAATACCCAACAGGAACATTAACACAATGAGAATGGGCATCACAATCCATATCGTATTCATAAGCGGGAATCCCTTTTTAAAATTTCGTGTGGGCAAAAATAAGCCAAATATTTGAAAAAAAACAAATCGCAGCAGCGTTGTTGCATGTTGCCCTTGCAATATTCTACAACCCGCAGTTTCAGTGTAGAAAATATTTCTAAACTATTGTCTATTAATTTGTATTGACTATTTTTGCGATATATATAGCATGTGGCACGAAAAGAAAATCTACAATCAAAAACGGTTACAGTATGGCAGAAAGAATAATGAACCTGTTCAGGCAGATGAAGGAAAATTGCGAGGAGATGCGTATGTGGAAGAATGTCGCGCTATCACGCCAATGTCTTGAAATTCTTGAAACCATTGAAGATGCAAGCCCGGCCGAAAGGGCACTTGTGCTCGAGAATATCCTCTCTTTTATTCCCGAGTACGATGTCCCACGCTATGCGCTTCAGCTCGCCAGGCAGCAGTTACATTGGCTGTCGTTGTCCCAGGAGCAGGAATGCGAACTCTCGGCTGGCGATGTCAAGGCCTGCATCAACGAACTCGAGGAGTATATCGACCACGAGAATTTCTCCACCGATGATTTTATACGCAAGTATGGCAAACTCCTGAGTTTCGACCCCATACGCCGCACTCACCTGTGGGAGGAGAACTACTGCCGCTGGGAAGAGGAGTGCGACCGCAGGCTTGGCGACTTCCCTCGCGGAATGGGTTTCTGCTACGGCTATTGGCACACATTCGCCGATGTACTGCGCGAGGAGGGCGTTGAATGGAAATCGCCACACCAAATGAACCCCCGTGTGCTGTTCGACTGATGCCTGTTACCTACAAAAAACACCTGAACCATGATACCCGATTTTGAAATCACAGCAGGAAGGGAGTACCTGAGTCATTTCCTGAACAAGAGTAAACTATTCTGTTTTTCGCCTGCAATGGTTGAGAAACTGCGTGCCGACGACAGCCCCTATGGCAAGTATGGATATGCTCGCTGGCTATACACCACCGGCAATCGCAGCATTGAACAGTTGCGCACTGTGCGCGACCGTCTTGAGTTTGCCGCTGCCAACGGCGTTGCCGATGCTCTGTTTCTGCTTGCAAGGATGTACCATAATGGCGATTATGTCGATGATGCAAGGGGAATTGCCGTCATGGACCGGGAACTAGGCAACGCGCTTGTGCACGATGCAAGGGACAAAGGAAGCGAACTTGCCAGGCTGCAACTCAATTACGACGAATTCAAGGACCGGCTGGGCAAAGGTGCCGATGTCAGCAAACAACTTGCCGAGGCAAAGGAACATGCCGAGAACACCGGTGCCACAGGAAAGGACGTGGCATCGCTCCTTTGGATGGAGCAACTGGGATGGATGTACAGTGACATGGGTAAACGCGATGAGGCCATTGCCGCACATGAGAAATGTGTCGAGGGCGGTTATCTCAGTTCAACCTTTTACCTTGCCAACCTGTATTACGAGCAAGGCAATATCGCATACTACGAGTCGCTGATGCAGGATGCCATAGAAAAGGACGTTGCTGTGTGCATGATATTTGGATATGAGTACGAGAACGATTGGGAGTGCTACGATGCTGACACCCGGAACGAGTTGCATCTCAGCCTCGACAAGAACCTGAGGCGCGGAGTTGAACTGGGCGAGAGCCTATGTGCCTATTTCCTTGCCAAATACTTGCTAACAGGTGCTATGGGATTTGAAAAGAACATCCCCGAGGCTTGCAGGTATGCACGCATTGGAATGGGATGGCACTGCCTGCTATGCCATGAACTGATGCTGGACATCCTCAACATCCACAATATAAAGTCACTTGTTCCAACCATCACCACCGAGTTTGCCCTCAAGGCACGCCTCGACGCCTTGCGCATTGGTGTGGACGAGGCATACAAGTATGTCATCGCCTACAGCCCAGAGTATAGAAAAATGGGCTATGCTGCCGAACTTGCATACTGGAAATCTCAGTATGAGAAAACCGAAGAGCATGAGGGCGATGCGCCGGCCCTTTCCACTCCCGTTGCGGACAACGGGAAGGAAGAGATTGTCCCCACAGTGCTGGTTATTGAACCATCGGGCTTTACCGATTTTGTACAGACCGATGTCAACGCCATGTCCTACAGCGAGATGGCCCAGTTAATTGGCGCCGACGGAATAGATGCTGTGCACTTCTCAAGGCCTCTTGATCAAATCACAAAGGAGTGCAGGCTACCCAAACAACTGAGCATGTATGTCGACCGCAATGCCACAGCAAAGAACCTGCCCGACAACGCCGTTGCCACAATGCTCTATGGCAACGCCTGTGAGGTAAGAGGTGCAGTCATCATTGCAATGGAAGACAACCACTACGACACATATTCATTTACAACCGAGGAGGACATCGAAGCAGTCTACGATGCCATTGACGACCTTACCGGCCTCCTGCGTCGCGAGATGGACGACGACGGCCGCTACGACCCCTGGGCGTAGAAAGGTGCAAGGGCAAATGCCGAAACCGCGAATTTGAATTTTGGACAGAAGGACAAAAGAACAAAAGGGTTCTTTGAAATATCAAATACACCGAGAACCATACCTTTACCAACTTCAAGAAGGTTGTGATTTGCTTTTGAATTTGTATCTTTGAAATATCAAATACACCTACAAGGGTTGGCAAGGAAGCCACAAGGATGTTGTGATTTGCTTTTGAATTTGTATCTTTGAAATATCAAATACACCATTAACGCCATAAACGTGCTTAGCAATATAGTTGTGATTTGCTTTTGAATTTGTATCTTTGAAATATCAAATACACCTAAAACCGCTCTTGCTGATTTCCAGGAACAGTTGTGATTTGCTTTTGAATTTGTATCTTTGAAATATCAAATACACCTGCTTTCGAGGACCTTAGCATCGCCCGGAGTTGTGATTTGCTTTTGAATTTGTATCTTTGAAATATCAAATACACCTAATACGGTCAACACCACGCTTGTATTCACGTTGTGATTTGCTTTTGAATTTGTATCTTTGAAATATCAAATACACCCAATAGTCTTTTTGTATCTTCATCATCAAGTTGTGATTTGCTTTTGAATTTGTATCTTTGAAATATCAAATACACCAGCTGCTTCGATAGACAACCCCGCGTGTACGTTGTGATTTGCTTTTGAATTTGTATCTTTGAAATATCAAATACACCAAGATATCTTTTGGCTGCAGGTTTTAAACGTTGTGATTTGCTTTTGAATTTGTATCTTTGAAATATCAAATACACCACCGAGGAGATTGAGTGCAATGGTAAGGACGTTGTGATTTGCTTTTGAATTTGTATCTTTGAAATATCAAATACACCTAATATCCTCCCTATATATATAGGAGTTGGTTGTGATTTGCTTTTGAATTTGTATCTTTGAAATATCAAATACACCTCTCAACAAGATCCATTCGATTAGCTCTTGGTTGTGATTTGCTTTTGAATTTGTATCTTTGAAATATCAAATACACCGCGGAACAAAAAAGAGAATACGTTCATATAGTTGTGATTTGCTTTTGAATTTGTATCTTTGAAATATCAAATACACCCTCAAGAGCGATGTACGCGATTGGGCTATTGTTGTGATTTGCTTTTGAATTTGTATCTTTGAAATATCAAATACACCCACCTGACTATCCACATCCCACACGATTGGTTGTGATTTGCTTTTGAATTTGTATCTTTGAAATATCAAATACACCACAATGTTTGCAAGATGTTGTGTAATAAATATTTATAAAGATTTTTAGAAAAGAAAAAATAAGGTGTATTTAAAAAGGATTTGCATCAAACAATGCAAATCCTTTTTTCTGTTTTTCAGAACAGTTCTAATTGTTGAGGCTCTAACTCTTTTTTAATATGTTGGCATCCACGGAACAGTTCCATTTGGCTGAACTGTTTATCTGTTACTGTCAATATGCCGACATACCCCTCTTTGGGCAACCATTTCTTTACTCGTTTTATGTGAACATCAGCATTTTCTCTGCTTGGGCAATGGCGTAAGTAGATGGAAAATTGGAACATTGTGAATCCGTCACGCAAAAGTTGCTTTCTGAAGTCGGCATATATTTTGCGTTCACGTTTTGTCTCGGTGGGCAAATCGAAAAAGACAAAAATCCACATTATCTGATATTCGCTAAATCGTTCAATCATTCCATTGTAGGGTATGCTATTTTGCGTATCTCTCCACTGTAACATTTGTAGAGTGAAGCTGTAGTTGTTGCAACTGCTATCATCAATGGGCTGCGTCGTCCGTTTATTACAACATCCAAAACCGGAATAGAAAGCAATTTGCTTTTTATTTCAGTAGTCAGTTTGGAGATATCAATGCCGCTATCTACAATTTCTGCAACCAATTTGTCTACAAATGGGCGGTATGGTTCCATTATGTCATCGGCAAGGCAATAGGCATTGTAGCGGTTATGGTGGTGAATACCTAATGTTGGCAACATACCACTACCGACCAATGAACGTGCTACCACTGCACGCAGAATGGCATATCCATAGTTAAGCAAGTTATTTGGCGCAACCCCGTCTCTGTCCCGGTGGAAACCTTCGATGTCTCCAAAAAGGTTCTGCCAATAGAATGCAGCAGCACGCCCTTCAAGGTTGTCGCTATCACCGCTCTTAACTTGTTTCGCCCACGCTTCCATATTTCCACACTCAAGGCCGCATTGTTGTCGCAGCACAGCCGATTGGTTTGTAATCTTTGCCTGTATGGTCTGTTGCCACAACTGCTTCTTTAATGGCAATGATGCCTCTATTTGATGTCTGAATCTCTCCGATTGTGTAGTGTTGCCTGCAAGTGGTAACATTAGACCTGTTGGCATACGATGCTCGTCACACGAAATGACAGTCACATTATTATCCAACAATTCGCTTAATGCTCCTTGTGTTATGGTTATCTGTTTGTTATCAAGAACCACAACACCTATGTCTTCGATTGGAATTTGTTTTACTGCAGAGGATTTGAAACTCTCGGGCAAAGTACTGTTCTTTTCTACCTCGGGTAAACGGATTTCCAACTGTGCATACTTTGTGCTCAAGTAAGCGGGATTGCCGAAATATAATGTGCGCTTTATCATATCTCCGTAATTTTGCCGGTTATACTTATATGGACTTTGTGAGGATTCCTATCTGTTAATGCTTTTAGGCTTTTAATCCAATGCACCGCCTCCTTTTGTTGGGATTTAGATAAGTTGAATTTTAATTTTCCGCTTTCATCAAGATATTTATCATCAGTTTGCGTTTCAAAGTGTTTCCTAAAGACATATGCCCCTTTAGAAATATTCTGAACTCGATACATATACTTGCTCAATGTCGCATAATCCTCCTTTTGCATTGCATCGTTGTAGAGTTCTTCTTCCATTCCAAGAATGAACATCTCATTCTGTTGCATTGAGAACTTGAACTCCCAGTTTGCAGATGGTGGTAATTGATTCAAGAATGATTCGGGCATATTGTCTGTTATTTTATCCCAAGCATCCGCTGTGTTGGTAATGACAGTTGGGATGCCATACTTTTTGCGTTCTACTGCATGCCAGAATGTGACTATGTGCTCTTGTAATTTGCCTTTTTCGTCCACATATATGGCAACGTGGTGGTTGTTACACGGTTTTACAAATGCAATGGGCTGGCCTTGTTCGTTATATCGCACCGGTACGGTCGCATTCAGACCGGTTCGGCATCTCACGCTACGGATGGCACAGCCTTGGTGGTCGAGTACGGGTTCTGCAAAAGCCTTCTCGGGTTTGCCACCGAACTGTTCCAATCTTGTGCGTAATATCTCGCGGATGCCTTTGTCTAAAACAGATTCGAGGTCTTCAGCCGCGATTTTGCCTATTTTGTATTTAATAACATACTCATGCTTACTTGTCTTGCTGTCTTGTATGCGACCATATACGCTCTCCTCGCTCAAGGCACCTCGTGGAATGATGATTCCTTGCTGAACGCAAATGCGTTTGCCACCTTTATGGATGTATCGCTTTCCCGTGCTTGCGGCACGTTTACCGCTTTTGAACGATACAGCAATGCCTTCAACAGCCTGTTGCACTTCGGCTGTTGTAAAGTGTGGTTGCATTTTTATGTAGCGTTCAAGGCGGGTAAGGCGTTGGCGAGTCTCTGAGTGTTGTTTTTCGTCGTAGAAAGAACTAAATGAAACATCTTTCAAAGAACTCAAATTATTGATACGTTGTATGTATCCTTGCTTTGTGCAGGCAATTGTTAACGCATCAATTGCGTGATGGCGGTGGTCCATACGTTTGGACCAACCGGCAATTCTCTCAACTTCAACCTTCTTGCCGTCTATTTCACGTTCAACCATTTCTGTCAATCCTGCATTTTTATAACGGTTGAAATTCAATGTGTGAAGAACCTCGTCCCAACCCCATAAATGACGCAAGAAATCGGTTATGCTGCCGCTTGTTGAATATACGTTGTGGCAAATGGTTTGCAGAATCTCCTTTGCCTTCTTTGCAATATATTGGCTTTCACGCAACTGGCGCTCAATGAAATCTGTTGGCAGTTTGCTTGCTGGCATGAGCAGTTTCTTGCGCTTGGTGTTCGAGATTTTTCCGCGTTCAGCCAAATCGTTGATGCGCTCAATATATGCTGCAAAGTCTCCATCACTTTTAGTCTTCATGTAGTCGAACGCGGTGCGGTTGTTCTTCTCTTTGTTACATTTGCTGCATGAACATACTTTGTTGGCAAAACTGTCATCAAAAATAACCGAGCGTGGGATAATGTGCTCTACCTCTACGCCGAAACCAAGCAGAAATTCTTTTGCGCTCACGGTTTTGCCGCAATAGATGCAAATGTGTTCACTCTCTTCCCACATCTTGTATTTTTGTATGCGGGAGCGTGTGGGTGTCAAACTGTATTCGTTTTGTATACGGTTGGCAATCTCTTCGTTCTGTTTCTGGTTTTTTGCCATTGCTTTAGTGGTCGATTTTCTTTCCTCGCGGTTTTGCTTGAGTTCGCGTGCCAGTTCTACGCGGATTTCGTCAAATCGTCCGTATTCATCCATCAAGGCATTGACAAGATTGACAAGTTGGTTCAGTATCTTCTCAACAATAGGCTGGCGTAGTTCCCCTTTTTTTATAGGCAAGAGTTTCTCTGCGAGTTCGCGTGTCATGTTCTGCTCTTTTGTCAGCGTTGTGTCGTTATAGCCTGCCATTAGTTTTGCATCGTGATACTGCATACCGTCTTGCAGATATGGCAAGACCTTGCGTATTGCGCGTGATGATTTATTGCTATAGCCTGCCTTTACGAAATCAATTTGACATAGATTATCAATAACTGTTTCGTCTATAATTTTGAATTTGTTTTTGAGAATTTCTCTAAGTTCTTCAATGTTTGAAATAGAGTAGAGCGCGTGCCACAGTTCATAAAGAGGCTCTTTTTCAAAAGCAGTGCTTATAACTTTTATTTCTGTAATTTCACCTGTTTCAATGTTGACAACTTCTTTGCTGTCGGTACTCAGGTCAAATTTCAGTAAATGATTATATTCTTTGTGTTTTGCAAGGGCTTTCTCTATGGCGCAGTATGTTGTATTGCCTTGCAAACCGTTCCCTACAACCTTGCCGAATTGCCATTCTTTGGATTTAATGCCCAGTTTTGATTTCAAGTCATTCGCCTTCAACTTTTCGTTGGTGTTCATAAAGTTGAAGATTGCTTCTTTTTGCTCTAAAGTTATATGCAGCGTGTCATTAACTTTATTTCGGATATTGAGATTGTTTATGCTTTCCCAAATTTTGCATACTTGGAATAATGGTGATGTGCGTGGCGCAACTTTGGGGCTACAATCTCTCAATTGGCCATTGATTTCCTTGAAATATCTTTCCAAAGAACATCTGCCTACAAGGTGCTTGCAGGATTTTAATGGGCGTTGGTGGAAAATGATATAGTCACGTATATGCGCAATGGTCTCGTCTGTTAAGAGTTCCGGGTAGAATCCTTTTTGACGTGCCATTATTGCATCAAACTCCTCTATGTATGCAATGCGTGGGAATATGCGCTCCTTGCAACGGAATGCCGGTGCCGCTTTTAAACCATTGTATAAGAATTCTCCAATGGTTAATCCTTGTTTATTGATTTCTTTGTGTCGTTCCAGTACCTGCGATACATATGTATCTTGTTTCTTGTCGCCGTAGTCGGTCTTTACAGTGCGGTATCCTCGTTTTTGATTGATGTGGCATAAAACGCGTCCAAGTTCTAAAAGAGATATCTGTTCATGTACGGCTTTTGCACGTAATCCCCACAGTTCTAACTTTGGGAGTTTGAGTGTTTCGCCGTTATACATCCCTAACTGCGCAAGTTTTTCCAATAATAATGCTCTACGCAGTTGGTAACGGTCATACCCCTTACGTTGTGTTCTGGTTTTTGTCCTATCGGCATTTTTTGTTAAAGCCTGGCCTTTTGAGAACTGTGTGCTTTCATCTGTGCTCAATGGTATAATTCGGCTACCTATGGCAACAATCTTATCTTTGTCGGAGATGCAGCCTTCTGATATTATCTCTTTGCTGTGTTCTTCAACAACAGCCCATCCAATACTTGATGAACCTAAATCCAAACCCAATACTCGTTTCATGTACGAACAAATTTAAAAGAATTAAAAAGAATATCACAAATCTAAATAATAATTTGGAAAATTCCGAATAGTGCCATACATTTGTCGTACAAATTTAAAAGCAAATCACAATAAGGATTATTCCGTTGTGAAAACATTCAAGGTGGAGCGCAAGCTTCGCCTTTTTTTGTGCTTTTCCTGGCTCTGTAGAAAAAAGTTGTGGATAAATCTATAATTTTAGGCAGTAGATTTTACCATTAATCAGTTGTCTAACCAAGAAAAGTTATATCCGTGCAAATCTTTAGACAGTCCTCACGCAATGGCCTGAAAACAAGCGACCCTCCATAAAATTTTTAACTTGGTTGAAATTACTTGCGCTCGCTGCAAAATCTCAAACTAAGTTTGGATTTTGCTCACTTACGCGTAACTTTCCGCCGTTGGCGGGGAATTACCTTTGCAATGGAATATTTCGCGAACTTTACGTATACAATGGTAATATCAAATAAAACCGGCACCGTTGAAAATTGCGAGTAAGCGAGTGTGTGAAAACTTGTTTACACACAAAGCGAGCGGAAGCAATTTCAATAAAGTTAATTTCACAACTTGAACCTGCTTGATTTTTGGATCAAGTGACAGGAAAATTCTTGCCAACGAGCGCGCGGAAACTTGTTTACACGCACAGCGAGTGCAGCAGAATTTGCAGGAAGTGAATGTTCGCCCGCTAGTTAGGCGCTCGCTTAGCGAGTGACTAACTGAGGAAGTTCCGCATCACCCAAAAATCAAGCAGACAGTTCAAGTGGCACCATTGCGGGCGAGCAATGTTTGCGACGACGGGAGCTTTAGCTCCCCAAAGGAGTGTGCTTTAGCACCCTTTTCGACTGAGGGATGTTGC
>JAZLBZ010000025.1:0-42851 GCA_045613945.1 Bacteroidaceae bacterium
TGTCTTCCTAAGACCGCTTGGCCTCCGACTTCTGCAAGCAATTTGCGGAGTTTTTTGTTTGACAAAATAGTACTTTCGGGGTGGAAAAAACGATTTTTAGTGCCACTTTAATCGTCATTTTTGCATTTTTTTAGTTTTTTCATTAAAAATAGTATCGTTGGCTTGTTACTGAATATTAAAATACCTATATTTGGGCTTGTATAAGAAAAACTTAGTATAACCATATAAATAGTACGAGATGAGTTATTTGCGATTCGAAAAAACGCTGATGACGAACTTGGAGGAGTCGTTGCAGAAGGAGATTTTGAGAACAAACCGCTCTGGTGCATACCATTGCTCGACAATTGTCGACTGTAATACCCGTAAGTATCATGGCTTGCTGGTTGTTCCAATCCCTGAACTTGACGATGAAAACCACGTGCTGCTGTCGTCGCTCGATGAGACTGTCGTTCTTCACGGTGCAGAGTTCAACCTTGGTCTGCACAAGTATAATGCCGACAATTTCGCTCCACGAGGCAACAAGTATATCCGTGAGTTCGCCTGGGAACGCGTTCCCACCACTATCTACAATGTAGGTGGAGTATGGCTTAAGAAAGAGAAAGCCTTTGTACATCACGAGAACAGAATCCTTATTCGTTACACCCTTTTGAAGGCGAACACGGCAGTGACGTTGCGCTTGCGCCCGTTCTGTGCGTTCCGCAGTGTGCGTGAGTATACTCACGAGAATAACATTGCCGACCGCAGTTACAAGGAGGTTGAGAACGGTATCAGCATGAAAATGTATGCCGATTATCCAAACCTCTACATGCAGCTCAACAAGAAGAATGAATTTGTGTACCAGCCCGACTGGTATCGTGGCATTGAGTATGTAAAGGAACTTGAGCGCGGCTACGACTTCAACGAGGATTTGTATGTTCCCGGTTATTTTGAAGTTAAGATGAAGGCAGGCGAGAGTATCGTATTCTCGGGCGGTGTATCTCCAATGACATCGCGCACAATGAAGGCTGCCTTTGAACACGAGGAGGCTATCCGCGACCCACGTGACAACTTCATGCACTGCATGCAGTGCGCTGCAAACCAGTTCTTCAATGTTCAGGGACAGCACACATATATCCTTGCCGGATATCCCTGGTTCAAGTGCCGCGCACGCGACCTCTTTGTGTCGCTCCCCGGCTTGACTCTGTCACAGGGACACGTGGACGAGTATGAAAGGGTTATGAAGACCGCTTCCATTGCTATCAATGACTTTATGGCTGGCAAGGTGAGCGATTGCAAGATTTATGAGATGGAGCATCCCGATGTGCTCTTGTGGTGCGTGTGGGCATTGCAGCAGTATGCTAAGGAGTGCAGTATTGAGGCTTGTCGCGATAAGTATGGCGATTTGCTGATGCGCATCTTCGATTATATCCGCAACAACCATCATAGCAATCTGCGTGTTGCACAGAACGGCCTGCTTGCGACAAATGGCCGCGACAAGGCTGTGACCTGGATGAACTCTACTGCTAGCGGCCGTCCGGTGGTGCCACGTACAGGCTATGTCGTTGAAATCAACGCTCTGTGGTACAATGCCTTGAAATTCTTTGAGGAGATGGCTGTGCTTATGAACAATACCGAGGTCCAGAACTCGCTTGTACGTCTCATTGCACTCTCGGGCAAGGCATTTACCGAGGTGTTCCTCAACGAGTATGGCTATCTCTATGACTATGTCGATGGCGACTATGTTGATTGGAGCGTACGTCCTAATATGATATTTGCAGTAGCGCTCGACCACTCTCCGCTTGATTCAAAGCAGAAGAAAAAAGTGCTTGATACTGTAACTAAGGAGTTGCTCACTCCACGCGGTTTGCGCTCGCTCTCACCAAAGAGTGTTGGCTATAATCCAAACTATGTGGGTCCACAGATTCAGCGCGACTATGCTTACCATCAGGGTACAGCATGGCCCTGGCTTGGTGGCTTCTATTACGAGGCTTATCTCAAGATATACAAGATGAGCGGTGTTTCTTTCGTTCAGCGCCAGATGGTTGGTTTTGAGGACGAGATTGTACAGCACTGTATCGGTTCAATGCCCGAGGTATTCGATGGCAACCCGCCTTTCAAGGGACGTGGAGCCGTTGCCTTTGCAATGAATGTGGCTGCAATCCTCAGGACAAGTCAGATGTTGAAACAGTACGAATCTAAAATGGAGGGATAATAGATATGAAAGTATTAATGTTCGGTTGGGAGTTCCCCCCACATATCTCGGGTGGACTCGGTACGGCAAGTTATGGACTTACAAAGGGATTCGTTCAGCAGGGCGATGTCGAGATTAAGTTCTGTATCCCTAAACCTTATGGTGACGAAGACAACAGTTTCCTCAGGATTGTGGCAATGAACTCAGTGCCCATCGTGTGGAAAGATGTCAACCACGATTATGTTAACGCCCGCATTGGCAAAGTAATGACTCCCGAGGAGTATTACCGCTACAGAGAGCACATCTATAGCGACTTCAGTTATATGCACACCAACGACCTCGGTTGTATGGAATTTGCGGGTGGTTACCCCGATAACCTTCACGATGAAATCAACAACTACTCAATCATTGCCGGCGTTGTAGCCCGCACCGAGGAGTTCGATATCATCCACTCTCACGACTGGCTCACATACCCTGCGGGCATTCATGCCAAGCAGGTATCGGGCAAGAAACTCGTTATCCACGTTCATGCTACCGACTTCGACCGCAGTCGTGGTAATGTAAACCCAACAGTGTATGCCATTGAGAAGAACGGTATGGACAATGCCGACCACATCTTCTGCGTGAGTGAACTCACACGTCAGACTGTCATCCACAAGTATCACCAGCACCCAAGCAAGGTGTCTACCTTGCACAACGCTGTTACTCCGCTGGAGCAGGAGATTCTTGACATTGTGCCAAAGAAAATTCCTAACGAGAAGGTTGTTACATTCCTCGGACGTATCACAATGCAGAAGGGCCCCGAGTACTTCGTCGAGGCTGCTGCACAGGTGCTCAAGAAGACAAAGAATATCCGTTTCTGTATGGCCGGCAGCGGTGACATGATGAACGATATGATACGTCTTGTGGCGCAGCGCGGCATCTCGGACAGGTTCCACTTCCCGGGCTTCATGCGCGGCCGTCAGGTGTATGAGTGCCTCAAGGCCAGTGACGTGTATATCATGCCGTCGGTGAGCGAGCCTTTCGGTATCTCTCCGCTCGAGGCCATGCAGTGCGACGTTCCAACGATTATCTCAAAGCAGTCGGGTTGTGCCGAGATTCTTGACAAGTGTATCAAGACCGACTATTGGGATATCAATGCAATGGCCGATGCCATCTACTCAATCTGTAACAACGAGTCGCTCTATGAGTACCTCAAGGTCGAGGGACGCAAGGAGGTCGACAGCATCACATGGGAAGATGTGGCATTGAAACTGAGAAGAATGTATGAGAAAGTTTTGGGTTGGTAATAATTAAAATCAAAGAAATAATATGAAAACAATTTGTTTCTATTTTGAGTTGCATCAGATCAGACAGTTGAAACGTTACCGTTTCTTCGACATAGGCAGTGATCACTATTACTATGATGATTACGCTAACGAGAGTATGACAATGGAACTTGCCGAGAAGTCTTATGTTCCTGCTTTGCAGACAATGCTTGAGATGATTCGCGAGAACAACGGTGCCTTCAAGGTTGCCTTCTCGGTATCGGGCGTTGGTCTCGAGATGCTTGAGTTGTACGCTCCACAGGTAATCGAACTTTTGCACGAAATCAACAAGACCGGTTGCTGCGAGTTCCTTTGCGAGCCTTATTCACACGGTCTCTCTTCATTGGCATCGAAAGAGGTGTTCATGGAGGAGGTTATGCGCCAGAACCGCAAAATCAAGGAACTCTTTGGCAAGAAACCAAAGGTGTTGCGTAACTCAGGTCTCATCTACTCTGACGAGATTGGTGAGATGGCATCACAGATGGGTTTCAAGGGTATGCTTTCCGAGGGTGCAAAGCACATCCTTGCATGGAAGAGCCCACACTTCGTGTACAACTGCGCATTGGCTTCGAACCTGAAACTGTTGCTCCGCGACTATAAACTCTCGGACGACATCTCATTGCGCTTCTCTAACCCGGAGTGGAGCGAGTATCCATTGTTTGCCGAGACATATATCGACTGGATTGCACAGTTCCCCGAGGAGGAGAAGGTAATCAATATCTTCATGAACCTTGCAGCCATTGGTATGGCTCAGCCATTGGAGTCACACATCCTTGACTTCCTCAAGGCACTGCCTGCTTGTGCTGCTGCTAAGGGCATCACATTCTCTACACCATCTGAGGTTATCGACAACCACAAGTCAGTAGGTCCTCTTGAGGTACCTTATCCACTCTCTTGGATGGACGAGGAGCGCGACGCAAGTTCTTGGTTGGGTAACACCTTGCAGCGCGAGGCTTTCAACAAACTCTACAGCGTGGCAGAGCGCATTATGCTCACCGATGACAAGAAGTTGAAGCAGGACTTCGACTATCTGCAGGCTGCCGAGAATCTCCGTTTCATGACTACAAAGCAGAATGGTATCATCACAGAGCGTTGCATCTATGAGTCACCTTACGATGCTTTCACAAACTACATGAACATCTTGGGCGACTTCCTTGCTCGTGTACGTGCTCAGTACCCCGATATGGATAACGAGGAACTTGGTGCATTGCAGCAGATGATTGAGAACCAGGAGGTTGAGATTGTACAGTTGGAGGCCGAGGTTGAGCAGTTGAAGACAAAACTCGCAACAAAGGAGAAGAAGGCTGCCAAGAAGGCCGCTGCTCCAGCCGAGGAGGCTCCTGTTGCCGAGGAGAAACCAAAGAGAAAGTGTGTTAGAAAGCCTAAGGCTGAGTAACAGGCATTATCAATAATTGAGCCGTCGGCAGGGCATTGCCCTGCCGACGGTGTTTATACAGTATGGTGTAGAATAAAAATCACAATTCGCCTACGTGTTGTTTTTGAACTCCCTCCGCGACTTTGTTGCTTAAAAGACTCTCCCTCTTGTGCAAGAGGGAATGTTGCAAGTAAGTGAGTGCAATGCAAACTTGTTTGTGATTGCACAACGAACGCAAGCAACTTCGCCAAAGGCAATACGGCGCAGGGGGTAGGAGTTGGAAAATAAGAGGGACAGTATATAATGCCTGGGTAGGAGTTGGGAAAATATAGCGTGTTGTTGAACTCCCTCCGCGACGTTGTCGCTTAAAAGACTCTCCCTCTTGTGCAAGAGGGAGTACCCGCAGGGGGTAGGAGTTGGAAAATTATAGCATGTTGTTTTTTGAACTCCCTCCGCGATGTTGTCGCTTAAAAGACTCTCCCTCTTAGCAAGAGGGAATGTTGCAAGTAAGTGAGTGCAATGCAAACTTGTTTGTGATTGCACAACGAACGCAAGCAACTTCGCCAAAGGCAATACGGCGCAGGGGGTAGGAGTTGGAAAATTGTAGCGTGCTATTAAACTCCCTCCGCAACGTTGTTGCTCGTCCCTCTTTAGGAAAGAGGGACAGTATATAATGCCTGGGTAGGAGTTGGAACATTATAGCGTGTTGTTTTTGAACTTCCTCCTCGACGTTGTTGCTTAAAAGACTGTCCCTCTTGGGAAAGAGGGACCCGGGTAGGAGATTGATAAAAACACCACATTTAGTGCCTCTTTTGCCTGTGGTGTAGAATTGTATTCACTATATTATTCTGTTGAAGAAACAAAATTCTCATTATTTGAGCATTAGTTGCTAAAAAATGTTTATTTTTGCAATGTCAATGGGGATAAATCCATTGACGTTTGAAAAGCATTTTGTTTTAAGTCCGGATCTTAAAATCGCCAATTTTTAGTTAGAGGACCTCAAGCAACTAATGCTCATTCTGTGTATATGCCGGTTACGTGTGTTTCCACGCGTCGCCAATGTGTATATATCACGGCGTGGGAATTTGTTTCTTCTATGTTCATTCTAACACGGCGTTTGGCGATGCCTTAGATCTGTGGACATAAGGCACAAGTCTCACGTCTTTTTTATTGTCTCGCCACGCCCGAATCACAAGGCATTTGACCCAGGCATTGAAAAAACGTAAGACTGTAAATTAACGTGAGTTCGAAATAAGCCAAATCAAATCGCGAATCTGTCATTTCGATGGAGCATAGCGACGAGAAATCTCAAAATATCGCGAAATATGAGATCTCTCACGTACGTTCGAGATGACAAAATACGCTAAAATTCTTATATCGAACTCAGGTTAAATTAAGGAATCTTATTAACCTAAATTTATAGTATTATGAAAACATTCAAACATCTGTTCACGGCACTGTTGCTGTTGTGCAGCAGTGTTGCGTTTGCCCAAAATTTTGAGGTTGACGGCATTTATTACAACATCACCAGTTCAACCGACAAAACAGTCGAGGTGAAAAGTGGAACCAACAAGTACACCGGTGATGTGGTAATTCCCGAGAGTGTAACTTACAAAGATGTAACCTACAGTGTTACAAGCGTTGGATATGAGGCGTTCTCAAGTTGCTCCGGCCTTACTAGCATTGTAATCCCTAACAGCGTAACAAGCATTGGAACTGGTGCGTTCCGTAGTTGCTCCGGCCTTACCAGCGTTGTAATCCCTAACAGCGTTACAAGCATTGGAGGTGCTGCGTTCTATTATTGCACCGGCCTTACAAGCGTTGAAATCCCAAACAGCGTTACAAGCATTGGAAGTCAAGCGTTCTATTATTGCTCCGGGCTTTCAAGCATTACAATACCTAACAGCGTAACAAGCATTGGACTTTCTGCGTTCCGTGGTTGCACCGGGCTTACAAGCATTACAATACCTAACAGCGTTACAAGCATTGGAGATTATGCGTTCTCTGGTTGCACTGGCCTTACAAGCGTAACAATCCCTAATAGTGTAACAAGTATAGGACAGCGAGTGTTCCAAGATTGTTCTAACCTTATTAGCGTTGAAATCGGTAGCAGTGTTACAAGCATTGGAGGTTATGCGTTCTCTGGTTGCACTGGCCTTACAAGCGTAACAATCCCTAATAGTGTAACAAGTATAGGACAGCGAGTGTTCCAAAATTGTTCTAACCTTATTAGCGTTGAAATCGGTAGCGGTGTTACAAGCATTGAAGGTGCTGCGTTTGATGATTGTATATCGCTAAAAGACTTGCGCTTTGAGGATGGTGAGGGGACATTGTCTTTGTCATATAACTCATCCGATGAAGGGCTTTTCTATGATTGCCCGCTTGAGACGTTGTACTTAGGCCGCGATTTGTTGTATAGTACGCATTATAATTGTGGCTATTCTCCTTTTTATCAAAAGACAACCCTGAAGAATATTGTTATTGGTAACAACGTTACAACTATTGGAACTTATGCGTTCCAAAAATGCACCGGCCTTACCAGCGTAGTAATTGGTAACAGCATAACAACAATTGGACAGTCTGCGTTCTCTGGTTGCACCGGCATTACTAGAGTTGAATTTAATGCGGAGAATTGTACGTATATGGGTGGTTATTATGCTGCATTTAGCGGTTGTACAGCATTGTCAACAGTAATAATTGGAGAAAATGTAAAAAATATTCCTGATGATGCGTTCTCTGGTCGCTCTCGACTTACAAGCGTAATAATCCCTAACAGCGTTACAACTATTGGAAATAATGCGTTCAGTGATTGCACCGGCCTTATAAGCGTAGTAATTGGTAACAGCGTAACAAGTATTGGCTCTTCTGCGTTCGATGGTTGCTCTGGCTTGACTGGTGAACTTGTTATTCCAGATGCTGTTACAAGCATTGGCTCTGCTGCGTTCTATAGTTGCAAGGGCCTTACAAGCGTTGTAATTGGTAACAGCGAAACAAGCATTGGAAGAGAGGCGTTCTATAGTTGCTCTGGCCTTACAAACGTTATAATTGGTAGCAGTGTTACAAACATTGGCTCTAGGGCATTCAACAATTGTGATGGCTTGAAAGATGTGTATATCAGTGACATTGCAGCTTGGTGCGGTATTGATTTTGATGATTCTAATGGTAATTATGGTACAAACCCTTTATACCATGCAAAGAACCTGTACTTGAACGGAGATTTGCTAACTGATGTCGTTATTCCAGAGGGTGTGACAGAGATAAAGAAATATGCGTTCCACAATTATGACAAAATTGTAAATGTAACAATCCCTGGCAGTGTTACATCTATTGGCTCTTATGCTTTCAATAAAGCAGATGCAGTGATTGACATTGCAGCAGAGACACCGGCGGCATTGGGTGGCAGTAATATTTTTGCAAGCAATGCTGTATTTGTTGTTCCAGATGCAAATGTTGATGAATACAAGGCTGCGTGGAGTAGTTATGCAACACGCATTGTCGGCAAAAGCGATGCATTGGTTGCGGTGAATGTTGAGGCAAAGGAGGCAACATCGGGCATTATGGAGCGAATTGGCCTTGACAAAATGGCCTCCATTGCGAAGTTGGCAGTGAAGGGTAGCATAAACAGTTACGATGTTATCCAGTTCCGCGACAAGATGCCTCTATTGCGTGAACTTGACCTTAGCGAGGCTACTGTTGTTGCAAGCGACAAGGCGTTCTACAATGGCAACTGCACAAAGGATAATGACCTGGGTGGCTATGCTTTCTATGGCCTCTCTAAATTGAACTTTGTTAAACTGCCAAAGGATTTGGTTTCTATTGGCGATTATATGTTCCAAGACTGTAGCTCTTTGCGAGAGTTGGAGATTCCTGAAACAGTGCAAAACATTGGTGAATATGCTTTCAAAAAATGTTCTTTACTTGAGGAGGTTGCAATACCTGAAGGAGTAAAGTCATTGCAGGGTAGTACTTTTTATGATTGTTCAAATCTAAAGAAGGTGACATTGCCAGATGGACTGGAGGAGATTGGTAGTTGGGCATTTCGCGGTTGTAGTAACTTGAAGGATATTAAGTTGCCACCAACAGTAAAGACAATTGCTTCTTATGCTTTCTACATTTGTTCTGCTCTTGAGGAGATAAGAATCCCAAGTTCGGTTACAAGCATTGGTGATAATGCCTTCAGCAGTTGCAGCAAGTTGAACAGAGTCTATACCTACACTGTTGAGCCTACTGCAATCCAGGAGAATACCTTCAGTACATTTGGAACCGCGACACTGTACGTGCCTTCGTTCAGTTTCAGTAATTACTACTGGGATGATGGCTGGAAGCGTTTCCTTAACCTTGAGGAGTTCAATGAACCTTACGAATACTTCTATGTGAACAATGACTACACACTCAACGACGATACCGGTTACATTGAGGGCGCCGATGGTGAGAACCCCGATGCCGACATCAACGCCGGTGGTGGTTTCATTGTAGAAGGTGAGCAGGGCGACGAAGAGACACCTAACCAGTCTCTTGGCGACGTTAACGTTGGCAGCGATGGCAATGGCACAAGCGGCTCAATCATTGGCGACAACAACCTGCACATCGACGACCTGCACATCCGCATCAACGTGAAGGGTGGCCGCTGGTACTTCTTTGCTTTCCCATTCGACATCAAGTTCAAGGATATCTCAATGGAGAACGGCAGCGACTACGTATTCCGCTACTACGATGGCGAGGAGCGTGCAACGAAGGGCAATGGCGGCTGGAAAGATATCAACGAAAACCACCTGAAAGCAGCCCGCGGCTACATCTTCCAGTGTGCAGCCAACGACGTGCTCGTTCTCAACATCAAGGACGTGAAGTTCAAGAAAGAGGACAAGTATAACGAACTTGTTGCTCACGTGAGCGAGAACCTGAAGGATGCTAGTTGGAATTTCGTGGGTAACCCATACCTCAGTTACTACGACATGGCCGATATGGACTACACCGCGCCTGTAACCGTTTGGGACGGCAGCAAGTATGTGGCAATCCGTCCGGGCGACGACGACTATCACTTTGCTCCTTACGAGGCTTTCTTTGTGCAGAAGCCCGAGGGTCAGGAGAGCATTGCCTATGACGGCGAGGAGCAGATGACACAGAACCAGTCGAACAAGAAGAAAGAGAAGCAGGCAGCAGCACGCCGTGCACGCGGCATAGACACCGAGCGTCTGCTCATAAACCTTGTACTTGGCAACGGCACAAGCGACGACCGCACACGTATTGTGTTCAATGAGCGCCAGTCACTCGCCTATGAGACAGCCTGCGATGCCACCAAGTTCGAGACCGCCGGCGTAGCACAGCTCTACACCATAGGCAACGACAAGGTACACTACGCCATCAACGAGCGCCCGGCCGACAATGGCGTTGTAATGCTTGGCTACACCGCACCCGTAGCAGGCTTCTACACAATTGAGGCACAGCGCATGGACGCAGTAGTGTACATCAAGGACTACAAGACCGGCACACTGCACAACCTCAATGACGGTGCATACAGTTTCAGCACCGATGCGGGTACATTCAACGAACGCTTCGAGGTTCTGCTCAAGGGCACAGCCCCAGGCACAACAGGCATCGACGAGGTGAAAGGTGAAAACGGTGAGGTGAAAGGTGAAATCTATGACCTCCAGGGCCGCAAGATGCAGAATGCCGGTAAGGGTATCTACATCATCGACGGCGAGAAAGTGGTGAAGTGATAAGGATGTAGAAATAATATGGTAGTTGGCCTTGAATGCGATGTCATCCCGAACCTTGTGTGAGGGATCTCTGAAACGAGTGTTTAAGATATCTCACATTGACTTTAGCCCCTTCGGGCGTCGACCGTTGGTTCGTTCGATATGACATTATTCGCGAAGTATCTAAGAGAGTCGTTTAATAGATTCTTCCTGGCGTCAGAATGACAGTGACTGTGTCATGCAGAGCAGTGGTCAGTTGCCATAGTAAAATGAGACAATATTATATGAACAGTATAATACGAAATGCAATGGCGGTGCTGCTCCTCATTTTGGGGAGCACACCGGCACTGTATGCGCAGTATAACCCCACGAACCCGCCCGAACCGCAGGAGAACATCTATTACAATGTGACGGTGGAGTCAAGCCCTGCAGCGGCCGCTAATATGACGGGTACGGGCAAGTATGTTGCAGGCACGAACGTAAACGTGCGCTATTCACTTAAGAGTTCGGTCTACAGTTTCTCGCACTGGACAGTGAACGGAGAACGTACAGACATTGAGAAGAGCAGTTTTACCCACATTGTCACAGGGGATACAAAGATTGTGGCACACTTCAAGTACGCACCATCCTCCCCATTGGAGCCAAACTCAAAAGACGAGTACAAACTCTTTATTGAGGCGAGCAACGAGGGAGCATGCTCGTTCAACCGCACCAGCGGCCTGTGGACCGAGTTCGACAACTATGTGACACTGACAACCTATGTTAATCAAGGATATGACTTCCTGGGATGGTACAGGAACGGTGTACTGGTTAGCGACAAGACAACATTCAACTACCTGATGCCTGCCGAGGATGTGACACTTGTGGCAAAGTTCAGGTATAACCCCTTCAACCCGACTGAACCCGAGGGTGACGGTTCACAGAGCAACGTGCAGACACATGCTAAAGGTGACGTTAACAAAGACGGAGTTGTCAACGTCTTTGACATAGTGTCCATAGTAAATTACAGTCTTGGTGAGAGTGATGAGAACCTCCCGACATACGACATCACCGGCGACGGTGTGGTGAATGTGTTTGATATAGTAAGAATAGTTAATTTATCGTTAGAATAATGATGTTTATGAAAAAGTACAAAAAACCGGTGGCGTTGATGGTTGATGTCACTTGCCAGAGTATCATTGCTACCTCGGGATTGAGGTACACGAACGAGAGTGCCGACAAGAACAGCGAAGTGCTCGCAGGCCAAAGTCGTGGCGAGTGGGGCAATGTTTGGAAATAAAAAAACAAGTAATTATGAATAAGAGACTTAAATCACTACTATTGACACTCTCCCTGCTTCTTGGCGTGGGCGCTACAGCACAGGAGAGATTATACATCCAAGAGATGGAATTTACTCCCGGTGGCGAAGAGGATTACTTCACCATAGCCCTCGAAAACGGAGCTTATGAGGACTATACCGCTTTCCAGTTCGACCTCGTGCTGCCCGCCGGTCTGGAACTGGTATACTACGAAGGCGAGCCCGAGATATATATGTCCGAGGAGGATGATGTCTACACAGCCCGCCGCGATGACCACACCATTGCATATAAAGTACATCCAGGCTTTGTAAGAATAACATGTTACAGTTCAACCAATAAGACTATCGCATCAGCGGGAAACCTTGTGGATATTTATGTGCGCCCCACTGCGTACCTGAAACCTGGTGCGGTGGAAATAAAACTACTTGACGCATCAATCTCAAGGACTAATGCTACCGGCAACACAACAGAAGAGATTGTACTCGACGGCCTCACAGCCGAAGCCAAGAGCACACTGCCTGTGAAGGTGTCAGCGACAAACAAGTTCAGCACAGCGGTGTTCCCATTTGATGTGGATGCAATCCCTGCCGGTCTCGAGGTCTACAGTTGCAACAGCACAAACGGCGAGAACCTTGTGCTCGCAAAGCAGAGCAAGGCTATGGCATACACTCCTTATATATTATATGCTGCAAACGGTTACGATGGCACTCTCAGTGGCGCTGTCGATGCAAGCAAGTATAGCGAGGTGGTTACCGACGGTTACTTGTGCGGTGCAGTGGCTGCGCAGGAGATTGACGGTGGCAACGGCTACTATGTAATGCAGAACAAGGGCGAGGGTGTGATGTTTTACAGCGTTGACGATGATTCGTTCTCAATCCCCGCCGGCAAGTGCTGGCTTGCATTGCCTACTGAGTTGCAGGGCAGCGCATCGTTCCGCCTCGATGGCTCAACCGGCATTGACGAGGTGAAAGGTCAAAGCGGAGAGGTGAAAACTATTTATGACTTGCTGGGAAGAAAAGTTCAAATTCCAAGCACAGGTATATACATTATCGACGGTAAAAAGGCCTTGATAAGATAATATGGATATAACCTTAACGTAGGTTATAGAGTAATTTTTTCATTCTTCCCTGCAAGGCTGTGAAGTCTTGCAGGGAAGAATGTTTATAAATTAGCCTCAGCAGCGTTGTTGCTTAAAAGACTCTCCCTCTTAGTTAAAACTCCCTCCGCGACTTTGTCGCTCGTCCCTCTTTAGGAAAGAGGGACAGTGTATAATGCCTGGGTAGGAGTTGGAAGGTTATAGCGCGTTGTAGAACTCCCTCCGCGACTTTGTTGTTTAAAAGACTCTCCCTCTTAGCAAGAGGGAGTACCCGCAGGGGGTAGGAGTTGGAGGATTGTAGCGCGTTTTTGAACTCCCTCTGCGACTTTGTCGCTCGTCCCTCTTTAGGTAAGAGGGACAGTGTATAATGTCCGGGTAGGAGTTGGAGGATTGTAGCATGTTGTTGTTGAACTCCCTCCGCGACGTTGTTGCCCCCAACTGTTGTTATACAATAAATGCGGCTAAATCTTTAGCCGCATTTATTGTATGTGTGTCAATTTCAGTCATTGAACTTGCTTGTGATTACCTCAATAGGTATCTTGTATTCGGTGCCGCCGCGCAGGCGTACACTGCTGATACTGATGTCGTGCATGACCTTTACGATAGAACCGTTGGTATCCTTTGTTATGCTTACGGGGATTAGCACCACCTTGTTCCAATCGGGGTTCTCGGCCTCCCAGTTGCTGTTGCCCTCTGTGTCATCTGTACCGAATGTGCCCTCGCTGTACTCTATGTAGCAATGCTTGATAAGGCTTGCAATATTGCTGAATGTGTACTCATTTGTGCCCGAGGCAAAACTTGTTATGTATGAGGTCTTGCTGTCGGCTATCTTGTTCTTGAGGAAGAACTTGTACATGTCGCACTTCCTTACCATTAGCAGGCTTGGGTGTGGGGCCCTTGTGTCGCTCTCGGTCTCGTTGTAACGTGTGAAGGTTATCTTTGCCGAGTTGATAGTGTCGGGGCCTACAATGTCAAGGATTGGCAATGTGACCTCGGTGTAGAGTCCCGCAGGGGTCTTAAGATATGTGAGCGAATCTTCTTCGGCAAGCGGGGTGAGGTCGTCGTTGTCGAAATTGTTGACCTGCAAAACCTCTTTGCCCGAATAGAATGGAGCAGAGAGTGCCTGGATTGAGTCTAGTTTGCCGGTGCTGCTCTCAATGTAGTGCTTGAAACCGATATCGAGACGGGCGCGGTATATCCTGAGCACAGTGCCGTCGCCCTGTGTGCACTTGACATAGATGCCCTTGAACACGTCCTTGATGAATACCTCCGAGTTTGCAAAGTGCTCCTTGCCGATGTGGTTGCTGTCCTCGTCCATCTCATAGTATTTGCTGATGAAACGGTTGCCTATGTGGTTGGGGAGTATAATCTCGATGTGTCGTGAGTAGTTCTCGCCGTTGAGGATAGTGTCGTGCAGCGAGTAGTCGATGGCGTTGTATGTCTTTGTGGCCAATGGTTCAGCGTCGGGGCTGATGAACTCAGTCGGGTCAAGGTTGGTGTAGTATGGTGTGCCCTCCTCGAGGGTGTTGTCGAGTTCGTATACCTCGCACTGCATTGCATTGAGCGAATCGCCGTAGTACTCCTCGAAGTAGAGGCGCAGTTTGGTGTATGTTGCCGAGTCGCCAATGACGCCGCTCTCAGGGAAACCGTAGTCCTCGTTGCAGGCGAACTGTGTGATGAAACCGGACGTGAAGACTGTGCCCGATTCTTCGTCGGTATAACGGCCAAGATACACCTCGCTTGTGTTGGCAAGTATGGAGTCGTTGGCCATTATGGTCTTGCTGGTTGCGTTGAAGGTCTTTGTCTCGGCTGTGACAATGTCCTGGTTTGGGATAATGCTGCTGCCGACAGACTCTGTATTGTCGTCGCACTGCACGAAGGTGAGCAGTGTGAACATTGCCAGCAGTGTATATATAAGTCTTTTCATATATCTTGTTAATAGTTATGAATAAAGGTTAACAGGCCGTGTATTTATCAATCAAGCAACGCCTTGTGGCATTGCTTGATAGTTGTGTGTTATTCCATTACTTTGTCGTAGAAATCGTTGCAGGCTGCAGCATACTCCTCCTCGCTGCATCGTGGCTGCACAGGCTTGCCAAGAGACTCGGCATAGTCAATGAGTTCCTGGGGAATGTTATCGCCGTTGATGATTACACCGTCGCAGTTCCTTATAGCCAGTTTTGCAAGTTCTATGTATGTTACAGGTGTCTGTATGCCTTCAATGAATCCCTCCTGCAAATCGTTGTTGAATATCTTCTCGGCAAAGTTGTCGGGGAAGTCGGCCTTGAAGTTGTCATCGTAGAGCGAGATAACCACCTTTGAGTCGCGGAATGAGGGCTCCTCTCTGTAACTGCTCTTGATATACAATGGCACCAATGCCGAAATCCATCCATGACAATGTATGACCTCGGGGCACCAGCGCAGTTTCTTTACGGTCTCAAGTACTCCACGTGCAAAGAATATTGCACGCTCGTCGTTGTCGCTGTAGTCATTGCCATCGGCGTCGCTTGTCATCAGACGGTTGTGGAAATAGTCATCGTTGTCAATGAAGTAGACCTGCATGCGGGCTGCCTGCAGTGATGCCACCTTGATAATCAGCGGGTGGTCTGTATCATTGATGATGAGATTCATTCCCGACAGGCGGATAACCTCGTGCAACTGGTTACGCCTCTCGTTTATGTTGCCCCATTTTGGGGTGAAGATTCTGATTTCTTTGCCCATGTCCTGTGTTGCCTGTGGCAGGTTGCGGCCTACGTTTGATATAGGCGATTCTGGGACAAATGGGGTGATTTCCTGGGAAATAAATAAAATTTTGCTTGCTTTCATCTTTAATCAGTCACGAGTGTAGTTCGTGCACTGCAAAATTACTAAAAAAATGCCAAACTGGCAAGTTGAAACTTCGCTTTTAATGGTTTTTGTGACAAATAGTAACTGCTTGGTGTGGTTTTTGCAGTAAAAATGTACGTATGGTGTCTTTTGGCGCATTTTATCATTTGCCGTTTGTTGCCCTTGTGTGCAATATTTTTTATTTTATTATTTCTTTTTGTGCTTATTTGTTTGTTACTTTGCAGTCGCAAATGAAAAACAGGTTTCAGAAAATAAAGAATCATTGAAAAATGAAGGTTGTAAGTACTATTGCGGCGTTGAAAAGTCTTCTTGATGGATTTCGTGCCGAGGGGAAAAGTATAGGCTTTGTTCCTACAATGGGAGCATTGCACAATGGCCATGCTTCGCTTGTGGAGCGCTCTGTAAAAGAGAATGATGTTACGGTGGTGAGTGTCTTTGTCAATCCCACACAGTTCAATGATAAGAATGACCTCAAGAATTATCCACGCACGCTTGATGCCGACTGTGCTTTGCTTGAGCGCGTTGGTGCTGCAGTGGTATTTGCGCCTTCGGTTGAGGAGATGTACCCAACCGAGGATACACGTGAGTTCTCTTTTGCTCCGCTCGACACTGTGATGGAGGGTGCCTGCCGCCCCGGTCACTTCAATGGCGTGGCGCAGATTGTCAGCAAACTATTCTATGCGGTGGAGCCTCACAAGGCGTACTTCGGCGAGAAGGATTTCCAGCAACTTGCCATAATCCGCGAGATGGTGCGCCAACTTGCTTTTGATATTGAGATAGTTGGCTGCCCCATTGTGCGCGAGGAGGATGGCCTTGCAATGAGCAGCCGCAACACCTTGCTTACCGAGGATGAGCGCGAGCGTGCTCTCACAATCTCGAGCACTCTCTTTGCGAGTGTCGATTTTGCAGCAGTTAATTCGCTTGCTGCTACAAAGGCCTTTGTTGAGGATATGATAGATGATACCGAGGGACTTGAACTCGAGTATTACCAAATTGTTGACGGCAATACCCTGCAGGAGATTGAGGAGTGGGGCGACAGCGACTACGTGGTGGGCTGTATTGCGCTGTTCTGTGGAAATATAAGATTGATAGATAATATAAAATATAAGGAGGTAAAGTAAGATGTTGCTTCAGATGCTTAAATCAAAAATCCATTGCGCCACAGTTACCGAGGCGAATCTTCATTATATGGGCAGCATTACCATTGATGAGGCGTTGATGGATGCTGCCGGATTGCTCGAGGGTGAGCAGGTGCATGTTGTCAACAACAGTAACGGCGAGCGCATCGTTACATATACAATAAAGGGCGAGCGTGGCTCGGGCGTCATCTGCTTGAATGGTGCTGCAGCACATAAGTTCCAGCCTGGCGACGTGGCAATCATTATGGCGTATGCCACAATGACCCCAGAGGAGGCTGCGGTGTTCAAGCCAAAGGTTATAATACCGGACCGTCACAACAAGATATAAATGACTAAAAAGCAAACTACTGCGTTATACGAACCCCCAAAAATCCTCATTTACGTTTAGTAAACTGTGGTTTTTGGGGGTTCGCAAGCCTTGTATTTTATCTTTTTATTCAATTATATTATTTTTGGTTAGTAGATAATATAAACAGCATGGACTGCCGATTGGCAGTCCATGCTGTTTATGTGGTTTTTTTGTTTTACTCCAATACCACAAGTACTGCGCCGTCGGCTACAGTGTCTCCCTTTGCTACCTGGATGGCAGCAACCTTGCCGTCGCGGTCGGCATTGATATTGTTCTCCATCTTCATGGCCTCAAGCACTACAACTGTCTGGCCTTTTGCGACTGTGTCGCCAATATTGACCTTGACATCAATGATTACACCCGGTAGCGGGGTCTTTATGCCGTAACCACCAGCCGGCGCAGCGGCGGCTGGCTTTGCAGCGGGTGCCGGTGCTGCAGCGGGCTTTGCTGCAACGGGCTGAACCTTTACCACCGGTTTCTCTTCAACGGGTTTCTCCCACTCTACAGTGTATTCAGCACCATTGACTGTTACCTTTGCAGTTGTGTCGCAAACCTCGTTTATAGCAACTGCATACTCATTTCCATTGATTTTATATTTGTACTCTTTCATGGTTTTACTTGTTTAGGTTATTCCAATGCTTGTTTGTGTATGTGATGGTGAGCACGCCACTCTCGTTGTCGTGAACGTTGTCGCCCATATATGCTGCCAATGCCATTGAGATGGCGGCAACAACCTCGTTGTTAGTTGTGCAGTTTTCCATAGTGTTCCTGTTTAAAGTGGAATGTTACCGTGTTTCTTCTTTGGCAAATCCTGACGCTTGCTCTCGAGTTGCGCAAGTGCGCGTATCACGCGGAAACGGGTGTTGCGTGGCTCAATGACATCATCGATATAACCATACTTTGCCGCCTGGTAAGGGTTGGCAAAGAGACGGTTGTACTCGGCCTCCTTCTCTGCGATGAATGCTTTGGGGTCTTCGGCCTCCTTTGCCTCCTTTGCATAGAGTACCTCGGCAGCACCGGCTGCGCCCATAACGGCTATCTCGGCGCTGGGCCAAGCGTAGTTGAGGTCGGCGCGCAACTGCTTGCAGGCCATCACAATGTGTGAACCGCCATAAGACTTGCGAAGTGTTACTGTTACCTTAGGTACTGTGGCTTCGCCGTATGCATAGAGAAGTTTTGCTCCGTGCAGGATAACGGCGTTGTATTCCTGTGCTGTGCCGGGCAAGAATCCCGGTACGTCAACGAGTGTTACAAGCGGAATGTTGAATGCGTCGCAGAAACGCACGAAACGGGCTCCCTTGCGCGATGAGTTGCAGTCGAGTACGCCGGCGTACTTGCAGGGCTGGTTGGCAACGATACCTACCGACTTGCCGTTCATCCTTGCAAAGCCCACGATGATGTTCTGGGCATAGTCGCGGTGCACCTCAAGGAACTCGCCGTTGTCGACAATCTCCGCAATCACGCGATACATGTCGTATGCCTGGTTGGGGTTGTCGGGGATTATGGTGTTGAGTATGTCGCTTGTGCGGTTGATGGGGTCGGTGCATGGAACTTCGGGCACGCTCTCCATGTTGTTCTGTGGAATGTAACTCATCAGTTTGCGGATGAGTGCCAGGCCCTCCTCCTCGGTCTGTGCTGTAAAGTGTGTGACGCCCGACTTGCTTGCATGCACGCTTGCACCGCCAAGTTCCTCCTGTGTCACAACCTCTCCAAGCACGGTCTTTACTACCTTTGGGCCTGTGAGGAACATGTATGCAGTGCCTTCCATCATGATGGTGAAGTCGGTGAGTGCGGGTGAGTATACCGCACCGCCTGCACATGGGCCAAAGATGCCCGAAATTTGTGGTATGACACCCGATGCCATGATGTTGCGCTGGAAAATCTCGGCATATCCGGCAAGGGCGTTGATGCCCTCCTGAATGCGTGCGCCGCCGCTGTCGTTGATGCCGATTACCGGTGCGCCAACCTTCATTGCCATATCCATAACCTTGCATATCTTCTGTGCCATTGTCTCGCTCAGCGAGCCTCCGGTTACTGTGAAGTCCTGGGCAAAGATATAGACAAGGCGTCCCTCTATTGTTCCGCTACCCACAACGACACCATCGCCAAGATACTGCTTTTTCTCCTGGCCGAAGTTTGTGCATCGGTGTGTGACAAACATATCCATCTCCTCGAAACTGCCTTTGTCGAGCAGCATGTCTATGCGCTCGCGGGCTGTGTACTTGCCGCGTTCGTGCTGTTTCTCTATGGCTTTCTCTCCGCCGCCAAGACGTGCCTTTGCACGCAAGGCTACCAGCTCTTTGATTTTTTCAAATTGCTTGCTCATGATATTTCAGTTAATGTTCTTTCAGTGGTTAAAGTTACTCCTCGCAAAGTTCGGTGAGCACGCCCTGCGTCGATTTGGGGTGCAGGAAGGCGATGTGCAGTCCCTCGGCTCCGCCTCGTGGTGCCTTGTCAATGGTGCGTATCTCCTTCTGCTCGCACTCGGCAAGGGCATTGGCAACTCCATCCTCTACCTTGTAGGCAATGTGGTGTATGCCCTCGCCTCTGCTCTCAATGAATTTCGCTATTGTGCTGTCGGGCGATGTTGCCTCAAGCAGTTCTATCTTTGTCTCGCCCACCTTGAGGAATGCGGTGCGCACCTTCTGTTCCTCTACAGTCTCTATGTTGTAGCACTCGAATCCCAATACCTGCTCGTAGTAGGGCAGTGCATCTTCAATGCTCTTTACCGCAATGCCCAGATGTTCTATCTTTGAAATCTTCATAACGCGATGTCTGTGTTGTTTCTCTTTTGTGCCCGGGGCACGTTATTCAATCTCGCTAATGCGAAGATAATACTTAAAAACGGAAAAGCAACAATTTATGGAATGTTTTTTGGCTGTTTGCTACTGTGGGCGACTGTGCCCGGACTTTTCTGTGCGGGGGTATAAACGAGCAATCTCCCCGCTGCGCAGCGGGGAGATTGCTCGTGAAAAGGCTCTTGGCCTTTTGGGTTCTTGTTTCAATTACTTGATGTCGGTTGTCTCTTTCATGTCGACCTCGTTGCCATTCTTATCATAGAAGTGATATTCAAGATATGACAGTTTTTGATCGGGTACGACTCTGATTCCAAATCCGTATCTCATTTGCCATTTGCGGTAGAGTGAGATGAGGCCTTTCTTTACAAAGGCGTCAATGTACGGATGCACATGTAATTTAAACCGCTTGATACCCGTAGTCTTTACCAGGGTCTCAATTTTACTCTCCAATGTCTCGGTAAACAGTACCGATGGCTGTATCTTGCCTTTGCCGTGACAGACGGGACAGCATTCTTCAACCTGCAGTGATGTCGCAGGGCGGACTCTCTGACGTGTTATCTGCATCAGGCCGAACTTGCTCAGTGGCAGAATATTGTGCTTGGCTCTGTCGCGGCTCATATTCTCCGTCATCCTCTCATAGAGTTTCTGGCGGTTCTCGGCTTTGTCCATGTCAATAAAGTCGACCACGATGATGCCGCCCATGTCGCGCAGGCGCAGTTGGCGGGCAAGTTCGTCGGCGGCTCCCAGGTTTACCTCGAGCGCATTTTCCTCCTGATTGCTTGCGTTGTTGCGTGCTCTGTTGCCGCTGTTTACATCAACGACGTGCAATGCCTCGGTGTGCTCGATGACCAGGTAGGCTCCGCCTTTGAACGAAACGATTTTTCCGAACGAGGATTTTATCTGTTTCGTTATTCCAAAGTGGTCGAAAATGGGCAGTTCTCCGCGATACAGCTTGATGATGTTTACGCTTTCAGGGGCTATTACCGAAACGTAATCCCTAATGCGCTTGTAGACCTCAATGTCGTTGACGTGTATGCTTTCATACGACGGGTTGAACAGGTCGCGGAGCAGTGCGAGGGTTCTGTCGGACTCCTCGTGCACCATTGTCGGCGGTTTTGTGCTTTTCTGCACCTTGCCCACGAGTGATTCCCAGTTATTGACCAGTGAGCGCAACTCGCTGTCAAGTTCGGCAACCTTCTTGCCTTCGGCGGCAGTGCGCACTATGATGCCAAAGTTCTTTGGCTTGATGCTCTGCAAAAGTTGCTTGAGACGGGTGCGCTCCTCGGGGGACTTGATTTTTGATGATACTGATACCTTGTCCTCAAACGGTATCAGTATCAGGAAACGTCCTGCAAATGACAGTTCGCAGGTCAGCCTCGGGCCTTTTGTGTTTATTGGCTCTTTGGTTATCTGCACCAGAATCTCCTGGCCTGTCTGCAGTGCTTCGCTGATGTTTCCCTCCTTCTTTTTCTCGGGCATAATGGATGCCTTTGCAATGGGGAAACTTTTCTTTCGGTCGCTTGTAATTTGTTTCAGATACTTCTGAAGAGAGTAAAATTGTGCGCCTAAATCAGTATAGTGCAGGAATGCTTCCTTTTCTGAACCGACATCTACAAAGCAGGCGTTGAGTCCGGGCATGATTTTCTTCACACGCCCGTGATAGATGTTGCCTACTGAAAATGTCTCTGTCTGTTCCTCCTTCTGGAACTCTACCAACTGCTTCTCCTCTGTGATGGCAATGGAGACCTCCTGGGGGTGAACATCCACAAATAGTTCGCTTGTCACAATACTGTATTGTTTTTTTGTTTTGCACCTCCTTTACTTCAAGGCGAGGCGCATTGCCTTAATGATGGGTTGCTCTTGAATACCTCGGGTGAGGTATTGAAAAACTCTTGCTTAAAACAAAAAACAAACTTGAGGCTTTTGTTATTGTGCTTACAAGTTTGTTTTTTGTGCTTTGACAGACTTTTACTTACTTGCTCTTATGTCTGTTCTTTCTCAGTCTTTTTTTACGCTTGTGCGTAGACATTTTATGTCTTTTTTTCTTTTTTCCGCTTGGCATAAGTTTAAAATTTATTGATTAATCACTATTATTTTTTTACTTCATTCATGAATGTCTTGGCTGGCTTGAAGGCTGGGATGTTGTGCGCTGGAATAGTAATTGTCTTTTCCTTATGTATGTCGCGCGCAGTCTTCTCTGCTCTGTGCTTGATGATGAAACTTCCAAAACCGCGCAGGTATACAGACTCCTGGTTAACCAACGATGTCTTTACAGTCTCCATAAACGATTCAACAGTTGTTAAAACCACCGATTTCTCAATTCCTGTCTTCTTCGCAATCTCATTAACAATCTCTGCTTTTGTCATCTTTCTGTGATTTTTTATAATTCAACGCTTTGGTTTTAATTTCGGAGCACAAATATACAGCATTTTTTATTCTTACCGAAATTTATGCTCGCTTTTTTTGTAAAAACATAATAATTTGGCCTTTGCGTTGCTGTCAACACCTTCCATTCTGCTCTTTTTGGGGGCTTTTTTGCATTTTTTGCATGCTGCTTGCAAATACTCCTCTCATTTATTTGAAACGGCTCTGTATTTTTTATAATTTTGCAATGGATTTTAAACTAAATAATAGAGTCACTATGTCAGTAAATAAAGTTATTTTAATAGGTAATGTGGGCAAGGACCCCGATGTGCGTCATCTTGACCGTAATGTTGTTGTTGCCAATTTGGTCTTGGCTACAACCGAGCGTGGATATACTCTGCAGAACGGCACTCCAGTGCCCGAGCGTACCGAATGGCACAACATTGTCCTTTGGGGAGGCTTGGCCGAGGTTGCCGAGAAGTATGTTCACAAGGGTGACCGCATTTATATCGAGGGTAAGATTAGGACAAATACCTACGAGGACCAGAACGGTATTCGCCGTTACAGGACCGAGATTCTTGCCGAGACTATGGATATGCTTTCATCAAGAGCGGCCGGAGCGGCACCTGCTTCCGAAATGCCTGGTCAGGGCACCCCTTTCTAATTAAATTCGACTGTTTTGGATATATTTACGACTATATTTTTGCAGGCCGGTGTGTCGTCACCTGATATCTATTTGACGATTCCGTCGGCTGCTGCTGTTGTTGCGGCTGTCATTGCCGCATTGTTGCTGCTTTGCTCAGCGTTTGCGTCGGGTTCGGAGATGGCCTTTTTCTCGTTGACAAGGGAGAACCTTGATGAGATGGCCGAGAGCAAGTCGGCAAAGGATATGCGCGTCATTGAACTGCTGAAAGACCCCGAGAAACTGCTGGCGACAATTCTCATTGTAAATGACTTTGTGAATGTCGGCGTTGTTGTGCTGCTGAACTTCTTCTTCATGGAGGTGCTGCATTTTGCCGAGGGGACAGAGTGGTTGAAGTTCCTGCTTCTGACGGTGCTCCTGACATTCTTGCTTCTGCTCTTTGGCGAGGTGATGCCCAAGATATACTCCAAGAACAACGTTGTGAAATTTGCAAGGTTCGTGTCGGTCCCATTTTCGGTGCTCTCGCGCATTCTCTCTCCATTCTCAAAGTTGCTGGTGCGCTCAACTGCATTCGCTCAGCGCATTGTCTCTAAAAAACAGCACCTGCTCTCTGTTGACGAACTTGAACAGGCACTGGAACTTACCGATACCAAAGAGATTGGTGACCAGAAGAATATGCTCGAGGGTATCATTAGATTTGGCGATGAGACGGTGAAGAATATCATGACATCGCGCCTTGATATGGTTATGCTTGACTTGCGTGCTCCTTATTCCGAGGTGCTTAAATGTGCGGCCGAGAATGCCTATTCGCGTATCCCGGTCTATGGCAAGACCCAGGACGATATTCGTGGTGTATTGTATATCAAGGACTTGATACCACATCTTAACAGAGGCGGGAACTTCCGCTGGCAATCCTTGATACGTCAGCCGTTCTTTGTTCCCGAGACAAAGAAAATCGATGATCTGCTGTGTGATTTCCAGACAGTAAAGGTGCATATGGCGGTGGTTGTTGATGAATTTGGCGGTGTCTCGGGGCTTATCACGCTTGAGGATATCATTGAAGAGATTGTTGGTGAGATTAATGACGAGTTCGACGAGCCCGATACATCGTATGAGAAAATCAATGAGAATACCTATCTCTTTGACGGGCGCACATCGTTGAGTGACTTCTACAAGATAACATCGCTCGACAGCGAAGGGTTCGAGGAACTGGCGGGAGAGGCCGACACGCTTGCCGGCATGATTCTTGAGGTTAAGGGTGAGTTCCCGCAACTTCACGAGGTGATTGTGTGCAATGATGTATCTTTTGAGGTTGTGCAGAAGGACAAGCACCGCATTGTCAAGATAAAGGCTATACTGCCTTTGAAAGCAGAAGAAACAGAAGATTCACAAGAGTAATGCCACTGTCGCAGCAGTATAATATCGGCGGGGTCGAGGTTTATGTTTGGAGGATAACCGAGACTGTAGAGGAACTGCAAGGTCTGGTTCCTGCCGATTGTGCAGCCGGCATTTTGCAGTTTAAGTCAAGAGCGCGTTGCGCCCAATGGCTGGCAGTGCGTGCTGTTGTCGCGCTGCGTTTTGGTAATAGTGTGCGTATCGCATATAATGTGGCTGGCAAGCCTGTGCTTGAAGGGGCGGATGGCTTTATAAGTGTCTCGCATACCGATGGGTATGCTGTGCTTGCCTATTCGCGTGAAAGCTTCATTGGTGTGGATGCCGAACTGCTGTCGCGCAATGTGCTGCGGGTTGCCGGCCGCTTTGTACCGGCCGCTTCTATTGAGGGTTTTTCGCCTTCTGATAAAAACTCTGCGTCCCTTGTCCATTGGTGCGCCAAAGAGGCTCTTTACAAGATTGTCGGCGATTTGGGCGGCAGTTTCAAGGAAAATATCTCTTTGGGTGCTTTTGAATTGAATGGCGACGGAGTGGTGCCTGTCTGCCTGCAGGGGCTTGAGTATGATGGCGAAAGGGACTTCTTGGCGCATTATTCTATTTTTGATGAACTGCTTGTTGTGCTGTGCTTTAGGGACGGCGGGGCTTGTTGAACAGGGCTGCTCCCCGGTTGTTTACTTGATATGACGGTTTAATTTGGTATTTGCATTAGATATGGGTAACAGTGTGATTCGTAGCGTTGCGATAATTGTCATAGGCCTTATGCTTATGTTCTGGAGCGAGAGTGTTGCTAGTCTCTTCATTCGCATAGCCGGTGCGGCATTCTTCTTGCCTGCGCTTGTCTCAATTGTCAGGGTGTATATGTCCACTGCCAATGAAGGAGCGCTTTCCAGGGCCGTTGTTTCAATTGTGGATGTGGGCTGCATGGCGTTCGGTCTTTGGCTGATGATTGCTCCAGCGAGTTTTGAGGTGTTGTTTGTCAAGACTTTGGCGGTCTTGTTGCTGCTGTTTGCGCTTTACCAGGGCGTGATTATACTTTTCGCCCTAAAGGCGGCCTCCTTGTCGGCGTGGCTGCTTGTTATGCCTTTGGCGCTCATAGTGGTTGCAGTCCTGCTGCTCACTGTTGCGGTGCGTCCTTTGGAGATTCTGTCAGTTGTTTTTGGCGCGGTTGCAGTAGTTTCCGGTATGTTGGATTTGGTGCTCACTTTCATGCTCAGGAAAAAGCGTGGGGTATCAAATGTAAAAGAAATAGAGATTTCTTGACTTCTTTTGGGACTAATTGCATTTTTTTTAATAAAAAAGGACTTTTTTTTATTCCTGACTTGAAAAAAGAGTGCCGCATCCTATGTTTTTCAATAAAAAAATGACAACTTTGCAGTATGAATGAATTGTTGTCACAGGTTGTTTTGTTGGAGATGATTGTCAAGGGAGTAATCATCGGTATGGTGGCTTCGGCTCCGATGGGTCCTGTTGGCGTTCTTTGCATCCAACGTACACTTAACAAGGGACGTGCCTACGGCCTTGTTACGGGTGTTGGTGCTGCATCGAGCGATATCCTCTATGCCTTGATAACTGGCTATGGCCTGGGTTTGCTCTATGACGTGATAAGTAACCCCACAACAACATACTGGATGCAGTTGATTGGTGCTGTGATAATGTTCATTTTCGGTGTGCATACATATCGCACCAACCCTGTGCAGAATACAAGAAACGTCAGCCACAACAAGAGCAGCCTGCTGCGCAATGCAGTTACGGGATTCTTCATCACTCTTGCGAATCCAATGATAATTCTCCTGTTCCTGGCACTCTTTACCCCACTTAATTTTGTGATGACCGACAAGCCGCTGTTTTTCCAGTTTGTAGGCTATCTCTCAATCTTTGGTGGTGCAATGCTGTGGTGGCTGTTCATCACGTTTGTGGTTAATAAATTGAGAACCCATTTTGATGTTCGTGGAATATGGATTATCAATAGGGTGATAGGTGTTGCGGTGATGATTGGCTCTCTGATTGGAGCAATACTCATTGCAACCGGTACATTGTCGTTACATTAAAATCTTTTTTTGTTTTGCTTGTTTCAAGGGAACTTCGAAAAAAAAATATAGCGGAGTATCTGCTATATATGTGGCAAATTGAGGATTTGCTACGCGCAAATGAGTTGTCGCTCGACAAAGTGAAGAACAACATAGTAGAGCCATATGCCTTGCCCGATGACCAGTCGGGCGAGTTGCTGCAGTGGTATGCCAATCTCATAGATATGATGCACCAGGAGGATGTGAAGGAGAAGGGGCATCTGCAGATAAACAAGAACGTTATCATAAACCTCTCGGACCTTCATCTGCGCCTCCTCAAGTCGCCAAAGGTGCCGTTCTACTCGGCAGCCTACTACAAGGCGCTGCCATTTATCGTTGAGTTCCGCACCAAGAGCGACGGCAGGGAGAAAAATGAACTCGAGAACTGCTTTGATGCGCTTTACATGGTGTGGATGATGAAGCTGCAAAGGCGCGAGATAAACGAGGAGACCTTGAAGGCTACGGCCGAGATAAGCAAATTCATATCAATGCTTTCACTCTATTTCAAGGAGGACGAGGAGGGTAAACTTGACCTTGAGGGTGACGAATGACATAAACACGAAAAAAAATCAGATTCAAATGAGTAATATACAGGAAGAAATTGGACGTAGAAGAACCTTTGCGATTATATCGCACCCCGATGCCGGTAAGACAACACTGACCGAGAAACTCTTGCTTTTCGGTGGTCAGATTCAGGTTGCCGGTGCCGTAAAGTCAAACAAGATTAAGAAGACCGCTACATCGGACTGGATGGAGATTGAGAAGCAGCGTGGTATCTCTGTAACTACATCTGTGATGGAGTTCGATTACGAGGGCTACAAGATCAATATCCTTGATACCCCTGGTCACCAGGACTTTGCCGAGGATACATTCCGCACATTGACTGCAGTGGACAGTGTAATCATCGTTGTGGACAGCGCAAAGGGTGTGGAGACACAGACACGCAAACTGATGTCGGTGTGCCGTATGCGCAACACTCCCGTAATTGTGTATGTGAACAAGATGGACCGCGAGGGTCGAGACCCATTTGAATTGCTCGACGAACTTGAGAGCGAGTTGCAGATTGCGGTGCGTCCGCTCAGTTGGCCAATTGACCAGGGTGCGCGCTTCAAGGGTGTATACAATATATATGAGCAGAAACTTGACCTTTTCACACCAAACAAGCAGCGTGTCACAGAGAAGGTTGAGGTTGATATAAACAGTGAGGAACTTGACAAGAGTATTGGCGAGGACCTGGCATACAAGTTGCGTGCCGACCTTGAACTTGTTGAGGGTGTATATCCCGAGTTCAATGTTCAGGACTATCTCGACGCAAAGGTGGCGCCGGTGTTCTTTGGCTCGGCGCTCAACAACTTCGGTGTTCAGGAACTGCTTGACTGCTTTGTGAAGATTGCTCCAAGTCCACGCCCTGTGCAGGCGCTGGAGCGAGTGGTGAATCCCGAGGATTCTAAGTTCACCGGCTTTATCTTCAAGATTACCGCAAACATTGACCCTAACCACCGTTCTTGCGTGGCATTCTGCAAAATCTGTTCGGGCAAGTTTGTCCGCAACACGCCATATCGCCACATCCGCTTGGGCAAGGAACTCCGTTTCTCATCGCCCACACAGTTCATGGCGCAGCGCAAGAGCACTATTGAGGAGGCATATCCCGGCGATATCATCGGCTTGCCCGATACCGGCAACTTCAAGATTGGCGACACGCTTACCGAGGGCGAAATCCTTCACTTCAAGGGGCTGCCAAGTTTCTCGCCCGAGATGTTCAAGTACATTGAGAACGCCGACCCAATGAAGACCAAGCAGCTTGCAAAGGGTATCGACCAGCTTATGGGTGAGGGTGTTGCACAGCTCTTTGTGAACCAGCATAACGGCCGCAAGCTCATTGGTACGGTAGGCCAGTTGCAGTTCGAGGTTATCCAGTACCGTCTCGAGAATGAGTACAACGCCAAGTGCCGCTGGGAGCCTGTAAGCCTCTACAAGGCCTGCTGGATTGAGAGCGACGATGCTGCCGAACTTGAGGCGTTCAAGAAACGCAAGTACCAGTATATGGCAAAGGATATCGAGGGGCGCGATGTATTCCTGGCCGATAGCGGATATGTGCTGCAGATGGCGCAGAACGACTTCAAGTCAATACGTTTCCATTTTACAAGTGAATTCTAAAACTCTAGGATTATGGGTACAATTGCCGACGAAGTAAAGAAGTGTATCGAGGTGATGCGACAGGGTGGTGTGATACTTTATCCAACGGATACAGTGTGGGGCATTGGCTGTGATGCAACGAATGCCGATGCAGTGAAGAAGGTCTATGAGATTAAGAAACGTAGCGACAGCAAGGCTATGCTGCTGCTTGTTGACAGTGCCGACCGCCTCGCACGCTATGTGGGCAATGTGCCTTCTGTTGCGTGGGATCTCATAGAACTCAGTGACAAGCCATTGACAATAATATACGATGGCGCTCGCAACCTGGCGCCCAATCTCATTGCCGAGGATGGCAGTGTGGGTATAAGGGTGACAGGCGAGATGTTCTCAAAGGAACTGTGCTACCGTTTCCAGAAGGCGGTGGTCTCAACATCGGCCAACATCAGTGGTGAGGAGACACCTAATAACTTCAGTGAAATAAGCCCCGAGATAATCAATGCTGTCGACTATGTGGTTGGTTACAAGCAACTCGAGAAGGGCAAGGCTAAGTCTTCGAGCATCATTAAACTAAAGGAGAACGGGACGGTAACTATTATAAGGCCATGACGGATGAAAAGCGTGAACCGGGACTGATTGACCGTTTCAATATATGGCGGGAGAAGCATATGTCGCATAAGCAGTTTGTGCTTGTGCTCAGTTTTGCTGTGGGTGTGCTTTCGGCACTCGCGGCCTTTCTTCTTCACCATTTGATTCATTTTATACAGCACCTGCTCACCGGCGGTTTTGATGCCCACACCTTCAACTGGCTCTATCTGGTATACCCTGTAATAGGTATTCTAATAACAGGTCTTTTCATTCGCAAGGTGGTGCGCGATGATATCAGTCATGGTGTCACCAAAGTGCTCTATGCCATTTCGTGCCGCAAGGGACAGATACGCTCCCATAATACATGGTCGTCATTGATTGCCAGTGGAATAACAATTGGCTTTGGTGGTTCGGTGGGAGCCGAGTCGCCTATTGTGATGACCGGTTCGGCTATTGGCTCAAACCTGGGCCAGCTTTTCAGGATGGAGAAGAAGGTTATGATGCTGCTCATTGGCTGTGGCGCAGCCGGTGCAGTGGCGGGTATCTTCAAGGCGCCGATTACAGGCCTTGTGTTTGTGATTGAGGTGCTGATGATTGACCTCACAATGTCATCCCTTTTGCCGTTGCTCATATCAAGCGTTACGGCGGCAACGCTGTCGTATATACTTATGGGAACAGAGACTATGTTCAAGTTCAACATGGCCGAGGCCTTTGACCTTGCACGTGTTCCCTATGTGCTGTTGCTTGGCATTGTATGCGGTCTTGTATCGCTCTATTTTACAAAGGTTACAGTTACAGTAGAGGGCTTTTTCAAAAGATTTAAGAATCCGTACGTGAGACTGCTCATTGGCGGCAGTGCCTTGAGCGTGCTGATCTTTCTTTTTCCGCCGCTCTATGGCGAGGGCTATGAGACTATCAAACTGCTTATAGACGGTTCGTCCGAGACATCGGAGATGATACTCGAGAAGTCGCTCTTCTTTGACCAGGCGCACCTTGTGCTGCTGTTCATGTTCCTTGTTATCGTTTTCAAGGCTTTTGCCTCAACGGTGACCAACTGCGCCGGTGGATGTGGCGGTATTTTTGCACCAAGCCTTTTCCTGGGTTGTGTGACAGGCTACCTGTTTGCCAGCCTGTGCAACAAGACTGGAGTGGGAGTTCCGGTGATTGAGGAGAACTTCGCACTCTTTGGAATGGCGGCGCTAATGTCGGGTGTGTTCCACGCGCCATTGACGGGTGTCTTTCTCATTGCCGAACTCACAGGTGGCTATGACCTTTTCTTGCCGCTGATGATGGTGTCTGTATCCTCTTTCCTCACAGTGAGGGTCTTTTACAGCAATAATATCTATGCAGTGCGTCTTGCGCAGCGCGGCGAACTCATCACCCACCATAAGGACCAGGCTGTGCTCACAACGCTGAAGGTTGCCGATGTGGTAGAGAAGAATTTCTTCCCTGTAACCCCCGAGATGGATTTGGGCGCTCTCACTTCAGTGGTAGCAAAGACAAAGCGCAACATATTCCCGGTGCTCAACGCCGCGAAACATCTTGTGGGCGTCATATATCTTGATGACGTGAGGCATATTATGTTCCGTCAGGAACTCTATCATCGCTATTCGGTTGCCTCTTTGATGCGTGAGGTGCCAGAGAGGCTCAGTATTGAAGAACCAATGGAGGTGGTTATGCGCAAGTTCGAGGAGACGGGTGCGTGGAACCTGCCTGTAGAGGATGTTACCGGTGAATATGTCGGCTTCATCTCAAAATCGGCAATATTTACAGCCTACCGTAATACATTGCTGGAATTTACATCTGATTAAGAAACTGCTTGAAATTTATTTCGTGCAGCCTTGATATAATTTATAAGAATTTAATATGCAGAATTTAAGAATAGTATATCTGGGAACACCCGATTTTGCGGTTGAGCCCTTGCGTCGCCTGCTCGAAAGGCAGCGTGCCTGTGAGAGTTGCGGTTATGAGATTGTGGGCGTAGTTACAATGCCTGACAAGATGATTAACAAGCGTGGCAACCAGTTGCTCATGAGTCCGGTGAAGCAGTATGCCGTTGAGCAGGGATTGCCGGTGCTGCAGCCCGAATCTCTCAAGGATGAGGCTTTCCAGAGCGCCCTGCGCGCCTGGGGCGCCGATTTGCAGATTGTCGTTGCCTTCCGCATGCTCCCCGAGAGCGTGTGGAATATGCCCCGTTTGGGTACATTCAACCTCCACGCATCGCTGCTGCCGCAGTATCGTGGTGCAGCCCCCATCAACTGGGCAATAATAAACGGCGACAAGGAGACCGGAGTTACAACATTCTTCTTGAAGCATGAGATTGATACTGGTGATGTCATTTACCGCGATGTTGTTGCCATAGACGAGAGCGACAATGCCGGCACGCTGCACGATAAACTTATGCTGCAGGGTGGCGATACAGTCTTGCGCACAGTTGAGGCGATTGTAAAAGGTGATGTAACGCCAATTGCTCAGGACAAGATGACCGTTGGCGAACTGCGCCCCGCTCCAAAGATCTTCCGCGATACCTGCCGCATCAATTGGCAGGGTAGTGTAGATAGCGTGTATAACTTCGTTCGCGGAATGTCTCCCTATCCAGCAGCGTGGTGCGAACTGGTGAATGCCGGCGATGAGGCTGTTGCTCTCAAGGTCTATGCTGTTTCAAAGGAGTATGCGCAGCACGACAAGGCTGCTGGCGCAATTGTTACCGATGGCAAGAACTACATTAAGGTGGCAGTGGAGGGTGGCTACGTCTCGCTCGACGAGGTGCAGCTTGCAGGCAAGAAACGCATGCCTGTTGCCGACCTTTTGCGCGGTTTCTCGGTAGAGGGAATGAAGGCTGCAAAGTGAATTTGCACCTTATATGCTCGGGACTTATATCGCGGCATTGCAACGTCTGCAGTGCTGCGATATTGTGTGAAAAAGCACTTTTTTGTAAAAATATTTGGATTTAAGACAATATTTTCTTTCCTTTGCGCAGTAATTCAATTATAAACCTGTAAAACCCTATTGCCTATAGAGAAAATCTACTTCAATTTTAACAGTAGACATAATGGATAAATTAAAGCAGATGACCGATGATGTATTGGTCACACTTTATTTGGAAGGCAATAATTCAGCATTTGATGTTTTGCTGAACCGTCATAAGGACAGGTTGTTCAACTACATATTCTTTATAGTACGCTCAAAGGAGGTGGCCGAGGACATCTTCCAGGAGACTTTTGTCAAGGCAATTGTTACCTTGCAGCAGGGACGTTATACCAATGACGGCAAGTTTGCAGCCTGGATAACACGCATTGCGCATAACCTTGTCATTGACCAGTTCCGTGTAGAGAGGAACGAGAACACTGTGTCAAATGACGAGACCGAGTATGACATGCTCAACGATGCACGCTTGTCTGAGGGAACAATTGAGAACCGCATGGTCAACGACCAGGTGCTTGCCGATGTGCGCAGGCTTGTGGATGAACTGCCCGATTGCCAGCGTGAGGTGGTCTTTATGCGTTACTATCAGGATATGTCGTTCAAGGATATTGCAGAAATCACTGGCGTGAGCATTAACACTGCGCTTGGACGCATGCGCTATGCTATAATGAACATGCGCCGCATTGCCGAGGAGAAGAATGTATCTTTGGTGCTTGAGTAATATTTTAAAGAATAATTGCAGTCTATATATCCCGCAAAGAAAATTTTCTTTGCGGGATATACTATTTATGATTTTGGCGCGTTAATATAACAGAACAAAGAAACAAATGCCTATGGATAAAACTTCTACTCCAAAATTCAAGATTGACGGTTCTGTTATCAAACAGGCGTTGAAAAATGAGAAATTTCCAAAACCGAGTGTCTCATCGCTTGAATTCCTCAAGAACTTTGCAAGGAATTTCAGAGTACAAGGAGGCGTTGAGGGGGATATAAGGGAAATGGTACTTAACTGAATAATGCTAGTGACTAAAAAGCAAATTTCTGCGTTACGCTTGTCTCCAAAATCCTCATTTACTTCAAGTAAACTCCGGTTTTGGAGCCTTCGCAAGCCTTGAACTTTGCATTTTATTCACTACCTATAACAGAGGGTGACTTTGGGTTACCCTCTGTTGTTTTTTGTATAAACGATATGGCAGTCGTCCAATACAACCATTTGTACTGAGCCGTTGCTGGGGAGTAAAAAACAGAATGGGATTTCCGTTGTGATTTTGATGGTGCCGGTTTTTTCTTGGGGATTACCAATTGTACGCGGTAAAGTTCGCGAAACATATCAGCTAAACTTGGATGCAGTCAATGGTGCGCCCGTGTGCCGAGTTTTTTGTTACTTTTTGACACCAAAAAGTAAAGTGAACAAGACTACAAAAAGAATGTAAGAAAACTGATTAAGGGGAAAATCTACTGCATAAATTCAATTTTGACACACACCTTTTTGCTACTGAACCTAAATATTTACAGATCCCATGGTGAGCGAAGGTCTCAACTGTTATATCGTTTCTTTTTTAGTTCAATTTTGTTAAAATCGGACAAATGACTATTTTTGCGTCAAATGACAGCTGTGTTCAAGCAAAATCAATTAAAAATGTATTTATGAAAAGACATTATTCATTTCTGTTAGCCATTTTGGTGGCTTTCACGTCGTTTTTTGTTTCGTGCGATGAGAATGATGATTTTGAAGATTTAAACAGATGCAAGATAACCGTCACCGCTACCGAAGGTGGCAAGGTTAAAATCTCAAAATATCTGGAAACATCGGAAAACGTTTTGTACGGTAGCGAGATTGAGGTTGTTGCCACGGCTGACGAAGGATACGCATTTACCGGCTGGTATTTGGGTGAATCCACAGAACCTGTCAGCACCGATGCTTTATTTACGTTTGTGGCAACAAAGAACACAACGCTCACAGCGCATTTTACAAAACTCTCAAATCTTACCATCTGCAGTGCCGGTAACGGTCGGGTGTCTTTCAAGGACATGAGCGGAACCTCAAGAATCGCTCTTTATGGCAGTGAGATAACCGTTGTTGCAACTCCCGACGAGGACTGTGATTTTATTGGCTGGTTTGTTGGCGACGAGGAGACTCCTGTAAGTACCGATGCAGAATATACATTCGTTGTTGAAGAGGATATAGCTTTGATTGCACAATTTGAAAGGAGAAAAACATATATTGACGGCTACGAATATGTTGACCTCGGCCTCTCTGTAAAGTGGGCAACATGTAATGTAGGCGCAACATCCCCCGAGGAACTCGGTGGTTATTATGCTTGGGGAGAAACAGATGAAAAGGACGAATATTTATGGAGTACCTACAAATGGTGTAATGGCAGTTATGATAGCCAGACCAAGTATTGTACAAACAGCTATCACGGAACAGTTGACAATAAAACCGTTCTTGACCCCGAGGACGATGTAGCCCATGTAAAATGGGGTGGCAGTTGGCGCATGCCCACAAAGGCTGAACAGGACGAACTACGCAATAACTGCACCTGGACCTGGACCACCCAAAACGGCGTAAACGGTTACAAGGTCACCGGCCCCAATGGTAACAGTATCTTCCTCCCGGCTGCGGGCCTCCGCTACGGTACGGATCTCTACTACAGTGGCAGCCACGGCCTCTTCTGGTCGAGCTCGTTGTACGAAGGCTACGGCGACTCCGCGTACTACTTGTACTTCGATAGTAGCGACTGCGGCTGGAGCTACAACAACCGCTACTACGGTCTCAGTGTGCGCCCTGTCAGTGATTAAACTGAAAGGTGAAAACTGAAAGGTGAAAACTGCGATTAAGCGAGCGCAACGCAAGTTTACTTGCAAGTTGCACTGCGAGCGTGAGCAGGTTCAATCACGCATCGCGTGGTTAAAGGTGAAATCGGAAAGCTTGACAAGTATACAAATTAAACTCGCGCTCGGTCAAAAGACCGGGCGCGAGTTTAATTTATAGCAATATCTTCAGATTACTTGATGTTGCTCTTCTCCAAGCCGTAGCCCTTCTTCTTGTCTACAATCTTCAATAGAACAGAGATTACAACTGCTATTGCTCCAAAGAGCGCGAAGATTGACATTGGCATTGTGTAGTCGGTTGTGCCGTTCTCGGTGTTTGCTGCGATTACGTTACCAATGAGCACAGGTACCATTGACAAACCGATATTCTGGATGTAGAATATGATAGCATAGGCCGAACCAAGCTGCTTCATTGGGATGATCTTTGGAACTGAAGGCCACATTGCCGATGGAACAAGCGAGAATGCAATACCCAGCAGAATCATTACAATCACTGCAAACCACCATACGTTGAGCAATGGCATTGCAAAGAGGATATGTACAATTGTGAGGAGTACTGAACCAATGAGCATCAATGTTGCGCCCTTGCCAATGCGGTCATAGAGTGAACCGAACAGCGGTGTGAGCAGCATTGTGCCGAATGGAAGAAGGCCTGGGATCATGCCTGCGAGGTCGGGTGTTACTCCATACTTGATGATCATGAGGTTTGTAGCGAACTTGAGGAATGGGAATACTGCTGCATAGAAGATGAGGCAAAGGAATGTGATGAGCCAGAATCCCTGGTTGCAGAAGATTACCTTGAGGTCGCTGAACTTGAACTGCTCCTCGCTCTCGCCTGCGTTCTCCTCGCCTGCGATTGAGTTGTCGAGTTTCTTGTCCATCACGCAGTACACGATGTATGAGATGAGTCCAATGCAGAGTGCTGTAGCACCAAACATTACAGGGGCTGAAACTGCGCCTGCGCTCTGTGCGATTGGCAATGCAAAGAACAGTGCGCACGCTGTACCCACACGGGCAAGAGCAACCTGCAAGCCCATTGCGAGTGCCATCTCATGGCCTGTGAACCATTTTGCGATAACCTTTGTAACGGTGATGCCGGCAATCTCGCAACCCATGCCGTAGATGGCAAAACCAAGACATGCAACAACAACCTGTACTGGCAGGCCGAACATCTCGCCGCTGAAACCGTTGTCAACTGCATACCACTTGATGGCTGCACCAACGAACATAAGCGCAGTGCTCATTACGCCAGTGAAGCGCACGCCCATCTTGTCAAGGATGAGACCGCCAAAGAAAAGCATGAGCAGGAATACGTTGATGTATCCGTATGCACCCGAGAATATGCCATAGTCGCTGTTCGACCAGCCAAGCCCCTTGATGGTAGATGAAACAGTGAGCAACTCTGTTGCTGTGCTGCCGTCCTCGCTTACAGTCTCGGTGCTGTAGGTGCTGCCAACAGTGATTGCCTCCTCGCTTGCAATGGCGGGGCATACCTTCATGAGTGACTCGGCCGACATGTATGTGCCGTTGTCAAAGTATACAAGCTTGCCCTTTGTTGTAAGGGGTGCCTCGAGCGGGCCCATCACATCGGTGAAGAAGTAGGCCATCATCATTGTGAACGATACAATGATAAGCGCAGTCCAGCGCATGGCCTTTGAATCGTTCAGCCTTTTCTGTAGTTTTTGTGTTGTAGTCATAGTAATATTTTTAGTTTATTCTGTTTTTATTTTAGATTCTTCTCTTCATTGCATTTCGCTCAGAATGACATCGGCTTATCCAATTAAAGCCATTTTGCAAGCCAGCCAAAGAATGTGCGCTGCCAAAGGATACCGTTCTGTGGCTTTAGCACCCAATGGCTCTCATCGGGGAACAGAAGCAGTTGTGCAGGGATGCCCTTGAGGCGTGCTGCGTTGAATGCCGCCATCGACTGTGATGAGAGGATGCGGTAGTCGCGGTCGCCGTGAATGAGCAGGATTGGTGTGTCCCACTTGTCAACGAACTTGTGCGGCGAGTTCGCGTATGAGCGCTTCACGCCTTCGCTCTGCTCGTATGGTGCGCCGCCCAGGTCCCAGTTGGGGAACCAACTCTCCTCGGTCTCATAGTACTGCTGCTCCATGTTGAAGAAGCCGTCGTGTGCGATGAATGCTTTGAAACGCTTCTCGTGGTGGCCGGCAAGCCACATTGCCGAGTAGCCGCCAAAACTTGCGCCAACGCAGCCCAAACGGTCGGTGTCAACATATGACTCCTTGCAGATGTCATCGATTGCGCTAAGCAGGTCGCTCATGCAGTTGCCGCCGTAGTTGGTGCTGATCTCCTCGTTCCACTCAAGGCCAAAGCCTGGAAGTCCGCGACGGTTGGGAGCGATGATGATGTAACCGTTGGCTGCCATAATCTGGAAGTTCCAACGATAGCTCCAGAACTGGCTGACTGGTGACTGTGGGCCGCCCTCGCAGAAGAGCAGGGTGGGGTACTTCTTTGTTGGGTCAAAGTGTGGAGGGTATATAACCCATGAGTGGAGGTCCTTGCCGTCAACGCTCTTGCACCAGCGTGCCTCAACCTTGCCAACTGCTATCTGGTCAAAGATGTGTTTGTTCTCGAATGTAAGTTGCTTTACCTCGGCGTTTGCCTTTGCCTTCATTGTGTAGATGTCGGCGGGTGCGCTCATTGAGACACGTGTCATGATGAGGTTCTTGTCACCGAGCATTGCAACTGAGTTATAGTCGTGGTCGCCCTCGGTCATTTTTGTGAGCTTGCCCTTGAGGGTGATGTTGTATACCTGTGTCGTGCCGTGCCATGTACCGGTGAAGTAGAGGCTCTTGCTGTCGGGTGCCCAGCAGTAACTGTCGACGTTGCTGTCGAATGCAGTGACGCCGTTGGCGTCGGGCATGCCGGTGAGGTATGTGCGCTCGCCGGTAGCAAGGTCCATGATGCTCAGGCGAATCTGGTCGCTCTCATATCCGTCGCGTGCCATGCTTGTCCATGCAATCTTCTTGCCGTTGGGCGAGAACTGTGGCGCGTTGTCATAACCGTAACTTGAGCGTGCCTCGTCAATCTTGCACAGGTTTGTTGTTGTGCCGCTTGTGAGGTCGTAGAGGTAGATGTCGGTGTCGGTGCTCAAAGTGTAGTCGCGGCCGCTCTTCTTGATGCATGAGTATGCAATCTGCTTCGAGTCGTTGCTCCATGCAAACTGCTCGGCGCCGCCGAATGGGCGGTTGGGGCAGTCATATACAGTGCCCTCAAGCAGGTCCTTGCCCTCGTCGATAGATGAGCCGTCAAAGTTGGCGATAAAGGGGTGCGGAGCGTCGTTGAGCCACTCGTCCCAGTGTTTGTACATGAGGTCGTCCACTACAAAGCCCTTTGCGAGCGGAAGGTCGGGGTAGATGTCGGCTGTTGTGGGCTTAATCTTGATGCGCTTGATGAGGATTACCTTGCTCTCATCGGGCGAGAAAAGGAATCCCTCGATGTCGCTGGCATCGTTTGTCAACTGCTTGCGCTCTGTGCCGTCAGGGTTCATCTCCCATACTTGGCTACTGCCGCTTGCATTTGAAAGGAAGGCTATTTTTGTTCCGCCCTTAATCCATGCTGCGCTGCTTTCGTTGGCTGTGGTGGTTGTCAATTTGGTGTCGTTGCTGCCATCGGCACCCATGATGTTGAGGGTGCTGTGACTCTTGTTCTGCTCAACGCTGTAGTAACTTACTCCATATACAATGCTCTTTGCGTCGGGCGATACGCTTACCTCGCCAATGCGTCCCATTGCCCATAGTGCCTCGGGAGTCATGAGTCCGCCCTCTATCTTAATGTCCGATTTTCCAATGGGCTCCACTGTCTTGCCGTCATTTGCGGCAGTCGCAGCTCCGGTAATTGCTATTGCTGCCATAATTGCTATGCTCTTTTTCATCATTTTTGGTTTGTGCTTGAAAAAAAATGTATAAATATAAGTTTATGCAAAATTGTTGCAAAAATACTCATAAAATTATATATATGCAATATATCAATTATTAAAATACGCGCGCAAACAATATTAAATTGCTAAAAGTTGTTATTTCTCTTTTTTTGTCTATTTTTGCAGAAATTATGTCTATGTTGCAGAAAATGAATAAAAATCATAATGTGAACAGTATGAAGAAAATCTTTCTTGTTATCGCATTGATGCTTGTGGCATCATTTGCATTTGCGGCGTCGTTCCCGCAGGCCGATGGCGTATACCGCCTGGTGAATGTGGCAACCGGCAAGGCTATCACTAATGGCGATGTGGCGGCGCACAACACCTATCTTAGTGTGGCTGATGTTGATGCCGGCTCTCTGGGGCAGGAGTGGACGTTTGTTTCCTTGTCCAAAAAAGAACCGATGTTTGCTCTCTATAACGAGAACTACGGTCAGGCTGTCGATATGGCTTTGTCTTCGGGAACTCCCGGCAAACTATTGCAATGGGAGGCCACCTGTACCGACAACCAGTCGTTTGTTGTGAATGTGGTTGATGCTACGTCAGGTATTGTCCAATTGTTGTGTAAGAGCGACCGTTCACTTGTGCTCAAGGTGCAGGGTGACGGCTCGTTGCTTATGGAAAAGGATGCGACAGGCGAATACACTCACTTCCGCCTGCAATATGTGAAACAGAACAAGGTGGATTATCTGCCTGTGATTGACCGCTATTTCATTATCCGCGAGCAGAGTAGCGGCTACGCGCTCAACACACGTGGCAACAATGCCAATAATGCGAGAGTGTATGTTGACGAGTATAATGCAGACAGCAAGGAGAACTTCGTGTGGCAGTTGCGTCGCACCGCTGCCAATGCCGAGTATTGCCAGTTCTATGGCCCTTACTTCGGCAAGGCTATCGATGTCGCTTTGGGCGGCGTGAAATATCCGTTGCTTTGGGATCCTTCATACAGCAATGAGAACCAGCAACTGCGCTTTATCTCCGAAGAGGGTAAAAAAGGCGTATATCGCATTCAGGTGAAGACAAGCGGTTCTTGGCACAGCCTCAAGGCCGATGGCAATAATCTCTCTATGGTTTCGGGTTACGGCAGCGGTTCGCTCTTCACACTCGAAGAGGTGGAGGCCGATGATGTGCCGATGGCAAATGTTTGGGAGGATGAGACATTCTTTGGCGAGAACAAAGAGAATGGTCATGCAACATATATGCCATACGCTTCTGTTGCAAAGATGAAGGCCGATGAGCGTTATCAGTATCCCTGGATTGACCCTGAGAATGCCGAGTTTATGAGCCTTAACGGTATGTGGAATATCAATTGGGTTGAGAATATTGCCGAGCGCCCGGGCAAGAATGCCTTTTGGGGGGACGATGTCGATGTCTCGGCGTGGAACACCATAAAAGTCCCCTCTTGTCTTGAGATGGAGGGCTATGGCGACCCGTTGTATGTAAATGTAGATTATCCGTTCAAAAACAATCCTCCTCTCATTCAAATGAAAGACAACCTGTTGAATTCGGTTGCATCTTATCGCAGGGATTTTGATGTTCCTGCAAACTGGGGCGACAAGCGTGTGTTTCTGCACTTCGATGGTATTTACGGCGCTGCATTCATTTGGATGAACGGCAAGTATGTGGGTTATACACAGAGCGGCAACAACGATGCTGAGTTTGATGTTACCGGCCATTTGCGCGAGGGCAAGAATAATGTCTGTGTTCAGGTAATCCGCTGGAGCGATGCATCGTATCTCGAAGGTCAGGATATGTGGCACATGAGTGGTATACACCGCGATGTCTTCCTCTTTGCTGCACCAAAGACTTTTGTGCGCGACCATTATATAACAAGCAACCTTTCTGCGGCCGACGGTTACAAAACCGGTTCAATGAATGTGTTTGTTGAGATGGATAACCGCGACGCTGTGGCTGTTACAAAGAGTGTTGAGGTTGCATTGATTGCTCCAGACGGCAGCGAGGTGGCTAAAAAGGATGTTGTATTTGATTTTGCAGCAGGCGAGACAGTGAAGAGCGCCGATGTATTCTTTGAGGGCCTCTCGGACCTGCATCTGTGGAGCGCTGAGGTGCCTGCTCTTTACACTGTCGAGGTGGTGCAGAAGGATGCCGCAGGCAACGAGGAGTTTGTATTCTCTACAAAATATGGTTTCCGCCACATTGAAATAAAGAACGGCCTTGTATATGTAAACGGCGAAAAGATTCTCTTCAAGGGGGCAAATCTCCAGGATACACACCCTGTTACAGGCCGTTCGGTCGATGTTGCTACAATGCTCACTGATGTGAAGATGATGAAGCAGGCGAACATGAACACCGTGCGCACAAGCCATTATCCGCGTCAGGCCAAGATGAACGCGATGTTCGACTACTATGGTCTCTATTGTATGGACGAGGCTGATGTCGAGTGTCACTTCAGTTGGGACCAAGGTGGTGAAGGCGGTGGTATAACCAATGAGGCGAGTTGGAAGGCGCAGTACGTTGACCGTACCGTGCGTATGGTGTACCGTGACCGTAATTTCCCGTCGGTAATCTTCTGGTCGCTCGGTAACGAGAGCGGTGGTGGAAGCAACTTTGCCCATACTTATGCAGCTACACGTGCACTCGACCCTCGTCCGATACACTACGAGGGTGCTTCACGTGCCGGAACTGCACATACCGATATCTGGTCCGAGATGTATCCAACAGTGAGTGAGGTGCGGTCAAGATGTATGTACAACAACAGACAGCAGCCATACTTTATGTGTGAGTATGCCCACGCCATGGGTAATGCTGTAGGTAACCTTCAGGAGTACTGGGATGCCATGGAGGGTAGCAAGTATGGTATCGGTGGATGCGTATGGGATTGGGTTGACCAGTCAATCTATGCGGCTGATGATATCAAGAAAGGAACACTCGAAGTCAACGGTTACAACAAGTACCGTACCGGTTACGACTATCCAGGTCCTCATCAGGGCAACTTTGTGAACAACGGTCTTGTTGCAGCAGACCGCGCATGGAGTCCGGAACTCACCGAGGTGAAGAGCGTGTACCAGTATATCAAGTTTGTCTCTTTCGATGCCTCTTCAAAGAGTCTGGTCATCAAGAATGCATATGACTTTATCTCTCTTGGCGGTTTCAGCCTCAAGTACACATTGCTCAGCAATGGTGTCGAGGTTGAGAGCGGGGTGGTGGAACTTCCTGCTGTTGCTCCGAATGCGCAGGCCACAGTGGTGATTCCTTATACAGCATCTGCTGTCGAGGGCGAGGAACTTCTTCTCAATATCGATGTGTGCCACAAGGAGGCACAGCTCTGGGTTGAGGCCGGCTATGCAGTTGCTTCAAAGCAGTATACCCTTGCCAAGCGTCCATCAACTGTTGCCGCGACTGCTAGTGAAGAAACCCTTACAATGAGTACTACATCGAAGGGTCGCCTCTTCAAGAATGATAATGTAAGCATCGAGTTCGCGACAAACGGTACACTCCTCTCATGGAACGTCGGTGGTAACGAGCTGATTGCATCGGGTCCCGAGTACAGCAATTACCGTTGGGTAGAGAATGACGGCCCTACAGAGAGCCTCAACAACTACTCCGATGCCAACGGTATATCTTCAAAGAGCGCCACATTCTCGCTTGCAAGCGACGCCAGGAGCGCTACCGTGAAGGTTACGGCGAGCGGTAAGAACTGTAACTATGTATTCACATATACCATTTACGGTAACGGCGAGATACTGCTCCACGCCAAGTATACCATCAATGTGAAGAATCTGCGCCGTGTGGGTCTTGAGATGGCGTTCCCTGCAGGAATGGACCAGGTTGAGTACTACGCGCGTGGTCCTTGGGAGAACTATGTCGACCGCAAGGGCGGTTCGTTCCTTGGCCGTTACCATACTACGGTTGCCGATATGTTCGAG
>JAZLBZ010000026.1:0-8751 GCA_045613945.1 Bacteroidaceae bacterium
AGAGGGAAGGGCATTTGTAAGATTCATTGTTGATAAAAACGGTAAAATCAAAAAAGTTGAACTCTTCAAGAGCAGCGGTAACCAACTGCTCGACAAAGAGGCTATTCGCGTGGTAAAGAAGATGCCTCGCTGGAACCCCGGTACGATATATAACAAGCCTGAAGGTATGGCAGTTACGATGCCTGTGGAATTCAGACTTGACACAATAGATAAAGTTGTGGAATGCCCAATCGTTGGAGTGTGGCAACAATGCTTGGTAAAGCAGGATGAAACAGGCAAAATCCAAACAGTTCCAGGCGCAGTCATTAAAGTTTATGACAACGACAAAAGCTATTTCTCCTTCTTTACATCCTTGGGTAATTTCAGCGGTTTTGTTGCACAAAAGGGGAACTTCGAAATAATCAACGAGAACACGTTTCATGAGAAAATTCTAAGCCATTTCAACAAGCCATGGGAGGGCACTGTCTCTGTCATGAATTATGAGTTCATTGATGAGGAAAAGATGATAATGAAAATAGTATATACAAACACAAGCAACAATTTCACAGACACTGAATTCTGGCTAAGGATAAAACCACTGGAGTAGATTTCACCTACTCTATCCCGGACAAGCCCCTGCAACACTTCAGACTTTTTTTACATTTCAAACTCTTCCTGGTTTTGGGCTCACCTGCAAAAGTTGGGGGGATGATATAAAAATATTATCTTCGCATAGTTAAAATAAAGTACTATGCAGGACGAAAAAATACTATTGGAATTAGCTCGTTTGATATTGCCATCAGGTTTCATTGAAAACTTCAAGATTACAGGTATCACCAGCAATGATATTGATGTTGAGATTTCACTTGATGAGTTCGATAATCTTCCTTCAGAACGCCAAGGCCATAAGATAGAGTCCAAGGGTTTTCTTGACGCAGTAACAGTGCGAGACTTTCCTCTTCGCGACAAGCGTGTCAATTTTAAGGTACGTCGTCGCAAATGGTACGACCACACCACTGACGAGTATTTTACCAACAGCTATGACACCACATACAAAGGTACCCGCTACTCAATGGAGTTTGCGGCTTTTTTAAAAGCATTACCTGGAGACATATCCCCAATCGGCCCGTTCGCTTGAACCGTTATGCCATATAAACGGCGATGAGATAGAGCGTTCTTATAAACATCATCTGAGCGATTACGAATCGTGGAGCGCAAAAGAGCATGCCGACAAATGGTTGCTTTTTGCCAAGAACATAGGTCCTCGCCTTTGCATAGATGAGACCTCGATGAGTAACGGAGAACTTTACACCATAATATCCAACCCTGATGCCAGAGGGAAGAAAGGTACTCTTGTTGCAATGATAGAAGGCGTCAAGTCTGATGATATCATTGCAATAATCAACAGGATACCCGAAAAGCACAGGCGGTTGGTAAAGGAGGTTACGCTTGATATGTCAAATAGTATGAACCGCATCGTAACACGTTGCTTCCCCTCCGCAATAAAGGTTATTGACCGTTTTCACGTTCAGAAAGAAGCTTGCGAAGCTGTACAAGAACTGCGCATAAAGCACCGTTGGGATGCAATACAGGAAGAAACCGATGCCAAGGAAAATGCAAAATGGAGCGGCAAGGAATATCATCCATTTGTATTCCCAAATGGAGATACGAAGAAGCAACTGCTTGCACGCAGCAGATATTTGCTGTTTAAATCACCGGAAAAATGGAGCAAATCACAAAAAGAGAGGGCTGCAATTCTTTTTGCACAATATCCGGACTTGAAAGAGGCTTACTCGCTCACACATTCCTTAAGAATGATATTCTCACGCAGATTTACAAAGGATCAGGCAAGGCTTCAATTGGCACGTTGGTACGACAAGGTTGATAATAGTGGCTTTGTGTCATTCAATACAATTGCTGGAACAATATACGAACACTACGAGGAAATACTCAACTACTTCGTCAATCGTTCAACAAATGCTTTTGCTGAAAGTTTTAATGCTAAAATCAAAGCATTCAGAGCACAGCTTAGAGGTGTTACCGACTTAAAGTTCTTCTTTTATAGATTGACTAAACTTTTTGCATAGCCCCCCAGACTTTGCAGGTGAGCCCAAGGTTGGGCCCTACCAACTGAACTGTTTCCGCATATAAACAAAAAAGACAGCAAACTGCTGTCCTCAAGAGCGGAAAACGAGGCTCGAACTCGCGACCCCAACCTTGGCAAGGTTGTGCTCTACCAACTGAGCTATTTCCGCATTAATTTCTTAAATGCTTAACCAATTTTAGTTTATTGTGAAGGAGATGAGACTCGAACTCACACGACCCAACGGTCACTACCCCCTCAAAGTAGCGCGTCTACCAATTCCGCCACTCCTCCATAATATATTGTAAAACAATTTTGTGCCCAGAACAGGACTCGAACCTGCACGTCTCTCAACACTCGCACCTGAAACGAGCGCGTCTACCATTCCGCCACCTGGGCATCTACAGATTACTGCCTTTGAGCGGAAAACGAGGCTCGAACTCGCGACCCCAACCTTGGCAAGGTTGTGCTCTACCAACTGAGCTATTTCCGCATGTGAAACACGAATCGGTGTTTTACAAACTAAAATCAAATTTTCAAAGAGAGCGGAAAACGAGGCTCGAACTCGCGACCCCAACCTTGGCAAGGTTGTGCTCTACCAACTGAGCTATTTCCGCATTTACATTTCAAACTCTTCCAGGTTTTGCTCACCTCGCCAAGGTTGGGAACCTTATTTCTTTTGGGCAAGGTTGTGCTCTACCAACTGAGCTATTTCCGCATTTGTTTCACAGCATCGCTGTGTGTTTCGCTTAACGGGTGCAAAGGTAGTGCAATTTTTCAAACCTGCAAAGTTTTTGAGATATTTTTTACAGTATTTTTTTGCAAAATTTTCTCTCACCAAACAAGCAACATTAATAATCAAGCAATTAGGCATTTTAACACAAAAAACATACAAGGACCAACTTCATAAATAAAGTTGGTCCTTGTTTAAAAATATTCAACAATCAGCACATCCTGTCCCTGTAGTCCTCGTACTTGAAGACCTTGAACACCTCAAGTTCACCATTCGCGCGCAGCAATGCTATGCTTGGATGCGATATGCCATTGAACATATTAGTCTTTACAGTAGTATAGTGTATCATATCCTCGAACACCACTCTATCACCCACCTTCAGCGGCTGCGGGAACTTCCAACTGCCCATGTAGTCACCACTCAGGCAACTGTTGCCACCAAGACGGTAGATATTCTCCTCAAACGCCGCACCCTTGACAGCATCGGCCTCAAGCGACTCAGCGCCTGTAACAACAGGCTGGTAAGGCATCTCAAGACAGTCGGGCATATGACAGGTAAAACTAACATTCAGTATCGCAGTGCGAATGCCGCGACTCTCAACAACGTCAACAACCTCAGAGACAAGCGAGCCTGTCTGCCAAGCGAAGGCCGAACCCGGTTCAAGAATCACCTGCAGATTTGGATAACGGCTGCGCAGTCCCTTGAGCAAGCCAATGAGATGCTCAACATCGTAGTCCTTGCGCGTCATCAGATGACCGCCACCCAAGTTGAGCCACTTGACCTTTGGCAACCATTTGCCGAATTTCTCCTCAATATGTACCAGGGTATTCTCCAAAGCATAGGAACTCGACTCGCAGTGGCAATGACAGTGAAAGCCCTCAATGCCTGCAGGCAACTCATCGGGCAACAGGTCGGCAGTAACGCCAAAGCGGCTGCCAGGAGCGCAAGGATTGTAGAGTTCGGTCTCAATCTCGGAATACTCGGGATTAATACGTATGCCACATGAAATCTCATGGCCGGCACTCTTTGTCAGCGGATAAAAACGCTCATACTGTGTGAGCGAGTTGAACGATATGTGACTGCTGCAACGCATCATCTCCCCAAACTCATCGGCAGTATATGCCGGTGAGAAGGCGTGCGCCCTGCTACCGAACTCCTCAAACGCCAGACGTGCCTCGTGTATTGAACTTGCAGTCACCGAATTGATATATTCACGGAAGATTGGAAAACTCTTCCACAGCGCAAACGCCTTGAACGCCAAAATAATCTCAACCCCAGCCTCACGAGCCACGCGGCTGATGAGTTCCAAATTACGGCGCAGCAGCGCCTCCTCCATCACATAACAGGGCGATGGCACCTTGTCTATCATTTCCTTGTCCATATTTTATCCAATAGTTTTCAGTTTCGCAAATTTAAGCAGCAGTGTCTTCACTCCTGCATTCTGGAATTTTATTGTAGCCTTAGCGTTATCGCCCATTCCCTCGGTCGACTGCACCTCGCCCACACCAAAGCGGTCGTGCTGCACTATCGCCCCCACAGAAACAGCAGAGCGGGAACCACCGGCAGCACCTTGACTGTAACGCTGCACATCCGAGACGCGATACAAATTCCCCGGGCGCGAGGTATAAGACGGTGCGCTTGTCTCCTGCGCACCACTCCGCTGCTGCACGCTCGCACGACCGGCGCCTGCACCCGCCGCACTGCGGCTGAATTGCGGACGTCCGTTCTCCTCGGAACCATACCCATAGGCCGAGCGCTTGCTATAATTGTTATTCGTTGCTCCAAACATACCGCCTGAGCGAAACGACTGAGACTGCTGGCGCTGCTGCACCCCGCCACCGTTTGGCATAACCATATACGCGGGGTTTATCTCCTTGAGGAAACAACTTGGTTCGCAGAAACCAAACTGCCCGAACTTGTAACGGCTCTTGGCATAGGTAAGGACACAGTGGTCCTTTGCACGCGTGATGGCAACATAGAGCAAGCGCCGCTCCTCCTCCATCTCACGCAGCGACTCACGCGCACCCGAGTTGGGGAATAAATCCTCCTCAAGGCCAACAATGAACACCGACGGGAACTCCAGTCCCTTTGCCGAGTGCACCGTCATCAATGTTATGCGCTCGCCATCGCCGCCATCCTCATTGTCAAGGTCGGACATCAGCGACACCTCGGAGAGAAAATCGGCAAGGCCAATACGTTCATTACCCTCCTCAAGATGCATATCTACAAACTCCTCAACCGCCGCCATCAGGGCCTCGAGATTCTCCTGACGCGACTTACCCTCAACGCTCATGTCGCGGTAAAGTTCCTCGCGTATGCCGCTCGCCTTCACCACCTCACGCGCCACCTCAATGGCATTCTTCTCCTCGGCCAGTTTAGAGAATGAGTCAATCATGCCCGTAAACTGCATGAGTTTGCCAAGCGTTCCCCTGTTCACGTCGAGCCCGCAAAGGAACGGGTCGGCAAGCACCTGCCACAGACTAAGACCACGCTCAACAGCAAGGTCTTTAACCTTCTGCACTGTCTTGTCGCCAATACCACGTGCCGGGTAGTTTATTATTCGCTTGAAAGCCTCCTCGTCGTCCCTGTTGCAAATGAGACGGAAGTAGGCTATAACATCCTTCACCTCCTTGCGTTGGTAGAACGACAGACCACCGAATATGCGGTATGGATACCCCCTGCGCCTGAACGCCTCCTCAAAGGCACGCGACTGCGCATTGGTGCGGTAAAGTATGGCAAAGTCACTGAATCCAAGCCCCTCGCGGCGGCGCAGTTCGGCAATCCTGTTTGCCACAATCTCCACCTCTTCCAGGTCGGAATATGCAGGATACAGTTCGAGCGGAGCACCTTCGCCACGCTCCGAGTATACGTTTTTCTTTATCTGCTCGCTATTCTTTGCAATGAGGCTGTTCGCTGCATTCACAATCATCCTTGTCGAGCGATAATTCTGCTCCAATTTAAAGATTTCCGCACCACCATAGCGTTCGGCAAAGCCCAGTATATTTCCAATATTGGCACCACGAAACGAATAGATGCTCTGTGCATCATCGCCCACCACGCACACCGCCTTACGCTCCTGTGTCAACTGCCACACAATGCAGGCCTGCACGTAGTTGGTATCCTGGAACTCATCGACAAGTACATAGCGGAAACGCTCAACATACTGGCGGCGCACATCGGGGAAATCCTTGAACAAGCGGTACGTGTTAACCAGCAAATCGTCAAAGTCCATTGCATTGGCAAGGCGGCAGCGCTCGGCATACCTTTTATATATATCATAGACAGACGGTATGCGAGCCCTTTTATCATCGTTACGCAACCCCTGGTCGTTCTCGTAGTCCGAGGGAGAAATCAGGTTGCTCTTTGCCGACGATATGCGCTCGGCTACTGCATTAGGCTTGTAGACTTTATCATCGAGCTGCATATCCTTAATGATACTCTTTACAAGGCTGCGCGAATCGCTCTGGTCATAGATGGTAAACTGCGGGTCGTAACCTATGTGATGCGCCTCCCTGCGCAGAATCTTTGAAAAGACAGAGTGGAATGTACCCATCCACAGCATTGAGGCAGCCCTTGAACCCACACGTGCCGCAATGCGCTCCTTCATCTCATTGGCAGCCTTGTTGGTAAAGGTCAGCGCCAATATCGACCAGGGCTCAAAGCCATTCTCAAGCAGATAGGCAATCTTATATGTAAGCACACGCGTCTTTCCCGAACCCGCACCGGCAATCACCAGCGAAGGCCCGTCAAGATAACGCACAGCATCAAGCTGGGCTCCATTCAGTTCATCCTCGTAATTTATCATCGTAATATTATAGTTTTCCAACAAAGACCAATAATCTGCGAAGATATGCAAAAAAAGGCACAAATGCGAACATCACGCACAAAACCTTGTTTACTTTTTATATCCAAACAATAAAGATTATGAGTACATACACCACAGCAACACGCACCGGCTTTCGGATGCCGGCGCTCACCTACCCTACAGGAGCACTGGCACCCATCATCAGCCAAGCCACCATTGAGTGCCACTATGGCAAGCACCTGCAGACATATGTCGACAACCTCAACAGGCTTGTCAGCGGCACCGAGTACGAGGACTACACCCTGCGCGAGATTGTAGAGCAAGCACCTCCCGGCCCGCTGTTCAACAACGCAGGGCAGGTCCTTAACCACTCGCTCTATTTTGAGCAGTTCACTCCCTCGGCTCCCGGCAACAACCGCCCCACCGGCAACCTCAAGGAGTTCATTTATTTCGATTTCGGCAATTTCGAAAACCTAAAGAAGAAGATGGAGGATGCTGCTGCCACGCTCTTTGGCAGCGGATGGGTGTGGCTGGCCCAGGAGGAGAACGGCAAACTCTCCATAATCAACTGCCACAACGGCGACACCCCCATGCACCGCCGCATGACACCGCTCTACGGCATCGACGTGTGGGAGCACGCCTACTACCTCGACTACCAGAACCGCCGCGCCGAGCACGTAAAAAAACTTTGGGAAATTGTTGACTGGGAAACAATCGAAAGTCGGTTGGACATATAAAAATATTCAGGAGCGCCCGGGGCGCTCCTGAATATTTTTATATGTCATTTTACCTCTTTCAAAAGATACACAATCACCGGCAAGTGGTCGCTGTATCCATTAAGCCAGACTCCACCGGCATGAGTACGCTTTGTGTTTCCCTTGTAGCGCCCCTCTTCCTGGAACATATAGTCGCGTGAGAAAATCTCAGTCTTGTACAGTTTCAGTGTAGAACGGTCGGGGCCAATAAGATTTGCACTCATCACAATCTGGTCAAACAAGTTCCACTTACCCTTGTACTTCAAAGTACCCATACCCCTCTTGCGCAAGATGTTCCACCAGGGATTGTAAAGGTCTGTACTCTCCTTCAACATCTCCTTTTCGCGCACAGCACCAAGACAGGTTTTCATACTCTTGTTGTCAGGGTCATCGTTCATGTCACCCATAATAAGCACCTTTGTATCAGGCATCTCGGCCATTATCGAATCCTTCAGTTCGCGCACCAGCACACCCGCGCGCTCACGTGCCGGCGACTTTGCATAGCGCGAAGGCCAGTGGTTCACAATGATGTGAACAACCTCTCCGCCCATATCGCCGCTAACAATGAGAAAACCACGTGTCTTGTATGTGGTATCATTGTCAACAGTAGTATAAGGAGCAAGTTTTGCATTAATGGGCTTGAAGAGCTGTGGGTTGTAGAGCAATGCACAATCCACACCGCGCCTGTCGGGGCCCTCAATGTGAATGAAATCCCAGCCGCGTGGAGCCAGCACCTCATGTTTCACCAAGTCCTCAAGCACGCGCGAGTTCTCAATCTCAGAGACTCCCACTGCCGCCATACCAACAGGCAGCACGTCAGTACCCATCTCATTGAGCACCGTCGCCATATTCTTCAGTTTATTGGTATACTTCAATGTACCCCATTTGTTTGTACCATCGGGCAGGAACTCGTAGTCGTTCTTGCCGGCATCATGAATGGTGTCAAAAAGATTCTCAAGATTATAGAATCCCACGCTGTACACCTCGTACTTCTTCTGGTTCTGGGCCTGTGCTGTAAACAGGACTGCAAAAAGCGCCATCAGCACCAGCAGGCATTTACTTCTTCTCATTATGTCTTTATTTTTGTTTGAGTTTCTTACTGCGGGTAAAATTAATATAATTTATTGGAAAAATTGTTTTGTTTTTATCAATTTTACAACTACTTTCGCAAACCACAGAAAAAGAGAGGCCTTTTCCCGCATTGAGGGAGCATTTCTTTAGCGCCTTTCACAGTTCAGGACAGCATTAACAAACAAAAAAACAATACAACTATGGCACAGATGAATTTTGGCGGCGTTGTTGAGAACGTCGTGACACGCGAGGAATATCCATTAACAAAAGCATTGGAGACATTGAAGGACGAGACAATCGCAGTAATCGGCTACGGCGTACAGGG
>JAZLBZ010000027.1:0-35898 GCA_045613945.1 Bacteroidaceae bacterium
GGAACTTCCTCAGTTAGTCACTCGCTTATCAGCGAGCACCTAACTAGCGGGCAAACAGTCCTCTCACTTGATCCAAAAATCAAGCAGGTTCAAGCTGTGAAATTCAACGGTGCCGGTATTTTGTTGATATTACCATTGTACACGTAAAGTTCGCGAAGTATTCCATTGCAAAGGTAATTCCCCGCCAACGGCGTAACGGTACCGTTGAAAATTGCGAGTAAGCGAGTGTGTGAAAACTTGTTTACACACAATGCGAGCGGAAGCAATTTCAACCAAGTTAAAAATCCAATGGAGAGAAATTATTGCGCTTGCTTTGAAAATATTGAAACAAGCGTCATGTTTCTCGCTCACTTGTGCCTATATTTGCAAAGAAGAAAACACGACTATACATGACAGACTCACAACTTATATTTGGGATACTACAGAACGACGAGCGTGCCTGGAGGCATATCTGCCGAGAGATGAAACCTGGTTTTGTTTCAATTCTGGGGCAGACATTCTCCGGTGACAAGATTTCAAACGAGGACATTGAGGATATCTTCCAAGAGTCGTTGATTGTGCTTATGCAGAAGGTGAAGAGTGGCGGGGTAATCAGTTCCCACGATGGTGCCTTGTTCAGTTACCTCGTGCAGATTGGCAAGTTGAAGGCATGTAATCAGGTACGTAAAAAGAGAGCACAGAATTTGGACGAGGCGGTTACTTTTTCGCTCCAACTACATAATATTGCAGAGAGCGAGGATGAGATTGCCGTAGACGAGAAACAACAAATGCAGAATGATTTTCTGGATAAGGTGTTTAACCGTATTCCCTCGGAGTGCAGCACCCTGCTCAAACATTTTTATTGGAACCACAAGCCTATGGACGAGATTGCAAGCATCCTGGGTATGCGAAATGCCGATTCAGTCAAGAGTAAAAAGAATAAGTGTATGAACAGAATTAAGGAAATTGCTGCCAGAATCATTGAGAATGACGAGTTCGCAGAGGAAGCAGTTCGCAACGCAATAGAGAGAGCCGCACTCAGAGAGTTGATTCAGGAGGAGAAAATCCATGCAAACAGCGGCAACAGCATGGCGGCTTTAAATGTTGACGAGAAGAACGAGGAGCAATGAGGGAGAGGCTTAACAGACTTTACTACTTCGCCACCACTGCATTGTTCTGTTTACTGGCGTTCCTGTTTTTGGCAGTGTTCATTACCTCGCTCGGGAAGAACGCCATTGATATGTGGGTCAGAATAGGATGGAGTTGGAAGCATGCCGGCAATTACGTGGGGCTGCTTGCGGGATTTGTTGCATACATAGTCCTTGCCATCATACTCACCACACTCAGAATCAGTCACAACCTGAACTGGTTCATGAAGTTCACCCACGAGTTGACCCACACACTCATGGCTCTGCTGTTTTTCAAGAAGATTAACGAGTTTGTAGTCAAAGGCAAGGAGTGCTATGTGAGTTATAAGGTGGGCAAATATGGAATGGGGTATATACCTATCACTCTATCGCCCTATTGCATTCCTATATATACGTTTATGATATTCCCGTTCCGCTTTGCCGGCGACTGCGACTATATGATATTCTTTGATGCGTTGATTGCATTTTCCTATGCCTTCCACCTTCACTCATTCATAAGGCAGACACGCTTCACACAACCGGATATCGAGAATTGCGGCATCGCCAGGTCGGTTTCGTTTTTGGCATTCACTCACCTTGCGGTAGCATCTCTCATCCTTGCCACTCCCAAAGGCGGCGTACTAAAGGCATTGGGCAGAGTGTTTTGGGAATATCCCATGCAGATACTCACAGACCCGTCGGGCTGGTTGAAAGAGATATTAAATTATTTTTCATTTTAAGCGGTTACCTTTTCTTTGTAATGACATTATAGAGTGAAAACAATTTTAATAACACTCTAAAATTTCAACATTATGAAGAAAATCATTTTCATTGCGATTTTTTCGCTCGTTTCAGTATTCAGTGTAACCGCAGCAACAACCGACACAACAGCAGCCGGCAAAAAATCCACAGTGACTGCAAAACTTTCAGGAGTGGACGAAGAGATTAACTTTGACACCAAGACATTGGCTGCCATTTACAATCTCATGCCACAGAAGGTAAAGGCGCTTTGCACAAGCAGTTACAAATCCATTGCCCCACGTATTGAGAAATCTGTAGGCAAGCATTTCATCTACCAGGATGTGACAATCTCTCCAATAAAGACAGCCAATGGCATCAACCTTAAATTCAACTATGGAGGCCACTCTATTATTGTTGAAAATTACACAAAAGCAGAATTTGATAAAATCTTTGGCCTGTAATCGCACAAAAACCAACACACCCGGTAATAGCCACATCTTACACTATCATGAAAAATACAATTAAAAAGAACCTTTGGTGGATTATCTCCTCTATTATCCTATTCGTTCCCATTGCATTGGGCATTAACAGCCTGCCGTATAATTTCTGTGAAAAGTTATCGCAGGGGAGCATATTCTTTATATTGCTATTCCTTGTTTTGGCAATAACAGGAATTATCGCAAACAAAATCAAGAAGATGGTATTTAAAGTTTTATGGATTATTTTAGGATTTACAATATATGCTATTGGCTGGATATTTACAATTTTCATCATAGCCTTTTCTGCGCCCATCACTGAAGAAGAGATCATAAGCCGTAAAGAAGATTTTCGTGATATGATATATCGTGAGTTCGATGAGGCGGATTATTTAGACAAGATTGTAGGAATTCAATTGCCACAATACCGGATTGTAGATTCAGAATGCACCTATGTAACCTTTCCACCAACAGAAACTGAGTATAACGTGAATTTAAAAATCCATTTCACTGAAGGCCTGCCAAATTCTGTTTGGAAGGAAATTAGCAAAAATGCCTCAAACAAAGCCTCCAATCCGCTTTCAGGCTGCGAAGTAATAAACGAATGGGGAGTTTGCGAAGATAACCCGGAAGCAAGAATCTACAAATGTGAAAACTCAAGAAATGAAGGCTGCACTGTTACATTTGAATCCAACTGCGATACCGTATATGTAACCTGTTACAAATGGTAACTCCATTTTTAGTTGGTTGGTTATAAAGCGCCATAACATCACAGCCGCAATGCCTAGAAACTATAATTTGCAAAGTGTTTCTTGCTTTGTTTATACCTTTTAACTACATTTGCACAAGTGCGAATGTAAACCACTCTCGCTGCAAAATATTCAGGCAACTTGATATTATTTTGCTCGTTTGTCTATACATTTGCTGACATATTAGTTTTAGGGCGTTTAGCAAAATTATCCTCTATTGAAATCTGGACAATTTCGACACTGGGGTAATGAGCAAGAAACGTCCACGTCAATGGTATCCATATCCTCTCATAGGAATATCATATCATTTGGCGTGGGCTTTGCTTATTATCAGTGTCGGGCAGTCCAGGGCCTCAATAGAATAATAAGTTAAAGTTCCCACGCCTTTTTTTATTATCCGCTTTCATCGGGGAATTGGAGGGCACAATTTTAATCATATGATAAACCAATTAATTACCACAACTTTGAGGTCGTTAGGTACTTATGGCATACCAAGTAGCCACAACCAACTACGCGAACTATACCAATACACTTGCTCTCATTTATCACAATTAGACAAGATATGTGACTACTATATGGCTGGAGCAATTTTTTCTATTATGGGTTATGAGAAACTTGGTCTTGGACACGCTCCTCGTTTAGCTTATATTTGTTTAACCAGTGGAGCTGAAACAAATAAAAATGCAATTGCAGAACGCCTAAAACTTGTAATGAATGGCGGGATGCAACTTATTGAAGAAAAAGTCCATCTCTTTACAATTCCTGGAAACCAAGTTATAGATTTTGCAATTTTAGCAGATGTACTAGAACTTCAAAGACAGCATTTTCATTCCTCAGAAAGATGGTGGAATAGAGTCGTTGAAGATGCTCAAAGAATACGAAGAGGTTATATGCAATATTCTGATGACGAGATTATTGTAAGGGGTAATAAAATCCATCGTAGCATTGCAGCAAGCGTAAAGGACTATTTAATTCAGTACTTTGGCTATCACTGATTTTATACATAATAATCTTGAATACTATGAATAACAATGATGCTTTAATTTACTGCATATCAGCAAAAACGAGTTTACAGAAACTTGGCGACAATTCTAGTACGATGCTGGGAATAAAAGAAGAAGCTAAACAATGGGCAATTCATTGCTCTAATTATTCTTTTAACGAAATGCGAGATTTAGTTGTTTCTTGCGCACGTAATAGTGTTAATGGAGCACAATGGAATAACTCGGATGTTAATGGTGTTGCTTGGTATGTGGGTGTGTTCTCAATGATTGCTGTTAAATCAGGATTGGTACACGATTTTGATACTATCTTCAAAGCGGCTTTCATTAAATATTTTAATTAACAGTGATTTTAATATTTATAAGCTATGATAAATTTTGATTCTTATGTAAAAAATATTTTGGACACTCTAAAAATTTGCGGAGTGCCAACTATAGCAATGAGAGGTTGCTGCGATGATGACAATCTATTTCCTGGTGCAGACCTTTATGGAAGCGTAAATATTAATATTGCCGATGGTTATATAAATATTCTAGGACATGAAGATATGTGCATCTATAAGGGTGTCAACAATGAAGTTAAAGGGATTTTACTGAGTAATGTTTCAGATAACTTCCTATGTCGCACTAAGGCTTTTGGGTTGCTTTATGGTGAAGAATATAAAACTATAAAGCCACACAAATTTAAATACGCATTTTATTTTTAAATAATATCATTATGAAAGCAATAGATTTAGGTTTATCAGTAATGTGGGGTGATAGAAATTTAGGAGCGAACTCACCCGAAAGGTCTGGTGGAATATACACTTGGACAGATGCAACAAAAAAAGTAAACGGCTTAGACTTAGCTGGACAAATGTTAGGTAAAGGATGGAGATTGCCAACATATCAAGAAATCGAAGAACTATTGAGCAATAGATTCAGACCGAGCTTTTCTCCATATTCGTTTGGAATCCAAGTACAGAGTTGGAATGGAAACAGCATATTTCTTCCTGCATCAAATATTGATTTAAATACCATATCATCAACAAGAGGGCAATATTGGTCAAGTACATTGGATAATGAAATGCCTGGATGTGCAAATCAATTTCGTTTTGACCAACGAGGTGTTTACGGTGGCTCTAACAAGATAGAATACAAACAATCAATACGTCCTGTGTTTGACCCTAATATTTAATCAATGAGATATTTCTACCCAAATGCTCTTGATGCTTTGAGTGCTAAGACTAAATTTCTTAAGGAGCATCATAGATATGCCAAGCATTGTTTTAAGAATACTTGGGGGACAGGCTATGTAATATTCGACTCGAAAGAGGATGTCAATCTTTGGTGGAAAGAACACACGGGAGGATATTTCTATACAGAAGAATATGAGCCGGGAACAATCTTTACAGAGAGTGATGCATTAAAAGAGATTGAAAACTCATATGGCGACATAATAAATAATACATTGTTATCAAGAGATTACAATTTACCAATATTAGCCGTTGGTTTACCATCTTCAACAGCTTTTGGCAATAGATTATTCCTAAAGTTCTCCAAATCAACAGAAGAAGAGGATATTACTTGGCGTTTCTATACACATTACATTCCTTTGTGTTTTGATGTTCTTAATGTTAACAATATTGATTTAAGAAGAACATTGATAAAGCATCTATACAGGTACTTCTATAATGACAGATTCAAGAAACGCATTGAGGGAAGTAAAAATAGAAATTCATCTAAATAAAAGATTATGAACTTTATTTATTCTTTCACGATTAATAGCATACCATCACATTGTGGAACTGTAAGTCTGCCATTAAAAGACAATATGGTCGTGTTTGGTCAGTTTAGGCCTGATGAGATTCTAAATAGACATTTTAACCATCCTGCAATTGTTGGAATGATTCATTATGAAGCTGCTAATGAATTTAGGAACGATTGTGCAACCCTCGTTAACCGAGTAAACGCTACAATACATGGAAATGATGTACACAATTGCTTTGACCAGGCATTAATGTTTATTGTAAACAATCACGTTAAAAGATGTGGCAGAATCTTTATCAATGACTTGATGTCATATATAGACACATATTGTGAACTTCTCTTAGCATTAGGGGTTGACAAAAAACATCTTAGCAGACGGTATCCTATTATTTTATACGCCTTGACAGAAGAACATAGTAATTATGTTCTAGAAGCATTCAACACATTTGATGGAAAACATATACCTTTTATAAACTCAATACGGTATGAAAACCTTGCAAACCACGTCGCGAAATTAATTGATTAAAAAGGTTAATAAAAGGTACATTATTTGTTACTACAATAAGCCAATCTATCCACTGCGGTAAGTTGGCTTTTAACAAAAATGCTATCTTCGTAAAAAGACTATATGAGAAAATGGATTAAAATAACCATTATAGGAATCCTATCAATTATCTTGGTAGGATTTCTTATACCACAAAATTTGAAAATGCCTGTTGTGGGGGCACTGTTGGAAACACAGGAAATGCAAAAACAATAATAAATCCTTTTAAAATCTTCATTATTCTTGTAAATAATCAATAGGATTTAAGTAGAACATCTTTTGCAAGACAATACCATTAATTTTATAAAATAAGATTTGAAATGAAAAAGGCACTTATAATATCAGGTATTATTTTACTGTTGCTAGCGTTACCGTTCAGTTCTATGGTAACAGAGACATTTACAGCCCAAACAGGAGCGGTAAAGAACGTTAAAGAAGGTGATGTAATTTTTCAGACCTCGCAATCAGAACAATCGCCATTGATACAGATTGGCACACGCTCAATGATTACACATTGCGGCATAGTTGTAATGAAAGGCGGCAAGCCTTATGTGCTTGAGACACAGCGGACAATTGTGCTCACCCCATTTGATAAGTTCATTGCTCGTGGCAAGGATGGCAGATATTGGTTGAAACGCTCTAAGAAAGATAATATAAAAATCAAATACAATAGTTATTTGGGAAAGCCCTACGACTTGGCATTTAAGTTTGATAACGGGAAGTTCTATTGCTCAGAATTGATATACGACATCTATAAAAATCAATTAGGCATTGAACTGTGCAAGCCGAAGAAAGTGGGCGACTATCTAATTATTGGGACAGACAAACTGCCAAAGATTGAAAAGGCAATGAAGAAGCGGGGAATCACAAAAGAGCAATATGCCGTAGCACCTGTGGATATATTTAATTCTGAACATCTAAACGGCGTAGATGAATGAAAAAGTTTTTTAAGGGAGTTGGAATATTCTTTGCCATACTGATAATAGTTGCGCTGTCTATAATGCTATATGCAAACTACAGCAACTACACCTATGACAAGAACAAGACTATAGAGTACCTCACGAAGAACGCAGAAACTAAGTCGAGGACTTGGTGTGCATGGTACGTGATGCGTGCCTTGAATGCTGGTAGCTGCCCTGCATACCTGTTGCCAGCATACGGATATTCGTGGCTTCTTCCGCAAATGGATTTTGTAGAAGTGAGCAAGAAGAATTATACTCCACTAAAGGGTGACATAATCGTTTTCCCTGCTGTGGGAAAGCACATTTGGGGACATATACAGATGTGGAATGGCAAACAATGGGTGTCTGATTTTAAGCAGAAAAATATGATTCCTGCCAAAGCCTACCATAAAACTGATTGGAAGATTTACAGACACAAGAACGATTTTTAAGAGTTTGCAAAAGACAAAATGATGGAATGGCTATTTGATAAAGGAAAATAAAGTTCTTACCGCGACAAGGACATATATGCATAAGACTTATAGTTAAAACAACAAGGAGACAAATATGAGGAAAACAATCACTGTACTACTGCTGCTGTTAGGCCTTCTGCTGGCAGGCATTGCAATACTGCATTACACAGGGTATGACCGAGAGATAATCAGGGTGACAAGCCACTACATCCAGCGCAAGAACAGGCCTGTAAACATAGAGGACAGGAACTATCTGGACCTGTTCGATGACAGAAACAGGACTCAACTTGGTTCAGCCAAGAAATTTGGCATAAAGCAACCGTTGAAAAACAGGAGCGAGGCCGAGAATGTAAAAAAAGAACTGGTAAGAATAAAAAGCAACACCCGCTACAAGGTCGACAGGCTTACCCACTCTATCCCCTATTTGACACCGGGCGCAGCCGGGCTGCTCGACATGATTGGCAAGAACTTCCTCGATTCATTGGAAAGTAAGGGACTGAACCCCAACCGGGTCATCGTCACATCGGTCCTGAGAACGCAGGAGGATATCAAAAGGCTGCAACAGTCGGGCAACCCCAACGCCACCACCAACTCGGCCCATTGCTATGCCACCACCTTTGACATCACATACGCCCGATTTGACAAGATAAAGGCTAAGGGACTGCGCCCGTACGAAACAGTGGATTCAAGAACATTGAAGAAGGTGCTGAGCGAGGTTCTTCTCGACCTGAAGAAACAGAAGAAATGCTATGTAAAATATGAAGTAAGGCAAAAGTGCTTTCACATAACCACAAGGATGTAAAAAAATCCGCTACCCGGCGTTCGGGTAGCGGATTTTTAGTTTCAGTCATTTACTTCACCAATACCTTCTTGCCGTTGATGATATATATGCCCTTGACAGGTTTCAAGACCTTGCGGCCCTGTAGGTCATAAATACCTTTCACCACATTCTCAACTTTCACCTCTTCAACGCCTGTTGTGCCAGGGAAGCGGAAGCTGTAGGATGCTGCCTCCTGTGAGCCCTGAGGAGCAGGCAGGTATGCCTTGTTTGCATTGTTGAGGAATGCTGTACCGCCATCCTTGTTTAATTCGGCCTTGTAAAGACCGGCCTCACCATCAACAAGGCCAAGTACGTATGCATTGCCTGGGACATTGGTATCAACGAGTGTACCCTCGAGCAGGTTTTTCTCGATAGTTGCTACATCACCGTTTGACTGTACAAAACCATAGTTACCTTTGGCTGCCTTTACAATCACAGCCTCTTCGGCAGGCAGCACACCTGTCACCAGTTCCAATGTAACATAGCCGTCATTGATTTCGGACACAACATAAGCCTCTACAGAAGCCGGAATTGCAGCATTGAAACCGAGGTAAAGTGTCGCATAGCCCGCATCGCCTACTGCAAGTTCGTGAATATCGCTCTCAAGAGTGAATGTCAATGAAGAACCGCCATCAGTTGCAGCTGCATCTGTAGTCCAATAGCCCAAATTGCCATTCACATCGTTCAGGTAACCCAAAGAGTGTGCCGAGTTGCGGAACACCAATTTACCACTGTTGTTCTCAAAGACAAACACAGGTGCATCTGCATAGTCAACAGCAGATACGTGAGCATTGTTTGACACGGCACCACCAATGGCCTTTGAGTCACCAAGTTCACGGTTTACAATCCTGTAACCGCTGAATGGGTTACCCACAAAGGCAAAGAGCGCGTTGTCGCCGTTCTGTGCGGTTGCAGCACAAGCGAACTTGCTTGTTGCCTCATCATAGTACACATTCTTTGTGCCACGGATTTTGAGTGAGTACCAGCAAGCCATATCGTAAGAAGACGAAGGCTTGAAAGGCATATTCTCCAATTCGCACTCAATCACGAATGTCTTGCCCTCGTCCTCGGCTGTCGCAACACCCTCGGGAGTGCCAGATGTCTGCGCAAATGCAGCAGAGAGAACTGGCGGGAACGCCTCGCCAACGTATGCAACCTCGCTCTGGTTGAGCCACTCTGTGTTGCCGTAACGGTAAGAGTATGTAATGTTTACTGGTTCTGCACCTGTATCCTGTGCATCGCCAAGAATCTCGACATACTTGCCGTTTGTAATCTGCGAAATTGTCAAAGGCACATAAACCATTGAGTAGCCACCGGGAGTCTCCTCATAGAAGAAACCTATGCGGCCGTCGGTCTGCAAAGTGAATGTGCTGTAGGCAGAGCCCTGCGCGGTACTTACAAGCATACCTCTCTCCCAACCTGTTGCAAAGGTTGGAACATCGTTCTTGCCACCCTTCTGATAGCTGTACTTGCTTGTGATATCCTTGAAGTAGAAACCTACGTTGCGGCGAACGTCGCCCGAGTACTCCTCAAGGCCAAGAGGCAACGACTGCAATACGATGTTATGAATATCACCGTCGGCACCAAGTACCTGATATGTTGTAATCTCGCCGTTTGTACCGTTCCAATCGCTTGGCGCAGGGATATCGCTGTTTGTGCCCTTGCCCCATGAACCCTGACCGTTCTCAACATCTGTGTATGTGAAGATATTGTAGTAGCGGCCGTGCGGCTTGCGTGATGACATGATAACGTCACCGTTTGGCAGTTCCTCGCACTTGGGCTCGTTTGCATTGCCGAAGTTGGGGAAAGGCATATCCTCGCGTGTACCAAGAATGTGCCAGGTGAGACCGAAGTCATCGGAGTATGCCACACGGTTGTGCATATCCTTGCTCCAGAGAGCTGCATAGATACGATAGTAGTCGCCCACCTTAATCTTTGAACTCTGGAAGATGCGGCCTGAACCGAAGAAGAAACTCTGCGCTGTATACTGGTCCTGGCTTGTCTTGTCACCGCCCTTGTAAGCCTCGGTATCCCACAAGCCATAGAACTCCTCGGTAATATCGTCAAAGATAGCATTTTCGTCTTTTACCGAGTGGTATGTCTCGCCACCATCCTCGCTGTAGAAGCGTGCGATGCGGTTAGGATTCTCGCGTGTTGCACTACCACACACGGTGTGTCCTGTTACACAGATGAGCAATACACGACCTGTCTCACGGTCGATGCAGACTGCAGGATCACCGTAACCGTCATTGTGCTGGGTTGTTATATCTCCGTCTACATTGTCATCTACATTACCGGTGATGATAGTTGTACCCTCGCCCCATACTGTACCATCGGCAGAACCGATACGCTGCACCAAGTCAACACGACCGAAACCAATGTCGGCACCACAAGGACGATAGTCGTTAAGTGCAAGCAAATTGCCGTCCTTGCGTGTTGCAATGGCAGGGATGCGGTAAGGAGGGTTGTTGTGATACCACAAGTACTGGTACTCGCTCTCCATGTCACCTGTGAAGTTTACATTCACTATAGGTTTAACCTTGACCGTAAAGTCAGTGAGAAGCACACCTTTACCATTTGTTCCGGCCAGAGTAAACTGCAATGAAGCAAGGTTTTCATTTACAGAAGCAATTGTCTGCGCATCATTGCTTGTTGTGTAGGGAGTTCCGTTAAAGGTAAGTGTGAGACCTGTTGTGTGGTTGTTGTTTGCGAAAGTGAATGAGTACTCCTCAATTCTGTAGCCCTCGGGAGCAGTCAATGTATAGGTTGCCGACCCTGCCTGACCGCTCATCATCTGCACATTATTATCGTTAACCCAATTCATGTTGTTTACGCCACAACCGAATGTCAACTGGGGAGTCTTTGTGCTCTTCCAAATGCTATTCCAGTTCTGGTTTGCAGTGCTGCCATCCCTGTACAAATTACCGTTTTCTTTGTTAATGGTATACTCAACGCTCTCACCCTCTTCGATGCTTGCGTTCCAACCGTGATATGTGAATGTGCTCATCGACACCTTCTCGCCGTGTGGGAAGTAGTATGTCTTCTGCTCTCCATTCAACTCCTTTGTAATGGTTGTTGTAGATGTAGTACTGCCGTATGTGAGCTTGAAGTCACCGATGCGTGTGTTTGTCTGTGGATACTTTGTCTCACCCGTTACATTCAGGCGCACATTTACCGCATTGGGGTTGACACGAGTGATAGTCCAGCGTGAACCGTGGTTTGTTTCACCAAATGTGTAGAACTTTAAATCGCCACCGGCACCACCGTACATGTTCAAAGAGAATGCCTGGCTGGGATTTGTAGTAATACCGATACCCGGATTTGTAGAGGCTCCGTTATAACTCATATTCAGGAACCATTTTGCCGACTCGCCCGTTGTCCATGATGCTACAGTTCCGTTGCTGGGAGTTGTAGATGCTGTGAGTTTGTACTGCTGACCCAAGGCCTTGCAGTAAATGTCGAAACCGTCAGTGTTGTTGCCCACGAAACAGAATAGCTGGTTCTCGAGGCTCATATCCAAAGTTGCTGTTCCTGCCTTAGATGATGTAGGAGCACTCCACGCGTAGTTCTGGTTGCTGCAGTTTGTAAGACGCAACCACTTTTCACCGTATGTTGTTGAGAATACTGCGGGCACTGCTGTTGGGTCGGGAACATTCACCTTGAAGTAAGGAAGCCAGTTATTGCCGCTCACCTGTGGTGTATAGCCACCATTTGCATCGGAAATGGCAATACGCTGTCCGCAAGAAGAGATATTCTCGTTTGACTCCGAGAAGAACATATAGTATGTAGTACCCGGTGTAAGTGTTACATTCTCAAAATTATATACGATAAACTCGTTGTGCAGCGGTGTGGGGTTGTTTGTAGAAACCGCAACCTTATCACTGATGTTTTTTGAAGAAGAGATTACCATATAGGCTGTCTTTTCGCCTGAACTGTTCTTGTTTGTACACAAGTGGATGTTGTTCAGCGCTACGGCTGTAACGCCGTCTGCTGTTGGAACTGCAAGACCAATCCAAGTGACGTTGGCCTTGTCATTTGCTCCGGAGCCCACGTTCCACGAGAGCGCCTCGGCATTCTGTGCAAAAGCAGTGCCCACAAGGCACACCATTGCAACTAATAGAGTAAATGCTTTTTTCATTTAATTTGATTTATGTGTTTTGAACGGTTTGATTACATCCTTTTTAAAATACCCAAAATTCCAACGGCATAACCTTGCAATGTTATGCCGTTGGATACAGATATTCTTTTTAGAATATATTTACTTATTCAATTTCTTTACACCGTCCTGGATGTATACCTGACCTACAGGAGCGCCCTGTACACGGCGGCCGCTGAGGTCGTAGATTGCGCCATTCTTTACATTACTGGCAGCAACAGGAGCAATTGATGTCTCGACTGTGAAGTCAATCTCGACAACCTCGTCCTTTGCACATGGGATTGTAACGATGCCATGCTCGTCAACTGTTACGCCAACCTCCTTGCCATTAACGGTAATCTTGGCCTTTGCGGTCTCCATAGCACCAACCTTGCAACGTACCTTGAGCTCTGCGCCGGCATTGCTTGTGATAGTTGCCTTCTGGCACTTGCCATCCAGCCAGTTGAAGTCAACAACAAAGTTACCCATAGCCTTCATGCCGGTTACGGTACCCTGCTTCTTCCAAACTGCAGGCATTGCAGGGAGAATGTTGATGTAACCGTGCGCGCTCTGCAAGAGCATCTCGGCGATACCAGAGCAAACACCGAAGTTACCGTCAATCTGGAATGGAGCGTGTGAGTCAAAGAGGTTGTAGTAGATACCACCCTGACCCTGGTCTGTACCGTATGTTGTTGAGTGCTTCAACGCGTTCTTGATGATGATGTGAGCGTGGTCACCGTCCTGTGCACGAGCCCAGAGGTTAACCTTCCAGCCCATTGACCAGCCGGTAGCAGCATCGCCACGATGCTTGAGGGCGTTCACAGCAGGTGTGAAGTACTCGCTCTCGGGAGTAATCTGGTCCATAGGGAACAATGCCATCAAGTGCGAGATGTGACGGTGGCCTCTCTCACCTACAGAGTATGGAGAGTACTTCCACTCGCGGAGCAACAACTCACCTTTGCTTACACCGTTGAAAGGATTACCCCAACCGCCATCGTATGTCTCGGTGTGCAAGCCCTTGTCGGTCTTCTCAAGGTAGAGGGCAAGTTTGTCAAGGTCAGCCTGTGAAAGACCTGTATTCTCAACGCCAAGGATTTCAACAGCATCGCTCAAGTTCTGGAACAGGTAGCTTATCATCTGCTGTGCGTGAGCTGTACCGTCCTCCTTCTCGTTTCCGTGCTGCTCGGCACTGAACTCATCGGGAGCAACGTATGTATCATCATACACTCTGCGGTCCTTAATCAAACGGTGGAACCAGAACCCAGCACAATCCCACATTACAGGGAAAGCCTCCTTCAGGAACTCCTTGTCCTGTGTATAACGCCAGTGTGTCCACAAGTGGCTTGTGTACCATACGTTGGCAACAAGGTAGTTGCTACCCCATGTACTCATACTGTTGTAGAGTGAAGACTCTGTGAGCACGCTCCAGCCGTAACCGGCGTTGTACTGCTGACCGACCTTCTTCCAGCCCTCGCTCTGTGCACCACGAATGATGAAGTTCACGAATGGCTTGTGGAGGTCGCTGAGGTTTGTGATCTCTGTTGGCCAGTAGTTCATCTGGATATTGATGTTTGTGTGGATATCAGAGTTCCAGGGAGAATCTGTGCCACGATCGTTCCATATACCCTGAAGGTTGTTAGGAGCAGCGATAGGCTTGCGGTTTGAACTGATAGCCAAGTAACGGCCATAGTGGAAGTAGAGTTGCTCGAGGAACAGGTGGTCGTTCTTTGTGCTGTTAGCGTGAGAGTTGTTTGGATAGTATGTATCAACCAATGTCTTTGTGTCAACTGTTGGAGTTGCAAGACCAAGATCGAATGTCATGCGCTTTGTGATTGCAGTGAAATCGGCAACGTGTGCAGCCTCTACAGCAGCAAAGCCCTTTGCCTGTGCAGCCTCAATCTCACCCTTCACGCGCTCGTTTACCTGAGCAGCATCCTCTGTTGTGAAGTAGTTGTTGAGAACCTCCATGTCACCGTTGAAGTTTGTAGCGCCCTTGAGGTAGAATGTAACCTCGGTAGCGTTCTTGACAGTGATACCCTTGCCTGTAGCAGTTACAGTCGCGCCCTCGTCGGCAACAACGTGCAGACGTGCAGCATACTTAACCGATGTCATTGCACCTGTAAACTCGGCAGTGTTGCCGCTGTAAGTAACAGCACCTGCGCCAATGCCTGTACCAGGCTCAAGCATGAATGTGAGGTTCATCTTGTCCTCGCCCTCGCTCTTGTACTGACCTGCTATTACCTGGTCAGGAGCAGAACTGAAGTACTTGCGAACCTGCTTTGTACCGTTAGCGTTCTTGAACTCAACGCCTGCGATACCCTCCTCGATGTCGAGGTAGCGGACATAGTCTGTAACACCCTCGTAAACTGCGTTGTCGTTGTTTGCAATGAACAAAGAACCGAAGTTCATGAATGTACGGTTACCGCCGCCTGCGCCTACAACGTTTGCAGGACCGCTCCAAAGAGTCTTCTCGTTGAACTGGAGTTCCTCGGTGCGTACACCGCCGAATACCATACAGCCAAGTTCACCGTTACCGAGTGGCAATGCGTACTCCATCCAGGGGTAACTTACGCCGGCAGCCTCGGCCGATGTTGTGTACCACAATGTATTTGGGTTCTTTGGAGAGAATGATGCAACACCCTCAATCTTTGAAATCTCGTGGATGTACTCATCGGGATAGTCGGCACAATCAACCTCCTCGAGGTAGAACTGGCTACCCTGGTCGTTGTTTGTAGCAGCAGAACTGTTCCACAATGCAAGGTAGTTACCACGCTTGTTCCAGTAGTCGCTACCTGTACCAGACTTCTTGATGTATGAAGGCTCAGTTGCGCTGAACTTGATTGTACCATCGAACTTTGTTGTGTGAGATGTGCTCTCGGGAGCAACCATTGACGCGCGTGCGTTAGCCTCGCTGCCAGTCATGCCAAGAACCTTTGAAAGACCTGTTGAGTAGTTGTAGATCTTATAGGCAGAACCATCCTTCACGAACGCCCAGATACCCTGGTTGTCGCGTGGAGTGTTTGTGTTTGTAAGCAACAGGCTACCGCCCTCAACATAATCCGGGTTCAAACTTACAAAACCACCATGACCGCCACGGATTGTATAGAACTTTGTTGCAGCATCGAAGTAACTTACATAAACTACCGAGCCGTCAATGTTTGCTGTAGCAATCATATCACCAACCTTGTTAGCCTTGAGGTGGCTTCTTTTGAGAACGAAGTCAACAGAGAATGTATCGCCGTTCTTGTACTCTGTGCCGTTGATGACAACACCGGCAGCCGCATCCTCTGTACCAAGAATAGATACAGTGAATTCCGATACAGGAGCAACACCCTCTTCAATGAGGTAGCAGTTACCCGGGTCGGTTGTTGTCCAACTGTTTACAACAATACCGGCATCCATCTGGTTCTGCTCCTGAGAGTTCATACCGTTACCGCCGATAGTGAGCTTCCAAGGATAGTTGCCGCTGACCTTTGTGAGGCCGAGTGCTGAAGTTGCAGTTGCTGTAAAGCTACCGTTTGAGCTTACATACTTCTCGGCACCCAAGCTGTAGAGATAGTAGTTTGAACCGTTCTTCTCGATACGGAACAACTGTGCAGGGTCGGCGTTGTTTCTTGTTACAGTACCAACCTTTTTACCGGTGCTACCACAAATTTCGCCCGGTACATTGTCACTGTACAACAAGAAAGCTCGTGCACTACGCAATGTGTAAACCTTGTCGTTACTCAATTGCGAGAGATCAGTTACTGTCTGCGCCTGTGCGGCAAATGCCAAACACAAGAAAGAGACAAGCATGAATAAGATCTTTTTCATAGAGTTTGTTTTAAGTTAGTATTAAGTTTTGTTTATTTATTCAAAAAAGGCACGCTCTCCGGAGCATACTATTTCAATGAACAAAAATATAGCATACTATTCACAAATGCAAATATTTATTTAATTATTGTAATACAATAGCAAAAACCGGCTTGCCCATACAGACAAACCGGTTTTCCCTAACATTTTGTCAGCAAATCAGCCCAGCAGCGCCGATGCCAACTGTTCCATTGCCGGCAGGTCGCCCCCCTTCATGCGTGAGCGGATTGTCACCATTGGCTCAACAATATCAATATTCTTCATACCCTCGAGCATGGCACGCATTACACGCCCTGCAGTGGGAGCCCACGAGCCGTTCTCCACTATCGCCACCTTGCGGTTTTGGTAATTCTTCAGTTTCAGGTGGTGAAGGAAATCATGCATTGGCGGGAACACATCGGCATCGTACGACGCTGCGCAAACCACCATATGGCTGTAGCGGAAGGCATCCTCAACCGCCTCGGCCATATCGCAGCGCGATAGGTCGGTAACGACAACCTTTGGTGCACCCTTTTCACGCAGCATTTCGGCAAGACGATTTGCCGCCGCTGCCGTCCCGCCATGTATTGAGGCATACGCCACAAGCACACCCTCGGTTTCCGGCTCATACTTGCTCCAGATGTCATACAGCCCAATGTAATGGCCCAGGTTCTCACTCAGCACCGGACCATGAAGCGGACAAATTGTCTTTATGTCAAGCGTTGCCGCCTTTTTGAGCAATGCCTGTACCTGTGCGCCATACTTTCCGCAAATGTTTATATAATAGCGGCGCGCCTCGCAATCCCACGCGCCCTCATTGCACAAAGCACCGAACTTGCCAAACGCATCGGCCGCAAAGAGCACCTTCTCGCTCTGCTCATAAGAGACCATAACCTCGGGCCAGTGTACCATCGGAGCCACAAAGAACTGTAATGTGTGACTGCCAAGCGACAGCGTATCGCCCTCTTTCACTGCAAGAGTGCGTCCCTCAAACTCCACATTATCAAAGAATTGAGGCATCATCTGCACAGCCTTTGCCGTTGCAACCACCTTCACCTGCGGATATTTGCCAAGCACCTCGTGGATGAGTGCCGCATGGTCGGGCTCAAGATGCTGCACAACAAGGTAGTCGGGGGTGCGGCCGTCAAGCACAGCCTCAACATTGGGCCACCACTCTGTACCCTTGCGTGCATCAACAGTGTCCATGATTGCGACCTTTTCATCGAGAATTATGTACGAGTTGTACGACATACCCTCGGGTACAACATACTGGCTCTCAAAGAGGTCGATATCAAGGTCATCGACCCCCACATATTTTATTGTCGGTGTTACTTCCATTATTCCAAATCTTCATTTATTCCCTTCAGAACTGCACTACAGGCGCATTCTCCACACCCTCTCGTGCCTCAAAATAGGGGCGTTTCTCAAATCCGAACATTCCGGCAAGAATATTTCGTGGGAATGTGCGTATCGATGTGTTGTAACTTTTTGCAGCCTCGTTGAAATTGCGGCGCTCAACACTAATGCGGTTCTCTGTACCCTCCAGTTGAGCCTGCAGTTCAAGGAAATTGGTGTTTGCCTTCAGGTCGGGATATGCCTCGGCAACGGCAAGCAGGCGGCCAAGTGCTGCACCCACCTCGCCCTGGCTTTTCTGATACTCCTGCAACATCTCGGGGGTCATGCTCTCGGCATCTACCGTCACCTGTGTTGCACGCGCGCGGGCTGCTACAACCGCATCGAGTGTCTCTTTCTCGTGCGCCGCATAGCCCTTTACTGTATTCACAAGATTGGGGATAAGGTCGGCACGGCGCTGATACTGATTCTCGACATTGCTCCACGCTGTGCTTACAGCCTCATCGGCCTTTACAAGTCCATTATAACCGGTTACCGCCCAAACGGCAACAATGGCAATAACTACCAAAATAACAATTGTTGACTTTTTCATATTCATATTTTATTTTTTATTGTTTATACATATTCTCAGAAACGGCTGCCTGCGCCACCGCCGCCAAAGTTGCCACCACCGAAACTTCCGCCACCGAAGCCGCCACGTCCAAAGCCGCCGCCACCAATGATTGTGCCACCGTGCGAGCCTCCACCGTTGGTGTTGAGAGTATTGCTGCGCTGTTTGAAGGTGTGTCCGCAATTCTTGCAGACATATGTAGTCTCCAACACTGTTGCACCGTTGGCTTCCCTTATGGTCTGCGAACCAGTGCGCTGGATATTGTGTTTGCCACACTTTGGACAGCGATGGAAATACCACACGATAAAGGCTATCAGCAGGAGAAAGCACAAGACACCCACTATAGCAAGTATCATGACAAGCCGTTCCTCCTCGTCATCGGCCGGCGGTTCCATTGTACCATCCAAAACTCCGCAGACGGCACGCATACCGGCTACCATTCCCACATCCCAGTCGCCGGCGGCAAAATGCTCCACCATATATTGCTGCTGTATGCGCTTGCATATTGCATCGGGCATCACCCCCTCAAGGCCATAGCCTGTGGCGAACTGCACACAACGTTCGCCTGTGGAAAGCAACACCACGAGGCCATTGTCACTCTCTTCCCGCCCCACTCCATTCTCCTTGCCCAAGCGATAGGCAAAGTCGAAGCAGTCGCCACCATCAACGTTGCCAAGCACAGCCACAAGCACCTGAATGCCGGTGCTCTCCTCAAGCGCGAGAAGCATGCTGTCAATTGTTGCCACTGATGATGCAGAGAGTATCCCGTCGGGGTTACTCACATAGCGTGTGCGGTCGGCAAGATGCACCATAGGCACATCCTCTACCTTGTACACCTTTGCCTCTGCAACAGATACGAAGCAGAGCAGGAGCAACAGCACGCCCAATATACTTTTTCTCATTTCCAAACAGTTACATTGCATTCAACGCGTTGGCAAAGTTCTCTACAATAGCCTCGCTATCGGTTGAAATCTTCTTTATATCCACACTGCGCAGCAGTTGCTCAAGTTCGGCAACGCGCTGTGTGTTACCCGTCTCTTTTGCCTCGGCAAGCAGTATCTTGTACTTCTCGAACATCTGTATGCCCTGTACAAGACGCTCCCAGCGTATTGAACTGAGGCTGAACGGATAGATTACATAAGTATCGCCCGCAGGCCATGCCGTGAAGCGTGAATCCTCCTCGGGGGTTACTGTCCAACTGTTGTATGCCCAGCGCAGATAGCCGTCAAGATCCTTTGCAAGCGCCTCAAGTGCAATGAAGGCTGCATCGGCAGGGTCCGAGAATGTAAAGAGGTTAGGATACTCGGCGCTGCAGCAAGTGTAGTAGGTCGACACCTTGCCCTGCGAGCGGCGAGCAGCAAGGAGTTCAGGGGTATATGCACCGTATGCAAAGATATCGAGGCAGTAGTCATATATGTCGGCCTCAATCTCGGGGTGATAGTTGCCCGCCATTGAAATCTTCATTCCCGGAGCATACTCCTTGATTACCTTTATGGCAGCCTGCATCTGCTGCAGACTGCGCTCATCCATTGAGATAAAGGTTTTCTCAAACCATCCCTTCTCTTTCAGATGAGCAGCAAAGGCGCTGAGCATTCCGCCCCAGAACTGTGTGTAAGCCTCCTCGCCGGGAGCACAGTTTATATGCTTGTGCGAGTGCGTTGCCTGGTCATAGTAGCGGAACGACAGTTTCCAGGGAATCATTGAAAAGCATGTAATCTCCTTGTCGATGCCGCACGACATCATAAACTCCACCCAACGGTCAAAGATTGTAAAGTCGTACCACCACGTACCATCGGCCTTGCGCACCCATGTTACCATGCTTCCGAACGGGTCATACGTCTGCCCGTCCCAGGGGCGGTCAATGAGCGTTGCAGTGATTGCCTTTTGGCCTGCCGACGCAAGTTTTAGCATATAAGGGCGCAGAGCCTCAAAATGTTCATTGCTCCAAAGTTCAACATTGTGAACGCGTGCAATGGCGTATGGATTCTGCCAAAGGTCAAGATGGAACACCCACTCCTTTGGCGCAGGCAGTGTACGGTCAAGTACCTCAACGGTGTACCTGTATTTTATCTTCTTGCCATTGCAAAGCAGTTCCACCGTTCCCTTGTATGTACCGGTCTTGGCATCGTGCGGCACCCGGACTGTAAGCCACAGGCCACGACGTGCAGCAGCATCAAGCACTGTTGGATTGGCTGCAGTTATGCGGTCGGCAACAGGCACCTCGCCATAGGCATCCACATCGTGGCGCCCACAGCCTGTAAACTTGTCGGTGAGGACAGGCTGCACAAAGCCACCCGCCACATTTGCAGCAGGAATCACGCTCTTGCCGCATTTCAAATCACTGAACCTGTATTCAACAGAGGACTCTTTTGCGCCGTTCTCCACAACAAGTTGCAGGTTTACACGCTCGCCGCGCCACGCCACCGCGTGGCTGACAGCCTCATCGCTCACCTGTGCCTCGCAAGCCACAGGATAGCGAACATCCACACTGCCCCAACGGGCCTTCACTTGAGCAACAGCGCCAAGACTAACAGCCATTGCCATAACAGCCAATACAAGTTTTTTCATATCACAAATTCTAATATTTATCAATTGCAACTCCCCTTAAAACTGAACTGCTTGCCGGCGCGCGAGGGCTTGAGGTCGTCGGACATACGCGCCTCAAGCACAAGTTCGCCACCCTCTACTGCGCCCGAAATTGCAGCAAAGCGGTATTCGGGCTGCGGTTCTTTCTCGCGGTTCATATACGGGTCAATATCCACTGCCGCGAAACTTAGCACCCCGCCATCATTTCTGCAGGGCACGCCTTTCACTGTAATGTCAATCTTCAATGGCATGGCAGCAGCAAACTTCACATTGTCAAAGAACACATCGACAGTGCTGTCCGAAGTCTCGGTCACAGATATGCCAACGTTCTTTTGAGTGTAGTCACCAACAAGAAGGTCGCCACGATAGACACCCTCGCCCCCCTCGGGGAGTGTGGTGCTGTTATCCACGCACGAGACCAGGGCAACAGAAGAGAGCAGCAACAGTAATATCTTTTTCATATTTTTCAAAGGTTAATGTGTAACGACGCTCCAACATGCAACGGCTTGCCTTGAGCAAAGAAGTCGTTACCAATTGAGCGGAAATAGAATGTATTGTAGTTTTCATTCAGCAGGTTCTTGCCCCACAACGATGCGCCCCAGTGCCCCTTCTCCCACACCAGCGACGCCGACAGCAGGCCATAGAACGGTTGCGACAGGGTGTTCTCCTCGTTCCAGTATATGCGCCCCACTCCATTCCAGCCCACATTCAGCACAAAGATATTTGCAAAACTGCGAGGCACAGGAATGCGATAGGCGATGTTTGCCGATATTGTCTCGCGCGGAGCGTATGGCAGGAACTTGCCTGCAAGGTCCACATCACCCCTGTTATATTTGAGGAACTTGGCATGGGTGTATCCAAAAGCCGCGTCAAGAGTAAAATTGCCAACAATGTAACGCACAGCAAGTTCCACACCTGTGCTGAACGAACGCCCGGCATTTGACATCATTCGCCCGGTACTCTCGCCGTCGGGGAACACCGTGAGCTGCTGGTTGCGGCAATCAATGTAAAAGAGCGCTGCCGAGATATCAAGATTCCCGCTTGCAAGCGGCGATAGATGTGTGCCAAGTTCGTAGGTCCAGTTCTCCTCGGGCTCATAGACTGTAGACGAGGCATCTACATCCTGCGGGTTGCCAATGAGTTCACCAATCATCTGCTGCTTGAGAATATCGGAGAAGAGTTGGGTATTGAAACCGCCCGCCTTGAAACCTTTGCGTGCCGATGCGTAGACCTTTCCCCAATCACCGCCGTATGACACAGAAAGACTGGGCAGCAATTCAAGCGCATCGACAGCCCTGTTGCCTTTGAAGACAGTACTCAGTTCATTGCTGTCGCGCAAATCCTTGTACGTGCTGTAGTGCACCGTCGAGCGGCTGTCATATCTCATTGAAGAGTACTCATAGTCCACGCGCAGACCCGCCTTTACGTCAACACCGCCAAACGACACGCCGCCCTGCACAAACGCCGCAGCACCGAATGCAGGGATTACAAAATCGTCGTAAATGACAAAGTCATCCTCCATGAACGACAGTTCCCTGTCACCGCCCGAAAGCTGATAATAATACTCTGAATTGGCATTTTTCAATATCAGATTGTCAATTCCATACTGTTTGAAGTGCACAGGGGCTGACATTCTGTTATGCTTAAAGAAACCAAGCACGCCACCCAGCAGGTCAAAGGAGCCCAGTTCCTCGGCTTTGACAACGAGTTCCTGCGTCAGGGAGTGCTCCTTCTGGTACTGCCCCATTGAAAAGTAGTCGAGCGGCAGGAAATCGTTGTCAAGTTCCATGCGGTCATCGACATATTGGTAGCCGGTGGTTGATGATAGCGTGAGACAGTCAAAATAGCGCTTTATAACAAGGCCGTCGGAGATGTTGAAACGCCTGTAGGAGCACTCGTCGTTGTATGCAACCGGCGCAACCTCGCCCGTCGCAGGGCTGTAATGACCGTAGGCCCAGCCGTCCTCATTCACATAGCCGGCCGAGAGCGTGTTGTCAATGCTCATGTCCTCGCTTGGCAGCCATTGCAGGCGCAGGCGCAGCGCGGCATTGTCACCGCCATCGCAGTTCTTGCCAAGAGCGTGGTTCATAAAATATCCGTCGCAGTGGTTGTACATAACGCCCACCGACCAGCCAAAGGTGTCGCTTGTCTTGGCATAGTGCGATGCCTTGAGGCGCACACTGTTTGCCATGCCATACTCCAGCGACAGGCGTTTGCCCTGAAAGTCAAGCGGCGACATGGTATAGACATTGATTGCGCCACCCGACGTGTTACGCCCAAAGAGCAACCCCTGTGCTCCACGCATCACTTGCACGCGGTCAATGTCAAACAGTTCAAAGTCGTAACTATTCTTGTTCATCACCGGCATTCCGTCAATGTTCATTCCAACCACAGGCTGGTCAATGCGCGAGCCAAAGCCACGCACATACATTGAGGATGTCATGCGCGAGCCATAGTCGGGCTGGTAGAAGTTCGGGGCAAGCGCCGACAATTCCTTGACCGATGTTATATGACGGTTCTCCAGGTCGGCGCGTCGCAGCGAGGTCGATGAATACTCGCCGGCATCACCGTCGGAAATTTTAACCGATGAGACAATATCAATTGACGGCAGCACCGAATCGACAGGTTCGATTGGTGACACAAGCAGTGCAAATATGGAGAATAAAAGATTCAATGTCGTTCAATAATAGTTTGGTTATGTCATTCTGAACGAACGTGAAGAATCTTGGAACAGATTTAAAGATGCTTCGCTTTGCTCAGCATGACAAATATTGACAGGTTTCATTTTCAAGGAAGCCTCATCAACCACAATAATTGAACGCGAAGATAGTAAAAAAACGGATAAAAACAGCCAGTTGAATGTTAAAAGCAGAAAGTCTGGCATGACTTTCTGCTTTTAACAATTTACATTTATATACGCCCCACCATTTCCTTTATCAGCGGCAGCAGCACCTTGTCAACCACCTTGTCATTGAGGCGGTGCTCGCCGTTGAACCAGCGGCAGCGCTCCTCGCCATAGAGGCTTGACATCAGCGGGTAGAAGTGCACTATGGGGTCCTTGTCGCCAAACAGGCCCACCACAAGTTGTTTCTCGTCGTCGGTAATGCCATCGAACTGGTGCTTCTCCATCTCCTTGAAACGCTCCACCACCGCCTTGTCAATGCGGAACTCGGTTGCCCCGTCCTTGCGCTTTGACATATACTTGTTGCGCCCCATCTTGCCAAACAGCAGCGAGCGCGACATCTCGAACGAGGGGTTCACCACAATGCGTGGAACGCCCCACAGTTGCTGCGTGTACATTCCGCCCATCGAAGTGCCCACCACAATCTCGGGCTGCTCCTCCTTCACTATCGTGCGCAGCAGTTCCAACGCCTCAAAAGGGTCGACCGGGAGGTCAGGAGCAATTACACGCCATCCCGGGAGACTGCGGCGCAGGTTCATTACCGTACCCGAACTGCCCGACGACGCAAAGCCGTGAACATACATCATCTTACGCATATCATTCATAGAAAAAACTTTTTACTCGAAATAAAGTGACAACGTTATCATCTTGCTCGCCACCCGGTCAACCGACTGTGTGAATTTCAGGTAGTTGGCATCGAGCAGGTCCTTGCGCTCCTTGTTGAGGACATTGAGCGGGCTGTACGAGAATTTCAGTTCTGGTATCAACTTAAAGAAGGGAAGATAGAAATCGCAACCCACGCCCACCTCAATCATACAGTCAAATGACTTCAGCAGCAGTTGCTGTTGCTTTTTCACTGTGAGGTTCCACATTGGGCTCACACCGGCAGTGACATAAGGGCGATAGTTATTAAAGCGCTCGGCAGCAACCTTCAAGTGAATTGGCAATGCAATATATGTTGTTTTCACCGACTGTTTTGACGTTGCACCACTGTTCTGCTCGCGAAAACGGACAGCATTCTGCCCAAAGTGCATTGTGGGAATGGCGCGCAGGGCCAAATAGGTGTTCAGCCTTAAATCGGCAAGCACGCCCACACTGAAACCAGGGTTGTAGTCAGCAATATCGGCATACCAGACCTCGCCATTCTCGGTAACAAAGCCGTTGTTGACAAACTCCATGTCCTGCGCGTGCACACCAATGAAAAAGCCATAGTGCAGACGGCGGAAATCAATATATGGCTTGTTCTGCACCTTACGCTCCTGCGCCACCGCACAAAGCGGCAGCAACAGCAACAATATGTATGTAATGGTTCTTTTCATCTATGGTATAACGCAAAAACCGGACTGTTATTGCATCTCACCTTACTTTTCTGCTTAATATAGGGCTAAGGGGAACCAGGGGGGCTTTGCCCAAACTGCTTCAGTTTTCAGTTTTAACCGCACTTATGCGATTGAACCTGCTATCGCTCGCTGTGCGACCTGCAAGTAAACTTGCGTCGCGCTCGCTTAACCGCAGTTTTCACTTTTCACCTCGTTACGCGAATTCGCTCAGTTCGAGCCAGCGCATTGTCTTTTCGTCAATTAGCGCAATGACATCCTGAATGCGGCGCGACTTTGCAACCAGTTCGTCATTGCCAAGCGTGCCGCTGCACAGCGCCTGTTCAATGGCAGCCTTCTCCTCCTCAAGTTCCATTATCTCAACCTCGAGCGCCTCATACTCCTTGCGTTCCTTGAACGAGAGTTTGCGCTTTGTCTCCGCGCGGTAACTCTGCTTTGGTGCGCTCTCCTTTGCGGCTTTTGCTGCTGCCTGCGCCGCTGCGGCAGCCTTTTCCTCCTCGCGCCAGTCGCGCCAATCGGTATAGTTGCCGGGGAAGTCCTTTATGTCGCCACCGCCATTGAACACAAAGATGTGGTCTACCACCTTGTCCATGAAGTAACGGTCGTGGCTCACCACAATCACACACCCCTTGAAGTCGCGCAGGTACTCCTCAAGTATCTGTAAAGTCTCAATATCAAGGTCGTTTGTAGGCTCGTCGAGCACAAGGAAGTTGGGGTTCGACATCAGCACAGTACACAGGTAGAGGCGGCGTTTCTCGCCACCGCTGAGTTTGTAGACATAGTTGTACTGTTTCTCGGGGGTAAAGAGGAAGTGCTGCAGAAACTGCGATGCTGTGAGCATCTTGCCAGCAACGGGGATAACCTCGGCAATATCCTTCACCACATCAATCACCTTCATCTGCTCGTTGAACGCAAGGCCGTCCTGGCTATAGTAGCCCCACTTCACCGTCTCGCCCACATCGATAGTGCCGCTGTCGGGAGCAACGCGCCCAAGCAGCATCTTTATGAAAGTAGACTTGCCGGTGCCGTTGTTGCCAACAATGCCCAGTTTCTCATAGCGGGCGAAGGTATAGGTGAAATCCTTTGTAATCACCCTGTCATCGAAAGCCTTTGACAAGTGGTTGAGAACAAAGATTTTATTGCCAATGTACTGCGACTTTATCTCGAGCGACACCTTGCTGTCGTCGCGCATCGCAGCCGCCTTCTCCTCCAGTTTATAGAAGGCATCAATGCGGTACTTTGCCTTGTGGGCGCGTGCCTGTGGCTGACGGCGCATCCACTCAAGTTCCGTGCGCAACAGGTTGCGCGCGCGGGCAGTCTCGGCAGCAAGGTTCTGCAGGCGCTCCTCACGTTTTTGCAGGAAGTAACTGTAGTTACCCTTGTAGCGATAGACCTGGCGGTCGTCAATCTCCACAATCTCGTTGCATACGTTGTCAAGGAAATATCGGTCGTGAGTCACCATCAGCAGGCTGCCGCTGAGGCGCGAGAGATACTCCTCGAGCCACTCCACCATCTCAAGATCCAGGTGGTTGGTAGGCTCATCAAGAATCATCAGCTGCGGTTCGTCAATGAGCACCGATGCCAGCGCCACGCGCTTCTTTTGGCCACCCGACAGTTCCTTTATCGGCTGGTTGAACTTGTCAATCTTCAGTTTAGAGAGCACCTGCTTTGCGCGTGTCTCATAGTCCCAAGCCTCAAGGCGGTCCATCTCCTCCATAAGGTGCTGCAGGGCATCGTGGTCGCCGCTCTCAAGCGCCTCCTCGTAACGTGCAATCACACCCGCCTTCTCGCTGTTGCGCTGCAGGCAGGCCTCAATCACAGTGAGCGCTGGGTCAAAATCGGGTTCCTGCTCAAGATAACCCACCCGCACGCCACCGCGCAGAGTGATTTTGCCGCTGTCGAGTGGCTCCTCGCCGGCTATAATCTTCAACAGCGTGCTCTTGCCCTTTCCATTGCACGCAATGAGACCAATGCGCTGGCGCTCCTCAACGGTAAACGACACATCATTGAAAAGTACAAGATCACCAAAACTCTTTGATACATTCTCTATCTGCAGGTCTATTGCCATAAATAATACAACTCCTCAACTTTAATAACACAGCAGTTGACCCCAATACGGTTTGTCATACTGAACAAAGCAAACTCAATTATATACTCCTTTTTTTATCTTGTAAAACAGTTCAATATCCTAAACGGGTCAAAGCATCCTTTGCATTAGCAAAACCTTGCTCGGCGGCCTTACGGTACCATTTAACAGCCTCGGAGGTAGATTGGGTAACACCTTTGCCATCTTCATAGCAACCACCAAGATTATACTGCCCACAAGCATTACCTTGCTCAGCAGCCTTGCGATACCATTTTACGGCTTCGGAGGCAGATTGGACAACACCATAACCATTTTGATAGCAAACACCAAGATTGCTCTGCGCTTGATCATAACCTTGTTCGGCGGCCATGCGGTACAATTTTACGGCTTCGGAGTAAGATTGGGCAACACCTTCGCCATTTTGATAGCAAACACCAAGATTGCACTGAGCATGAGCAAGACCTTGATCGGCGGCCTTGCGAAACCATTTTACCGCTTCGGAGTAAGATTGGGCAACACCTTCGCCATCATAATATAAATTACCAAGATTATACTGCGCTTTAACATGGCCCTGATCAGCAGCCTTGCGATACCATTTTACGGCTTCGGAGGCAGATTGGACAACACCATAACCATTACTATAGCAAACACCAAGACTATACTGAGCATCAGCATGGCCCTGATCGGCAGCCTTGAGAAACCATTTCGCAGCATCGGAATAATTGCCGTCATAACACGCAGACATACCTTTAGAGTAGAATTCTTCTGCGGTAAGTTCTTTTTCAAGTACTACGCTATGCTCTGCAACCTCACCCTCCTTTATCTCAACATCAACCGATACACTCTTGTAGCCGCTCTTTGACACTGTGATTTTGTGCTTGCCAATGAGCAGGCCGGCAAAATCCTCGGGGGTTGTGCCAAGTTCCTTGCCATCAATGGTCACAGTTGCACCAAGCGGCGAGGATTTCAATGAAAGGGTTCCTGTTATTGGTGTGGGAGCATCGAGCTGCACTGTTAGGTTATCACCCTCGTTAACGGTTATAGTCTTTACCGTATTCTTATGCGCCGGGAATTGGCACTCCACGTTGTAGTTACCAGGAGAGAGAATTCCGCTCCACTGACCTGTACCCACTTTCTCGCCATCGATGTATATACCGGCACCGGCAGCAGCCTTCAGTGTCAATGTGCCATAGTTTGGGCGCAAGGTAACCTTCTCGGTGTGCTTTTGCGGCGCATCATAGAGTTCTATACGCCCCTCGCTTGGATGATAGTTCTTGGAGATTATTCTATAGTGGTATACCCCTAGTTCAAGCCTGTCTGCAACCATTCCACCATCATCAACCATTCCGTCGCCAAAGACCTTGTAGTCACTCTCACCCTCGGCCTTGTATGTAACCTGAGCTCTTGAATCGGCAGGGGAGACTTCAAAAAGCAACATTCTCTTTTTGGCGACACGCGGGGTTGCCAGCAGTGTCATCTCGTACACCTTTCCCGGCTGTACTGTTGCGTTAAGTTCATATTTCACCTGCTTGAATCCCTCGCGCTGTATTGTGGCGCGCATTGCATTGCGCTGTACATACCACCACACCTCGCCATTGACAACTTTTTTGCGACCCTCGCAATAACCAAAATCAAGCGAGTAGGCACTCAAATCGTCATCAGGAGTAGCGGCAAGCAACTTTATAATGGAGAAAAGTTCGCCATTGCCGTCCTGCAGTTTGTAGCGCTCGTCCTTGCCCGATGTGTCAAAAGGTTTCTCCTCGAATTTCACGACTGAAAACTCCTGCAAGTCCTGTGCAAAGGTCACAGCACAAAAACAGAGGAAAAAGAGCAGTATGGTGGTTATTTTTTTCATATACACTGTATGTTCTTTACAATTACTACCGAGTTGCGAATATAGCGTTTTTTGACGGGATGCACAAAATTTGTTGAAAAGAAATCCGGGATTTGGATTCCGAAGGCTGTTAACTGCAAATTTTACAACTTATTGAACACAAATAACATCGGCAACGCACCGTCAAAAGTGCGTTGCCGATGTTATAATTTTAAGTCCTGCGGTTTAAATTATTTATAGGCGATAAGGAGTTCCCGTTTTTATTACTCACCGCGGGGGGCGCCATCAAAGCCTCCTGGACGGCGACCGCCTCTATCACCACGACCACCGGGACCGCGTTTACCACGCATCTCGCGCATTCTTTCGCGTTGCTCCTCCTGGTATTTGAGATATTTCTCGTACTGTTCGGGGGTGAGTATCTGCTTCATCTGCTCGTTGCGCACCTCCTCGCGCTGTTTCTGCAGTTCGGCCATCGCTTTCATCTGCTCCTCACTTGGCCTGACACGCTCGAATTTCTTGCCCTCGGCACGCATCTTCTCCATTCTCTCACGGCGCACCTTCATGCTATCCTGCATTGTAAGCGCATCGGCATAGTTAATGAGGAATACTGCCTGCAACTGAATGCTGTCGAGCTGCAGGGCCTGATGCAGTGCCATTGTCTGGCGCTGCGCCATCTCCTCGGGGTTAAACTCACGTGGCTGGTGCTGACGGCGCTGCTGCGCAAATGTCATTGTTGCAAGCATCAAGGCAACAACACAAAGTAGAATCTTTTTCATTGTCATATATTTTAAAAATTATCCCCTGCCAATACGGCCCCTGCCAGAGCAGAAGCCGTAAAGCAAACATTGAAAAACAACGGGAAAGCCCATCGTCTGTCCCTATGACATACAATTGCCGGGAATGTAAAATATGCGCCCCGCTTTTTAACACTATTTAACCAATTCGCTCTCAATAACTCCATCTACCATGTGCAGGGTGCGGTCGGTATATGATGCGAGAGCCTCATCGTGGGTAACAATGACAAATGTCTGGCCATAGCGGTCGCGCAGGTCAAAGAAGAGCCTGTGCAGTTCCTCCTTGTTCCTAGTATCGAGACTGCCCGACGGTTCATCGGCAAGCACCACATCGGGGTGGTTGATGAGCGCACGCGCAACGGCAACACGCTGGTTCTCGCCGCCCGACATCTCGGCAGGCTTGTGGTGCGCGCGCTCCTCAAGCCCCATCACCTGCAGCAGTTGCATGGCCTCGGCCTCGGCCTCGGAGCGCTTGCGGCCTGCTATGAGCGCGGGAATGACAATATTCTCAAGCGCAGTGAACTCGGGCAACAGTTGGTGAAACTGGAACACAAAGCCTATGTGCCTGTTGCGGAATGCCGCCAGGCGCTTGCTGCTCAAACGTCCCAAATCCTCGCCATTGAAACGGATGGTGCCCGAGGTGGGCTTGTCGAGCGTGCCAATGAGTTGCAAAAGGGTTGTCTTGCCGGCACCGCTTGAACCGACAATGCTGATGACCTCGCCTTTGCCAATGGTGAGGTTCACCCCCTTCAGCACCTGAAGGTCACCGAATTTCTTTGTCAGGTTTTCTATCTGAATCATATCTGCTTTATAACGTATTCTGCAATGTAGCAACCGAATGTTGCCGTAAAGTAGCCGAGCGAGCCAATTATGGGCTTGCCGCCGGCGGGGTTAGGGCGTATGGCATCGCGGCGCGGTTCCTCGGCGCTATAGATGACCGGGAGCTTGCGGCCACGCACATCGCGCAACTGGCGGCGCACATTCTTGGCAAGCGTGCAGTGCTCGGTTTTCCACAGGTCGCCACTGCGGATGGCTGCAAGGTCACACTTTGCGCCCGCTCCCATGCTTGAAATGATTTTCAGGCCACGCTCCCAGCAGGCGCGGATTAGCGCACATTTGGACTCAAGGGTATCAATGGCATCGACAACAAAGGCAAACTGCTGCTCATCGAGCAGTTGCGCTATGTTCTGGGGCATAACGAACTGCTGCTTGACTACCAGTTGCACATTGGGGTTGATGGCACGCAGGCGCTGTGCAACGACATCGCACTTTGGCAGCCCAACGGTAGATGCCAGCGCAGGCATCTGGCGGGTTATGTTTGTGACATCAACAACGTCGGCATCGACAAGCGTGAACGCTCCCACTCCTGCACGGCAAAGCATCTCGGCAGCCCAGGAGCCCACGCCACCAAGTCCAATAACAAGCAGATGAGCGCCGGCAAGCACCGCCTGCTTCTCCTCGCCCAGCAAAAGTTCGCCGCGCTGTAACCAGTTTTCAGCCATAAAATCGCCCATTTTCACATTTCAAGTAGCGAAAATACAAAAAAATAGCATAGGCGGGGGCATATAATGCAAAATTTAAGTATTTTTGCAATCAACAAACAATTAACAAATTATGAAAATAGCAATTGTAGGTGTCAGTGGAGCGGTAGGACAGGAGTTCCTTCGCGTGCTCGACGAGAGAAATTTCCCTTTTGATGAGCTGGTGCTCTTTGGTTCGGCCCGCAGCGCAGGCCAGGTTTACAACTATCGCGGTGTAGACTATGTAGTAAAGGAACTGAAGCACAACGACGATTTCCAGGGCATTGACTATGCCTTTGTATCGGCAGGCGGCAGTGTATCAAAGGAGTTTGCCGAGACAATCACAAAGCACGGTACCGTGATGATTGACAACTCTAGCGCGTTCCGCATGGACAGCGACGTGCCCCTTGTTGTTCCCGAGGTTAACCCCACAGACGCCTATAACCGCCCACGCAATATCATTGCCAACCCCAACTGTACAACAATTCAGATGGTTGTAGCGCTCAAAGCCATTGAGGGTCTCTCACACATCAAACGCGTGCACTCATCTACATACCAGGCTGCCAGCGGCGCCGGTGCAGCAGCAATGGCCGAACTCTATGAGCAGTACCGCCAGGTGCTCGCAGGCGAGGAGCCAACAGTTGAGAAGTTCGCCTACCAGCTTGCGTTCAACGTAATTCCACAGATTGACGTGTTCACCGACAACGGCTACACAAAGGAGGAGATGAAGATGTACAACGAGACACGCAAGATTATGCACAGCGACATTGAGGTTAGCGCACAGTGCGTCCGCGTTCCCGCGCTGCGCTCTCACTCACAGTCATTGTGGATTGAGACAGAGCGTCCATTGAGCGTTGAAGAGGTACGCTGCGCCATCACAGAGGGCGAGGGCCTCATCCTCATGGACAGCCCCGAGGACAAGATCTACCCAATGCCTCTGTTCCTCGCAGGCCAGGACCCAGTATACGTTGGCCGCATCCGCAAGGACATCTCGAACCCTAACGGCATTATCATGTGGATTGTTGGTGACCAGATTAAGAAGGGTGCAGCCCTCAACGCAGTGCAGATTGCCGAGTACCTGATTGCACACCCACAGAAGTGATAGACATTAATTAAATATAAGAAATAGGGCAAGGTTCATGAACCTTGCCCTATTTCTTTATCACCTTTACAAAGATAATCACTCTTCAATAAATGCAGGATTTTTACCCCAGTCATCTGAATTCCACTTAATCAGAGCATTTTTATAATAATTATCCTTTAACCATTTTTCAGAGCGGGCAACAGCCTTTTTAAGTTGCTCAGTTGCATCTTCTGGCATTTGCGCCTTACATTTATTTTTCTTTACCCATGAAAGCACCTCTTCATTGTCTGAGAATACCGGCAATTTGGATTTTATAGTTTTCATATATGTAAGAGCATGAACAACTGCCAAGAAATCCCCAATCTCCTCTGTTCCTTGAAGAGGTCCATAATTAAACAGTTCTTCACCAGTTTCGGGATTGACACCACGATACGCAATTATTCCTGATTTACAACTTGTATAGACAACCACACCTATCGGCGCTGATGGTTGACTTGTTTCATCAATACTATTTTTATTAGCAGGTTCATTGAGATTCAGGACAATATAGCCTCCATCTATTAGGGCCGAAACCTGTTTCTTACCATTTGTCACATTCAGTTTCTTTGCCGAAAGCGGAACGCGCATTTCAAAAGTTCCATCGTGTCTTGAAACAGCCTGAACACTTGCGTCTTCTGTTTCTACTGTAATACCAGAGAGGCGCTGACCATCATTCCCAAGCACAATGCCTTGAACAAAACGTATTTCTTGGGCCATTGCAGACAATGAGCACAATAAAAGCAAGCAAAAAACTATTCTCCTTTTCATTGCTAGACTTTTTTATATTAATACTTATTTTATAAACAAGGTGGTATTTGAAGAGGTCCCACTCTTCGCATCTTTATGCAGATCTATAATCATTTCATCTGATGGAGTACGGAAATTCTTATATTTGGCAGGATATCCGGTTATAACGATATGCTCGACAATTGTGCCGCACCAGCTGCGTTTTAACTTGGTTTCATACTCAAGGGCAACCAGGACATCAGCATCGCCATTTGCAGCCAACGCCTCTCTTATGGCGCTGTTCAAGATGTTCTTGACACCCTCTAAATGTATTGCTGCTGTTGGAGAATAATAATAAGTTATCTTGTCAGGAGACACCTCGAGATCTGCCAGCACTGCGGTTATCACTCCAGTTTCTACAGGCTGGCTTGTTGCGGTCTTTCTAATTGTACTGTATGAAGTACAACTTGTAAGCGCCATCATAGCAATAACAAAAACGAAAAACTTTTTCATAACAATCATTTTCACGCCGGCACCAGGCGCTTAACGGTTTGTTTTAAAGAAGTGTGATGCCAAAAGCCTGTCACAACGCAACAAGCAACACTCCCCTTAATTCAATATCTCTTGCAACAAAATTAGCAAACATTTCAAGAATGTGAAACTTTTTCAACTTTTTTTAGACAAGTGTGATACTCTTTGTATTACGCAAATTTCAAAATGTATAATTAAATTCAGCATTTTTATGCCTGCAATAGCCGCAAGTTTGATATATTTGCATTAGACTAAATACATACTACTATGGCACAGGAAATCATGCTTAAATTTGTTGACGGCTCTTCAAGTGAATGCGAAGTGACCGGGAGAGAGAAGGGAGACGAGCAGACATTCTACATCCCGCTCTCATCATTGAAATGCGGCAGCCTTGAACTCGAAGGGAGGTACGAGGAAAACCACTACGTCAATGTCATTGAAGTTAGCGAGGATTATGTCGTCGTTGAAGTGTCCCACCGTTGGGGAAGCACAATTGATGGCCCATACAAGGTATGTCTGGGCGAGAATTCCAAGAGATGCAGTTATTACTTTGGCGAGTGGAACTACTACTATTCACTCTCACTAGAGTGGCATGAGGTTTGACAAACGGCGTACAAGATATACAAGCAGGGAGGATTGCAAAGCAATCCTCCCTGTCTTATGTATTGACATCCCGTTATTCCGATGCCCTGTACTTTCCCTCTTCCTTGTCCTCGAGCATGCTAAGGTAGGACTGATAGCGCGATGGGGCCAGTTCGCCACGTTCAAGGGCGGCAAGCACTGCACAGCCCGGTTCGTGGGTATGGGTGCAGTTGCCATACTTGCAGTCCTTCGATAGTTCGAAGAACTCCACAAAGTAGTGCGATATCTCCTCGACCTCCATGTCAAAGGTACCAAAGCCCTTTACTCCCGGGGTGTCCACAATGTAACTGCCGGGAGCAAACTCAAACATCTCGGTGTATGTGGTGGTGTGCATGCCTGTATCGTGAGTCTTTGATATCTCGCCCACGCGCGCCGCTATCTCGGGCGCAACGGCATTCACCAGGCTTGACTTTCCAACGCCCGAATTGCCGGCAAGCAACGACACCTTGCCCTGCATTGCAGCCTTCAGTTGCTCTACCCCGGCACCGCCAACGGCGCTTGTATGCAGGCATCTGTAGCCAATGCTCTCATAGAGGGCTGTGAGGTACTCAAGTTCCTCGCGCTCGGCATCGTTGTAGAGGTCGACCTTGTTAAAGACAAGAACAACGGGGACACGATAGGCCTCGGCGGCTGCCAGAAAGCGGTCTATGAAGGTTGTTGCCGTCACCGGGTGACTGATTGTGACAATGAGAAAGCACAAATCGAGGTTGGCAGCAAGGATGTGCGACTGCTTGGAGAGGTTCGATGCCTTGCGCACAATGTAGTTCTTGCGCTCAAGGATATCGGTGATATACGCAGTGCCATCACCGCGCACATCGTACTTGACAATGTCGCCCACCGCCACAGGGTTGGTGCTGCGTATTCCCTTAAGACGGAAATTGCCCTTTACCCTGCAGTCAATGACAGCACCGGCTGCTGTGCGCACACCGTAGACACTGCCCGAACTCCTTACAACTGTTCCTTGCTCTGCCATCCGGAATTACACGGTCATGATTTCCTTCTCCTTTGCAGCAAAAATCTCCTCAGCCTTCTTGATGTACTTGTCATGAATCTTCTGCAGGCTCTCCTCGCCGTCCTTTGCCACGTCCTCGGGGGTGCCTTCCTTAACAGACTTCTTCATTACGTCGATACCGTCGCGGCGTGCGTTGCGGATACTGATTTTCGCTGTCTCAAGTTCGTGAGAGCACTGCTTTACCAAGTCCTTACGGCGCTCACCTGTCAATGGAGGGATAGCGATGATGATTACCTCGCCGTTGTTGGCCGGCATAATGCCCACCGGAGAGTCAAT
>JAZLBZ010000028.1:0-4323 GCA_045613945.1 Bacteroidaceae bacterium
GCTGACTATACTTGTTATCTTGAAATTCTCCACAAAACCGGAAGGCAGTATCAGACGGGCCAACTCAATCAATATCTTTTCGTCCTGCATATTCTTGCTTTTTTTAATAACGCGAAGATAATATTTTTATATCATCCCCCCAACTTTTGCTGGTGAGCCGGGATTACCTGTCTGTTAAGATTCAGTTCTTATTTGAAGCAGTTCTCCTTAATCATATTTACAAGTTCCTCTTTTGCTACGCCACCGGTCTGTACCTTGTAACGTCCCTGCATTGGGATGAAGAGCAGTGTTGGGATAGCCTGGATGTTGAATGCATCGGCAATGTATGGGTCGTTGTCTACATTGATTTTATAGATGTAGAGTTCGCCGGCATACTCCTTTGCAATCTCTTCAAGTATTGGTGATATTGCCTTGCAAGGACCACACCAGTCTGCATAGAAATCGACAACGGCGGGCTTGTCGCCAAGATATTTCCACTCTTTGCTCAAATCGGCAACCTTTGTTGTGAAGCCATCGGTGTCAAGATGTATGCAGCCTGCAGCCTGCTGTGCGCACTCTTGTTTATCACACTTCTTCTCGCACTCCTGCTTTGCGCATTTTTTCTCAGCGCCGCATTCTTGCTTCTCGCACTCCTTCTTCTCGCACTTTTTCTCGCATTCTTTCTTACACTCTTTTGTGCCGCACTCCTGCTTTTCGCATTTTGTCTTGCACTCGCCACACTTGTTCTCCTGCGTCTTGTTGCCACCGCAAGCCATCATCAGGGCTGCGCATGCAATGATAACGAATATACGTTTCATGGTCTTGGTATTTTAAAATGGTTTGTAAAATTGTTCTGCCGCGAATATACTTATTATTTTTTATATCCCTCCATCGCGCCTGTTAATATTTGTGAATTATATTCACGGCCTCTGTGGTGCTGACTTTTTTGGAATTTTGTATGCTTTTTCTTTGATTATGTATTTTTAATATTGTCAAATGGCTGGTTTTCTTTCGTTTTGTTTGCAAATGAGTGTAAAGATGAGTAATTTTGCCAACGATTTTACTTAAAGCGCCTTGTGCTCTTTTTTTTGATTCATTTGAAAATATAATTCTAAAGAAATGAAACGTTTATCATTAATACTCTTGTCGTTGTTCTTTTTTGCGATGACAGCATCGGCTCAGCGTACCCGTTTTGAGATTTCATTCAAATCTGAGACGTCAGCCGATTTGTCGAAGGTTTATATCCAGCCTTTGAATGCCGACGATGCTGCCCAAACTGTGCCTTTGCGCCTGAAAGGAGAGAAGTACACTGCAAGTGTGCCTGCTTCCCGTTCGGGTTTCTATGAGGTGGTAATGGTTATAAATGGCGGCCAGTGGCTCACAACCGTGTATGCGCCAAAGACCAAGAGAGTGGGGCTTGATGTGGAGTTTGACGGGGTGTCACTCAAGGAGTGCTCGTCTGTGAATAACAAGGCTATTTCGGACCTTAACTCAATCATAAATGCCAATAATCGCAAGTTGTGGATGGCCAAGGATATGACAGACGGCGACTTGCGTGCGTTGTTCGCGAACTATCTTGTTGCCTGTGATTCAATAGTTGTAGCGGTGAAACCTTCTGAAGCTGTTGCATGCTATATGAAGGCTGCCGCCTATTCAAACGCAAAGAATTTCTACACATCTATTCCAAGAGCGCAAAAACGTAAATTGAAGGAGTTGCCTTTTACTGATGCCGATGTCTTGCCCTCAATGGCCGATGTCTTTGACAATGAGTATGCGGCTCTCATCCCCTCGGCTATGCAGTTGGTATATGCGACAGTGTCGGCCGATGCAAAACTCGATGTAAGAGGCATGATGGATGTGCTTTATGCCGGTTATGAAAATGATGCTGTAAGGGCCCGCGTTGCCGATATGCTCATGAACCGTTACCTCGTGCGTCATAACTATGCCATGGATTTCGATGGCGGCCTTGAGTATCTGCAGGCTATTGCCAATGATTTTGAGTTGTCGGACATCTATGTGAAGGAGTATCTCAAGCGCAAGTCGGCCTTGCCGGGTGCCGATTTTCCCGAGGAGGTAGTTCTTGTGAACCCTGATGGCAAGGTTGTCGATTTCTCGGAGTTTAAAGGCAAATATGTGTATGTAGACCTTTGGGCATCGTGGTGCGGCCCCTGCTGTAGGGAGATTCCTCATCTGCAGGCTCTTGAAAAGGAACTCGAAGGCAGCGATGTTGTCTGTGTCTCTGTCTCCACAGACACCGATGAGGATGCCTGGAAGGCAAAACTTGTTGAGGCCAACATGCATGGAAACCAGTTGCGCGACCGCGATGGTTCGCTAGGTACTGCGCTCAATGTCGGTGGAATACCTTTCTTTGTGGTATATGACAAAGAAGGTAAACTCCACACCTATGGCGCACAGCGCCCCAGCAGTGGCGAGGCAATCAAGCAGTTCCTGTTGAACCTGAAGTGATTTTACACTTTTAACGCTTTTGTTTATCTATATTAATGATTTGGGTATCAAAGTTTGCCCGTAAATCATTACTTTTGTCGCGCGGATATTGTTTTGTATACATTTTTTATCAAATAATCAAATTTTTAGTTTATGAAGAAAAACTACTTTTTGTCAATTTGCCTTATGCTTTTCATTGCAGTACAGGCAACAGCGCAGGTGGCTTCTGCTAAGGACTTGTTTGGAAACTACAAGTTTACTGCAGATGTTGAGTATGTCAATGAGGCATACAAGAGCATTCTTCCTGGAGAATGTGATGCGGTTATTGAGGCCGATGAGACTTATGGCGGACGAATCATTGGTTTTGCAGGTTCTCAGGTACAGCAGAACTTCAATATTAACAGTTCAAAAATTGAGGCGACAAACCTCAATAGCCCTCAGTTGTGGGAAAACCTCTATCTTGCTGATGCAAACGGTAACAACCCCTATGGTTATAACGTTAACGGCGAGTGGATTGTAGAGATGTACAATACTGTATACTACACCTACGACCCGGCTGTAAAAGTTATTTCAATACCAGATTTTACTGTTGTTGAGGTTACAGATTACAAGGCCGAAAAGGCAACTGTTGTAGCAAGGTATACCAATGTCAAGATGACATTTGCTGGTGTGTCAGACGTTGAGGTTGCCGATATTAGCGGTGAGTGGATTTTCAAACCGGGTGATGGCGAGTATGATACAATGCAGGATTCTACTATCCCGACGACATTCTCAATTACTCTTGCAAAGAGTGGAGATGACAACCGTGCATATAACGCAACTTTTGCAATAGAGGGGTACAGCAATGTCGAGATGGCTGCAACATTCGATGGTGAGGTGCTGGAACTTGCGTATGACAACCTTGCGCTTGATGAGGCTGCCGGTGTTTACTTCGCTCCTGTATATGGTTATGAGATGTCTGGTGTTATCGGTTTTGACAAGGTGTCGGAGACTGAATTCGTTCTCAACAACGATAACTTCTGTTTGATTGATTCAGAAGGTAACTATCTCCAGTGGTATATGGCTGGTTCCTTGAAAAATGCTGCGTCTGTGGCTCCTGTTGATTGGACCGGTGTTTACAATGTGACATTGAAGAATCCTTCAACTGATATCTACGTTGAGAATGCTGCCGGTTTCGAATGGCCTACAGATTTCCAGTTCGAGGTTGTGAAGTATGATGACGGAACTTATTACATTGCAAATATTTTTGGTCTTGATGTTGTAGGCCTGAACAACTATGCCGGGTTGGAATTTGTTCCTGCCGAGGATGGCAAGAGTGTGGAGATTTCTACCGGTTTCCTTTATATGGTACAGCCCGGTGTGGCATATCTTGAGATTCGTGATGTGGATGGGTCTCAGGGTGCTATCGAGATGGCAGTGAATGAGGATGGTACAATGTCTGTTATCGGTTTGAGTGTACTCACAGTCAATTATACTACCTCGACAACCGTTTTCAACGCGATGTATTCTAATCTTGTTGTAACAAGAGATGGCTTTGAGCCCGAGACACCCGAGACACCCGTTGTTCCCGAGGATTTTGACTGGGCAGGCGAGTATGTCCTCACAGCAACAGTCGACAATGGTAACTTCCAGTCTACATTCGATGTTACAATCATCTGGGATGACTCATATCCCGGTTACGAGAGCTATTGCATCACCAACTTTATGGGTTATGATGTAACAGAAATCAACTACGGTGGTATATTTTTGAATACTATCGATGCTTCCACACAGGCGGTTGATATGTATTACAACAACTTGTATATGTTGGAGGAGAGTGTCTACCTCAAGATGCTTGACGGCAATGCCGGTAACACTCCAATTGAACTCACACTCAATGCTGATGGTACTATCTCTGTA
>JAZLBZ010000029.1:0-72240 GCA_045613945.1 Bacteroidaceae bacterium
CATGACACAGGATATCGGTACTGCACAGTTGCGTTTCCGCGACTACCCCATTGACAAGATGGTCTATGTAGTGGGCAACGAGCAGAACTACCACTTCCAGGTACTCTCACTGCTGCTTGACAAACTAGGTTTCTCATGGGGCAAGGGACTTGTACACTTCTCATACGGCATGGTTGAGTTGCCCGAAGGCAAGATGAAGAGCCGCGAAGGTACTGTTGTAGACGCCGACGACCTGATGGATGAGATGATCAACACTGCACGCGAGACATCGGAGGAACTTGGCGGCAAGCTCAACGACCTCACCGCCGAGGAGAAGGCCGAAATCAACCGCATCATTGGTTTGGGCGCCCTGAAGTACTTTATGCTCAAGGTTGATGCACGCCGCAACATGCTCTTCAACCCCAAAGAGTCTATCGACTTCAACGGCAACACAGGCCCATTCATCCAGTACACCTACGCACGTACACGTTCAATTGGACGCAAGGCTGCCGAGGCTGGTGCAAAGACAGAGTTTACAGCACCGGAGAGCATCAGCGAGAAGGAGTGCAATATCATCAGAATGCTCAACGAGTTCCCTGCAGTTGTACGCCAGGCCGGCACAGACTACTCACCTTCGGGCATTGCAAACTACGCATATGAACTGGCAAGAGAGTACAACCAGTTCTACCACGACTACAGTATCCTGCGCGAGGAGAATGAGGAGACAAAGGCATTCCGTCTGCTGCTCACCGACAATGTGGGCAAGGTCATCAAGACAGCGATGAACCTGCTTGGCATTGAGGTTCCCGAAAGAATGTAAAAAACCGGTACAGTAATGGCCAAAAAAAGATACTATGTAGTATGGAACGGCATTCAGCCGGGCATATACTCCTCTTGGGAGGAGTGTCAAACGCAGATAAAAGGCATAAAGCAGGCCCTTTACAAGGCGTTTGACACTCTTGCCGAAGCGGAGAGAGCATACTCATCATCACCCGGCCACTACATTGGTCAAGGAGCAAGAAGCAGCGAAAAGAAAGCGCCGGCAGAACTCCCGGCTTGTATAGTCAGGAACGCGCTGGCGGTAGACGCAGCATGCAGCGGCAACCCGGGGATGATGGAGTACCGGGGTGTGTACATCGCCACAGGCGAGGAGGTATTTCATTTTGGCCCCATTTTCGGAACAAACAACATAGGAGAGTTCCTTGCCATAGTACACGGGCTTGCACTGTTAAAACAGAAAGGTCTTGACCTGCCAATATACTCGGACAGTTATAATGCCCTGCTGTGGATAAAGGGTAAAAAATGCAAGACAAAGTTGCCGCGAGATGGCAAGAGCGAGGAACTGTACGGTTACATTGACCGTGCGGAGAAGTGGCTGAAGGAGAACCGCTACACTACCCACCTAATGAAATGGGAAACCGACAAGTGGGGAGAAATACCGGCCGATTTCGGCAGGAAATAGACCACCGCGAACTATCTTCTTGCCACAACGTTTCTATCAGTTGGGCACCACATCTGCAAGACAAAGTACTTTTAACCAAGAGACATCATGCCAACAATCATCTACCCATCGCCAATATTCGGCCCGGTAAAGAGCCGCAGACTAGGTATTTCATTAGGAATCAACCTGTTGCCTACTGACGGCAAGGTATGCACTTTCGACTGCATATACTGCGAATGCGGGCTAAACGCGACAAGAAGAGCAAAGCAGGCAATGCCCACGCGTGAAGAGGTTGCCACAGCACTTGAAGCAAAGCTTCTTGAAATGGCAAAAGATGGCACATTGCCCGATGTCATCACATTCGCCGGCAACGGAGAGCCCACCATTCATCCCAATTTTGACGGTATCATTGACGACACGATAGAGTTGCGCGACAGGATATGTCCATCGGCAAAAGTAAGCGTACTGACCAATGCCACTCTGATAACCCGCAACGCAGTCTTTGAGGCGTTGAAAAAAGTGGATAACAACATTCTCAAACTCGATACAGCAGACCCGGAATATATCTCTGCTGTAGACCGCCCTACCGGCAGATATGACGTCAATGCCATAATAGAGAGAATGAAGGCCTTTAAAGGAAGGGCCGTCATACAGACAATGTTCATGAAGGGGAATGTCAATGGCAAGAATATTGACAACACCGGCAATGAGTATGTAATGCCCTGGATTGCCGCCGTCAAAGAGATTGCCCCACGCGAAGTGATGATCTACACCATTGACAGGGAAACACCTGTGAGCGGCCTGCAGAAAGCCACCCACGAGGAACTTGACAGGATTGTAGGCCTGCTTGCCAAAGAGGGCATAAAAGCCACAGCATCGTACTGAGGCCACGCATCAGCACGCCTACACTTTACACCTGTTCTGTTTGCAGCACAAGCCGCATCAGAACAGGTTTGTTATTCCATAGTATGATGCAGCAATAAAGGCATACCTGAACAATTTGCCCACTGTCATCACGGCAATCACCTTATACTTGTTCACGCGCATAATGCCAAGCACAACCAGCAGCACCTCGCCAAGCGCGGGCACAAAAGACAGTGCTGCAGTCCAATAGCCATACTTCTGAATGAGCATATCGGCACGTTTCATTCTCCTTTCAGGAATCCTGAGCACCCTTTGTACGGTATCCTTGTTTGTCAGGTATCCAAGCATGAAGCATGTGATACCGCCAAGTGTATTTCCCGCAGTAGCAACAATAGTAAGCCACACAGCACTAAGACCCAGGCTCAGAAACAGGAGCAGGAGTAACTCACTTGCTATGGGAAGAACAGAACCTGACAGGAAAGAAAGTATTCCCATTCCCCAATAGCCATAATCTTTGAAAAAATCTACTAACGCATCAACCATAGCGATTGTGTTGCCATTGCAACCATTATTATGTTAATAAATATCATATACACGTTTGACATACGTGTCTCTTTCTTTGCAAAAAGATAGGAGGCCAATATTGCCACAAACGGCAACTGGCAGATGTAGAAGAAACCGGAGCCGCCATCTACAATAACAAACAGCAGCAAAAGGTATATATTCGCCACAATCACAAACGTAAGCCTGCGGCGAAGCAAAGGCTTGGCCGGCGAAGCACTGCCCACAAAAGCAAAGACGGCAGGCAGCAGAACAGCAAGCACAAGCAACAGCACAAGGAGGTGAACAAAGGTCAAACCTGCAAAATCCACGTCAGCAACCGCCGGCAGCATAGTCACAAAAGAATCCCAGATTCCATTTGCACGAGGGAACACATAGGCTGTTCCCACAACAAGCCAGAATGGTGTAAGCAAGCCCAGAAACGATGCCGCCACACCTCTTGACGACAAAGTATTTGTTATTGAACAGAATAGAAGATAGAGCGGTATCAGGTACAATGCATAGGGTGAGATAAATGCAAGGAGCCCCAACAGCATGAACGAGGCATAGAGCAGGCCCACAGGGCCAGGACTGTACTGGCAGAAGAGCAGCAATATGACCGAGAGCAGAAAAACCAGCGACAGCAGGGCTATTGTCACATTGCCATTCACAAATGTGGAGACAGCGACAAACCACATATACAATGCCCCCTTCCATTTCACTTCCCTGTCAAAGAATGTCTGCCGGGAGAGAAGTACTGCCGACAACATATACAGCAGGAGCGCCACCGCACGTGAAAGAAAACCACTGAAGAGTACAGGCAATCCGTCAATAGGCAAAGCCGATACCGGCATCCAGTGAGCCGATACCATAACCAACATCGACAGCACAAACAGTACTGCCGATGTATATCTGCCCGAAGCGAAATAGCCCTGTAGCATCTTCTTACAAGTCAAAACCGATATCGCTTCTGAAATATTTCTTCTCGTATTTGATGGCATTCGCCGAACGGAAAGAGCGCTCAAGAGCCTCTTGGCGTGTAGCACCGTATGAAACCGCCGCTATTACTCGGCCACCGGCTGTCACCACCTTGCCATCCTTTTCGGTTGTACCGGCATGAAACAGGATGCTCTCATTCACATCCTCGAAACCTGTCATCTCAAAGCCCTTGTCATAGTGCTCGGGATAACCACCCGATACAAGCATCACGCACACAGCATTGCGCTCATCAAACTCAACTGTTGTTCCGGCGAGTGTTCCCGCAGCAACCTTCTCAAAGAGTTCAACGATATCACTTTTCAGACGCAGCATGACAGACTCTGTCTCGGGGTCGCCCATACGCACGTTGTATTCAATAACCATTGGCTCGCCATCAACATTGATAAGACCGAAGAAGATGAAGCCCTTGTAGAGCAGGCTGTCCTTTACAAGACCGTCAACTGTAGGCTTGATTATTCTATCCTCTACCTTCTTCATCCACTCCTTTGTTGCAAAAGGAACAGGAGATATTGAACCCATGCCACCGGTGTTCAAGCCTGTATTGCCCTCACCAATGCGCTTGTAGTCCTTTGCCTCGGGCAAGATTACATAATCCTTGCCGTCAGTGAGCACAAACACCGAGCACTCAATACCATCAAGGAACTCCTCAATTACAACTGTTGCCGAAGAGTCGCCGAACATACCGTCGAGCATCTCATCAAGGCTGCTCTTTGCCTCCTCCAGTGTAGGGAGAATAAGTACGCCCTTACCGGCACACAGGCCATCGGCCTTGAGCACATAAGGCGCTTTCAGGCCCTCAAGGAAACGGTAGGCTTCCTCTTTCTCTGCTGCAGTGAAAGCCTTGTATGCAGCTGTAGGGATATTGTGGCGCTGCATAAACTCCTTTGCAAAGTTCTTGCTGCCCTCGAGTTCGGCGGCAGCCTTTGTAGGACCAATCACCGCGATATTCTTGAGCCTTGCATCTGCAGCGAAATAGTCATATACGCCCTTCACCAATGGGTCCTCGGGACCAACAACAACCATTGACACATTGTTCGCAAGTACAAACTCGGCGATAGCGTCAAAATCGCAGACTGCAATGCTTACATTCTCACCAACCTCCTTTGTTCCGGCATTGCCTGGAGCAATGTACAGTTTGTCAACCTTAGGACTCTGAGCAATTTTCCAAGCGAGAGCGTGCTCACGGCCACCGCTACCCAAAAGTAATATGTTCATAGTAGTATCTTATTTGCTTTTTAGTTATTTCTTGTCTCTCTTGCCACCACGCAATGGTTTGAAATCGCCTTTGTAGGGAGCCTGGCGCTTTCCGTCACCCTTGCGATCAAATGATTTGCGTGCACCTGCTGCAGGCTTGCCACCATCACGGTTATCACGACGACGGTCATCACGGCGCTCAGGACGTCCTTCGCGTGGAACACGACGATTATCGCGGCCCTCGTCACGTGGAGCACGGCCCTCGCGTGAAGCAAAGCGGTCATCGCGGCGGTTCTCGCGTGGAGCGCGGCGTTCGTCACGACGTTCGTCACGCGGAGCAAATCCCTCGCGACGCTCTCTTCTTTCGCCATCACCTTCACGGCGCTCTCTGCGTGCCGGTTTTCTGCGAGCCTTGTCAAAGTATGCCTCAAGCTCGCGACGACGACGCATTGACTCATCATCAATCTCGCTAGAGTAGTTGGCATCGTTATTCTGGTTCTTGGATGCACGCTCCGAGCGTGTCTCGCCGTCAAGGCCTGTAAGGCGTGACTGACGCTTTAGCGGAGCGTAATCCTTCTTGAGTTCGTTACCCTCGCCTCGGAATCCCTTATACTTGCCCTGGAACAGTTCATACTTGCGGAACTCACAATCAAGGTCACCGTTGAAAAGGGGTATACGCGCCGATGCCTTGAGGCCAATCTGGTCAAAGCAATCATAGTTATTGCTGATTACCCAGGCCACATTACCCTGGAACGCGTGCTTCAGGCGCGCACCAAGATCCTTGTACACCTGCAGCAACTTATCCGGGACAAGACGCTCGCCATATGGCGGGTTCACAATCATGATAGCAGGCTCTGAATGCTCCTCGAAGTCCTTTATGTCGCGGCACTCAATCTCAATGCAGTCACCCATCATTGCCGACTTCACATTGCGGCGCGCGCAAGCCACCATGCGGCCATCCACATCGTAGCCATATATCTTATGCTTGAATTCACGCTCGGCCGAGTCATCCTCGTAGATTGACTTGAAGAGAGCGCTGTCATAGTCTTTCCATTTCTCAAAGGCATAGCCCTGGCGGAAGACGCCGGGCGCAATGTTGCGCGCTATGAGCGCCGCCTCAATGGGCAGTGTTCCCGAACCGCACATTGGGTCAATAAAGTCGCACTCGCCATGCCAGTTTGTAAGCATAATCATACCGGCAGCAAGCACCTCGTTGATTGGCGCACGGCCTGTCTCAACGCGGTATCCGCGACGGTGGAGCGACTCGCCCGAACTATCGAAAGCAAGAGTACAATCCTCGCCTGCAATATGTATGTGAAAGATAAGATCGGGGTTGTTAAGACGTACAGAAGGACGCTCTCCATACTTGTCATTGAAGTAATCGGCAATAGCATCCTTGACGCGGTAGGCAACAAATTTGGAATGACGGAACACCTCGCTGTAAACTACTGCATCGACAGAGAATGTCGAGGTGGTATCGAGATACTGCTCCCAGTCGAAAGCCTTCACTGCCTCATATACCTCGTCGGCATTTGTTGCCTTGAAGTGAAGGAATGGTTTCAAAATACGTACGGCAGTTCTTAAATGGAAATTCGCCTTGTACATCATCTCCTTGTCACCTGTGAAAGAGACCATACGACGGCCAATCTGCACGTTATTTGCGCCCAAAGCAACCAACTCCTTTGCCAAGACCTCTTCCAAGCCCTGGAAGGTCTTTGCTATCATTTCAAATTCACCCATAATGTTAAAAAAATAATCTTTGGGAATCCCCCTATAAAATATTATGCAAAGGAACAAAAAAAAGCAATGCAAATCAATAAAAGGGGTTGATATTTGCACATAATTGAGCTACATTTGCGTTCCATTTTTTACACCTCACACAGACAATGAAACACAAGACTCGAATTTCATCATTCATAATGTTGATTTCACTGGCATGCGTTGCCATTTTCCTCTCAAGCAACAAGGCGCAGACCCCACAGGACAACAACAGCGCACAGTGCCAAATAGCAAACGTGCTCCCGCCCGAAACGCCTACAAGCATTGTATTTGCCGGCGATACCATCGACCTCACGCTGCAGGAGCGACGCGAACGCATGGACAAGGAGATGCTCTCGTTTACATACTCGCATATAAACACAACACTCATCATCAAGCGTGCCAACCGTCTGTTCCCTATTGTAGAACCGATACTCAAGGAGTGCGGTGTGCCCGATGACTTCAAGTACCTGATGATCATTGAGAGCAACGGCGACCCCGAGGCGCTCTCACCCTCAAAGGCCGGCGGACTGTGGCAGTTCCTTGAGAAGACTGGCCGCGAGCATGGGCTCGAAGTAACAGAAGAGATTGACGAGCGCTACCACACCGAGAAGGCCACACGCGCTGCGTGCAAATACCTCAAGGACTCGTACGAGATTTTCGGCGACTGGCTAACTGTTGCGGCAAGTTACAATACAGGACGCGCCAATGTAGCCAAGCGCAGCGAGAGACAAAAGGAGAAGAAGGCCATAGACCTGCTGCTGCCCAACGAGACATCGCGCTATATATTCCGCCTCATGGCTGTGAAAACAGTATTTGAATGCCCCGCAAGATATGGTTTCATATTGCGCAGCAGCGACCTCTACCCCACCATCCCCATTGAACGCGAAGTTACAGCAAGCGGCGCTATGATTGACTGGGCCGATTTTGCCCAGGAGTACGGACTCACATTCCTGCAGTTGCGCGAAGCAAATCACTGGATAAGGCGCACAACGCTAAACAACAAGGCCGGGAGGACATACAAGGTACAGATTCCCTGCAAGAAGGCACTGCGCTATAACCCAGCAGAGACAAAAGCACACAACCCAAATTGGGTAGTAGAATAAGACACAAAGTATAACACATACAAAAAAATGCTCCTATCGTCATCGACAGGAGCATTTTACTGTTATTGAAGACCTTTACAATCAATAGTTCTCTGGTTTCAACTGGAAGTATGCCTTTGGATGTACACATACAGGGCAAATCTCGGGCGCCATCTTGCCAATGTGCAAGTGGCCACAGTTGCGGCACTGCCAGATGCAGTCCTTGTCGCGGCTGAATACAAGACCATTCTGCACATTCTCGAGCAACTTCTTGTAACGATCCTCGTGTACCTTCTCAACCTTTGCTACAGCCTCAAACATTGCAGCAATCTCAACAAAGCCCTCCTCACGAGCCTCCTTTGCCATTGTTGGGTACATATCGGTCCACTCATAGTTCTCACCCGCAGCAGCATCTACCAAGTTCTCGGCTGTGCTGCCAATGCCATGTACAAGTTTGAACCACAATTTTGCATGCTCTTTCTCCTGGTCAGCAGTCTCCTGGAAGATAGCAGCCATCTGCTCAAAGCCATCCTTTTTTGCCTTGCTTGCATAGTATGTATACTTGTTACGTGCCTGGCTCTCACCCGCAAAAGCAGCCCAAAGGTTTGCTTCGGTCTTTGTTCCTTTCAATGATTTATCCATAGTTGTTTTTTATTAAAATTGTTAATAGGATTTTCTTCTGCAATTATCTTAATTTTATTCCAAATGACAAAGACATTCGGTCACTTTTTTTGAAAGCGCTTTTAAAAAAAAAATCAAGGAGATGAGTTCAAACACCTTCTCATTCAAAAACAAATTGGGCGTCCCTTAGTTCAAAGAGACGCCCAATTTGGATTCGCAAATATCATCCTGAACACAGTAAAGAATTTCCAAGACTGCGCAAGAATAGATACTTCGCGTTGCTCAGTATGACAACAAGTTTTTACTTGCAGCAACTGCAACGTGGTTTAATCTGCTTGAAGAAATCATTACCCTTGTCATCAACGAGGATGAATGCAGGGAAATCCTCAACCTCAATCTTCCAGATAGCCTCCATGCCAAGTTCGGGGTACTCAACGCACTCGATGCTCTTGATGTTGTTCTGAGCAAGGATTGCGGCAGGACCACCAATTGAACCGAGGTAGAAACCTCCATGTTTCTGGCAAGCATCGGTCACCTGCTGGCTGCGGTTACCCTTTGCAAGCATAATCATTGAGCCGCCATTCTCCTGGAACAGGTCAACGTATGAGTCCATGCGGCCTGCTGTAGTTGGACCCATAGAGCCACAAGGCATGCCGGCAGGAGTCTTTGCAGGACCGGCGTAGTAGATTGGGTGATCCTTGATGTACTGTGGGAGTCCCTCGCCACGATCAATGCGCTCTTTCAGTTTTGCGTGAGCAATGTCACGGCCAACGATGATTGTACCGTTGAGAGAGAGGCGTGTAGCGATAGGATACTGTGAGAGTTGAGCACAAACCTCCTTCATTGGACGGTTGAGGTCAACACGCACAATCTCGCCCTCGCCTGCGTTACGCAAAGCCTCGGGGATTAGTGTTGCAGGCTGGTCATCAAGTTTCTCAATCCAAAGACCGTCCTTGTTAATCTTGGCCTTGATATTGCGGTCGGCCGAGCAGCTGACACCCATACCAACTGGGCAGCTTGCGCCATGACGTGGCAGACGTACAACGCGGATGTCGTGTGCAAGATACTTGCCACCGAACTGCGCGCCAAGACCAATGTTATGAGCCTCCTTGAGCAACTGCTCCTCGAGTTCAATGTCGCGGAATGCGCGGCCTGTCTCATCGCCTGTTGTAGGCAGGTCATCGTAGTAGTGTGTTGAAGCGAGTTTCACAGTGTGAAGATTCTTCTCGGCCGATGTGCCACCGATAACGAATGCAATGTGATAGGGAGGACAAGCAGCTGTACCCAGGCTCTTCATCTTCTCAACGAGGAATGGAACAAGGGTTGCCGGATTCAAGAGAGCCTTTGTCTCCTGATAGAGATATGTCTTGTTGGCAGAACCTCCACCCTTTGTAACCATGAGGAACTTGTACTCCATACCCTCGGTTGCCTCAATGTCAATCTGCGCAGGGAGGTTACACTTTGTGTTCACCTCGTCGTACATGTTGAGTGGGGCGTTCTGGCTGTAGCGCAGGTTCTCCTGTGTGTATGTATCGAACACGCCGCGTGAGAGAGCCTCCTCGTCGCAGAAACCGGTCCACACCTGCTGACCCTTCTCGCCATGTATGATTGCTGTACCTGTATCCTGGCACAATGGGAGCTGACCCTTGCAAGCCACCTCGGCGTTGCGAAGGAATGTGAGTGCTACATACTTGTCATTGTCACTTGCCACGGGGTCGTTGAGTATCTTTGCAACCTGCTCGTTGTGAGCACGGCGCAACATGAACGATACATCGCGGAAAGCGGTGCGTGACAAGAGTGTCAAAGCCTCGGGAGTAACTTTGAGGATTGGTTTACCCTCAAACTCGCCCACAGAGACACCCTCTTTTGTCAAGAGATAATACTCTGTTGTGTCCTTACCATGCTGGAACATGTGGGCATACTTGAATTCAGGAATTGCTGCCATAGTTTTTTGTATATTAATGTGTTAAATGTTATTCATGCCGATAATGAGCATTGTTTACTCTTCGCTCACGTCTTCATAGGTTTGGTACAAGAAATCATTATAAGGATACTTCTGCACATGCAGTTCGCATACCTTCTTGTAGATGATTTCCTTGAGATTCTCGATGTTCTGCTTTTCGCGTGCCGAGATGAACAGGCAGTTGTCCGACAGCTTATTCATCCAGGTCTCCTTCAACTCGTCGAGCGTAATGTTCTCCTTTGTCTTTGGAGTGAGGTCATCCTCCTCTTTCTGCACGTATGTAAAGGCATCTATCTTATTGAAGATTACCATCAGAGGCTTGTCGCCGCACTTGAGGTCGGCAAGTGTCTTTTCAACCACCTCAATCTGCTCCTCGAACTCGGGATGCGACACGTCAACGACATGCAGCAGCAAATCGGCCTCGCGCACCTCGTCGAGTGTTGACTTGAACGACTCCACAAGGTCGGTAGGCAACTTGCGTATGAATCCTACTGTGTCAGAAAGCAAGAACGGCAGGTTCTCTATGATTACCTTGCGCACTGTGGTGTCGAGCGTAGCAAAGAGTTTGTTCTCGGCAAAAACTTCGCTCTTGGCAAGCAGGTTCATGAGTGTTGATTTACCAACGTTGGTATAGCCCACCAGCGCCACACGGATAAGACGTCCACGATTCTTGCGCTGTATGCTCTTCTGTTTATCAATCTGCGCCAATTGTTCCTTCAAAAGCGACATACGGCCCAGGATGATACGGCGGTCCATCTCAAGCTGTGTCTCACCAGGACCACGCAGGCCCACACTACCACCCTTTCCGCTACCGCCGCCGGAGCCACCACCCTGGCGTTCAAGGTGAGTCCACAGGCGCTGCAGACGAGGGAGCATATACTTGTACTGTGCAAGTTCAACCTGCACCTTTGCATGAGCGGTCTGCGCACGCATTGCAAATATATCGAGGATTAACGAAGTACGGTCGAGAATCTTTATCTTGATTTTCTTTTCAATATTGCGTATCTGCTTTGCCGACAGTTCGTCGTCGAAGATTACCATACCAATCTCGTCATCGGTATCCTTGAGCATCTCGACATAATCGGCAATCTCCTTTAGTTTACCTGTACCCACGTATGTAACAGGGTGCGGGTGGTCAATACGCTGTGTAAAGCGCTTCACGACCTCGGCACCGGCTGTCTGCGCAAGGAACTCGAGTTCGTCGAGATACTCGTTCGTCTTGCGCTCGTTCTGCGTAGAGGTAATCAAACCCACCAGAATGGCGGTCTCCTTCTTAGTTGTCGATATAACAAATTCTTTCATCCAAATATATTTTACGCGAAGATATACAATTTTGCAGAAAAATAGTTATCATTGCATTATAAATATTACAAGAATGAAAAAGATACTGTTCGCTCTACTATTGCTTTCCCTGCCTATCATGACAAAGGCAACCGGACAGATGGCCGAAAGCCTGCTGATGAATGGTAAATATTGGCAACTCTATTACTGCCCGATAGAAACCAACAGGGAGTTGAGTGAAAAAATAGCAAAAGCCATTGAGTCACTGCCCGAAACGATAACCGAGGACAGTATTGAATGGGAAATATCACACAGCAGCGATTTATGGAGGAACTACATTGCAGAATGGGAAATCAAGGAGAACAAATTATATCTGCGTGAGGTCGGGGTACAATATTTCCGGGAAACGGAAGAATTTTTAGAATGGAGTTTTTTCGCTTTGGACGAAGAGACACTCAAGGAGATTTTTGCACCATATTACACAACTGAGGGTATATGCGCATCGTGGTTCTGCGACACCATGCGAGCAGGCAGAGGCGAAGAGATATTATATGAGCATATGGCCTTTGCAAGGCACAATGAGAATGAATGCCTAATAGTTGTAGACAACGGAATTGTCAAAGAGATTACCCAGTACAACAATTACCACAAAGAGGGGGTTACGCCGTTTGATGTTTGTAAAGCGCTGGCCGAGAATTTTCCTTGGGAAAAATTCCCCGAATATGAAGAGACACGTTTCTTCTTGCGGTTCTGCGACTACATCATTGATGAGAACGGCATACTACAGGATTGCAATGTGCAATGCCTAAGCCCTGATGAGTATGAATCAATGTCCCAGAATTCTCCATTAATAATGGCCGTCAAGGCTGTATTGAAGGATTTGAAGCCCTGGCCGGTATGGTACATTAACGGTAAATTTGAGACAAGATACCTTAATTGGGCTTTCCCCTTAAAGAAAGGAACCAAAGCCCCGGATGACAAATTGGGGAATTTAAAAAAATGGACACATTAAAAAACCTTACATCATCACAGCCCTGTAACACCCGCCGGCAACGGCCTTGACAAGGCCTTTCATCTCCATTTCAAAAAGCAATGGCAGCAGTTTGTTTATTGGAATATTCAATTGAACAACTATCTGGTTCACCTGCAAACCGTCGCTATTCTCGCGCAGAGCGGTCATTACAGCAGTCTCTTCGGACGAAAGACTAGGGAAAAGTTCGGCCTGCAAATCCTCGGCGCTCTTCTTGGGAGTGGCTACATCCCAGTTCATTGCCTCGACAAAGTCGTAAGCGCTTGTTATGAGCGCAGCCCTGTTGCGGCTCACAAGTTCGTTGCAGCCTTGCGAGTATTGGTCGTTTACCCTGCCAGGGAAAGCAAAGCATTCGCGGTCATATCCCAAGGCGAGCGAGGCCGTGATGAGCGAGCCGCCCTTTGATGCCGACTCCACGACAACCGTAGCATCGGCCATGCCGGCAACGATTCTGTTACGCTGCACAAAAAATGGCTTTAAGGACTCTGTTCCGCTCATAAACTCTGTGAGCAGGCCGCCATTCTCAAGCATCTGCTTTGCTGTGGTGCGGTGCGCGCCGGGATATATGCGGTCCAGCCCATGAGCAAGCACTCCAATAGTTGGCAACCCGGCCTTAAGCGCCGCACGATGGGCACAGACATCAATACCGTATGCAAGGCCGCTGACTATGAGCGTTCCGGGCGCGAAGCGTGCCAGGTCGGCAACAAAATTCTCACACAGGGATTTTCCATATTCGCTTGCATGGCGTGTGCCAACGATGGAAACAATGCGGCGGGCGTTGAGGTCGGCATTACCGAGCGAGTGCAGAACGAGCGGCGCATCGGCACACTCGGCAAGGCGGGCAGGATAGGCATCATCGCCATAACAGATGAGTTTTATACCTTTTGACTCTATGAATTCCATCTCCTTTTCGGCAAGTTCCACAAGCGAACTGTCGCACAGCAACTGGCGCAGGCGAGGCGTTGCGCCGGGCACAATGTCGCCTATGCTGTCGGCATTCTCAAGCAGTTCCTTTGCACTGCCAACGGTTTCAATGAGTTCCCTTATAAGAGCAAGTTGCGGCACTTGCACCCTTGAGAGTGCAAGCATCGCAACCTGCTTGTTCAGTATATTTGCAGCCACTGATATTATTTCAAGATATTGCAGAAGGTAGCGTCCTTCACATATTTAGCGAACTCAAGGTCACCCAAAGCCTTCTTTGCCAATGAGGGATCGAGTTCAACAGCCTTCTTCAGGCCATCATACACAAAACTTACGTTTGATATGCGTGCACCAAGCACTGCCTTGATATAGTAGGTCATGGCATCGGGATTCTCCATTTCATCGAGAGTCTCCCGCGCTGCAACATAGTTCTTGTTGAGCACCTGCGCCAGCAGTGCACTGTTTGTATTCTTACCCTTGAGCAATGCCGCAGCACGGCCATACTCACCCTGTGCAAGATACAGGTTTCCAAGAGCCTCATCGCCAGCCTTTGCATCGGCACCCTTTGCCATGTAGCCCTCGGCCTCGGCAACATTGCCTTCGAGCAACTCAAGATAGCCCAGGTTCACCATCACCTCGGGAGCAGCCTTTGCCACGCTCTCGGCCTTTGCAAAATAACTTGCGGCACTGTTGTAGTCGCCCTTATTGTAGGCCATCACACCCAGGTTGTTATATGCGCGGTAGTCGTTTGGATACAACTTGATTGCTGTATTGAAAATCCCGGCCTGCTCTGCCTCGTCCTCGGTGAGGATTGAAGAGTAGAGAATCTCCTCCAATGAGAGTTCTGCAGGGTCTGCTGCATACTGTGCCTTTATCTGCTCATCGGAGCGTCCGATAATCTGATAGTTCAGCGTAACGCGTGCACGGCGCAGTTTGGGAAGAATTTCATCGGCAAGTTCAGAATACACCGATGAGATATTCTTTATCTGCTGCTCACGCTCCTCGGGGTCAGTATACATTGAGAGCAGACGGAGGATAAGTTCCTTATCGGGCAGATTTGACTGCGAGATAAGTTCCTTGAAGCCCTCCCAATCCTCGGCAGTGTATTCGCTATCGACATAACCGTCGAGTTTGGCATTCTTCAGTTCCTTTTTCATCTGCTTTGCGGTGTTTATCTCACGCACTACGGCAAGGCCGTCATTGAGCATCACGCCGCCATCAGGGGAAGCGTAGGCCGACACCTTAATCTCATCAAGCACCTTGTTCTCGTAGTCGGTTGCGACATCCTTGAGTGCTGCGCGGAATTCTTCCATCTCGGTGCTGTTGAGTTCAGAGGTGCGGAGGTTTGTCTGCTGGATGAGGAACATGATATTTGCCTCCTTCGCCTGCTTGATAACACGCTGGAATGCATCCTCGCCAACAGCGATATTTGCGCTGGCCGCAGTCTGGCGGTAGAGTTGCGATGTAGCAATACAGCCATCGGCAACCTTCACCTCGGGAACTTCGGTTCTCTTATTGCCTTTGTTTATCACGAATCGCAGATAGAGTTCGGCATCCTCCATCTCAGGGATGTAGTCGTACTGAATCTTCATCTTGAAGTTTCCACCGTTTTCATATGAGATTGTACGGTCATTGCCTCGCACTTTCTCGCCCTGGAATGTCACAGGCTCAGACATAGCCTCGCCACCCTCGTACTTGAGGACCGGAGTGATTGTCAATACCGATTTCTTGTTGAAGAACTTTGCAGGGAAACGGCCGTCAATGGTGGCAGGAATCTCACTGCCAACAACCTCCAGCACACCCGGAGTAACTGTGAAATACTCGGGCTTCATACTCTTCATCTTGGAGCTGCAAGAGCTCAACACAACAGCCGCTACAGCAAGCAGCAAATACAGTTTCTTAAGCATTAATCTATAGTTTTTTATTTAGTTTTGTCGTGTGCTGCGCCCACGCGGCACCACAGTGCTACAAAGTTAGCGCTACAAATCCAATTATCAAAAAAAAGAGCAGTGTGTTCGCAGTTTATTTTACTTTTTTTTGCAGTTGCGGGGATGATGCAGAATTATCTCCTCGCGCAAGCGATGCCGGTCGATATGAGTATAGATTTCGGTGGTGGAGATACTCTCATGCCCAAGCATCACCTGTATCACACGCAGGTTGGCACCGCCCTCGAGCAGATGGGTGGCAAAGGAGTGGCGGAAGGTGTGAGGGCTCACGCTCTTCTTAATGCCCAGCCTTTCCACAAGTTCCTTGATGTGATAAAACACCGTTATGCGCGAAAGCGGTTTCTTCAAGCGCTCGCTTATGAATACATAGTCCTCGTATCCACGCTTAATGGCAATCCTGTTGCGGTCCTCAAAATAGGCCTCAAGTTCGGCAATGGCACGCGATGAAATGGGAACAAGGCGCTGCTTGTCGCCCTTGCCCGTCACACGGATGAACTGCTCTTTGAGATAGAGGTCGGACATACGTAGCGAGCAGAGTTCCGACACACGCAGACCACAACTGTAGAGTACCTCAATAATCGCTCTGTTTCTTTGCCCCTCGGGTGTAGCCAGGTCAATTGCATTGATAATGTCATCAATCTCCTCAAGCGTGAGCACATCGGGCAGGCGCACACCAATCTTGGGCGAGCGCAGCAGTTCTGTAGGGTCGGACTCTATGTATCCATCCAGTTTCAGAAAACCATAGAATGAGCGCAGAGAAGATATTATGCGTGCCTGCGAGCGGGCATTGACTCCCACATCAGCCATTGCAGAGAGAAACTCGCGCAAGTCACCGAGTGTAACAGTGAGCAGGCGGCCAGCATCACCAAAGAACGCCATCAGTTTGTTGACATCGCCAATGTATGCCTCGACAGTGTTGGGCTGCAGCGACTTCTCGAGCTGCAGATAGATGCGGTAACGCATAAGCGGCGATTGTGACTTCCTGTTCATCTAAAGGCAATGTTTTCCACAGGCGAAGTTACAAAAAAAGAGCGAAATAACGACAAAATAGGACTATTATGGATTTGAAACCTTTTTGTTTGCTCATCAAAAAGTTGTATCTTCGCAGTTGAAATAAGAACTGAACGCAAAAATGAGCCTCACAACCCCACTCGACCAGTACATTGCCGACCACAGCAGCCCCGAAGGCGACTACCTCTACAGGCTGTTCCGTGCTACTCACGTTGAGATACTGGCACCGCAAATGGCATCGGGTCACATACAGGGACGTCTGCTCAAGTTCCTTGTAAAAATGATTCGCCCACGCAGGATTCTGGAGATTGGCACGTTCACCGGATATTCGGGACTATGCATGGCCGAGGGACTTGACGAGGGCGGCAAACTCTACACATTTGAGGTAGAGGACGAACTTGAGGATTTCACACGCAGTTGGATAGACGGTTCGCCCTATGCCGACAAGATTGAGTTCATCATTGGCAATGCGCTTGAGATTGTGCCCACATTGGGCGAGAAATTCGACCTGGTATTCATGGACGGCAACAAGCGCGAGTACATAAAGTACTATGAGATGGCAATGGAGTACCTCAATGATGGCGGTTGGATACTTGCCGACAACACCCTGTGGGACGGGCACGTGATTGACCCGGCAAGGCAGGACGCGCAGACAAACGGCGTGAGGGCTTTCAATGACCTGATACGCAATGACGAGAGGGTCGAGGTGGTGATTCTGCCACTGCGCGACGGACTTACGATAATAAGAAAAAAGTAAAAAACATATGGACAGTACAAGACAAAACAAGATTTCAAGACTCATTCAGAAGGAGTTGAGCGAGATACTGCTTAGATTGCAAAAGGAGACACGCGGCGTTATGGTTTCAGTGAGCGCAGTGCGCGTCAGCCCAGATTTGGGCATCGCAAAGGCATACCTTAGCGTGTTCCCATCAGAGAAGGGCAACGAGGTTGTTGAGCACCTGAACACCAACATCAAGGCAATACGTTTTGAACTTGGCAACAAGGTTCGCCACCAGTTGCGCATCATCCCCGAGATAAGATTCTACATTGACGACTCGCTCGACTACATTGAGAATATCGACAAGTTGCTGAAGGAGTAATTGCACAATGAACCTGTCGCTATATATAGCAAAGCGGTACCTGTTTTCAAAGAAAAGCCACCAGGTGATAAACATCATTTCGGGAGTGGCCATTGCAGGTATTGCCCTTGCTACGGCAGCAATGGTGTGCACGCTATCGGTGTTCAACGGTTTTCAGAGCGTTGTCGCCAAGCAGTTCTCGGCATTTGATGCCGACATAAAGATTGTGGCTGCAAGCGGAAAGGTCTTCACCACCGATGCGCCGGAGATAGGCAAGGTTGCAGATATGCAGGATATCGCAGCCTTGTCGTTCTGTGTTGAGGGAAAAGCGATGGCGGGATACGGCGGGCAGCAGGCAATGGTAACCATAAAGGGTGTTGATGACTCCTTTGCACCGCTCACCGGCATTGGCAAGACACTGTACGGCCAGGGAGAATTTGTCCTCAATGACGGCATGAACGACTACGCTGTGCTTGGAGGGGGATTGGTACACAAGTTGAATTGCGGTGTCCTGTTCACAAGGCCGCTTGAGATTTATGCGCCCAACAGACTGGGCAACATTAACCTGACGATTCCTGCAAGGAATTTCAAGAAGGCAGAACTGCACTCCACAGGGCTGGTATTCATCCTTAACCAACCCAAATATGACGACGAATACATAATAGCGTCCGATGATTTTGCACGCAAGTTGTTCCAAAGAGAGGCAAACGAAGCCACTTCAATGGAACTGAAAATCAAAGGCGATGCAGACGCCGCAAAGGTGAAGAAGGATATTGAGAATATTCTTGGCAGCAACTACACTGTGCAGGACCGTTATGAGCAGCAAATGGATGTATACAAGGTCATGCAGGTGGAAAAGATTATTTCCTACATATTCCTCACCTTTATACTGATGGTTGCCTGTTTCAACATCATTGGTTCACTGGCAATGCTAATCATTGAAAAGCGCGAGAACATGAGGACACTATACAGCATGGGCGCCGAGAACAAGACTATTGCAAACATCTTTGTATTTGAGGGTGCAATAATTTCCGCGCTGGGAGCTGCAATAGGCATTGTTGCAGGCGTTGCACTGAGCCTTGCCCAACAGCACTTCGGACTCATTTCATTAGGAGACGGTGTTATGTTTGTTGAGAGCTACCCTGTTGAAATTGTTGCAAGCGATGTGGCAATGACATTCTTTACAGTCATTGCAGTAGGTTTTGTGACGGTATGGCTGCCTGTAAAGGCACTTACAAGAAAGTATATCTGATTCTTTTAGACAAGCACAACATTCTTAACTTCAACGGGATAGTTGAGGAACAGTGATGCCTGGTCGCCGAACTTGCCGCCGGCCTCGGTGGTGCAGAACTGCGTTGTGCCACCCTTCGTGCAGAGCGCATCCATCTCGGGGTGACGGCGCAGATAGTCCTTGAGCGAGGCTGCCACCGCTGCACCCTGTGTTATGAGAGTAATGCCCTCCGGGGTATATTTCCTGATTTTCTCAATGAGAATGGGATAGTGTGTGCAGCCCAGGATGATTGTATCAATATCCGGGTCGCGCGAAAGCAGGTTGTCTATGTGGCGCTTTACAAAATAGTCGGCGCCGTCACCGGCATATTCATTGGTTTCTACAAGCGGAACCCACATTGGGCAAGCCTCGCCGGTCACCTCTATCTCAGGGAAGAGTTTACGAATTTCAAGCGGATAGGAGAGCGACTTGATTGTACCCTCTGTTGCCAGCACGCCAATGTGGCGGCTCTTGGTAATATCTCCTACGCACTCCACTGTGGGGCGTATTATACCAAGCACACGACGGTTAGGGTCGCACAGCGGAATATCGACCTGCTGTATTGTACGCAAGGCCTTTGCCGAAGCCGTATTGCAGGCAAGAATTACCAGCTGACAGCCTTGACGGAAGAGATAATCAACAGACTGACGGGTAAATTCATACACAACATCGAACGAGCGCGTGCCATAAGGAGTGCGAGCATTGTCGCCCAAGTAGATGTAGTCATACTCGGGCAGCAGTTTCTTGATTTCGTCATAAATAGTCAAGCCGCCATACCCTGAATCGAACACGCCAATAGGACCTGCCTCCTTAGAAAGTTGTACAAATTTATCCATATTTTTCACACTCTATTGTGTCGGTTATTACTGTTGAGCAGTTTCATCTGTTGCCACCTTCACCTCATCCGTCGCAGCCTCTTCATTGACAACGGCCTCTTTCAGCCCGGTTGCAGGAAGCGCTGCCGGTTTAGAGAGCCCGAACTGATTGAGATAATCGTCATAGCCATCGAGTTCCGTCGCCGGTTTATCGGGGTAAAGCGCTGCATCGAGCAACATACGGGTTATATTGAAAGCCTTGTTAGGATTCATATACACATATGCCGCGACATCGGTATCCACCACGTAGTCAAGGTCGCAAGCTGCCGACACCTTCCCAACTGCAATGGCCACCGCCTCGCGCGAGGGAGCCAAGAGCGAGTCCTTTGCCTGCACAAGCCATACCTTGAGTTCCTTGCGAAAATTGACACTGTTATCCACCAGGCGCTGCAGTTCGTTCTGTCTTTTGCGCAGGATGGGCTCGGGGAAATCGCGATAGCCATCAAGGAAAGCAACATACTGGCGGGTGAGTTCCCTCTCGTTATGCTCTATCTCCTTCTCGCATCGCTGACAAAGACGCTCATAGTCGACCATAGCCTGCTTATACGAGGGCAATGCCTGCAGCACGCCATTATTGCTATAATACCCAAACTGCGCTTTGGAAAGCATTGCAGAAGATAATACCAACAAGAACAAGAAGAGTTTACGCATTTCTAATAGAATTTTATCCGATGTTATATTACAATTAACAGGGAACAACCCCCTTGTACACAAGGGAGTTGTCCTGTATAACAAGAGACGATATTACTTAGCCACAGCAGGAACTGCGTTTGCTGCAATACCAAGTTTCGCCTTTACCTTTGGAGTAACGTCCTCACAAATAGCCTGGTTAATGAAAGGAACACCGCCGGCAACATCAAAGATGCAGACATAGGCACCATCCTTACCCACAGCCTCAAGAGCATTCTTCAACAGAGTCTGAATCTCAATCATCTTATCCTGCTCGGCCTTCTGAAGATTCTGCTGAACCTCCTGGCCATACTCCTGCAGGCGCTGCTGCAACTGCATAAGTTCCTCATAACGACGCTTGAGGATATTCTCGGGAACAGAATCCTGCTGCATCTTCTCGAACTCTGTACCTTTCTTCTCAAGTTCAGTACGGATATTATTGAACTCGTCTGTGTACATCTTCTCAAGAGCCTGGACATCCTTCAGAGCCTTTGCATACTCAGGCATAACCTGAATAATCTCTGCAGAGTTTACATAACCGAATTTCTGTGCCAAAAGGCTCATTGGAGCCAGCATCAAAATCAAAATCAAAAACTTTTTCATCATCTTTATAATTTAATTAAACATATTCACTCTAACTAATAAGACTGCAAAAACAGCCGTTTGTAACATCGGCAAATGTTAATTATTCTGAATATCCGAGTTTTACAAGCACGTCATTGCTTATGTCAATGGATGGTGCCGAATATATGAGGTTTGTTGCCGATGACTTGTCGAACACCATTGTATACTTCTTTAGTTCGCAGATGTCCTTTATTGCATTGTAGACCTCTTCCTGTATTGGAGCAATAAGGCTCTCATGCTTCTTGTACAACTCACCGTTCGCGCCAAAATAGTATCGTTTGAGTTCACTTGCCTCCTTCTCTTTGGCAAGAATCTCCTCCTCGCGCTCAATGCGCTGAGCATCGGAGAGGAAAGCCGACTCGCTTTGGTACTTTTTGTAGAGTTTCTCGGCCTCCTGCACAAGTTCCTCAATTTCGCCCTGCCAACGCTTGGACTGCTGGTTCAACTGCTCATTGGCACGTTCATAGGCAGGGATATTCTTGAGAATGTACTCCATGTCCACTGTTACATATTTTTGTGCCTGCACTCCGGTCAGGGCAAGCATACACACTATCGTTGCTAAAAAAAATCTCTTCATAGTCTTAGTCGTTTTATGATTAGAACTCCTGGCCTAAGATAAAGTGGAAGTGGCTGCCACCATACTGAGATGAACCGAAGACCTTGTCAAAGCCGTAGGCCCAGTCAATACCGATAAGGCCAATCATCTGCAGGAATACACGCACACCAACACCGGCGCTTCGCTTGAGGTCAAACAAGTTGAATTTGGAAACATCAGTCCATGCGTTACCACCCTCAATGAATGCCAGACCATAGATACTTGTAGAGTTCTGCAGCATGAATGGGAAACGCAACTCGAGTCCAAGACGCGTGTAGGCATATCCCTCGTAGCCATAGGGGGTGAGACTACCATTCTCATATCCACGCAAGGCCACCATGTCTGTTGCATAGTTATATGAATATCCACTCATACCGTCACCGCCCACATAGAATGTCTCGAACGGAGACTTCTTATTCCTGTCATAACTGCCAAGAATACCAAAATCGGCACGTGTCATCAGCACAAGATTATACTTGCCAGGTGTGAGCGAGGTAAATGTCTTGCTACGGAACTTGATCTTGTAGTACTCAATCCACTTGTGCTTATCCCTGAGTTCGGCCTTGTACTGTGGTGAGTTGACATTTGTCGCAAGGTTTGCATAGTCCTTTCCGTCCCAGGCCGAATATGGAGGTGTTGCCGACGCAACCAACGAGAACTCCGAGCCCTGACGTGGGAAATAAGGGTGGTCAAGAGTGCTGCGGCCAAGTGTCAACTGCAGGTTCAGGTTGTTACATATACCATCCGTAATAAGGAAGTACTGCCAGTTCTTCAGGTCGTATACCTGATAGTTCAGTTCGGCCGAGAAGGTGAAGTTATCATCGGGCCAATTCAGGCGGCGTCCCCATCCCAGAGAAGCACCATACATCTTTATATATTTGTCAGGGTCATAGTACGACGACATATTATTGTAGCCATAGCCGCCATAATTGCCATAACCGTAGAGATAGTTATAGTAATTGTTGTAGTAGGCCGAGTTGTAATAACTGTCGGCAACGTCTGTCTGCATAGAGAAGAATGCCGAGAACGAGAACGAGTTCGGACGCTTGCGACCCAGCCAGGGATCAAAGAAGTTTATGCTGTACGACTGATAGTAACGGCCATTGGTCTGTGCACTGATAGCCAATGTCTGTCCGTCACCCTGTGGAATTACGCCACGACGTACACCATCCCTGCGGAAAAGGTTACGCATTGAGAAGTTGGTGAACTTCAATGACAGTTTACCAATAACTCCGGTCTGTCCCCAGCCGGCAGAGAGTTCAATCTGGTCACTGCTCTTGGGCTCTAGTTTCCAATGCATATCAACAGTTCCGTTCTCGGGATTAGGCACAGCACCCGGATCAATCTTTTCGGGGTCAAAGTGTCCCATATTGGCAATATTACGCCATGAGCGCTCAAGTGCATTCATTGAGAACAGACTTCCTGGCAATGTATAGAGTTCGCGGCGTACTACCTCCTCATACACGCGGTCATTGCCACTGATTGTCACACGGTCAATTGTTGCCTGCACACCCTCTACAACACGAATCTCAAGGTCAACCGAGTCATTCTCAATCCTTGCCTCTACAGGCAGGGCGTTGAAGAACACATAGCCATCGTTGTAATATATATTCTTGACAGCGTCCTCATCTGTTAAAAGACGGTTCTCGAGTTCGTTCTGGTCATATACATCACCGGCCTTCATGCGCAGTGCAAAATCGAGATAGGCTGTTGAGTATACACTGTTTCCAACCCATTTGATACTGCGTATGTGATACTTGTTGCCCTCTTCAATGGTCAGATATATATCCACGCTCTTGTCGTCAAAAGGAACCACGCTGTCCTTTACAATGCGGGCATCGCGATAACCGTTCTCGTAATACCTGTCAAGAATCTTCTCCTTGTCCTCGGCATAACGCTCCTCAATAAACTTCTGAGGCCTGAAAAGAGTGTATAGCATATTGTCCCAACGAATCTTCTCGCGGGTCTTTTTCATCGCATACCTCACCTTTTTGTCGGAGAGGGCATTCGCACCTTCAATATATATACGGTGCACCTTGACCTTGTCGTTCTTTGAGATTTGAATATCTACAATCACGCGGTTATCCTCGGTGACATCGGGTCGCTGCACAAAGCGCACCTCGGCATTCTTGTATCCCTTGTCATCATAGTAGTTCTTTATCACCTTCTCGGCACGCGAAATAATATCGGGGGTTATGTGCCCACCGGGGAAAATGCCCACTTTGGTCTCCAGTTCCTCGCGCTCACTTTTCTTTATTCCCTGGATATTGAGTTGCGAAACGCGTGGACGCTGCCTGAGCGCAATCCCCAGATAGATGTAGTTACCTTTGATACTGTCGGCTGTTATGCTCACATCCTCAAAGAGACCATGCTTCCAGAAACGCTTGATTGCATTGGTTACCTCTTCACCGGGCACAGATATGACATCGCCGATAGAGAGACCGGAGATACCAATCACCACCGAGGGTTCAAGATTTTCTGCACCTGTGAGGTTTATACCTCCGATGGTGTATTTGTGCGCAGCACCTGAGTATAGTATCGTTGGCTTGACAACAACATCCTGCGCCGACAACGCCGACGTAAAGAGTAGCAGCACAGCCAAAAGAGCCACTTTCAAAAACGGAAAAAATCTCATTCTATACTGTCTTTTCATCATTTGTCACTTGTTCACCGGTCAAGCCATAACGGCGCTGACGGCTTTGATATTCGTATATCGCCTTGCAAAGTTCTTCCTTGTTAAAATCGGGCCATAGAACCTCGGTAAAATAGAACTCGGCATATGCAAGCTGCCAAAGCAGGAAATTGCTCAGTCTCTGCTCCTTGCCGGTACGTATGAGCAAGTCCGGGTCGGGCATAAAGGAGGTTGTCAAAGCCTTGTCAATAGCCTCATCGTTTATATCATCGAGCGCCATACCGCCCTCCTGCACCTTTGCAGCAATGCTGCGCACAGCCTCTGTAATCTCCCATTTCGATGAGTAGCTCAATGCCAGGACAAGAGTCATTGCATCGTTCTTTGCAGTGCGCTCAACGCAGCCATTAAGACGGTCACGCACATTGTCGGGCAACTTGCTCATGTCGCCTATTATGCGGAATGCTACATTGTGCCTTACGAAAAGTTCCTCCTCAACCGACTCGAACAGCAATGCCATCAGTGCTGCAACCTCGGCAATAGGACGTTTCCAGTTCTCTGTTGAAAAAGTGTAGAGTGTCAGATACTTGACGCCCAGTTTCAACGCATCCTCAACCAACTGGCGTACCGCAACGGCGCCGGCCTGGTGCCCCTCCTGACGTTCCTTGCCACGCAACTGCGCCCAACGGCCATTGCCATCCATGATGATGGCTATGTGCTTGGGCACTCTCTCCATATCTATTTTCTCAATATAGTTCATTGCTATTAATTGTTACATTTTCTATATTTTGGCGACAAATCGTATGTCACAAACAGTGACAGGAACGAATATCCATCCTTGTTTTTCATAAATCCGCTATCAATGCCATAGGGGTCGTTCAGTTGTCCACCTCCCCTACCGGTCACGTCCAGATTATCACTGAAGGTGAAACGATAGGACAACTCACAGCCCAGATTCAAGCGTGGCATGACTTTCCATTTTACTCCAACACCCAACGGAATATTTGGTGTAAACAGATGCTTGGCCGGCGCCGGAGCATAAGTGAGGCCTACACCCGCAAACACATATGGAGCCAACCGGCTCGAGCGCTTGTAACCGGTGCCATCGCCGTATGCAAAGAAGTGGCACTCATACTGTGCGCCAAGTTCATACAACATACGTCCAAACTCAACATCGCCACCGGGGAAGGCATTATCCCCACCGGTCGTCTTGCCCGATATGCGTGCAACCGCAGCATTGGCCTTGACCGCCATACGAGGGTTGATATTGTAGCGGAACAGCGCACCGCCCATCACATTGAAGTTGTCTACCGGCGACCAATAATTGGCATCGCCATAGTAGGTACATCCACCTAGCATTGCTCCAACCTCGTAACGGTATTCAAGACCATCGGCACGCGCCACAGTGGCAAAGCACAATATCATTGCGCCCATCACCGCCCCACGTACCAATGCCAACAGTCTCATATTGTTATTTCTTGAAACCCAAACGGTTTATTATTCCCTTCCAGACAACAGATTTTCCGCCACCCATCACAATCCACATCACATTGTTGGAATCCACTGTTGCCACAAACGGAGTATCATCGCCCTGCAGTTCATGCGGCAAACGCTGGTCAAATCCCTCAGGCGCTTTCCAGGTTATACCGTTGTCGCGCGAGACGTAGAAAGACGACAAAGCCTCGACAGCCTCACCCTGCGCAACGCCGGCGCCACCAATGGCATACAGGGAATTATCATATCTCATAACTGCCAGGCCCTTCAGCGAGGGGCAAGAGAATGTATTACCCTCATTCTCATACTTCACCCAAGACTTTTCGGTCGACAGCCTGCTCCAAACAGTTGCATTGCCTTCCATTGCCTCGTTATCGTAACCGACCAGCACATATCGTACAATGCGGCTGTGGTGATTCATTGCATACGATGCTATTGACGCGCCATACAGCGGAAATCCGGCAGGGCACTGTCCTGCGCTCTCAAAAATTTCTCCGTCAGAGGTGCAAAGCAGCCCATTCTCTGCCGCCACCCACATCTTTCCGTCAACGTCAGAGACGCCGACTATCGCAAAGACACCGCACTCACTGTAGCATCGCGACCAGTCAACAGCATTCTCTGAACGATATACACCATCGGCAGCAGCCAGATAGAGCGCACCGCCAAAAGCCTGTATGGTTTTCATATCGGCACCGGCAGACAAACTGTCGATTGATTCTTCACTCCAGTATGGCTCACCCTGCAAGGCTGTCCTTGCCAGCATCATCTGGCCATTCTTCTCGCCGAAGAGACACAGTTCGCCATTGAATTCCAATGCACGAAGCGGCGCAAAAGCCTTGTCTACAGACAGAAACTTATCCCACACCATCTTTTCGGGCTGGACCTGATGCACATTGACAGAGACCGTATACTCTCTTGAATACTTGGTATCGGTTGATGTTATACGGAACTTGCGAGGGGTAGTGAAATCCAAAGAATCGGTTGTGTAGAAATTTTCGAATATACCGATGCTGTCGTTATATATCTGGGCATAGCCCGACAGACCCATGCTGACAACAACCTTGTCCACATTGGTCGCATAAGGCAACGAATCGGCGTTGTACACCTCACCGGTAACCTGATTGATTGAGAATGGATAGGAACTGCCCTGTATTATCTTTACCTCGACAGTATCCACGCCGGCCGAAGTATATGCCGGATATTCAGACTTGATATTGCCAATGCTGAATGAACTCAAAATCGCATAAGGCGACAACTCAGCCTCATCGCCATCATCGAAGCATGACGTTGCAACAAGTATTAACATTGACAAGCATATCGCTAAACTTTTCTTCATACAAATGTGCACTTTACGTTCAATTTGCAAAAATAGCAACATTTTTTGGTTTATGCGATATTTAGAGCCCTATTTATAATATTTTAAATTTATTAAGGAGTTTTTTGCCTATAAAAATGCAAAATTTCATTACCGGCGAGCATTTCGCGCCTGACGGGAGAATCCAAAGGAAAGGAGGGAGCCACAACACCACACCCCAGTTCAAGAGAGGGGTTTATCTCGACACGTGCCTCATCCCACAGCGAGGCGTTGATAAAAGACTGCAACACCGTTGCTCCACCCTCTACAAGCAGGCTGTTTATCCTGGCAGAGTGCAGATGGCTCAAAATCTGAGGAATGAGCGGACTTTCGAAATCGAGCACCACCTGTTCAATATTTTTACCAAACTCACCATCCTTTTCGCACGCCGTGTACACAACGCTTGGCAGCACGCCGTCAAACATCCTTAAGGTTGCCGGCAAAGAGCCGTTCTTGTCAATCACAAGACGCAACGGTGCACGACCCGCCCAATGGCGTATGTCGAGTGAAGGGTCATCGAGCAGCGCGGTGTGACGACCGACAAGAATCGCATCACTCTGTGCACGCAATCTATGCACAGCCACCTGCGAGACAGATGTCGAAATCTTGACCGCCTGGCCGCCATCGCGCAGCAGGTCAATATACCCGTCGGCGCTTTGCGCCCATTTCAGCGTGACATAAGGGCGCTTGTGCACCTGCGATGTAAAAAAAGCACGATTTAACCGAAGACATTCCTCCTCAAGCACACCCACAGTGACATCAATGCCGGCAGCACGCATACGTTCAATCCCGGCGCCATTGACTTGGGCATTGGGGTCGGTAGAGCCCACAACAACGCGTGCAAGACCACGCGCTATTATCATATCACAGCATGGCGGCGTCTTGCCATAGTGCGAACAAGGCTCAAGAGTCACATACATTGTAGAACGCGCAAGCAAAGGCCTGTCGGCCTCTTTTACTGAGTTCACTGCATTCACCTCGGCATGTGGCTCGCCTGCGCGGATGTGATATCCCTCGCCAATAATGCGCCCGTCACAAACAATCACAGCACCCACCATCGGGTTGGGCGAAGTGCTGCCCGCGCCACACCTTGCAAGTTGCAGACAGCGCTGCATATACTGTTCATCGACAGTTCTTATATGTAAATTATTCTTACTCATCACACCCCCTATGAACCCTTAAATTTCAATCTTCTCACCCAAGAATTTAGGCTGCTTGCCAATCAGCATGTCCATATACATCTTGGTGCGAGCGAGCGCCTCGCGCCCCACACCAAAGAAAAGATATGTCCTTGAGTGCTTAATATCCTTTGCATCAAAGGCTATGGCATCAATTCCCCACCACGCCGCCAGGCACACAGCCCTGGCATTATGAAATCCCTGAGAGATTATCGTAATGCTCTCCTGGCCAAAAACCTCCTTGCACCTGACCACAGAGTCAAGTGTCCTGAAACCGGCATAGTCAAGCACAATGTCCGACTCGGGAACACCCCGCGCCATAAGCGCATCCTTCATATATTGAGGCTCGTCATACTGCCTTGTCGAATTATCGCCGCTCAGCAGGAATTTTGATATTTTCTTTGCCTTATAAAGTTCGACACATGCGTCAATCCTGTACTTAAAATAGTAGTTCTGTTTCCCAGTCTTGGTCGCAGGGTTTGTACCAAGCACAAGCCCCACGCGATTATACGGAATCTCCGAGACATTGCTGTAACGCCTGGAAGCACTCTTTAGTTCAACCGACCAATAGGAGACCAGGACCGCTGCTACAGCAAGCAGCAGCAAAGCGAATAGTACAAGCACAGTAATCATTGTTCTTTTTAAAAAGCGGTTTTTCATAACGGCAAATATAATCATCAAAATGCTATACAGCAAATATCCGTAGGCACTCTACTCTTCTTTTTTCAAAGTGACGATAACAATCTCGCTTGGTACACAAAAGCGGACCTTGCGCCTTGATGTGCCCACACCATTGGTAGTTATCACAGTCGTGCCGTTAGTAGCCTTGTTCCTTCCACGCAGGAAACGCTTTCCATAACGCGTGTTCTTCACTGGCGTATAAAGCCCAAACAGCGACACCTGGCCACCATGCGTGTGCCCGGCAAATGCCAAGTCGGCATCTATTGAATGACGCTCAATAAAATCGGGATTATGGCTGACTAGTATAACAAACCTGGACTCTTCAATATCTTTCATCTGCTGCGCAAAAAGCGTATCGTTTGCAAAACTATCGTACACCCCGGCCACAGCATATTCGCCACTCCCATCAATGAGATCAGTACACCAAACCATTCCATCGAGCAAATAAAAATCATATTTATCCGCAGCCTGCCTTATAAGCGACTCATTACGCATATCGTGGTTGCCAAACGCCACATATTTTCCCCAGCGTGGCCCGGCTTCCGAAAGCGATTTAAAAAGCACATCAACAGAGTCGCTGTCAGTCACATAGTCCCCACCCAGGAGAAGCATATCGGGCGATTCCTTTTGCAACTTGCGCACAAGTTTCCCCAGACGCTTATGATTAAACAGGCTTGGATAGTGCAAGTCCGAGATAAATGCAATCTTATAACCGTCAAGCCCTTCAGGAACATTTTCTTTGGCAAATGTATAGCGCTTAATGCGCCCCACACCATTTGGAGACAAGGACGCACAAGACGAAATCAGCAGCATTGCTGCTGCCAATATCACCATCTGTGCAAAAAAGTTCCTTGTTTTCATTTACATATAAGCACTGTCGCGTAGGCGGTTATGCCCTCCTTGCGCCCCTCAAAACCAAGTTTCTCGGTTGTTGTCGCCTTCACCGACACACAATCAACATCAATGCCAAGTACTTCGGCCATCGTCTGTTGCATGGCCGGAATATGAGGGTTCAACTTGGGAGCCTGGGCTGCAACCGTAGAATCAATATTGCCTATGGTATAGCCCTTCTCCTTGAGCAGCCCGGCGGTACGACGCAAGAGAATCTTGCTGTCAATACCCAGGAACTCATCGGAGTTGTCGGGGAACTGATACCCGATGTCACGCAAATTGGCAGCACCCAACAGAGCGTCGCATATAGCATGAATGAGCACATCGGCATCGGAGTGCCCTGCCAAACCAAACTCATATGGAATCTTGACGCCACCAATCCAAAGGTCGCGATTCTCTACAAACTTATGTACATCAATACCAAAACCAACTCTTATCATAGGAATATTCTTTTATCGGCGGAACAGTTCTTTAAGGCCATCCATGTCAAACGAGAGCGAGAAACGCAATGTCTGGTCGAGCGGGTTGCTCTGCGCTGTTGATATGAGATATGCAGCATCAAGCGAGAATACGCTCATGCGGAATCCCGCACCCAAAGTAAAGTACTTTCGGTTTCCCTTGTAGGCATCCTCATAGTGATAGCCGGCACGTAACGAGAACTGCTGGTTGTAGCAGTATTCAAGACCTATACCGCCATATATTTCCCTCATCTCCTCTTCAAAGCCACCGGGAGCATCGGCAAACGACTTGAATATACCCGAAATAGATGAAATGTCGTTATAGCCTGTAGCATCGAGCCATGCCTGATACTCGGAGTGCCGGCTTTCATCATCAACGCCTGGGGCAGGGTTCTCCTCAAGGAACTGGTCATACGATGGTTTTGTAGGCACCAACAGTTTGTTGAGATCAAGACTGATTGATAATGTATTATACTCATCAAACGGCAAGAGCAGCGATGCTCCAAGACGCAGGTTAGTTGGGATAAACTCATTTGTCGCGCCGCCGTCATACGATATCTTTGTACCAATATTGGAGATGTTCATACCAAGTCCAAGAAGGCACTCGCGGTTACCCATAAAAAGATACTTGTTGTAGTAGAGGGCAATGTCGGCAGCAAAGGCATTGCCGGGCGACATATCGTCCTGATAGTCATACTGCAAATCGCTGAAAATATATCGCAATGCGATTGCCGCCGAGAAAGTCTCGGAAAGCATGCGCGAATAGGCAACGTCAAAAGCCAGTTCGTATGGCTTTATAGTCCATTGCATATCCCCCTCTCCCGCAAAGACCTCACCAAGCGAGAAGTATGTCAACGACGAACTCACCGCCGAATAGTCGCCTATGCGATAGAAACCGGCAAGGTTCACAAGGTCAATATCACTCACAAGCTGGCGGAGCCAGGGAGTGTATGACATTGAAACGCCCGCACGAGCGATGTTGAACGGATACTTCGCAGGGTTCCAGTATTGCGAGTTCGCATCGGGTTCGGTGGCAACACCCACATCGCCGAGCGCGCCTGCACGCGCATCGGGAGCGATGGAAAGCGAAGTAACACCCGTATACACAGGATTAAACTGAGTCTTTGCATCCTGAGCAAGAACCGGCACAGCCATCACGGCCAGCAAAAACAAAACAATTATGTTATTCTTTGTCATATCAAACCTGTTTTTCACTGCCACAAAAAATCATTGGCAGCAATTTGCACATTATATAACTACTTTTCGGTTTATTTATTGTTCACAACAACGAATTTTGCAGCCTTTATCACCGATGTCACACCGTCTTCGGTCACGCAAGCCCTCACTACGTACACCCCGGTAGAGAGCGGCTGCCCACCCTGTGCCGTTCCATTCCAATGGAGCGTGTATACATTGCTGTCGCTCGCCACCCGCTCGCTATTGCTCCACACGTGCTGCCCCTGGACATTGAACACATCAATACGCACATCAATCCCGCTCTGCGGGCGGTCGTGTACCAGCGTAAACGTTGCAGGGGCGCCGGCGATTACGGGAGCCGGGGTCACTTTCAGTTCCGAATAACCGGATGCAAACGATGGATCGACCTTAAAGGTCAGCCTTGCAAGTGAGGAATTGTTATACAAATCCCAGGCACGCAATATCAAAGTATGCTCACCCGCCTCGAGGCTGTTCAGCGGCATGCTTATTGTTCCGCGCCTGTAGTCGCCCACTGCCGGCACAAAGGCACTGTTGAGATTGTATGTGTGACGCGGGTCATTATCCACAATAGCTGTAATATCGTGCCCCACGCCGGTACCCATAGTATTTATGCCGTTTTCATCGAAGAGTTCTACAACAAGGACAGGTGTTGCGCCCACATTCCCCCCGTCAACAAAGGATGGCGAGTCAAGATACATCCTAATCTCGGGGCCAACGCTGTCATTCTTAAGCCCAGTTGCTGTCCCGCCCACTGTAAAGTTAACAAAATGGCCTTGCGCCGATGACGCAAAAGCAGTGTCTACCGCATAAAGGTTAAGCATACCAAAATCATTACTGTAACTTATATCCAATGGAATTGGCATATTTATTGAGAAACGACCGTTGCTGACCGAGTCATTACCCGAGAAGAGAGTCTTGTTATAGGCAGTGTAACGATGACTGCCCAAGCCTGTATTGTCACGCGTCTCAACATCCACAGCGCTATCGAAGAGGGTTGAATAGAGCACGCCTGTGAAATCGGCAGCCAATTCGCCCGTAGCGTTCACCACGCGACCCTCAACATTCAAAAGTGAACCGGCACTTACCTGCGCGGTACTCAGCACGGCATCAACACCGTTCATCCTGTCGACAACAACACGGTACCCGGGATATTTGAGTCTCAAGGCGGGGTCGCCCAAAAGTACATACTGCAATTTATTCACAGTCTTGTCACTCCCTGCCCAAATGACGTTGCACTTGGCCATACGCACCGCGTCACCAACAGCAATAACCTTGCCTGTGTTCACCGGCTGCATAAGCAGCCTGCAGAACTCCTTGTTGATAACCGAATTGTAACTCTGCATCACAGTACGTGTTGTTGTGAAAAGGCCTATTGCACCACCCGCAGCGTTCATTATTGCCGACTCGGCAACCGAGTTGTCGCCCATATCAAAGGGACCAATGTCGCACGATGCTGTTACCCAGAACGGTACGCGTGCAGATTTCAAGGCAGCCATATCCGATGCTTTCCACACCATCTCGTGCGAGAGCAGGTTGCTGCTGCCATGTCCCGAATAGTTGACCATCAAAGCGCCCTTGTCTAGCAAACTGTATATCTCCTTTGTAACGGCAGGATAGCGTTTTCCCGTAGCAGAGACTTCAATAGGATAGTCATCCCAATAGATGCGGTTGACAATATACGAAGGATAGTTATCTTCAAATACCGAGGCTATGGCATCGGCATCCTTCATATGTTGGTTGGGCATACTATCATCGCCGTCATCACCCAAAAGCAGGATTCTGTTCTGCCACTCGCCGGCGTTCTTGTTCTGCATGTAGGCAATTATCTTGTCAACAACAGCATCGGCATCAGCGACCGACTGCACCGGAAGGCGTCCAATACCCAGGTCAACCTTATCATTTCTGTGATCACCGCCCTCGTTGTCATCAAGATATCCTATGTAATCCTCAAGAACATAGGACTGTATGGCATTAACGGAGTTCTGCGACTCATAGCAGAGAATGTAATCCTCTTGCTTGCGGCCGGGGAAGGTAAGCAGGCGGTTATCAAACCAGCCATCGCCAAACAACAGAAGATATTTTGGTGCCTCGTCCGGTGTAGCGGCACGGTCATAGAGCATTTTCATCAAGCGACGATACGCGGTAACATCGGGTGTTCCCGACGAGAATTCATTATACACCTGCTGGGCAGTAACGACCTCTACAGTAAGCCCATCCATTGCGCGGTGCGCATCTGCAAGGCGCTCGGCAGCCTGTAAATAGTTTCCATTTGTTGGAACAATGATTACCATATCGGCCTGTGCAATGCCATGAAGGTTCTGATTGGGAACTTTCCCCAACGATTTCACCGATGGAAAGGAACCTTTCACGTTTACGGCAACAAGATTACTCCTTGCGCTCGCCGGGGCAACCACAGAATAGGCTGTCCCCTTTAATTCGCCAGCCAGTTCCTTTATCGATGAGGGAGAGGAGACATCCCACACCCTTGTATTTGCATCGCACCCCGCAATCTCGAATTTTGCAGTGCCGTCATCAGAAAGTTCTCCCCTGAAGAGAGTGTTCGCCCCGCGCAAGACGAGCGAACGACGATAATTAAGACGCAGAAAATCGAGGTAGCCCACAAGCGAGTTGTCATCGGTCCTGTGCACAAGATAGAAGGTCGATTTACCGGCGACGCCACCAGGAATGGTAAACTTGCCCTCAGCAATCTTGCCAACCTCGCCCGACACTGTACGCCCCACAGTCAACGACCCCACCTCGAATGTTGAATTGAAATCGCCATAAAGCACTGCGACCTTGCTTGCAATTTCGCCGCCAGTCGCAAACGAGAGGTCAACGACTGCTGTGCCATCCATTGCACCGTCAATGGCAAAATTATAGTTCTTCGCACGACTTGCCGAACTTGAGAAAGCATCATTGTCTACAAGAACACGACCATAGGAACATAGGCTCTTTTTCTCCTTTTCATAGAGAGCATAATCATTGTACGACGTGTACACATCCTGCACTGTCGCCTCAAGAGTCACTTTGGGGAAATCCATTGGCTTCCCTTCGCTCTCAGTGAGGAAGTAGCATCCAACTGTTGAATAGACATTCTGCGAGTGGACATAACGTCCATCACGATACTCCCACTTTATTGTTCCGTTTGCATAGAAGAGCACATAGCCGCTCTCGCGCCACAATGGAATCTCAACCAGATCGTCAGGCAACGACTCCAGGCCTGTCTCGGGCAAGATATGGCCGCCATAGCCATAAAGGCGCACCTTTGACGGATTGGCAAAGCCCATCTTCTTGAGTTCGCTATCGGTTATCCTGTGCACGCCATTCTCCTCAACTGCAATACGCACCCACTTGCCGGCGGCAAGGAGTGACGATGATGTATAACGTTCAGCAGGCGCAACAGAGGCGGCTGCACGCTGCGGGCGCTGCACAGGCTGCCTGTCAACAACAAGTTTGTATGAGTTTATGCGATAGTATTTCCCGCCACGCATTACAACAGGCAAAAAGACAACATCCAGTTGCGCTTGCTTTGCCTGAACACCCACGTGGCACTCCACCACAGGCATCTCGGGCAACACTCCAAACTCCTCCTTGATTGAATAACGCGCCGCCTCGGCATCTGTCATCCTTTGGAATTCGGGGTACTCAATGTGAGCAGAATAGCTGTAGTTCTTATAATCGGCAGGCAACTCCACAACCTGCGTGCAGACAGGTAACAGCGAATCGCAGCGCACAGCACTCCAGTCAACAGAGTGGAACTGTGCCCTGGCCACCGTTGCAACCAGCAGCAGAATAGAGAATATCAGTTGCCTTATCTTCATATCTGTCTTTATCTTACGTGGAAGTCGAGCACCTTGTCATCGCCAATATACCCCTTGAGATGCGTGCCTATTGTCGCAGGCCCCGAACCCGCAGGCGTGCCGGTAAATATCAGGTCGCCGGTCTTCAATGTACAGAAACGGCTGACGTAGGCAATTATTTCATCAACAGCAAAAAACATCTGCGAGGTGTTCCCCTTTTGCACCACCTCATCGTTTATTGTCAGCGAGAAATCGACATTATTGATGTCATAGCCTTCGACTGGGCGAAAATCGCCTAGTACCGCCGAGCCGTCAAAGCCCTTGCTCATGTCCCAGGGCTCGCCGGCCGCGATGAGTTCGCGTTGCCAGTCGCGCGCAGTGAAGTCAATGCCCACTGTTATGGCATCGTAGTAACGGTGAGCAAAACGGGCAGGAATGCTCTTTCCCAGTTTGTTTATGCGCACAACAATCTCGGCCTCATAGTCAATGCGGCCCATGAAGTCGGGCACATAGAAGTGCTTTCCGTTCTTTATTATCGCCGAGTCGGGTTTCATGAAAATTATTGGCACAGCAGGTTTCTCATTGCTGCCATCGAACTCTATCGCATGGTCCCTGTAATTTTTTCCAACAGCTATTATCTTCATCTTCAATCAAATTTCTTCGGTTACACTAAGTCCCTCGAGGCGGTTGAACATCAGCGACAAATGGGCATAGAGTGAGGTATTCTGCACCACAATGTTCTCGGGGACACGTATGCGCAGAGGGGTAAAGTTCCATATAGCCTTTATACCCCACACAATCATCTTGTCGGCAACCTCCTGAGCGCGATCAATGGGCACGGTGAGCACACCAATCTGCACATTATGCTTTTTCATCTTGGCCTCGAGTTCGTTGATGTGGTATACCGGTATGCCCGCCACACTGTGGCCGACCACCTTAGGGCTTGTATCAAACGCAGCCACCACCTCAAGACCAAACTGCTTGAGTCCGGTATCATTTAGCAGCGCACTGCCCAGTTTTCCTGCTCCAAAGAGAAAGGCCTTGTGCATACGGGTAAAGCCCAGAAAATCCTCGAGAACCTCGAGCAGATTATCAATTTCGTACCCCACACGGGTACGCCCCACAATGTTCACGCAAGAGAGATCCTTCGCAATCTGCGAGGCAACAATGCTTGTCTCCTTTGACAAGCGTGTCGACGACACATACTGCTCGCCGCGCTGCTTGAGCAGGCGGCACACCGACAGGTACCAGGGCAGGCGCCTGAGCGTGGGTTCGGGAACTTTATCTATTTTCGTTATCTGAGCCATTCTTTTCGCGCGTGTTTTTATCTTATAACGGAACAAAAGTAATGTTATTTTACGAAGCTTTGAAATTTGTCACAAAAATATTGTACCTTAGCGAACGGTAATTTTGTAAAAGAGACTGCAGAAGATGAAAAAGAACGACTGGAAAGACCGATTGAATATCGTATACTCCACAAACCCCGACTTTGCATATTCCACCGATGAAAAGGAGGAAAATGAGACCCTGCCAAAGCAGCAGCAAAAACTGAGGGTGAGCATTGAGAAGAACCATCGCGGCGGAAAGACAGTGACAATAGTGAAAAATTTCATTGGCACAGAGGATGACATGAAGGAACTGGGACGCCTGCTCAAGACAAAGTGCGGCGTTGGCGGCAGCACTAAGGATGGAGAGATTCTAGTACAGGGCGATTTCAAGGAGAAAATCATAGAACTGCTCAAAAAAGAGGGATACACACAAACAAAATAGTAATAAAAAATATCGCAAACGACATTTTTCGTATATTTGCTGTGAACAGCGAACATACACTGCACTCGCTTTGAAAAATATTGAAGCAAGTTTCATATTTCTCGCTCGTTTATTCGTAATTCGCCTACAGCAGATATACGATTGCACTCGCTGTGAAAAATAATCAAACAAGTTTGTTATTTCTCGCTCGTTTATTCGTAATTCGCCTACAGCAGATATATGATTGCACTCGCTGTGAAAAATAATCAAACAAGTTTGTTATTTCTCGCTCGTTTATTCGTATATTCGCAAAAGAAACGTAATAACTCATTAAAAAGAATAGAATATGTCAAACAAATCAAAGCTTTCATTGGCAGCCGAACTTTTGAAGATCAAGGCTGTAAAGTTGCAGCCTGAGCAGCCATTCACTTGGGCATCGGGTTGGAAATCACCATTCTACTGCGACAACCGCAAGACATTGTCATTCCCCGCATTGCGCACACGCGTGAAGTTGGGACTTGCAAACCTCATCCTCCAGGAGTTCCCCGAGGCTGACATTGTTGCAGGTGTTGCAACTGGCGCCATTGCACAGGGCGCACTTGTAGCCGAGGAACTTGCAAAGCCATTCGTATATGTACGTCCAAAGGCAAAGGATCACGGTATGGGCAACCAGATTGAGGGCGACGTGTTCCCCGGAGCAAAGGTTGTTGTTGTTGAGGACCTTGTATCAACAGGTTTGAGCAGTTTGCGTGCAGTTGACGCATTGCGTGCAGCAGGTGTTGAGGTTATCGGTATGGTAGCATCATTCACATACGGTTTCAGCGTTGCAACAGAGGCTTTTGAGAATGCAGGCGTAAAACTCATCACACTCACAGACTACGAGGCTGTGCTCGAGGCAGCAAAGGAGACAGGTTACATCACCGAGGAGGTTATGCCAACACTGCAGGAGTGGCGTGCGAACCCATCGGAGTGGAGAAACGACTTGAAATAATCACGCTATGAGCCAATACAAAAGTAGCGTAAAACAGATTCCCTACCCCCAGGCAAGGGTATATGCAAAGCTTGAGGACCTTAACAACCTCGAGGGCCTGAAAGACAAGTTGCCGCAGGACAAGGTTAAGGACCTGACATACAGCCGCGACGAGGCCACTGTAAACGTTCCTCCAATGGGCAACCTGACTATCAGGGTTGTTGATCGCGAAGAGCCCAAATGCATAAAGCTCGAAGCTGTAGGCTCACCCATTCCTGTGAACATGTGGATACAGATTATCCCCGACGGTGAGGAGGCTGCCAAGATGCGCGTAGTAATAAAGGCCGAAGTCAACTTCATGCTGCGCTCAATGATTGACAAGCCCCTGAAGGAGGGAGTTGAAAAGATAGCCGAAGCACTGTCGCTCATCGAATATTGATAGCTACAACCGTTTTTTTACAGATAAGACCAGGCATTCCCGATGTGCGCGCACATCGGGAATCCGTTTAATACCATAAACTATGGCAAAAAAACTTTGGGAAAAGAACATTGACGTGAACCCCGAAATAGAGCGTTTTACAGTGGGACGCGACAGAGAACTCGACCTTATGCTGGCACGCTACGACGTGCTTGGGTCGTTAGCACACAGCACAATGCTACAGGACATTAATATGCTCACAAAGAGTGAGATGGAGAGCCTGCACAGCGAACTACGCAACATATACGCCACCATTGAGAAGGGCGCGTTTGTTATCGAAGAAGGTGTCGAAGATGTCCATTCCCAAGTAGAGCTTATGCTCACACGCAAGTTGGGCGACATAGGCAAGAAAATCCACAGCGGCCGCTCGCGCAACGACCAGGTACTTGTGGACCTGAAACTCTTCACCCGCCATGAGTTGCAGGAGATTTGCGAGGCTGTCATTGCACTTTTCGACGCACTACAACAACAGAGCGAGAAACACAAGGATGTGCTCATGCCGGGATACACACACCTGCAAGTGGCTATGCCATCGTCATTCGGTTTGTGGTTCGGTGCATATGCCGAGAGCCTTGCCGACGATATGCTATTTCTGCAGGCTGCATACCGCATGTGCAACCGCAACCCATTGGGCTCGGCTGCCGGCTACGGCTCATCGTTCCCGCTCAACCGCACAATGACAACTGAACTTCTTGGCTTCGACTCAATGAACTACAACGTTGTCTATGCACAGATGGGACGCGGCAAGAGCGAGAGAAACGTTGCCTTTGCACTGGCAAGCGTTGCCGGCACACTCTCGAAGATGGCTTTCGATGCCTGTATGTTCAACTCGCAGAATTTCGGGTTCGTAAAATTGCCGGCAGAATGCACAACAGGCAGCAGCATCATGCCGCACAAGAAGAACCCCGACGTCTTTGAAATAATGCGCGCAAAGTGCAACCGCCTGCAGGCGCTGCCAATGGACATAACAATGATTATGAATAACCTGCCGAGCGGCTATTTCCGCGACCTTCAAATCATCAAGGAACTGTTCCTGCCCGCATTTGCCGAACTAAAGGAGTGCCTTGCAATGGCAACATACATCATTGAGCGCATTGAGGTAAACAAGGACATCCTTGCCGACAGCCGCTACGATGCCATGTTCAGCGTAGAGGAGGTGAACCGCCTTGCCACCGAAGGAATGCCGTTCCGCGACGCCTACAAAAAGGTGGGCCTTGACATTGAAGCCGGCACATTCACTCCCAACAAGGATGTGCGTCACACCCACGAGGGCAGCATAGGCAACCTGTGCAACGAGAAGATAAAGAAACTGATGTACGGCATATACGAAGCAATGGATTTCGACAAGGCACGCAATGCCGAAAAGGCACTGTTGTATGCATAGAAAACGTTAAACAGCCCGGGGAAAGCAATAACAGCCATCCCTGGGCGTTTACTATAAAAACACCTATCGATGAAAAGAACCGCCCACTTGATGCTGCTGATACTCGCGCTCGCCCTTGCAGGGTGCGATGGCGACAACCCATACTCAATCTACCACGCCAATATCATCTTTGACGGTACCATATACCCATACAACCAGGCACGCAGCTTCGGGCAGTTCATCTGCATAAAGCAAGGAGCAAACATTGGCCAGTACAAGGTCACCGATGCAATGGGCAAGACACAGACTGTCAATATCCCCGAGATATACCTCAAGCAAGGCAAGTTCTTCTACGGACTGGGCGGACTCATCATTGGCACGCCATCTATGGGCGACGGCAACCTTTGGGCATACGACTGGGCCTGTCCCAACTGCGACCTCGCCCGCTACCGCGTAGAAATAGACTACACAATGGGGCACGCCACCTGCCCGCGCTGCGCCACAAAGTTCGACCTCAACAGCAGCGGCATAGCCATTGAAGGGGAATCCCGCCCCCTTTGGCGCTATCGTGTATTCGACAACGGCGCCGAGGTCATCATACAAAATTAAAGGCAAAACAGCGAAATATCAAGGCAAACTTTGTAAATCTCACCCGTTTATTATATCTTTGCACCCGCTGCGGCACACCGCAGCAACAAATAAGGTCGCTCGAATGGTGGAATCGGTAGACACGAAGGACTTAAAATCCTTTGGCATTTAAACGCCGTGCGGGTTCAAGTCCCGCTTCGAGTACTGGGTCAATCTCTTGTAAATCAACGATTTATGAGAGATTTTTCTTTTTATACAAACGTCTTTAGTCAATCTTGAAAAAAATAGTTTTTTAGTGGTTTTATATGGTTTTTTACGCAGTTTGTGTAAACCAACGTGTAAACCAGAAATCAAGATTAAAAGTAATTCTTTACTGCAAATTCGTACTGTTCAATAAATATTTGCTTGAATGCAGCTATATTGTTCTGCTCATAGAACATCAACATCGCCTTCTTGTAGTCAATAGAATCTACTGTGCGGAAAGATATAGGGCAATATCCCCACGCCATAAGAATAGCATTACTACTGATTCTTGCTGTTCGCTTGTTGCCATCGGCAAATGGTTGTATGTACGATAACAGCACCAATGCAAGCAAAGCCTTCTCAAAAACATCTTCCTTAGCATTGATTAATCGACAAGTATCCTCCAACGCTTCACGTATCTGGAATTCATTGTCAAGAGGACGATAATTTGTACCTGTTATACCCACACGCCTTTTACGGAGACCACTACCAACGCCCAACTCTTTTGTCAAGATGCTATGAATATCCTCAATCCGTCTCACAGACACTTCTTTAAGATAATCGGGACAATCAAGGATGAAATCCAAAGCATCTTTATGATTCAACAGCATCACGGCCTCGTCTTTGGTTTTTCCTTGAGCTGTTTCTTTCTCTTTTAGCAATCGTTCTGTTTCAAGAAGAGAGTATGTGTTGCCCTCAATCTGCGATGATTTCCAAGACAAATCTACTCCCAAGCGCTCCATCTCCTTGCGATACTCTACATCGGACAAGGTACTCATATTTGCCAAAAAGTCTTTGTGAGCAGCGTCAAGCCTTGCTTTTTCCTCTGCTGTAAATAGAGTAACATTCGGCAATATCTCACATATCAGTTGGAAATTAAATGACTCTTGCACCAAGCGTTCATCTACATCGTTCACGAAATATGTATCAATGTCCAATGGCATCATTAAGTGCGCCTGAGCAGACAAGGAATATCGAGTTGCTTTTCCCTTACCTTCTACGACGATATCGCCTTTTTGCACACACTCTGCAATTATTCGCTTCAATGTCCTTTCGTTTGGAGCATTTGTCAAAGCCTCTGCAATTTCAACTCTGTTCGATGAAGGATTGTAATGCAGGAATTGCAATATTTCCACCTGTATTGTCATACTATTCAATATTTATTTGGGACAAAAATAATGTTATTTCTTTAAATTACGGGACAACCGAATCAAATTTTGTCCCGATTTGAATCAAATTTGTCCCGAATTGGAGATTTACAATATCTTATTTATTGTATCCCAAACTTAAAGCAAACCGGATTATCCACACCTTTTTGCGACTGAGCCGTTATATTACACGACACCAGTTACACACTTTTTAACGTTTTGGGAGCGTTCACTCACTTTTATTACCTATTTTCAAGGGAAAAGCAGCGCCATTGCGACATTTTTTCAATAAATTGTACAAAGCGATTAAAAAATGAACTATATTCGCGGTGTATTATTCCCCGAAGGGGAACATTGGTTTTAAAAAGAGGATTATTTATTAACTAAATTCTAATTTTATGAAGAAACTTTTACTTTTATTCATGTCGATGTTCTTTATGCTTGGAACATCTGTAGCACAGGACAAAGAAAAAGAAAAAGAAGAAGAGAATGCAGCATTTGCGTTACAGTACTCTACTCCTGCTGATGGTGAGAATGTTTTCACCGTGTACAATATACGCCTGCAGTTCAACAAAGATGTTGTAGCAACGCTGCCCGAAGGTGGTATTGATGTAAAGAACAACACTACCGGCGAAGTTGTAAAGATTACACGCCTTGACAACAATGAATGGTTGGAGAAATCAACTGTTGTATTCTTGTTTGAGCAAAAGAGTGTTTACGACGAGAAAGAAGGTAAAGAGGAGTTGAAGGACCAGGTTATTGAGACTCCGGGCCAGTGGAGTTACACAATCCCCGCAGGTTACATCAAGAGCGTTGACGGCGAAGAGTTTGCAGAGCAGACATTCACTTTCACAATTGCTTCTTCAATGGATATTGAGAGCATTTCGCCAGCTGACGCAGTAACAACACTCGACAAGATTGAAATCACATTCCCAAAACCAGTTGCTAGCGTTAATACAAGCAAATTGTCTCTCGTTGACAACAGCTGGATGCCAGCAGGAAGCTTCAAAGAGGATGTAACATACAGCGAGGACCGCAAGACCGTTACATTGGAGCTTGTAGAGCCAATCACAACACCAGGCACATACAACCTCGACATCTACCAGGGTGTTTTCCTTAGCGAGGATGGTGCGCTCAACAATTACAAATATACATATTTCCAGGTTATTGACCCTACTCCATCATTCTCTACAAACTTGAACGACGGCGATAGAGTTAAGGAGTTGCCTCAGACTCTTGAAATCGCATTCCAGAATGTAAATGAGGTTAAACTGGTAGAGGGTGCAGAGCCTGTTGTTGTATACCTCCCAGGTGGTGGCGATGTCGAGGGTACAGCAACCCTGAACACCAGCACTATTACAGTTACATTTGACCAGGCGTTTACAGAGGAAGGCAATTATACCTTCTACATCCCAGAAGGCTTGTTCACAATGGACGGTACTGCAAACGAAGTGCGCCAGATTAACGTTGAGTTGTACACATTCACAATTACTCCTTTGGAGGTTGTGAGCGTTACACCTGTTGAGGGTGCTGTTGACCAGATTGAGAAGATTGTTATTGAGTTCAACCAGCTCATCACACTCTCTTACGACGAGAACTGGCAGCAGATTTCACGCGAGATCATGCTTAAAGGAGAGAAGGGCGAATACAAACTCACATACGCACCAAGCAGCTACAACGTAACCAACAAGGTTGAGTATCTTGTAAACGCAGAGTGGAACGGATTTGACGCATATATATGTAGTGCACCTATTACCGAGACCGGTACATACACCCTGAACCTGAAGGATGTTGTTGTTGACTACGCAGGCGAGAGTTACATTGACGACTATGGTTACAGCAACACAAAGTGGCACGCCAAGAACGGTTGCGTTGACAAGACCTACACATGGACTATCGGCGATACAGCAATCGAAGAGGTGAAAGGCGAGAACGGTGCTAAGGTTATCTACGACCTCACAGGCCGCCGCGTAGAGAACATAACCAATGCTGGTATCTACATTGTAAATGGCAAGAAAGTTTTGGTGAAGTAATCACCAAAACTTCGATAACACTTGCAGCAATAGGTCACGCGTAGCGCGGGCGCAGTTCGCGCCGTGTGGGTTGCGAGAAGCAAGTGTTGTCAGTGGTACTTGTAAAGTAATATTTACCACAAATAACAACAAATGGGCAGGGAGCATTCCTTGCCCATTTTCATTGGTAATGATTCCGGGGTTGCAAAGAATGACATATACACCTGGACAATTGGCGACACTGCTATTGAGGAGGTGAAAGGTGTTTATATTATTAACGGCAAAAAGGTGCTGGTTAAGTAATAAGTGAATTGTCATTCCGAACCGTAGGGAGGAATCTCTAAAACAAATTAGATTTCTCGTCGCTATGCTCTGTCAGGATAACAAATTCACGAATAATTTCAGCGTTGGGTCAACATCTATATTATTACCTTTGTATTTATGACGATAAAATAATAAACTCAAGCGACTCACTGTCACAGTGAGTCGCTTGAGTTTTGCTTTACAAAAATAAGGATGAACTATCACTTGTAATCGGCCTGATCAAAATAGTACAGGTCGCCCGAGAGAATCTGCTCAACGCGCATCACTACCTCATCTACATCCATGTCGAGCGACACAGCGCGTCCCTCCTGTTCAATGAGCACAATTCGTGGAGCCTTCTCCACACCAAAGAGCTTTGCTGCAGGCGAAGCGGCACCGGCAAAGTCACAGGCATTCAGCCAGCCATCACCGCCCATACCATTGCTCTCTACTGCGGCCTGCCATGCTGCAGCATCGCTCTCAACTGCAAAACTTATGATTATGAACTGGTCCTGATTCTCCTTGACAACCTCGTGGAGGTTCTTTATCTCGGCAAGCATCTCGGCCGATTTTGCACAATCGTTTGCCCAGAAGTTGAGGACAACATACTTGCCACGAAAATCACTCAGTTTCTTTACCTCGCCATTGCTTAAAGGCAGTGTGATATCGGGCAATTCATTGCCCACCTTCAAATCGTTCGCAAGCACTCTGTTGCGGAGCGAGAGATAGTATGGGTGAGCGTCCAACGAGAAGTGAATGGTCTTCAGCATCTGGTCGGCATACGCTGTGGTAAGTTTTGGCAGCAATACGCGTTCTATCACAAGCGGAGTCATTGGCGAGGCGTTATTATCCAAGAGGAACCTTATGGCCATTGATTCTGTCCTTATACTCTCTTTTGCCTTTATGCTCTTTGCTGCAGCCTTTCCCTCGGCGCTCTCCATCCACTCCTTGCCGTTGCGCGACTCAAGTGCAGCAAGCTGCTCAGCAACCTCATTCTGGCCGGCACAGTATATCGCCTTGTACTGCGAATAGATATCGTTTGCAGGGGTACCTGTCACCTCACTCTCGCTCACTGCAGCTACAGAAGGTGTGCTCACCACTACCTCGCCAGGCTCAACAAAGACCTCGATGCCAGTTTCACCAATGCCTGTTATAAGGTATTGCAGCACCGGCTCGTTCTCGGCCAGTTTATACTTGAGAGTATACTTGCCTTTCTTCACTTTGGCTGTTGCATTCTCAACGCTCTTGCCAACTTCATCGGTGCGTGTCAAGGTAACCTTTTTAATGTTTTTTCCATCGGCAATGTTTCCCTTGATAACACAAACGCCCTGTGCGCTTGCTGCAATGCAGATAAAAGCCACTGCAATTGTAGATAATATTCTATGTAGCATAACTGTACCTCCTTTATTCATTTATACCGTCTACGATTTTCTTCAATTTCTTCACCATCTCCTCGCCACGCAACTCAAACTGCACGACCCTGCCCTCGGGGTCGATGAGCGCGGTATAAGGAACGCCGTTTACACCGAAGAACTTCAGTGCCTCGCTATTCCAGCCCTTGAGCACAGAGATGTGTACCCAGTTGCGGTGCACAAGTTCGTTATCGGCAATGCAACCGGTCCAATCCTCATACTCATCGTCAATAGAGTAGCTGAGCACGACGATGTTGTCACTCTCGCCGGAGTATGCAAGTGCCTCCTTGAGATAAGGTATCTCGCGGCGGCATGGGGCGCACCAGCTTGCCCAGAAATCGAGGAATACATATTTACCCTTGAAATCGGACAAAGAGAGTTCCTTGCCATCGGGGGTGCGGCCTGTGATATCAGGAGCAATGGCACCAACCTTGAGGTTTGCCGAACGTACATCGTTGACCAGTTCCTTGTACATTGCCTGTGAGTGCAGCTCAGCGGGAACGGCATCGAGGAATGTCTGGATTACATCGGTGCTGAATGCAGGCATCATAGAGTATTTTATGATATACAGAGCCACCGGTGAATCGATGTTCTTGTAGATGAAATCCATAATCTCTACCTTGAAGTGCATATTGTTCACATAGAACACAGGTGAGGTGTATTTTGCCTCGGCCTCGAGGTTGCCCTTAACCTCGGCAGGCATACTCTCCTGTGCCTCTTTCATGCGCACCTTAGCATCCCTCACGCACTTGCTGTTGAGGTCGATATATGCCTGATACATGTCGTTGCTTGGTGTACCGCCAATCTTTGCTCCGGCAGGATATGCAGCATCAAAAGGACCTACGTTTATCTCGCCCTCTTCAAGGAAAAGCTGTATGGCGCCGTTGTCAAAGCCCGAGATGTTGCACAGGCCAAGTTCCTTGGGGGCAACACCCTCAAAGACAAACTTGTTGTTCTCCACAACAGCGGTTGCTGTTACAACCGTAACGCCATCGATTATCTGCTCGAGTTTAACCTCCTTTACAGCCTCGTTGCTGTAACACAGCATAGGACTGCTCATCTCGCCTTTTATAACAAACCTTTTTTCCTGTGCCATCATCACTGTTGATATGGCCAGCAATGCAAAAACAAAAATTTTTCTCATAGACGTATGTTTTTATTTAAGGTTCTCATTCAAGAATATCCTCAGTTGCTCATCACGCAAGCCGCTTGCTATAATATTGTTGTTCTCATCGAGTATAAAAAGCGCCGGGACACCCTTCACATTATAGAGGCGGGCAACGTCGCAATCCCATCCCTTGAGCGAAGAGACATTCACCCAGGGGAGACCATCCTTTTCTACTGCAAATGCCCAGTCCTCCTTCTCCTCGTCGAGCGAGACACCGATAATCTCCAGTCCTCTATCGTGAAATTCCGCGTATATCTCTCTCAATGCAGGGTTGTTCAGGCGGCAGGGGCCACACCAGCTTGCCCAGAAATCAATAATCTTTATCTTTCCCTTCACAGCACTCATTGTCACAGGGTTGCCATTGAGGTCATTGAGTGTGAAATCGGGAGCCTTTGCGCCATTGTCGGTCTTCGACAGGCGGTCTATGCGCTCCTTTATTATGCGGCCGAACTGCGACTCTTTCGCCTCCTTGCCCATAGATTCATACATGCCACGCGTCTCCTTGAAGCCCGAATTACGCATAAGAATGTTTGAATATATGGTATAGGCCAGAATCACATTGTCATTGGCCGTAAGGAACTCCTGTGTCATAGCACGCAGGTTCTCCTGCTCGCGCTGCAACGTATCGTTTACAAGGCTTGCGCTGCGGAACTTTCTCCCGGCGCGGGCAGCATCGTAACGCTCCTGTAAGCCGGCAATGACGGTGCGCAACGAGTCGGACATCTTCATGTGTGCAGCATAGCCGTCATTCAGCACACCGCCCTTTATGTAGTAATCCGCTCCATTGGTAAGATAGGCATCATACACTGTTCCCGGTTCCACAAACAGTGTGAAACCGCCCGAAAAGCCTCCAACAACAAGCTGCGCCAACATAGGTTCAGCGACAGCCGCCTTCAGTTTGAACTTACCCTTCTTTATCTTGCAGCAGCCAATGGTATCACTACCCTCCTCTGATGCCTGTGCAAGCAGATAGAGCATTCCGTTCTTTATTCCGTTGGCCTTTCCTTTTATTGAAATAGCACTCTCCTGTGCTGCTGACGACATGACGCAGCAAAGCACAAGCAACACCGGCAATATTATCTTTTTCATACTTTCTTGAATTAGTGTTCCCGCATATCTTCGTACTGATATACAAAAATTACATCCTTAATTTCACCCCAGAGATTGTTACCCTTGTCGTCCTTCTCATAAAAAAGCGGAGCAAATTCATTGTCGACATCGGCTGCTGTGGTAAACTTTATCTCGGCTATAGCTCCGTTTGCACCATTATACATTATAATATTCATATATCGTCCCAAGTCATCACAATAGGGCGAACTGTCCTCGGTGCGGAACTTGATTTTTGTAACATTATAACCCTCTGGAGCCGTATATACAGCATACCTGTCACCGTTAGACACATTGTAACGATAAACAGTGTTATCCTCGGCAAAGAAGAGATAGTTGGTAGTAAACCATGAATTGTAAGTAATGGTTGACATATCGGTAGGAGTAAGTTTGCTGAGTTTCTTTTCACTAACGATTGTATAGGCCGCCGGCGTTTCATTATCTTCCTCGCCATCAACACCACGCGTTCTCTTTACCTTGCTGCCAACATTCTGCTTTAACAGTTCGTAGCGATAATATTCACCGGTAGCCTCATCCTTGAAGATAAAATAGGGATTCTGCAGTCCGTAGGCGTCGTTATCGAGATAGTTGATATATCCCATAACAGCAGTCATGCCCTCGGGAGAACGCTGCAAGCCCCGGAAACTGACATTGGCATCGAGCAGCGGATTAACAGACTTGAAGTTTGACTTTGTGGAGTTATACTCGTCTTTAGCAAAACCCTCATCGTTCTTTGACGCATAGAGGAAACGATTGTATTTAGCATCCCAAAACAGGAAGCGTGTGTCGGTGATTGTTGCTGCAGTTATCTTATAGTCGGTCTGGTGCAGTTTATTGCTGCATCCCTCACCAGGCTTATAAAGAGCGTGCACTACATTACCGACATACACCTCGCCATCTTCAGACAAGACAATCTTATACAATGATGGTGTTGCGTGGCAACCGGTCAACATGCTTCGACTATATGAGAAGTTTTCACTCTCGGGCTTGAATATCTGCCGCGAGGTAAACTTCTCTTTCATTTTGCGATGAGGGTCATAGGCCTTTGTCTCGCCATTGCTGCCGAAAATGGTCAAGACAGAAGTATGGTATGTATTTGCATTATCGTGCGGGATATGACTGAAATAAGTAGTATAGCCAAATCCTGTGGCATTCTCATAGTGATTCTCGTCCTCTGTTACACTCTTCACATCGGCATATATCTTTGTATCATTACCAATGACTTCAATGTTACCAATCTTGCGATTGCCCTCACTGCCGTGCATCACAAAAAGACTGTTCTTGAACATTGGGCGTGTCTCTATTGTGAATTTTGAGTAATGCGAGAGGTCTGTAGTCATATCATATATCTGCAAGAAGATGTTGTATGACATTTCCTGGGCTACAGGAAGGTGAAACTCCAGGTATCCCTTTGTGCGCACCGTATCCTGTACAGCCTCGCCATTCTCATTGACATAAGTCCTGAACCAGTAGAACTCCAGATTCTCCAAATTGTCACTAAGCGTCTGCTCTACAACAACATCCACACGGCGTCTGCGGTCACTCTCATCAAGAGCCTGCTGCACCTCTATGACATTATTCGCCACAGATGGGGAAAAGGTAACCGAGGTTATCTCATTCATCGACTCGAGAGTATAGTCATAATTGCCCAAATCCTGATAGCAAGCAGACAGCAGCGGCACAAATAGCAGAAACAATAATATCTTTTTCATAATTATTCTCTTTCAATATTCTTGTTATTTCTATTGTTCATCATTCAAGTTCTTCAGCAGGAAGAGAAGGTATGTCAAATTTAGAAAGCCTGTCATTTGCCGCCTTTACAATTTTGTAGCACTCCTTCAGTCGCTGCTCACCCGCAAGTCTATTCTTTCCAAACTCTGAATCATCCCAGACATAGGTACCATTCTCCTTGTCATACACAAACGGAAAAATTGACGCTGCAACAAAATTCTCGGCACCATCCTTCTTCATTACTTGCTTTAACATGAACTGGTATTTTTCGGCATCGTATTCACCAAAATATTTCTTTACAATTTCTGCTGTGCCCAAGTTGTCAGGATCCTCCCACCAATATGGTATCCTCATCTTGTAAATTCCCGCATTCTTGATTTCCACCCAGCATAGATTCCTGTATTCAGAGATTGGGAGCCCCTGCTTCGCATAGTCATAATACCTGTTAAGCATATAATAGACATCGTCCCTATGGAAGTTCTCTGCCTCTTCCTCCATCTTGGCCCTTGCCTCTTCACTGGCGAACAAGGCAGCAACATTATTTGTCGTCGCGCCTCCAAGCATACCGATAAAGCGACAGAACTTGTTTGACCTGAAGAATCCCAATATATCTTCATATTCAGCCCAGAAGTATGGCTCAGTGTATGCCGGTTCATCAGTCTCCTTCATAATTGGAAATTCTAGCGCAGCGTTCACTTCTGTTTCATTTGCAAGCAATGCATTCACAGCACTTGAATTAAGGGCTATGTTCGCTTTGTTATCGGGTATTCCAGTAATATCAAAAAGTTTTGAATAGTATTCGTTATCGGCGGTGAGCCTTACAAGGAATTTTTGCTTTTCCTTGCTCCAAGCACCTTGATACAGTTCAATATCACTCCATGTATCGGGCATAACATATGACTCTGTCACAAACAGGTTTATCTCATTCTTGCCGACAACGCCGGTTCCAATGTCGCCGCTACCATCGAGATATATGCACACGGCATATGTAACGTCTTCAACCTGGGGACGCTTAACTTTCACCTCAATCTGTTTCTCATACTCCTTGTTGGCAAAAACCACCTTGCCTATTGTGACATCCGCCGGTTCATAGCCTTCGATATCCTTTGTTTTGACAGCAAGCGTACGGGCCTCATCCATTAAATAACCCAATAACTTAACCTTCAATGTAACTATTACAGTATCGGGGTCTCCAATAATGTAATCACCAAAATCAACCCTCTTCTCGAATTCATTCTCATACTCATAGTCAAAATAAGCACCGTTCGAGTCCTCGTCATACAGGAATGGCTCACTGTCCTTGCAAGCAACAAGTACCAGCGACAAGAGAAACAGCCCAATTATATAATTTATGTTCTTCATTTTCGTATTATCAGTTACTTTTCTTGTTTATAAGTCCTAATTCTCAGCAGTCCAGCCATACTCGATCTCGGCATCGGGCAGAGGGAATATGAAGTTCTCTTTATAGAGCGTCACCTTGGCACAATGTGCCAAGGTTCCCACAATGCCGTGCGTCTTGAGGAACCAGAAATACTGGCCCTCGCCATAGAACTCCTTGCAGTACTCCTCCTTCAAAGCGTCGATACGCTTTTCATCGGTTTCGCACGACACGTTACCGGTCTTTGAATAGCCTCGTTTGTTGCGGACACTGTTCACATAAAAGGCAGCCTCTTCGTCATCCTCGACACTCTCACAGGCAATATAATACATCTCGGGCAGACGGATGAGCGGTATGATACCGTTCCTGTTATCTACATATTTCAATGACATTGCTATCTGCTGCTCGTTATTGCGGTAGAAAGCATTGCTCCTGGCACGCATATCCTCACTATCTAAACTTGAAGGTGCAAATATCTTGTCCAGGGTCGAGATGTTCACATAATACTTGGTAGTCATCTTCTCACCAATCGCAAAATAGCCAGAGAGATTATCCTCCAGTTCAAACATATTCAGGCCCAGGAGAACCTCCTGTGAGAGAATTGGGTCATCGTTGTTGTCGGCCTGCAATGCAAGTCCACATTCATCAATCACCATGCGCGCATATAACGCTGCACTATCCTTTTCACCAGCATAGTTATACACACGTGCCAACATAGCATTGATAGCGTGATAGTTGAAACGAAAACACCTTTTATTCAGGTCGCGCCCCAAATCCAAATCCTTTTCATAGGAAAGGCACTCACGGGCAGTCTTCAGGTCACTTATGATATGCGCCACGACCTCTTTTGCCGACAGCAGAGGCTGCTTTGAGTGGTCGGCAACAGTGCGGTACGGCATACATTTCATTTCCCTTGACTCGGCGTTGCCGGCGTAGTCCATAGGCCCCCAGCCACGCAAGAGGTCGAAATGCAGAAAGGCACGCAAGGCAAGAGCCTCGCCACGTATCATGCTGCGCACAGTGGTATCAAGGAGCACCACCTCGCCATTCACCTCCCACCATTTAAGCAGATTGTTTGCATTTGCAATAGTATTGTACTGTGCACGCCAGATGTTTGCCAACGTACCCTTTGTGTTGTATCCACCGCTTGTCTCATGGTCATATATGTACACACTATTGCGGTCGGTAATATTGTCGGGCAGTTTGTCATACATCTGCGCAAGCTGCTCGGTGAGACCAAAACTGAGGTTCATGCCATATGTATTTTCCTCGGTCATTGTTATATAAAGACCGGCAAGTGCACTTTGGAAACCATTCTCGGTTGTAAAAAGTTCCTTTGCTGGCAAATCAGTGTTTGGGGCGACATCCAGCCATTCGGAGCACGACGGGAGCGAGACGGCGCCCACAAGAGAAATTATCAATATATAAATAGTCCTTTTCATATTCTTCTTTCTTTTATCTGAACATAATTGACAGTGACAGGGTGTAAGAGCGGGCAAAAGGATAATCCAGACCGCGTTCCATCTTTATGGTTGAAATGCGCGCAAGGTCGTTGGTCGTAAAGTTCAACGCCAACACGTCAATATTTGCACGTCGCAGATACTTGAAGTCCTCGCCGGTGAACCTGTAGCCCACGTTCAATGTAGCAAGCCTAATCTCATTGTCATCCATTATAAAGCGGGTGCTCGCCTTTGTGCCGGAACCTTCGGGAGTAAAGCGTACATAAGGTGTCACATCACCCGGTTTCTCCCATCGGCCCTGCCCTGCACGATAGTCAAGGTTGTATGCAACATTCTGGTTCTCAATCTTGTCAACGAGTGTCTGGTTATACACCACTCCACCATATTTATATGTAAAACCGAGTGTACATGACAAATCCTTCCAGTTGATGCTTGTGGAAAGTGTTCCACTGACCTTCGGATTCAAATCGCCTACGGCTACCTTGTCGTTGGGATTCCAATCGAATGTTTTTGTTCCATCGCGCTTGAGATAGACCTCCTTACCTGTTACAGGGTCAACGCCCAAAGAGCGCACCACATAGAGTGTGGTGGTTGACTCGCCCTCGCGGTACTGTGGCAGTGGTGCGCCTTCCGAAGCCATCTGCTTCTCGTTCTCTTTCTTGAGATAATCGGACAACTTGAGAATCTTGTTCCTGTTAGCATTAGCGTTGGCGCTGATTGTCCAGAAGAACTGCCGGCGCAGGTCCTGCATTGCAACCACATTCAATGTTACATCGAATCCCTGGTTCTGCAGTTCGCCCGCATTCATCACCATTGTCTCAAAACCCGTTGACGGGGCGAGGTCGTAGTTGGTGAGTAGTTCCTTTGTTATGTTATTGTAGTAGTTGAACGTTACGTTCACACGATTCTTCCAGAAGCCCATGTCAAGTGAAACACTGGCGTTGTGTGTCTTTGCCCAGCCAAGCCCGGTGTTGTTTAGACCACTCAAAAGAGCGCCCAGTACCGGGAATGAACTATAGGGGCGCATTGTGCCCGAGAAGGTATAGTACTCGATTGCATCAGATGGACTGAAGTTCTGCTCGCCCGTAATACCGTAACTTGCGCGCAGCACAAGGTTCGAGAGATATCCCTGCAGCCACTTCTCGTTGTGGGCATTCCAACGTCCGCCGACAGACCAGAATGGCACAAGGTCATGGTCGGCATAGCGCGATGAAGCCTCGCCGCTGATATTGAAGTCGGCAGAGTAACGGTTGTCATAGCTGTATGAGAACTGTCCGATAAGTCCAATTGAACGCGAAATGTTCTCACTACCGATGTTGCTCATGCTTGTCTCCATCTTGTTACCGAAGATGAAATCATCCATGTGCGAATCGGGGTATCCTGTTGCCGAAAGGTTAACATAGTTGTTCTTGTCCTCATTCACAGTCCAGTTTCCGAACACACTGAACAGGTGCTTGTCAAGCACAAGGTTGTAGTTTATGCCCAAGTTGCTCGACCATGATGACATCTCGCCCGAGCTCTTGTAGTAGCTACCCTTGCGGCTAAGGTCATCCTCAGTCTCAAAGCTGGTGTGGTCGGCTGGGAGGAACCTGTCTGTTCCCGCCATACCTCTTGAATATGAGAGCTGCTCGGTAATGCGAAGGTTCTTCAATATCATGTACTCCAGACTGAGGTTTGTTGTCATACTGAGGCTGTTTGTCAAATCCCTTATACCTACTGTAGCATCGTAAAGAGGATTGGTTATCATCTTGCTCTGACCGCTGACAGTGTTGTTGTCGAGCACCTTTATCTGCTGTCCGTTGGCATCGGTCGGTATATAATATGGATTGAGCCTTGTATATTGCGAGTATGAGCCATAGGGTGAGTTGCTGCTGTTAGACTCTGAAAGGCTCACGTTTGCACGCATTGTGAACTTCTCCTTCAGGTAGGTCATATTAAAGTTCACACCCTTTGTATTGTTGCTTGACTCCTTCATCACACCAGGCTGCATCGCCGCATTGATATCGAGGCTGTAGCGGAAGACATCGGTACCGCCGGCCACGCTCAACGAGTGGCGGTTCTGTATTGCAGTGCGCAACGGCTTTGACAGCCAATAGGTGTCAACTCCGCCAAGCACATTGCGGCGATACCTATTGTAGAGGTTCATGCGCTCGGCATTATTGGGGTCATAAAGTCCCGCCCTCCACTCAGTCTCGAGTTTTGTGGCGGCATCCATCATATTATAGTCAGTGAGGTCAGGTGTCTGCACTGTCATTGTTCCGTTGTATGAGACAGACAGAGCACCGTCGGGCGCTACTTTTGTCTCAACCACTACCACGCCATTGGCTGCACGCGAGCCGTAGACCGATGTCGCAGCCGCATCCTTGAGCACCGTGATTGTCTCCACGCGCTCGGGGTCAAGATCAAGGATTCGGCTCATTGGAACGATGAAACCGTCAAGCACAAAGAGCGGAGTATTCGGACGGCTCGAAACGTTATCGAGCATCAAATCCATACTGTTCATTGACTTTGAGCCCAAAGACTGGTCACCACGAATCTGGAAATCGGGCTCGGCATTGGGATCGGAACCCGTGAGGTTATTCTCTATGATTTTGAAACTGGGGTCAAAGAACTGGATACCTTTGAGAATGTTTGTAGGGCTCATCCTGCGCAAGTCATCACCCTTCACCTCTACGTAGTTTCCGGTGAAACTATCCTTGCTTCGGCGGCTTATACCGGTGACAACCACCTCGGCCATCTCAATGGATGGTCTCAGTTCAAAAATAAGATTGTTTTCATTCTTCAATATCTGCTTTGATACTGTCTCATATCCCACGAAAGAGATGCTGATAGACTCCTTCCTGTTCAATCGAAGGCTGAATTTTCCATCAATATCGGTCTGGCAGCCTCTTGCTCCCTTGTCCTTGCCGGTGCCGTCGGTTATAAGCACCGTCGCGCCAATGAGCGTCTCCTGTGTATCGCGGTCAAACACCTGTCCCGACACAAAGACCTCGTCACCTTTGCTCTCTTTCTGCTTGTCGGGCTGCAGCACAATCTGGTTGTCGCCCTCGTAGCGGATTATTACATTCTGGTCGCCAACAAGTTCTCCCAGAACCTTGTCAAGCGGCTTATTCTTTACCGCAAGGCTTATTGGCTTGCTGATGTTCCAGAGCGACACCTCCTGCAACGTGATTTTTGCATTTGCCGCCTCAGCAACCATCTCAAGCACCTTGCCAAGCGGCTGGTTGCTTACCCTTAATGTCACAGGTTTCTCTTTCCAACTGGCCGCGTCCTGTGCATTCACAACTGCAGCACTGCACAACAGCAGCACAATAAGGAGGACCATTTTGCCAAAAAACCTCATATTGAAATTAGTTTTCCCCATAAGAATACGATTGTTATGGTTTTACAATTATTGCATGAGCATGTCCAAGATGCTCTTGTAGAATGCGTTGCTGTTGTATTTCTCAACGTAATCGGCATACAACGCATCGGCACGCTCTATCTCGCGGCCGTTCAATATAAAGTTACGCAGCAAGATGTAGAGGACAAAATCCCTCTGTGGCCCATCGTAGCACGCAGCAAGTTCCTTGTACATATCCTCCATCACTGTAGGCATGGTGTATGCCTCGCCACGCTCCTTTGCAGCCTTCTCGTTTAGGAAGAAGCAGTAGCGCATTAGGAAACTTGCATACTCGGCACAGTTCATAGACTCGGCATCACCCCTAACTGCATAGTCGTCCATAATGCTCCAATAGTCACCAATCTCCTGTTCCTCCACAGGTACACCCCTTACACTTGCATACATCACAGGATATTCCACAAACGACATATATACGTGATACTCAATCATTGCCATCACGTAGTTCTTTGCCTCGGTGCTTGCTTGGCTCTTTTCAACGAGAGCCTTTGCCTTCTCGAGCAGCACACGCGAGTCGGCAATGCGGTCCTTTGGCTTTATATCGAGCGCCGCACAACCAAGAAGTTGTTCCTTGTAGCGCAAGCTGCGCTTTAGGTTCTCGATACTCTTCACAAGGCGGTTGTTGCTTACCGCACGCTCTGTACCGCTGTAAGACACCTTCACATTCTTGCCCTCATACACGATATCAACATGCAGGCTGTCGCCGGGCTGCATAATCACGCCGGTACCACCATTGATATTTATCCACACAAGCCCCTCGCAATCAAAACTGTAGATATGCTCCTCGCCCGGATTGGTGTGGAACTCCTGCGAAATCAATGGAGTCTGCATACAGTCAAAGAACACCTTGCTTTTCTTGTAGCCATCGATAGTAGCGCTCAATGTAGTCTTTTGCTGCGCTGTTGCAACAGAAAGCAATCCCAGAATGGCAACACACGCCAATAATAGTCTTTTTTTCATAGTTTATAGTCAAGTTTGTGCAAATTATACCAATTAAGTTTATTTATAATAATTATCGCAAAAATATCACAAAAGCATATAAATACAAACATCAGGTGAATAAAAAAAGTTAAAAACAACACATTGAGAAGGGCTTTTTCACCTTTGGCGCTCATTATCGGGGATTGTTTGCCATTTGTGGTTGAATTTATTCTTAAAAGTATTATCTTCGCAAAAAAAACAGACAATCTGCTATGATAAAGAAAATCCTGCTTTGCGCGCTTGCGTGCATCACACTCACCACCGCCACAGCCGACGAGGGAATGTGGCTTCCAAGCCTCATCAAGGAGCGCATCAAGGACATGCGCAAAAAAGGGTTCAAACTGAAAGCCGACGATGTATATTCCACCACAAAGCCATCGCTCAAGGATGCAGTAATGCAGTTTGGCGGCGGCTGCACAGGCGAGTTCGTGTCGGGCGAGGGACTCTTGCTCACCAACCACCACTGCGGATACGCATCGATACAGAAACTCTCTTCGGTGGAGCACGACTACCTCACCGACGGTTACTGGGCAAAATCGCGTGCCGAGGAACTGCACGTTCCCGGGCTCACCATCAGCATCCTTGAGAGGATGGAGGATGTCACCGACAGGATTGCTGCCGGCGAGAGCAAGGAGAGCATCATAGCACAGGCCAAGCAGGGCAAGGGCTGCCGCGCAAGCATTGAGTCAATGTACTACGGCAACCAGCACTACCTGTTTGTCTACCGCGTCTACAGCGACGTGCGCCTTGTTGGCGCACCACCATCATCAATAGGCAAGTTCGGCGGCGACACCGACAACTGGATATGGCCACGCCACACCGGCGACTTCTCGATGTTCCGCGTCTATGCCGACGCCAACAACGAGCCTGCCGACTATTCTGCTGATAACGTACCATACCGCCCCAAGCGCCACTTCCCAATCTCGACAAAGGGCGTTGAAGAGGGTGATTTCACAATGATATACGGTTTCCCCGGCAACACACAGGAGTATGTCACAGCCGATGCTGTTGACTATGTCGCCGAGGCATCTAACCCAATGAAGATTGCCCTGCGCACAATACGCCTTGACATCATCAGCGAGGCACAGAGCAAGGACGTTGCCACACGCATAGCCTATGCAGCAAAGCATGCCAACATTGCGAATGCATGGAAGAAGTGGCAGGGCGAGAGTCTAGGACTTGAACGCCTGAAAACTGCCGATAAAAAGAAGGATTATGAAAAAGGCTTTGCTGCATGGGCTGCCGGTAAGCCACAATATGCAACACTGCTTGACTCAATGCACGCTGCATACGAAAAGGTCATTCCGGGATACTTCGCACGCGAACTGTTCAACGAGACAATTGCAGGCATCGAGGTCTACAATTTTGCCGCCTGGCTCAACTCAAAGCACGCAAAGGGCGACAAACTCACTGCCGACGTGCAGGCTGTGGGCCGCAAATACTATCTCAATGACTACAGAGCAGAGATTGACAAGGCCATCGCCAGGCGCATGATTGCCGAGTTTATCGCCCGCATGCCGGCCGAGAATGTCCCACAGGAACTCACCGGCGCCATTGCGGAGTGCGGTGGCGTGGAACAGTTTGTCAACAACCTGTATGCCAACACTCAGCTTATAGCAAAATACCCCCTCACCATCGAGGAGATTCTAGCCGACCCAATGGTGCAGTTGGCCGCATGGTTTGCGCCATTGACAAGCCAGAATACAGGCTATGCCTACCGCAACCTGAGCAACGTGCCAACTATCGAGAGATGGTACAGACAGTATATGCAGGCACTGCGCGAGTGGGACAAGGAGCGCGCCTTCTACCCCGACGCGAACTTCACCCTGCGCGTGGCATACGGCACAGTCGGCGGCTACGAGAACGCCGATGGCGAGTACCACACACATCTCACCACCCTTGACGGCATCATGGCAAAGGACAACCCCGAAATCTATGACTACAACATACCACAGGTGCTGCGCGACATCTATGCAGCAAAGGACTACGGCCGTTGGAGCATTGAGCAGGGTGGCAAAAAGACAATTCCGGTGTGCTTCCTTGCCAATAACCACACCTCGGGCGGCAATTCAGGTTCACCCGTCATCAACGGCAAGGGCGAACTTATCGGCATAAATTTTGACCGCACCTGGCGCTCAACAATGAGTGACATTGAGTTCGACCCAGATATCTGCCGCAACATCTCGGTAGACATACGCTACGTACTCTTTGTCATTGACCGTGTTGGCGGCGCAAGTTACCTGTTCGAGGAGATGGATTTGAGATAACGCAAAGAAAGAAAATGCAGTATGGACTACCTCCATTCCCTTTTCATTGAGCACTCGGCACTACAGGCTATTGTAGTAATTTCGCTCATATCCGCCATAGGTCTCATGCTTGGGCGAATACGCGTTATGGGCATCTCGCTTGGCATCACTTTTGTGTTCTTCACCGGCATCCTGGCCGGACACTTCGGGCTGACAATCGACAGCCAGATGCTGTTCTATGCCGAGACTTTCGGTCTGGTGCTCTTTGTCTATGCGCTTGGTCTGCAGGTGGGCCCCGGTTTCTTCAGTTCAATGCGCAGCGGAGGCGGCAAATTGCTGCTCCCAGCCATTGGGGTGCTGCTCACAGGCACACTGTTTGCCATTGCGCTCAGTTTTGCAGGCGGTGTCGCAATCTCTGACATGTCGGGTATACTGTGCGGTGCCACCACCAATACGCCCGCGCTTGCAGCTGCACAGCAGACCCTCAAGCAACTGGGAGTGGATAGCAGCGGTGCGGCATTGAGCTGTGCTCTCACTTACCCGCTTGGCGTTGTAGGCGTTATATTTGCAATGATATTCCTGCGCAAGGTCTTCGTAAGGCCAAGTGACATGCCCCTCCCCGACAGCAAGCACAAAAAGAATGTATTCATTGCCAGCTACTGCGTCACCAACCCCGAGATATTCGGCAAGACCATTGCCGAGATACACGACAAGCACAACCATTTTGTCATCTCACGTATGTGGCACAACGGGCACGTCCTCATCCCAATGTCCGACAGGGTGCTGCTGGAGAACGACATCCTGCTTGTAATAACAAAGCCCGAGGAGACAGAGAGCCTGCGACAAATATTCGGCAAGCAGGAGCAGAAGGAGTGGAATGCCGAGAGTATCGATTGGAACAAGATTGGCAGCGAACTGTCATCGCTGCGCATCATTGTCACACGCCCCGAAATCAACGGCAAGAAACTCTCATCGCTGCGCCTGCGCAACAACTACGGCATAAACATCAGCCGTGTATACCGTTCGGGAGTGCAGTTGCTTGCAACCCCCGACCTCATACTGCAACTTGGCGACCGCCTCACCGTCGTGGGTGAGACTGCCGACATCAAGCGCGTGGAGAAGATACTTGGCAACGCCGTAAAAAGCCTCAACGAGCCTAACCTGGTATCCGTCTTCATTGGCATAATTCTTGGACTTATGGTGGGATGCATTCCTTTGGCGATACCGGGAATCTCCGTGCCTGTCAAACTTGGCCTTGCAGGTGGCCCAATAATCGTGGGCATTCTCATAGGCACATTCGGCCCGCGCCTGCACATGATTACCTACACCACACAAAGCGCCAACATGATGCTCCGCGCCATTGGACTAAACCTGTACCTGGCCTGCCTGGGACTCGATGCCGGAGCACACTTCTTTGAGACTATCGTACGCCCCGAGGGTGCCCTGTGGCTTATCTTGGGCCTGCTCATAACATTCGTACCGGTGGTGCTCATCGGTGTCTTTGCCCTGCGGGTGATGAAACTTGACTTTGGCTCCATTACCGGACTGCTGTGCGGTTCAATGGCAAACCCAATGGCATTGACATACGCCAACGAGTCAATCGAAGGCGACAACCCGTCGGTGGCATATGCGACGGTCTATCCTGTGTGCATGTTCCTCAGGGTGGTGATAATACAGTTAGTGGTAATGTTCTTTATTTGAGATACTATGGCAACAATAAAAAGGACAGCCACTGTGGGCGACCTGTTCATTGAGTTCGGCAGCAAGGAGATTGAGATTTTCCGCATTGCCCCCGACGGCAGCGGAACCCTCAAGCGCGTGGACGACGTGCAGGGTGCAATACGCTGCATTGCCGAAGAATTTGGTATTGAACGCGACTACAACATGAGTTATCGCCAGCACGTGGCAAGACTCATACAACATATTAACGGACTCGAAAACAAGAAAAACTAACAGATAATCATGAAAAAAAAACTTGCACTCCTAGCCCTTTTGCTGTGCGCCATCGGAATCAATGCACAGGACTACATCAACGGCCTATCGGTCTGGTTTGACCAGCCAACAACGCTCAACGGACGCGCGATATGGTATAGCGGACGCCCCGACCTTTGGAAAGGCAAAGACAAGCCCGAGTGGGCAGGCGATGCGGCCTACAATGCCGACAGGGAGTGGGAATCATACTCACTGCCCATTGGCAACGGCAGCATAGGCGCTAACATCCTGGGTTCACTGGAGGCCGAGCGCATCACCCTCAACGAGAAGACTCTGTGGCGTGGCGGCCCCAACACCGAGAAGGGTGCAGAATACTACTGGAACGTGAACAAACAGTCGGCACATCTGCTCGACGACATACGCCAGGCATTCCTTGATGGCGACGACGAGAAGGCGGCAAAGCTCACACGCGAGAACTTCAACAGCACCGCGTCATATGAGTATTATGGCGAGAAGCCCTTCCGCTTCGGTAACTTCACCACAATGGGCGAGCTTTATATTGAGACAGGCCACAATCTCATTGGCCTGGGCGACTACAAGCGCGTCCTCTCGCTCGACTCGGCTTTGGCCGTTGTACAATACAACAGGAATGGCGTTGACTTTGAGCGCAAGTACTTTGTATCGTACCCTGCCAATGTAATGGCAATGAAGTACAGCGCAAACAAGCCAGGCATGCAAAACCTCACATTCAGTTATGCCCCCAACCCTGTATCAGAGGGCACAATGGAGAGTGACGGCAACAGCGGCCTTGTGTGGAAAGCAAGGCTCGACAACAACGGAATGCAGTACACCATCCGCATCCAGGCCATTGCCAAGAACGGAAAAGTAACCGTTGAAAACGGCAAAATAATTGTTGAGAAGGCCGACGAGGTATGTTTCTACGTAACCGCCGATACCGACTACAAGATCAATTTCGACCCCGATTTCAACGACCCCAAGACCTACGTTGGCGTTAACCCCGAGGAGACAACAAAGAAATGGATAAAAGATGCCGAAGCAAAGGGATATGACGAACTGTTCAAGGAGCATTATTCCGACTACGCGGCACTCTTCAACCGTGTTGAGTTAAGCCTCAACCCCAACGCGCCAACCACACTTGAGTTCCCCGCGGTGAGGAACCTGCCCACCGACAAGCGCCTTGCAAGCTACCGCACCGGCAAGCCCGACTACGCGCTGGAACAGCTCTATTTCCAGTCCGGCCGCTACCTGCTCATCTCAAGTTCACGCCCGGGCAACCTGCCGGCGAACCTGCAGGGCATTTGGCACAACAATGTCGATGGCCCCTGGCGTGTCGACTACCACAACAACATCAACCTGCAGATGAACTACTGGCCATCGTGCGCCACCAACCTCTCGGAGTGTACACAGCCGCTCATTGACTTCATTCGCACACTCACAAAGCCGGGCGAGGTGACAGCAAAGTCATACTTTGGAGCACGTGGCTGGACAGCCAGCATCTCGGGCAACATCTTCGGCTTTACCGCGCCGCTCATCAGCCAGGACATGTCGTGGAATTTCAACCCAATGGCAGGCCCCTGGCTCGCCACACACGTCTGGGACTACTACGACTACACACGCGACAAGAAATTCCTCAAAGAGACAGGCTACGACATCATAAAGAGCAGCGCAATCTTTACAGTGGACTACTTATGGAAGAAAGAGGACGGCACATATACGGCAGCACCCTCAACATCGCCCGAGCACGGCCCAATTGACCAGGGCGCTACATTCGTCCATGGCGTAGTACGTGAGATTCTGCTCGATGCCATTGCCGCAGCCGAGGTTCTTGGCGTTGACAGCGAACTGCGCAAGGAGTGGAAGAATGTCCTTGACAAACTTGCGCCCTACGCTATCGGCCGCTATGGCCAGCTCATGGAGTGGAGCAAGGACATTGACGACCCCAACGACCAGCACCGTCACGTGAACCACCTCTTCGGTCTGCACCCGGGACACACCATTTCACCGGTGACAACCCCCAGACTTGCCGAGGCATCAAAGGTAGTCCTTGTTCATCGTGGCGACGGCGCTACAGGCTGGAGCATGGGATGGAAACTGAACCAGTGGGCACGCCTTCACGACGGCAACCATGCCTACACCCTCTTTGGCAACCTGCTGAAGAACGGTACACTCAACAACCTTTGGGACACACACGCACCATTCCAGATTGACGGTAACTTTGGCGGCACAGCCGGCATCACAGAAATGCTAATGCAGAGCCACATGGGCTTCATACACCTGCTGCCCGCACTGCCCGACGCATGGGAAGAGGGCAAGATTGCGGGCATCCGCGCACGCGGCGGCTTTGAGGTCGAAATCAACTGGCAGGAAGGCAAGCTCACCGAAGCAGTCATCACATCCACCAGCGGCGGCCGCTGCAACCTGCGCTATGAAGGCAGCACCCTCTCTTTCAATACAAAGAAAGGCGGTACATACAGAGTTATTCTCAAGAACGGAAAACTAAGAAAAGCATAACACATTATGAAAGGAATGAAAAGCATATTCAACAGGCTGTTTAGACTGTCGGTCTGCATTGTCTTCGCACTGTCGGTAACACAGTGCGCCACAACATCGGAGCATGAGAGCGAGAATATCAGCCTTGAACTTGCTATCCCCAAGTTTACAAAATCCACCAAGAGCCAGGTGATAGAGCACGTGGGCTACACCGTCTCGTACAACGAGCAGCGCCGTAACCCCAACTGGGTCGCCTATGAACTCACCGGCGAGGAGGTCGACGGCACAGAGCCACGCGCCAGCAAGTTTATCCCCGACCCCGAAGTCATCGGCCGCCAGGCAGTCGACAACGACTACAAGCGCAGCGGGTGGGACAGAGGCCATCTAGCACCTGCAGCCGACATGAAGTGGAGCGAGCAGGCTATGGACGAGAGTTTCTATCTCTCAAACATATCACCGCAGAACGGCAACCTCAATCGTGGAGTCTGGAAGAGCATTGAGGAACTCACACGCGACAACGCCCACCGCTATGGCGAAATCCTAGTGGTCACCGGCCCAGTATTCACAAGCAAAAAGGGCCTGGGCATGATTGGCGACAACAGAGTACTCATCCCCAACGCCTTCTACAAGGTGCTCCTCGCCTATGACAACGGCTACACCGGCATAGGTTTCTATTGCGAGAATGTTGCGGGCAAGAAGAAACTCAACACATACGCAAGAACCATTGACGAAATAGAGGAAATCACAGGAATAGACTTTTTCCACCTGTTGCCCGACGAAATAGAGGACGAGGTAGAGAACATCTATAACTGGGATAACTGGAAGATACAGAACTGATTCTAACAGAAATAACACTATTGGTTATGTTCATAGTCATTGCAATGATGTTCGGCGGTATAGCATTCGGTTACCTTATGCGCCGCTACCGCTTTACCCACATTGGCAAGGCAACGATATTCTTCATCTGGATATTGCTGTTCGTGCTTGGTGTGGAGGTAGGTGGCAACCCCGATATCATAAAGTCCCTGCACACACTTGGCGTGGAAGCCATTTTCATTGCAGGAATGAGCATTCTTGGCAGTGCCATAGCCGCCATGCTGCTGTGGAAAAGTGTACAGAGACAGGAGAAAAGGAGGAAAGAGAATGAAAGGTAGCCTTGTCATCATTGGATTTTTCATCCTGGGTATCATCTGCGGCATCACAGGCATCATCCCTGCCGATGCGCTCAAAGGCGATGTCAGCCTCTACGCACTGTGTGCACTAATGTTCTGCGTTGGCGTGAGCATTGGTAATGACCCCGGCAGCATCAGCAGTTTCAAGCAACTGCCCCGCAGGCTCACCCTGCTTCCAATAGCAACAATCCTGGGAACCTGGGCTGCCCTTGTCATTGTAAACCTGCTGCTTGATTTCCGCACTACAGAGCAGTGCTATGCAGTTGGGTCGGGATTCGGCTACTACTCGCTCTCAAGCATCTTCATCACCAAATACATGGGTGCAGAACTGGGAACTCTTGCCCTGCTCACCAACATCGCCCGCGAACTGCTCACCCTGCTTGCCGCGCCCTTCCTTGTGAAGTTCTTTGGCCCCCTGTCGCTCATTTCGGCAGGCGGTGCAACCACAATGGACACTGTGCTGCCGTCGGTCATCCGCTACTCGGGCAAGAAATACGCAATACTTTCTATCTATCAAGGATTTGTGGTCGATTTCTCGGTACCGTTCATGGTCACCTTCTTCTGCACAATATAATATATAGCAATGTGGTTATCCATGCGCGGATAACCACATTGCTATATATTATATTGGTCAAAAACAGATTGCCATAGACACCCCATTGCCCCCTGCGCCTATCTGCAACGAAGCGTTATACGCTTTCTCCAAGCGGTTGAGGCGTGTCTTGTAGACGCATATCGTCGGAATTCCGGCCAGGAAGCAAGCTGCACCAATAACACAGGAACCTGCGCCAATGTACATTACGGCCTCTGCCCCGGCAGAATTGTGGTCATTATTGTCAAAGGCACCCTGAAGAGCCTTGACAAAGCCCACGAAAGCCGTTCCTGCACCCACAACAGCCAATGATGCGCCGCCAATTGTAAGCCCAAGACCGGTCTTGTAACCGGCTCTATATTTGAGATAGTCTGCACTCCTGTCCACTCCACCAAGCGATGAGAAGCAGGCTGCGGCGCTATGCTTGCTGAGCCTGCAGTCATCGACATATACCATGCTGCCACGAATATCTATTGGACCTTTGCCGGCAATATCACCGGTTGAGACGCCCTGCGCCATTGCACTCATTCCAAAGAGCGCAAAGAGCAATAAAAAAAAGTGTCGTTTCATAGTTTCCGTAATTAGCATCAGACGTGTTCAAGAAAAGGCCTTGCCCCGGATTGCAGGCGCAGCGTTCCGCTTATTCAAAGCAACGTCTTCTCTATAGCCTCCCTGAGTTGCGGCTTGCCCATAGCACCTTGCGAGCGGTGCATTGTGCCGTTCTTCTCTATGAAAATGAGTGTTGGTATTGAACGTATGCCAAAGAGCATTGCCAACTCCTCCTCATTATCCACATTCACCTTGTAAATATCCACCTTGCCTGCCAGTTCGTCCGACAGTTCCTCAAGTACCGGTGCCAACATCTTGCATGGGCCGCACCACTCTGCATAGAAATCTATCAGCGCAGGCTTGTCGCCTAAAAACTTGAAACTACCGGGGTTGGACTTGTAGTCACCCACACGAGCAATGAACTGCTCGGCTGTCAAATGAATTGTTGCCATAATTCTTTTCTTTAGTTGTTATTTGTTGCTGCGAATATAGTATTTTAATGTTAAAACAAGCATTCTATAACATTATTTAGCATTTTAGCCGCCACATCCCATTCAAAAAACAAAAAAACAGGAGGTTGTTGCCAAAAAGCGCCGGTTCTTTATTGATTGTTTAAAGAGTTTAAACTAAATTAGCACAATATTATTTAAAGAGATTATTATGCAGCAATATACTCCTCTCGAAAAGTGCCTGCGCTTTCTGCGCCGCTACAACAGGTATATCAAAGTATCACTCATTGCCGTCATGGCCCTGGCTATAGCAATGCTGCCCTCAGAGTGGTTCGGCATTGAGGGACTCACCCACATCCAGCAGCGCATGATAGCCATATTCGTATGGGCTGCACTCATGTGGATAATTGAGGCTGTGCCCGCGTGGACAACATCGCTGCTCATCATAGTGATTATGCTGCTCACCATTTCGGACAGCGGAATCACAGCCCTTACTAGCGGCTACGACGCAAAGGAACTCATGAGTTACAAGTCCATCATGAGTTGTTTCGCCAACCCCACAGTGATGCTGTTCATGGGAGGCTTTATCCTTGCCCTTGTGGCATCAAAGAGCGGCATTGACGTGAGCATGGCACGCGCAATGCTCAAGCCATTCGGTTCAAGGCCACGCGTTGTGCTGCTCGGTTTCATTCTTGTGACCGCCATCTTCTCAATGTTCGTGAGCAACACCGCCACCGCAGCAATGATGCTCACCTTCATGGCGCCAATCATCAGGCAGTTGCCCGCAACAGAGAAGGGCACCACCGCCCTTGCGCTTGCCATCCCCATCGGTGCAAACATCGGCGGTCTTGCAACCCCCATCGGCACCCCTCCTAACGGCATAGCACTGCAGTATATCAATGACGTTGACGGCCTTAACCTGGGCGTGGACTTTGGTGAGTGGATGCTGGTCATGACACCCTTGATGCTTGTCATCCTGCTCATCTCATGGGTACTCCTTAGCACAATGTACCCATTCAAAGCAAAGAAAGTGAACTTGACAATCATTGGCGGCGCCAAGAAGGGCTGGAGGACATACGTCATCTATGCGACACTTACCGTGACCATCCTGCTGTGGATGTTCGAGAAGGTAACAGGTATTAACTCCTATGTTGTTGCACTAATCCCCATCGGAGTGTTCGCTATAACCCGCATCATAAAGTCGAGCGACCTCAAGGACATCGACTGGGCCTGTCTGTGGATGGTTGCCGGCGGTTTTGCTCTTGGCGAGGGAATGTCAAAGACCGGCCTTGCCAAAGCACTCGTTGCAGCCATACCGTTCGACACCTGGCCGGTACTGCTGGTGCTGCTTGGCGGCGGTTTCATCTGCTGGCTGCTCTCGCAGTTCATCTCAAACTCGGCAGCCACTGCACTCATGGTGCCCATTATGGTGGCAGTGGGTACAGGAATGCAGGATGCACTAGGTGAATATGGCGGCGTGGGCACACTGCTCATTGGCGTTGCAATGGCAGCATCGTTTGCAATGTCATTGCCAATAAGCACACCGCCAAATGCCATAGCCTACTCAACAGGACTCATAAAGACAAAGCAGATGTTCATTACAGGTATCACCGTTGGCGTCATCTCGCTTGTCATTGGCTACTTGCTTGTCATTACAGTGGGCAAGAGCGGTTACTTTGGATAAAATAAACACAAATAGAGATATGAAAAAGACACTATTCATCACTGCGCTCATGTCAATGTTCTTTGGCAGTGTGGCAGCACAGGAGAAATTCAGTTTCAAGTTCTACGGCTTTGTGCGCAACTATGCTTGCTATGACACAAGGGAGAGCTTCACATCCAACAGTGAGCAGTTCTACTATATGCCAAAGAATGTGTACGACCCCGATAACACTGGTGAAGACCTCAACGCCCAGCCCAACATGATGCTGCTGAGCATCACCACACGCTTGGGACTCAATATCACAGGCCCCGAGTTCCTGGGCGCCAAGACATCGGCAAAGATTGAGTCGGACTTTGCGGGCTTTGGAACAAGCAACACAGTGCTTCGCATACGCCAGGCATACGCCAAGATGGACTGGGAGCACAACAAGTTGCTCGTGGGACAGGCATGGCACCCAATGATGGGCGACATGATGCCCGATGTATTCTCGCTTGAGACCGGTGCACCGTTCACCCCCTTCAGCCGCACACCGCAGTTGCGCTACGACTACACTAACAAGGGCGTTACCCTCACCGCCACAGCACTCTATCAGTTCCAGTACACATCCTATGGCCCCAAGAGCGCAACCGACAACACCTCTACAGGCTCGTTCGACTATGCACGCAACGCGGTGGTGCCCGAACTCTACTTCCAGTTCATGTACAAGAACGGCGGTTTCCAGGCAGGCGCTGGCGTTGACATGCTCACCATCAAGCCCCGCCAGAACTACAAATGGAATGTACCTGTATTGGATGATAACGGTGACCCCACATATGATGCCGACAACAACCCTATTACCGAGAGCAAGCAATTCAAGTGCAACGAGGCGCCAGTCGTGAGCATCACCCCAACACTCTTTGCATCGTACAAGGCCGACCGCTGGGGCATCAAGGGCCGCGTGACATACGCCCAGAACGCTGCTCACCTGAGCATGATTAGCGGTTACGGCGTGACAAACATCAAGGATAACGGCGAGTGGGAGTATGGCACAATCAACAGCATTGGCGGCTGGATTGACGCAACCTACAAGCAACCATTGAAAAAAGGTTACCTGCAGTTCTGCTGCTTTGCCGGCTACACAAAGAACCTGGGTTGCGAAAGCGATATTATGAAAGACAAAAATGGTTATTTGATATTCATGCGTGGCGAGAAGAACATGGACTACATGTGGCGCGTTGCCCCAAGCATCCTCTACACCCACAATGCGCTGCAAGTTGGTGTTGAGTACAACCCAACCACAGTAGGTTACGGCACTCACGACGGCGACTACAAGATGTACAACCCACGTCCTGTCACCAACCACCGCATCTGCGCAATGGTAAAGTACAATTTCTAACCATGCCGGAGTTGTCATTCTAAAGAAGCAAAGCGACTGAAGAATCTCTGAAGCACAACAGGATTACAAGCTAAATATTAAGATTCTTCACTACGTTCAGAATGACAAATACTGCAAAAACAAAGCAACAACTTAACCAATAGAATATGAACAAGAAAGTATTGACATTAGGCCTTATGCTTATGGCCGGTTTGGGCGCAACAGCCCAGGTGAGTCTTGTAAACCCTGTTCCACAGGAGGTTACAACGGCTGCCGAGAATGCAATTTTTGATGCACCCGCAACATGGAGCATCAATACAGCAAAGAGACACCAGAGCGGCTACATCTATGACGCGCTCATGACAGCAGCACCCGAGGTTGCCAAGAAAGCAAATTTCAAGGTAACGCTTGGTGTGCGTGGCGAGAGCCAGGTAAACAAATACAAGAAGAATATCCCCGCAAAGAGCGAGGGTTACTTCATGAAGGTAACAGAGAAAGAGGTTGTCATTGCCGGTAACGACGAGAAGGGCCTCTACTATGGTGTGCAGACACTGCTTGGCATGATGAAGCAGGGCAAACTTGAAGCCTGCACCATCACCGACTGGCCCGACGTTCCTTTCCGAGGCACTGTGGAGGGTTTCTATGGTACCCCCTGGAGCCACGAGGCACGCAAGAGCCAGCTCGCGTTCTATGGCCGCAACAAGATGAACGTATACATCTATGGTCCAAAGGACGACCCCTGGCACCGCGACAAGTGGCGCGAGGCATACCCCGAGGCCGAGGCAAATCGCATTGCCGAACTCGTTGACGTGGCAAAGGCCAACGGCGTGAACTTCTACTGGGCCATCCACCCCGGTGTTGACATCAAGTGGAACGATGAGGACCGCGACTTCCTCATGGCAAAACTCGAAATCATGTACCAGCTTGGTGTGCGCTCATTCGCAGTATTCTTTGACGATATCTGGGGCGAGGGTGCAAAGGCCGACAAGCAGGCAGCCCTCCTCAACTACATCGACGACAACTTTGTACAGGTTAAGAAGGACGTTGCTCCGCTCATCCTTTGCCCAACAGAGTACAACAAGGGCTGGGCAAACGAAGAGAAAGGCTACTTGCGCACACTCGGCGCCAACCTCAACAAGGGCATCGAGGTAATGTGGACCGGTAACTCGGTCGTTGCTTGCATCGACAAGCCCACAATGGAATGGATTAACGAGCGCATCGATCGCAAGGGTTATATATGGCTCAACTTCCCCGTCAACGACTTCGTTCGCGACCACATCCTCATGGGCCCTGCATACGGTAACGGCCTCGACATCGCAACCGATGTATCGGGTTTCGTAAGCAACCCAATGGAATACGCCGAGACCTCAAAGATCTCGCTCTACGGCATTGCCGACTACTGCTGGAACATGGAGGAGTATGACTATCAGAGCAACTGGGAAAAGAGCCTCAAGGACATTCTCCCAAGCAACCACCAGGCACTGCGCGTCTTCGCACTCTACAACAAGGACCTCGGCCCCAACGGTCACGGATTCCGTCGTGAGGAGGGTGATGAACTCAAGGAGATTGTTGCCGCAGTTGAAAAGGGCGACTTCATGGGCACAGCAATGCTCAATGTTGCATGCTGCGAACTGGAGACAGCCTGCGACCTGTTGCTCAACGACAACAGCAACCCACAGTTGCTGCACGAACTCCGCCCCTGGATTATCCAGGGCAAGAACCTTGCAGCATACGGTAGAGCTGTGTGCACAATGAAGATGTTTGCCTCAATGAAGGACAACAGCGCATCAACAAGCCAATTCATCAACTTCGAGAACCTCTACAAGCAGGCACGCTCATTGCAGAAGCAGATGTTCGATTTTGAGAACAACAAGGCAATGCGCCACCCATACCAGATTGGTACAAAGCTTGGCACAAAGGTGATGCTGCCAACCCTCAACAAACTGTTTGCACAGGCAACTGAGGAGTACAATGCAGCACACGGCACTGACTTTGACAAGAACGCCGAGTACAACCCATTCAAACTCACATCTACTGTAACACAGCTTGCGCTGCTCCCTGTGAAGCTCAATGGCGACAGAGTGGAGATTGCATCGGCACTCGAGGTCATCAACTGGCAGGCAGGCGGCGAACTCATGATTGAGAGCGAGACACCTGTTACATTCCAGGGTATGGACTTCAACTTTGGTGTCAACGGCGTTGCAAAGCACTTCTCACTTGAGTTGTTCGTCAACGGCGCATGGCGCGAAGTAAGCCTCCTACACTACAGCGAGAACGATCCAGTCATCCACACAGGCAACGAACTTGGCGGCATGACAGCAACCAAACTGCGCATCACCAACAAGAGCGGCGAGGAGCAGAAGGTATACTTCAAGAGTTTCAGTTTTGTAAAACGATAAACAGGACACCCCTGCATACAATTTCTCCCCGTTACGGCGCCGTAACGGGGAGAAATATGTTTATAAGGTGGTGGGAGAGCCGGTGAGCAGTGCAAATGGAAACAATGTTTTAGGTAATGATATAGCAGTTGACCCGGCGGACCCTGTCATGCTGAGCGTAGCGAAGTATCTATTTTTAACGCGGTTTTGAGATCCATTGACTTTAGCCCCTGCGGGCGTCGACCTTCGGTTCACATCTAGTTATTCGCTACGCTCGAATAAGATACGAGGGGTACGACATGTTCCGCGTCATTAAATCGCAGAACAGCAAACTCGCTGCAGGCGACACATTCTTGTGTTACCAGTTCATCCAGCAGCAACCGCTCTACCTACGTTGCCTTGTACATAACAACAGCGAGCCCACAGGCTATGTGTGTGGCAAGGAGGGCGGCATT
>JAZLBZ010000030.1:0-36760 GCA_045613945.1 Bacteroidaceae bacterium
CTGGACCCATTGATTAAGAGTCAATTGCTCTACCAACTGAGCTAACAGCGCATTTCCTTAACGCTTTGCAAAGGTACGACTTTTATTTTAAACTGCAAATATTTAAAGCATTTTTTTATTAAATATATAAAAAAGTGAAGAAAGTCTTTCAACTTTCTTCACTTCTGTACGCCGTCAGGGACTCGAACCCTGGACCCATTGATTAAGAGTCAATTGCTCTACCAACTGAGCTAACAGCGCATTTCCTTAATGCGTTGCAAAGATACAACAATTATTTTAAACCGCGAATTTTTCAGCACTTTTTTTACTGATATTTGCAACTTTTTTTGCTTCTCAGATGCAAGTCACAGATTACCAATGCATAAGCACCGTCATTTCTCACCAGAACCAGCCTTTTTTCTTTTTCTTGGGCTGTTCGGCCGACGATTGCTCCAAGCATATATCATTCCACGTCTTTCCCTCGTTAATCATTTTATATATCAGCCCCCAATCAGGTAGCCCGCCGAGGTTGCAATCATCAATAAATATGTCGGCATTTATCTTGCCAAAGCAGCCGCCCTCATCCAAGATTTCCTCGGGGAAGTTCTTGTTGACAGCATAGAAATCCACTCCACGACTCCGGCACCACTCCACCGCATCCTCAAGAAGTTTGCCACGACGCACAGTCCACAAGATTAGGCGATGCCGTTGACTTGCAAGCAAACGCAGTGTAGATATGGCAAAAGGACGCTCTTCACCAATTTCAGGATATCTGTGTTCCACGATGGTACCGTCGAAATCTACTGCTATTATCATAAATTGTCACTTTTTTTAATTTAATATTTGCTAATATAGTGATTTTTGCAAAACCGAGTAATAAATAATCAGTTTTTTTTCGTCTATTCTCTACATTTTGAATCCTTACCGCCATTTGCATCCTTTATCCCGCAATAAAACAGCAAGGCAAATTCATAGTTTTTCACACCCAATGTTTTGCTCATAGCACTTTTTGGAGTATTTTAGCGCTATAAATTAAAGAAGAAATGAAAAGGACAATACATATTTCACTTTTCCTTGCCTTTGTTGTGGCTATGATTTCGACCTGTGGCGAAGACAGGACACACGAATATTATGAGAAGACCGAGGAGAACCAATGGACCTATTCAAAGATGAGGGATGTCTATCTGTGGCGCGACAAGATTAAGGAGCCTTCGCGTACAACATTCTTCTCCACCCCATCCAAGTTCTTCAGTACGATATTGAATAACAGCGACAAGGCATCCTATTTCACAGACACGCTCTCCAGTGGCAGTTACGGAATGACCTTCGCGCTTATGCGCGACCCCATTGGCGTACGTCCAAGCAAGGTCTATGCCCTGGTACTGATGGTGGAACCTGGATCGCCTGCCGACATTGCCGGCGTGGAGCGAGGAACGTGGATATCGTCGGTCGGAGGCTCTGCATTGACAACAAGCAAGACATCCTTGCTGCAGTCAGGCGGTAGCACCAGGCTTGTAACGGAGTATATTGAGCATGACGATGACACGCAGAAGGATATCTGGATTTCTGGCGACACCTTGCAGTTGGGGGCTGCGGCAGATTATAACGAGCAGGCAATTCAACTTGACACCATTTATAGCGAACGCTCAAAAAGAATAGGCTATCTTCTTGTCAATAATTTCAATGGTGAAGGATTCATCAATGACGCGCAGTCTGCACTCTTGCGCTTTGCCGCAAATAATGTGAGCGATGTGGTCATTGACCTTCGCTATAACTCTGGTGGTTCAATTGCAAATGCAGTTTCTCTGGCAAGTTCATTCGTTGCCCCAGAACTCTACGGAAGCACATTCTGCAACCTTGTCAATGCCTATGGGGAAACCGACACCACCTATTGCTACAGTGCACAGCAGACATCTTTATACGAAAAGAGGCTACACATCATAACAGGCGCGCGAACTACAGGCACTGCCGAACTGTTCACCGCAGCCCTGAACACATCGCGTCCAATGTATGATCTTATGACATTTGGAGCAAAGAGCGCAGGCTCAAGCCTGGTAACCAAGAGTTTTGAGTCACCTTACGGCTTTATCATAAACCCTGCAACAAACTATATGACACTTGAGAATGGAGATATCCTGACAGCAATATCCCCCGATTTTCAACTCGACGAACTGAAACTGATAGAGAACATACATACTTTGGGCAGTGGGCAGGAATATATACTATATAACATCGTCTACTACATCACCAACGGTTCCATGCCCGAATAAAAGCAAACAGAAACCTTTATACAGTATCTAAAATCATCTCCGGCCATTATGTCGGGGATGATTTTTTATCTCATTATTAATAAAATCAACCCCACTTTAAAACTCATAACGGCATTGCTGTGTTATTTCACTTGAATAACCTTTAAAAAAGCAATGCAATGAAAAAGTATCTATTGTTTACAGTGGCTGTGGCCACACTTCTGCTCTTGGCCTGCAATCCAAAGCCAAAGAGCAAGCCTATGCAGAATGGTATGGTGTTTGAGGAGGACAGCATCTTTTGGGTGAACGACTCCACTATTGCCGATGTCCAAACCTTCGTTTTTGAAGGCACCTCTCCAATGAATGGCAATGCTATTGCCGATGTTATACTTGCAGTACAGACTGTAAACCTCAACAGCGACGGAACATATACCATCACCACCGACTATGTTGATGAAGGTCTTGCCACACAGACCGACGATGGCAATGCCATAATCCTCTTGGGAGTCAATGACAGCACTGCAACATTTCTTGAACTTGTATCGAACAACAACGCTCCAAACATCTCCTTTATGATGCTGGAGGATAGTTCGCTTGTAAAGGTTGATGAGAATGGCGCACCTGTTGCTACAGACTCCATTCATAAACTCAATCTAAAGAAATGATAACCTTATTAAATAAACAGTTATGAAAAAGTACTTAATACTGACACTGCTTGTTGCCTCAGTTCTGTTTGTCTCCTCTTGCCAGAAAGACCCCGACACAGACAAACTGGACGGCAGTTATCTTGTCTATACCAACTATGACACAGGTACAGATTTCAAGTCATTAGGCAGTTACTATGTCATTGACAGCATTCTTATAATAGGCAACAGTGAAAAGGCAACCTATTGGAACAATGCCAACTCCCAGAAAATAACGGATGCCTTTGCTGCAAAGTTTGCATTGGCCGGCTATGAAGCAGCAGATAGTGAAGTTGACGCCGATATTGTGCTACAACTAAGTTACGTCAACACCACCTACTACTTCAATGTCTACAATCCGGGTCCCTGGTGGAACAGTTATCCGGGATACTGGAATTGGGGCGGCTGGGGATGGTATTATCCCTACTCTTTCTCCTACAGTTACAGCACAGGTTCCATAATTGGAGAGCTTGTAGATACCAATGCGCCAACACCGCTTAACGACAAACTCACCGTCGTGTGGAACACCTACATCTGCGGTCTTCTCAATGGTAACAACCTGAGCCTTTCGCGCACAATGGAGGCGATAGACCAGGCATTCGAGCAGTCGCCATATCTAAAGCGCGTCGTCACCGAAGAATAATAAAACCTTTTAATTTTTAAGTTTATGAAAACTCTACGGAATTTATTTTACATATCTCTCCTTTTGGCAATTTCGGCAGTTCCACTGAAAGGCAATGCACAGATTTCACTCGACAGTTATTTCAATGTAGACTGGCAATTGAATGTCCCGCTCGGCAACAAGTTCTCGAACGAGACAAGCGGTTGGGGCATGAACTTTGAAGGAGGATATTACGTGACCACCAACATTGCTGTGGGCGGATTCGTGAATTTTCACACAAATAACGAGTATTTCTCTCGTCGCACCATTCACCTCTCCCCCACACTGTCAATGAACAGTGACCAGCAGCACCAGATGTTCACCTTGCCTTTTGGCGCATTGATACGCTACCGTTTCATCGAGGCCGATTTCCAGCCTTATGCCAGCATGAAACTGGGTGCCTGCTACTCCGAGTTCAACAACTACTATTACATATTCATGAGCAGCCAGGACAGATGGGGTTTCTACATGTCGCCCGAGATTGGCTTCAACTGGTATCCCTGGCCCAATGGACTTGGATTGCACATGGCTGTATACTATAGTTACGCCACCAACAGTTGTAACATCATGAGTTATTCGCAGAACAGCCTTAACAACTTTGGCGTGAGGCTTGGTATAGCATTCTAAAATCAATAAGCCGCGCGATTGCGCGGCTTATTGATTTATTTTATCTGTTTGCAGGTTATTCGGCAGGGGTCATACTTACCTCAATGTAGTTACCCTGGTCAAGGATATACTTAGCCAACAAGCGAATATCCTCAGCAGTTATGCTGTTTACAAGTTCAGCATATCCGTCATATGTATTCTTGCCCTCGAAATAGTAACTGTAGAGCCAGTTCATCCAAGAACCATTCTTTTTCTGTTTCTCCTCGAACGACTTCAGCATATAGTTGCGCACCTTCTCAACATGCTCGCTTGCAGGACCTTCGGCAGCCAGTTTCTCGAACTGCTTGATGATGATTGCAAGGAGTTCCTCGCGACGGTCGGGCGACATCTTGAAATTGATGTTGAGCGAGTACTGGTTCTCAGGCTCAGCTGTGATAGAGCCATTGACACCAACACCGTATGTACCACCCTCTTTCTCGCGCACCTCCTCGGTGTATACAATATTGAGCACCTGGTTCAGGAAACTCATGGTGAGGATATTCTTGAGCGATGGCTCAATATCTCCGGTATATGTAACCACCTGTGTACCTGTCGGAGTCTCCATCTTATTCTTGAAGTTATTCTTGTAGACTCCCTCGCGTGCCTTCACCGGTGAAGCGACAATCTCCTCAACGCGGCCGTTGCATGGCAACGCACCGATATAACGCTCTACAAGCGGCAGCAAGGCTGCAATGTCCACATTTCCCACAATAAAGAATGTGTAGCCAGTCGCATCACTTGTCCTCTCGCGATAAATCTCGAGAACACGGTCATAGTCTACCTTGTCAACGTCCGATGCAAGCAGCGGCATAACACGTGGATGGTTGTCATATAGCGCCTTTACAAGTGTATCGCTGAGTGCTGTATTGGGGTTGAGATTCCTGTCCTTAAGATTGTTGCGCATGCGTGTAGTGAGTGACTCAAATGCCTTCTCATCCTTGCGTGGCTGTGTAAACTTGAGGTACATCAACTGAAACATCTCCTCAAGGTCCTTTGTAGAACAGCCCGCATTTATCACATCATACAGTGAACCACAGCCCACATTGGCGCTTGCCGTGCTGCCCGAGAGTTTCTTATTGAGTTGCATAGCGTCGAACACACCGTAACCACCGGCCGGTACAAGCGCTGAAAGCATAGCAATGTTCAGGCGGTCGCTGTCGGCGTAACGGTTTGTACCACCAACCTTGTAACCCGCTAGCGAAATCTTGTCGGCCTGGAAATCGGTAGACTTCACAACAACCTTGATGCCATTCTCCAAAGTACACACTGTTGAGCCCCATTTGCCCTTCTCGGTACCGGTAATCTTGCATCCTGTCGGGATTTCGGCAAGCAACGGTGCATCAACTGCATTATCCTCATAAGCAGATATTCTGGCATTCTGTATCTTCTGCTGCAGCATCTCAATATCCTTGATACCGGGATATACAGCATCCTCCTTTTCAGGCGCGAACGAAACGACAACCTTGTTGTCATCGCGGAAGAGCGATGGAATGACTGCGTTCACCTCCTCAATAGTAATGGCATTGATAATCTCCTTTGTCATCTCGTACTCTGCTGTGGGGTCCATCATGCTGCTGTTATCAAGGAAGTGCCTTACACAGAGATCAATGTAATATCCGCTGGTACGTTTGTCGCGCTCGGCATACCAAGTCTCATTGCTTGCAAGCACCTGCTCCTTCACACGTTTTAGTTCAGTCTCTGTAAAGCCAAAGCGACGTGCACGCTCAACCTCGGTGAGTACAAAAGGAACTGCCTCCATCATCTGTTCGGGCTTGCAGTTTACAGAAATTGCAAACGCTTTCTTTGTCTGCGCCACACCAAAATCGCTATAGCCTACACCGGCGCCCATATAAGGAGGATTCTCGCGGCTTGCAATCTCCCTGAAACGCATATTCAGCAGGCCGGTAGCAAACGATTTCAAATAACTGTCATACTGGTACTCCTTTGTGTTGCGCATCTCGCGTGGTGCAGCGTCGTGCTTGTACATAATCTGCAGCATATAATTCTGCTGCTCCTTGTCCAACTGCTGTGAGAAGATAACCTCCTCGTTATCCTCAACAGGGAAATAGACGCGCTCTGCAGGATTCTTCGCCTTCTTTATTTTCTTGAAAATTTTCTTTACCTTCTTCTCCATGTCATCGACATCAATATCGCCGACTATGATGATACCCTGCAAGTCGGGGCGATACCACTTCTCGTAGTAGTCACGCAACGCCTGGTAAGGGAAGTTATCAACAACCTCCATAACACCGATAGGCAAACGGCCGCCATATCTGCTACCGGGGAAGATATCGGCAAGCATGCGCTCCTGCATACGCATCATAGCGCTGTTGCGACCGCGCCACTCCTCGTGAATAACGCCACGTTCGTTATCAATCTCCTGCTCATCGAGTGTCAGGCCATCGGCCCAGTCGTGCAGAATCCAAAGGCATGAGTCAATGGCACCCTCTACATTTACAGGAACATTGTTTATGTTATATACAGTCTCGTCAATTGAAGTATAGGCATTGAGGTCTGCACCGAACTTCACACCAATACTCTCAAGGTAGTTAATCATTGACTTACCCGGAAAATGCTCTGTTCCATTGAAACACATATGCTCAAGAAAGTGTGCAAGTCCGCGCTGATGCTCCTCTTCCTGTATTGAGCCCACCTTCTGTGCGATGTAGAAATTCACAAGATTCTCAGGGTTCTTGTTGTGACGGATGTAATAGGTAATGCCGTTCTTCAGTTTGCCCACCCTGATTGTTGGGTCCAGAGGCAACTGCTCACCATCCTTTACAGCCAATGCCGGAAGGCTGACAGTGATGGCAACAATGGCCAACAAAAGAAATTTGATGTACTTTTTCATTGAAATTGCTTATAATGTTAGAAAATATTTTTCAAACTGTGTCTGCAGTCTTTCTTTTTGCCTGCAAAATATGTAACAGAGTGCAAATTTAACAAAATAAGTAATATGATTAATGTATGCAACTTCCTTTTTATAACAATTTTAGGACTAAACTATTGCAGCATCCACTGTTATTGGGCAAGGATAGCGTTTGGCGAGCCTGAGGTTATTGGTGTAGTATTCACAATGCTCTATGATAAATGGCCTGGAATCACCCTTTGCTGCACGGAACTGAACCTCTGCAATTATCTCCCTCTCATCTACACTGCCGCAGGCAGTTGCATCAAATTCAAGGCATTTGTCAAACAAACCGGCTTCGCGACAGAGTTCAGCCATTATGCTTGCAGGCACAACCCCATCACCATTCTCCAGCACATAGAGAATTGATTTTGCAAACAGTGCGAAATCGTCAGACGAAGCGACTTTCTCCACCCCAGGAGTTCGGTTATACTCATCGTTGAATGCACGTATAATCTCCAATGACAACTGCACGCAGTCCTCGTTTTTGGTTTCATTCCTCTCCATCAAATCCCTGTACGCCTCCTTCAATTCCTGCAATGTATAGTTATGACCTTCGCATCCAAGACGCCCGTCCGACCATTCAAAACACCTCATCCTGCATTCCAGGTCGCCATTGCAGCAAACACGCATCCCTTGCATTCCTTCCCCAAAGTAGAACTCATTTATTTCACTCTCTTTCATTGTGTTGTAATTTATATTGTCTGTAAATAAAGTAGCACCAACAACCCAGAATATCACAAAAAGTACATCTATATTCAGTTTTTTTAACAAGTTGGCAATGTGTCTATCTACTATAACAATTAAGCAGGCTGTAATGTTTTGCACAAATGGCACTTTTTTTATCTATTTTATCATTATCTTCGCGGTAACAAACAAAAGAATATGATATGAAGATACGTTTTGACTCCGATTACATAGAGGGTGCTCACCCCTCGATTCTCAAAGCGCTTGCCGACAGCAATTTCGAGCAGCATGTGGGCTATGGATGTGATGACTATTGCGAGCAGGCCCGCAACATAATCAGAGAGCACTGTGGTGACAGCGCTCTTGGTGTACAGTTTCTTGTTGGCGGGACACAGGCAAACGTCACAGTCATTGATGCCCTGCTCTACAGTTATCAGGGCGTAATCTCGGCCGACAGCGGGCACATCAATGTTCACGAGACCGGAGCACCCGAGGCTACCGGCCACAAGGTGATTGCCTTGCCAACAAGCGACGGTCGCCTTTCGCTTGAGCAGATTGCCGAGTGCTACCACAGCCACTGGAACGACCATTCGCACGAGCACACAGTGCAGCCGGGAATGGTCTATCTCTCCTGCCCTGCCGAGAACGGGCTCATATACAGCAAGGCCGAACTGACAGCGATATCCGAGTTCTGTCACCAGCATGGTCTCTACCTGTTTGTCGATGGCGCGCGCTTGGGATACGGCCTTTGTGCCGATGGGTGCGACGTGACACTCTCCGACCTGGCACGTCTGTGCGATGTATTCTACATTGGCGGCACAAAGGTTGGCGCACTCTTTGGCGAGGCTGTAGTTTTCAAGAGCAAGGAGATGCACCGCAGTTTCCGCTACGCAATAAAGCAGCATGGCGGCATGCTGGCAAAGGGCCGATTGCTTGGCATACAGTTCGGCGAGTTGCTGAAAGGTGGCGAGGAGTGCCTCTACTTCAAACTGGCACGCCACGCCAATGAGATGGCAAAGAGAATACGCAATGCATTTGAGAGCAAAGGGATAAAGATGTGGATTGACTCCCCCACAAACATGCAGTTCCCTCTTTTGACAAAGGAGCAGCAGGCCATACTGGGCGAGAAATTCATTCCCGAATTCTGGGGCAAGTACGACGATGAGCGCGACATCGTGCGCTTTTGCACAAGTTGGGCAACCATACCCGAGAATGTCGATACCCTTTGCAATTATATTGAAAAGTTTATGTAACTATGGAAAACGAACGAATAGACAAAGTATTGTCCTATCTCAATGAAAAGGGGTTTGAATACGATTGCTACACACATCCCGAGGCACCGACAATTGAAATTGCGCGGCAATACTGGAGACAAGATGGCTCAAAGCACTGCAAAAACCTCTTTTTCCGCAACCACAAGGGCAACCGTCACTATCTTGTAGTGCTCGATTGCGAGCGCGACCTTGATATACACGACCTTGAAAAGCGCCTGCATCAGGGAAAATTGTCCTTTGCATCGCCACAGCGTATGGAAAAGTATCTTGGACTGCAGCCGGGCTCAGTTTCGCCTTTCGGTCTTATAAACGACAGCGAGAATCACGTACATCTTTTTATGGACAAAAACCTGCTCGAAGAGAAAGCATTAAGTTTCCATCCCAATGACAACCATGCAACAGTGGTCATTAAGGCTGATGAGTTCATGCGATACCTTAATGAAGTGGGTAATAGTTTTGAGTTTATCGAGTTATATGACAAGTAACAGCAAAAGGCCAACCTCGACGAGGTTGGCCTTTTGCTTTCTATTACATATGAACGTCTCGCAGCAGGTCGTTCACAGTCTTTACCGGGTTGAAGGTAATAAGTGGCACCTCAACAAATATTGTGTTCCAGTCGCTCATTGCACCGTTCCACAGGCCCGGGAGTTCCATCGCCTTCAGTTCGCGGCCGTTCTTTGACTTGTGAGAGATAAAACCGGTGTTGTGGTCTACGAACTTTGGAAGGTCGAACTTCTCGCCCTTGTAGTTCTTTACAGCGCACACAAGGTCAACTGGATTAAAGTGTGTTCCATTCTCGAACATCGCCTTTGCCTCGGCATCAGCCATGTCAATCTGTGAACTCTCAAGAATCTGTAATGATACAGTGCCATCACTGTTATATGCAAGGAATGGGCCGCCACCGGGCTCGCCAATATTCCTTACCATACCGCATACGCGTATCGGACGGTTAAGTTTCTTGCGCAGATAGAGCACAAGTTCACAATCCTCCATGTGCTTGATTTCGTGATTGCGGCACTGCAGGTCCTGCTGCAGGAATCGTATCATCTCCTCGACCTGTGCATGAGTGTATTTGCCGCTGTCAATAAGTTGCAGGTACTCAAACACCTTCTGTTGCATCTTTACAAGAATGCCGGCAAGCACTTTCTTGTATGTGACGGTCTCAGGTTTCAGGCGGTCAGGCACAACATTGTCTATGTTCTTTATAAAAATAACATCGGCATCAATGTCGTTAAGGTTCTCGATGAGGGCTCCATGACCACCGGGACGGAATACCAATGTGCCATTCTCGCGGAAAGGAGTATTGTCGGCATTGGCAGCAATGGTGTCTGTGCTCTGCTTCTGCTCCGAGAATGATATGTCATATCTCACGTTGAACTTATTCTCATAATATGCCTTGCGCTCGGCAACCAGTTCCTCAAACAGTGCCTTGTGGTTTGGAGAGACTGTGAAATGCAGTTTTACCACTCCATTTGTGGCAGCATAGAGAGCGCCTTCAACGAAATGTTCCTCGGCCGATGTGCGTGCATACTCTTCATAGGTGTGGAACTTGAGCAGTCCCTTTGGCAAAGAACCGTAGTTGAGTCCTGTAAAGTCGAGCAGGTTGAATACAACACCCTTGTAGTTTCCATTTTCAATCAACTTCTTGATTGAGAGTTTGTTGTTCTTCACGCACATTGCATCAAGGTCTGCATAGAATGCGAACTTCCCGATGTTCTCAAAGAAATTCTTTTCAAAATCGGTTGTAGGCACATCGTAATCGGCGCTCAGGAACGAGAAGAGATCCTTGAACATGCGGCTTGCTGCGCCCGATGCCGGAACGAACTTAAGTATGGCATTGCCCTCCGCGCAATAATTGTCCCACTCTTTCAGATAATCCTCAATCTCCTGCTGCGTGGGTGCCAGCACTCCCCTCTCGGTCGTTGCCGCTCCTTCAAGTTTCAGGAATGGGAAACCTGTCTTGAATCTTCTTAACTGTTCGGCGACAATTTCGGCCGAAATACCTTTTTTGCTCAAATGCAATTGGTCTGCCTTGCTAATCATAGTTATGGTTGATTAAAGTTTTTCTGAAAGCGAAAATAGAAATAATTTCTATAAATGACAAAAAAATGCCGATTTTTAAAATAGAAAAACTAAATTCGCACTTTGAAAGAAGAGAAAATGACTATGAGCGAGCTTTTGATACATAACGATGATGAAAAGAGAGTAATCCATGAACTCACAGATGTTCTTGTGAAGAACATTGAGGGAGGTGCAGAATCGGCAGCCTACAAATATATTCACGAGAGGACTCTTAGCGCCATTGCCGATGGCAGAATTACCAGGGATTCACTTGGTTTCAGCCCTGTAGTGAATGATATGCAGACCGCAGTGCTTGTTGGCCACGAGATTGGCTTTCAGGATGAAATCATAACAAGTATTCTGCTCAACCGCTGCGTCAATGCCGGTACTGCCACAATTGAGGAGATAAAGGATATTTATGGCGAGAGTGTCACAAAAATCCTAACTAACCTAATGCAGATAAACTCCCTTTATGCCAAAAGCCCTACCATAGAATCCGAAAACTTCAGAAACCTTCTTCTCTCGTTCACAAACGACATGCGTGTCATTCTCATAATGATAGCAAGCCGCCTTGTGATGCTGCGCGGGCTTTTCGGCTCCACCGATGACAAAGCACGCCGCCTTGTGGCAAACGAGGCGTCAAAACTGTATATTCCGCTTGCACATAAACTCGGTTTCTACAAATTGAAATCGGAGATGGAAGACCTTGCGCTGCGCTATACCGAGACCGAGATATATGCCCAACTCAGCCGCAAACTCAAGGAGACAGCCGCGTCGCGCGAGGATTATATAGCATCGTTCATAAAGCCCATTGAAAGGCAACTAAAGATGCAGCCTCACATAAAGTTCCGCATCAAGGGACGTACAAAGTCCATCAACTCCATCTGGCAGAAAATGAAGAAACAGCAGTGTACGTTCGAGCAGATATATGACCTCTTCGCCATACGAATAATCATTGACAGCGAGCCAAAAAACGAGAAGAGCGAGTGCTGGCAGGTCTATTCAATCGTGGCCGATATGTACACCCCCAACCCGCACCGCTTGCGCGACTGGCTCTCTGTGCCCAAGAGCAACGGCTATGAGTCACTGCACACCACCGTTATGGGCCCCGAAGGCCGTTGGGTTGAGGTGCAGATACGTACCGAGCGAATGGATGAGGTAGCCGAGCACGGTCTTGCAGCACACTGGCGTTACAAGGGCGTGCAGAGCGAGAAAGGGCTTGACAACCTGCTCGCATCAATCCGCGACACACTTGAGAACATCAGTGAGGAGAGCGCTGTAGAGAACAAGTTCAAGATGGAACTCTACAAGGACGAGATTTTTATCTTCACTCCAAAGGGCGACCTCTATCGCCTTGCCAAAGGTGCGACAATCCTTGATTTTGCCTTTTCAATACACACCGGCCTGGGATGCCGCTGCACCGGAGCGCTTGTAAACGGGCGTAATGTGCCGCTACGCCACACACTCAACAATGGCGACCAGGTTGAGATTATCACCTCAAACAGCCAGACCCCCAAACTTGCCTGGCTTAACATTGTGCAGACCGGGCGTGCACGTGCCAAGATTCGCCAGGCACTAAAGGAGATACGTGCCAAGCAGGCCGACATGGGACGCGAGACCATTGCACGCAAACTCAAGAACCACAAGATAGAGTTCGACGAGTCCATAATGGACCACCTCATACGCAAGATGGGGTTCAAGCGCCTGACCGATTTCTACCAGAACGTATCGGACGGCGTCATTGACATAGCCGATGTCATCAAGCGATACCAGGCACTGCTCAATCCAGAGAGCGAGAGCAACGAGCCGCAGCGCAGCGCCGGCGACTTCACCTTCACAGGCAATGAGCAGCATGGCGCGGGCGATGTTCTAATTATAGAACGAAACCTCAAGGGGGTCGACTACAAGCTGGCAAAATGCTGCTCGCCCATCTTTGGTGACGAAGTCTTTGGTTTTGTGACCATCAACGGCGGCATATCAATACACCGCAAGGACTGTGCCAACGCAAAACAATTGCAAGAGCGTTTCCCCTATCGTGTCATTGAGGCACGCTGGAGCGACATGGAAAACTCCAATGCACTGTTCCCTGTTACGCTCCGCATTGTAGGCAACGACAACATTGGCGTGGTGACAAACATCACTTCGGTCATATCACAGGAAAAAGACGTCATGATGCGTGGCATAAACATTGAGTCGCACGACACACTCTTCTCGGGAACATTGTCACTCCTGGTTGGCGGCAACACCAAACTCAACAAACTCATTGCCAAGATTGAGGGCGTGAAGGGCGTCAAACAGGTGAAACGCAGTTAAAAAAGCATAAAAAGAGAATAAATCAATTGATTTGCAGTACTTTTGTACAAACACAACCCAAACACCACTAATGAAAAAGACACTGTTATTTATACTATGCGCACTGCTCTCTTTTGCAGCAAAGGCAGATGATCCCAAGCGCGCCGAGATTAAATTCGAGAAGACGACAATTGACCTGGGAAAATTCGGGCACGATACCCCAATACGCAAATGCGCCTTTGTCTTCACTAACACCGGTGATGCCGACTTGTATATACACCAAATCTTCACAAGTTGCCGCTGCACCGGCAAGGAGTACCCCACCCACGCCATCAAGCCGGGTGCTCAGGATTCTATCATTGTAATCTTCAACGGAGAGAAAAGCGCTCCGCGCAAGTTCAGGACAAGCATCACTGTGCACAGCAATGCCAAGACCGAGATGACAAAGGTATACATCAAGGGCGAGATGCTGCCGATAAAAATCCAGGAAACTGAGATTATTGAGATTGAGGAATAACACTGTACAACGGATGTATACAAATAATGAAAGGCATTGCCGCGCAAGGCCTTTCATTATTTTAATCGTTATTCAAACATATTCATAAGCCTGCGTTTTACCGCATCGGTTTCAAGCAGAATCTTTATAAATTCCTTTGCAGCACTCTTCTGGTAAGCATCCTTTAACCTAAGCAGTGATGCCTCCATGATGTTGCCGGGCTCGTTGAGCGGTATTGCCTTAAAGCGCGTCTTGCCAAAGACTGCCGATGTAGACAGGATTGTTGTATAGTGTCCTGTAGCAACCATCTGCAGCAGAATATTCGTTTCGTTCAGTTCAAGACTAGAATGCAGTTCTATACCCTCCTTTTCGGTCAGGCGGTCAAGCATTGTACGCGCCTGCAGGCCTTTGGACGGTAGCAGAAGCGTTGTCCCGGCCACATCCTTAAGTTTGATATCCTTGCGTGCAGCAAGTTGATGTTCCTTTGAGACGACAAGTGCCAGTGTATTTTCAAAAAGAGGCATCGAGTCAATGTCGGGCGCCTCGCATAATGGTTTGTAGGATAGCACAAAATCGACCTTGCGTTCACGCAGCAGTTCAAGCAGTTCGTCAACAGTCTTGTATATGATTTCGAGTTTGATGCCCGGAAACTCCTTCAGAAAGCATATTACGCCCTCTGTGAGCACAGTGCTAAGGCTGTATGTCACACCAATCTTCAGTGTGCCCGTCCTTACATGCTGCAGGTCATAGAGTCGCTGCACTCCATCCTCGGCCTCTTGTATTGTCTTTCGTGCAAAAGGAAGGAACTCCTCACCTGCCTCGGTGAGCGAGATATGCCTGCTGTTGCGCAGGAACAGTTCAAAGCCTAGTTCATACTCCAACTGCTTTATCTGCTGTGAGAGTGTGCTTTGCGTAATGTAAAGATGCTTTGCTGCAACCGAAAAATTGAGATACTCGGCACTCTTTACAAAGTATTTAAGTTGTCGTAACTCCATTGCCTTGTATTGTTTGTCTGTTTCGGGTGCGAATATAAGAAATCTGCTCCACATAACGAATTATGCAGAGCAGAAATATGTAGAACTGTTTTCCTTGTACTATTAGAAACCGATGAAAATGAGCATTGCGTAACCGAGTGCAAGACCCATGAGACCAATGACGATACCAACCTTCATCATGTCCTTCTGCTCAATAAAGCCTGTTGAGTGAGCAATAGCATTAGGAGGTGTAGATATTGGCAGAATCATTGAAACAGAAGATGCGATTGCAATACCAACGAGCATCGCCTGTGCACCGCCGTAACTGTCGAGTGATGCGCCAAGACCGCCTGCCACTACACCAAGCACAGGAACAAGCAATGATGTTGCAGCCGAGTGCGAGATAAAGTTTGAGAAACCAAAGCAGATGATACCTGCGAGAATCATCACCACCAGTGGCGAGAAGTTGTCGAATGGTACAGTGTTTACAATGAGGCTGCTAAGGCTTACAGAACTTGCATCCTTGTAGTTCAACGCTACGCCAAGTGCAAAGCCACCGGCAACCATCCAAAGAACGCTCCAGTTAATCTCCTCAAGGTCACGACGTGTAAGAATGCCGGTCGCGCAGAAAATTGCGATAGGAATCATTGCCACAACGTTAGTATCTACACCCCAAAGATCTGTACCGAACATCCACATGAAGATTGTGATAACGAACGCAGCAACAACTGACCATGTGTGGCGGTTCCACTTGATGTCGCCCTCAATCTCAATCTTGATATGCTTCTGCTTGAATGGGAAGAGAACGCGCAAAAGCAGCCATGAGAGCAGGAGGAGAATGATAACGAATGGAGCCATCTTGATTGTCCAGTCAACGAAACTGATGCCCATACCCTGTGATGAGAGGTAGTCAAGAGCAATCATGTTTGGAGGTGTACCAATTGGGGTAATCATACCACCGAGGTTTGCACCTACAGGGATTGCCAATGCAAGCGCAATACGGCCCTTGCCGTCAGCAGGCAAAGATTTCAATACTGGTGTAAGGAACGCAAGCATCATGGCTGCAGTAGCAGTGTTGCTCACGAATGCCGAGAAGATTGCTGTTACAAGGATGAAACCGAGCAGTACAACCTCAGAGCGTGTACCGAAAGGCTTGAGAAGAACACGTGCAAGAGCAACGTCAAGCTTAACCTTTGTCAAGCCAATTGCAAGCACAAAACCACCAATGAAGAGCATGATTGTTGGGTTTGCAAAGCAAGCCATGATGCTCTTGAATGGTACAAGCCCCGCACCATCCTCGGGGCGGAGGAAGTTGAATGCACTTGTTGAAACGGTGAGCAGCATAATTGTGACCACGATCATTGATGTCACCCACGAAGGCATCGCCTCGGTAAGCCACATAAGCGCAGCAAACACAAACAAAGAGATGATACGCTGGTGAACTACTGTCAAGCCCTCAATACCAAATGACTCTGTTGGCAGAAGTGCAATAATTGAAGTAATTGCAACAATGAAAATCAGTTTGATTGCATTGAGAGGCAATTTTCTCTCTCTCTTGTGGGACTTGTTCTTCTGGATTCTCTCCAAGAGTTTGTATCCCGGGAAATTTTTAAACATAGTTAATTAAGTATTTAATGAATATTCAGTTTTCTTCTCAATCTTCTAAAAATCGCACAAAATTACAATCTATAATTTACATTCGCACTATTTATTTATCATTTTTTACGATAACTACTATCGGGAATAGCGATATTGTGCAATAAACGTTAAAAAATACCATAAACAGCAGTCATTATTCCTGTTTTTGTATATCTTCGCAAAAACCAAAAACAGTTATATCGCGATGAAAACAATTACAGTACCCAAGATTGCGCCACAGAACAACCTGGACAACATATTCGACACCTTGCCAATGCACGCCATTGACTGCTGCAACTGGCCAAACGAGTACCCATACGCCCCGATTGCCGGTTTCAAGTTGTTCCACGACGGCAAGAAACTATATATAAAATTCTTTGTAACCGAGAATGATATTAAGGCTGCGGTAACCGAGGACCAGGGACGCACATGGACCGACCCTTGCGTGGAGTTCTTCGTATCGCCCGAGGGGAACCTGGATTACTACAACTTCGAGTGCACCTGTACCGGAAAGTTGCTGCTTGCATGGCACCCTGCCGATGCTCCCAAAGAGCCTGCCTGCAAGGCGGTGCTCGATAGCGTTGAGCGCACACCATCGTTGGGAACAGCGCCATTTGAACTGCGCATGGGCGAGCACTCATGGAGCGTCATAGAAGTTATCCCGGCAACAGCGCTTTTCCGCAGTGGCGTGGAGTCTTTCGACAGCAAGGAGATGACCGCCAACTTCTACAAGTGCGGCGACGAACTCCCCACCCCACACTTCCTGTCATGGAACCCCATTAAGTGGGAAGGCCCCAGTTTCCACCGCCCCGAACAGTTCGGCAAACTCATATTTGAATAACAGGCACACTCCTCTAATGGAATCAGACTTGGCGGTATTGGCAAACCCTCGGGGCCAATACCGCCCTTTTTCATGACACAAGCACTCCAGGCATATTCCCGGTAAAACCTATAATTGAAAACTAAACTCTTTACAAAGTACATTGTTATATAAAATTAATGACTAAATTTGTCTTTTGACAACCAATCGCCATAATGAGACGCACACTACACACCTCTCTTTTACTTCTCCTGTTGCTACCATCTGTGCTCTTTGCGCAGAGGGTCGGACTTGTCATGAGCGGTGGCGGCGCACGAGGACTGGCGCATATTGGTGTAATAAAGATGCTCGAGGAGAATAACATCCCCATCGACTACGTTGCCGGAACATCAATGGGAGCCATTGTGGCAGCACTCTACTCAATGGGTTACTCCCCCGATGAGATGATAGCACTTATGAAGACCGAGGATTTCCAGCGCTGGTATACCGGCACAATGGACCAGAAGTATATGTTCTATTTTAAGAAGAACAAGGATGTCCCCGACCTTGTAAGCCTCCATTTCGACTTGAAAGACTCCCTGCACATAGTCAAGCCATCGGCTCATCTTGTAAAGTCGGCACCAATGAATCTTGGCTTTATGGAGACTTTTGCCGGGCACACTGCCGCCTGTGGCGGTGATTTCAACAGGCTTATGGTGCCTTTCAGATGTGTGGCAGCCGATGCATACAACAAGAAACAGGTAGTCTTTTCCGAGGGCGACTTGGGTGATGCCGTACGTGCATCAATGAGCTATCCGTTCTTCTTCAAGCCCATAAAAGTCGATAGCGTGCTACTGTATGACGGAGGTCTCTACAACAATTTCCCGCGCGATGTTATGGAAAAGGATTTTGCTCCCGACATTATAATAGGCAGCGTTGTCAGCAACACGCCCAGCATGCCCGATGCCCGGGACATCATGGGCCAGGCCGAGAATCTCATCATGGGACGCAGCGACTACACTGTCCCCGAAGAGAAGGGAGTACTAATAGACATGCAGATAAAAGGAGTAAACCTGCTTGACTTCCATAAAATAGACCAGATTACCCAAACTGGCTATGAATATGCCAGGAACTATGCCGACTCAATCAAGCACAGGGTCAAGCGTCGCGAGGATGCAGGGATTCTTGCAGCCAGACGCAAGGAATTCAGGGCGCGAATCCCCGATTTTATATTTAATAATGTAGTAGTGCATGGAGTCACTAAGGACCAGGAAAAATCCATTGTCGGCGAATTCCACAAAAGAGGGCGTGTGTTTACACTAGAGGAGTGCAGGAGGGGGTACTATGGCCTGCTTTCGGGCGAGATGATTGAGGATATCATACCCCACGCAGTGTATAATGAGCAGGACAGTGCATACACACTCCACCTCGACGTGTCGCTGAACCCCCATTTTACACTAAAAATGGGAGCAGCCCTCTCCACCAGCATATCTAACCAGATATACTTTGGTCTCCATTACCGCACACTGAAAAACCATTCAAAGGAGTTTGTTCTCGACGGGCACTTTGGCAAGGTATATAATAATGTACAGTTATCGGGGCGCATCGACTTCCACACCTCCTTGCCGATATCGCTGAAATTTGTCGGTGCATACTCCACTATAGATTACTACAATATGAGTTATCTGTTCTCGAATGAGAACTCTGTAGCCCTCAATCATCAGCGGGAGTACTTTGCAAAGATGAAGGTGATGTTCCCGTTCCTGAATCGCCGGAAGGCCGAGATTGGCATTGGAATTGGCAATATAAAGGACGAGTACATACAATCTGACATCATAAACCTCAACGACCCGCTGTTTGACAGCAACGAGTCGACACTGTTCAGCGGTTCGATAAGGCTCGAAGGCAACACTCTCGATAAAAAGGTATTCCCCACCAATGGCATGCATGAGACTCTCATTGCGCAATTTGTGGTGGCAAAAGAGGTCTATGAAGGCAAAGTGGAGGTCTATGACAACGAACAGACACTCTCATGGCTGCAGATAGACTACAAACGGCGCGACAATTTCAGGCTGACCGACAAGTTTTCTCTTGGGACATATGCACAGTTGTTCTACTCCACAAGGCGACTCTCAAAGACATACCAGGCAACAATGATGCAGGCAGGCGCCTTTACCCCGACAATGAACAGCATATTCAACTACGACCCCAAGTTCCGTGCCAACCAGTTTGTGGCCGGCGGTGTCATACCAATTTTCAAGGTGAACAACTTTTTACAGATTCGCCCGGGATTCTATGCCTTTGTCCCCTACCGCAAGATTTATGAAAAGAGCGACGGAACTGCCTATTTCAGCAAAAAACGTTTCAATGATTTCCAATACATCATAGATTTGACTCTTGCTGCGCAATTTTCAAACATTTCGGCTAGTGCATTCGTAAACTATTATAGTTCAGACAAAAAGCGCGTAAATTTCGGTATTTCGTTAGGCTGGTTCATGTTTAACGAGCGCTTCTTTGAATAAAAAAATGCTTTTTTTTGAAAAAAGTTGTAGAAAAATTTGCAGGTACAAAAAAAAGCAGTACCTTTGCACTGTCAAACGAAAACAACACGTTTGATAACAACAAAAACGGCCTCGTAGCTCAACTGAATAGAGCATCTGACTACGGATCAGAAGGTTACAGGTTTGAATCCTGTCGAGGTCACAAAGGAGTTCTAAGGAACTCCTTTTTTTGTGATATAGAATTACTTCTAATCTAAACAATATTATGGACAAGGTATCGGGCAACCCTTTAAAAAACCGAAAAGACAGCCAGTCTGCATTAATGGCTGTCACTGCAATATTTGTAACACTCTATCTGGTGTCAAATATTATGGCCGTAAAGATCGTCGGTTTCTTCAACATCTTCTATTTTGATGCAGGCACAATAACATTCCCCTTCGCATATATGCTTGGCGACGTGCTCACCGAGGTGTGGGGCTACAGGACAACCCGCAGGGTAATATGGTTGACACTGCTATGCAACATACTGCTTGTGGTGTGTACCCAGATTGGTGTATGGATGCCATCACCCGACTATCTGGCCGAGAGCGAGGCCGTCTACAACGCCATGTTCTCCTATGTCCCACGCATTGTACTGGCGTCGCTTGTAGGTTTCCTGCTTGGCGAACTATCTAATGCGTGGTTCATGACCAGGATTAAGAAGTGGACACGCGGCCGTCATCTATGGATACGTACAATTGGAAGTTCCGCCATTGCATATATCTTTGACTCACTGCCTTTTGTACTGATAGCCTTTGCAGGCGTGGTCTCTACCCGCGACCTTGTAATGATGATTATCTTCCAGTACTTCTCTAAGTTATCCATAGAGGTTCTGTTCGGTACACCAATGGCATACGCTGCCATATACGGCATAAAGAAATACATACGGAACAGGAGATAATATGCAGCGATACTCACTTATTACAGAGAAATTCCCACGCGAGTTCCTACTGCTGCAAGGCACTGGGTGCCGATGGGCAAGATGCACCTTCTGTGACTACTATATCGACAGAAACTACACTCCTTTTGAAACCAACCGCAAGGTCCTGGAGCAGGTAACGGGAGAATATGGTGTTATCGACATAATAAATTCCGGCTCGGCAATGGAGCTGGATAGCGAGACCATTGCTATGATAAAAGAGACTGTGGTCAAAAACAACATCAAAACAATATGGTTCGAGGCGCATTATATGTACCGCCACCGTCTTGCCGATTTTGCCAGGCAGTTTGCACCAGCCACAGTAAAGTTCAGGTGCGGAATTGAGAGTTTCGACCCGCAACTGCGCTCAAGTTGGAACAAGGGAGTAGCGGCCAACGTCACAGCCAATGACGTTGCAAGATATTTCAAGGGAGTGTGCCTGTTGTGCTGCACAGTAGGCGACAGCAAGGAGAGGATTATGAATGATATCGCAGAAGCAAAAAGGCATTTTGAGTATTTCAGCGTAAATCTCTTCTGCAACAACAGTACTGCCATTAAAAGAGATGAAGGACTAGCCGAGTGGTTTGTAAAGGAGATCTACCCCATCCTCAAGAACGACGCCCAGGTTGAAATTCTCATTGAGAACGACAATCTTGGCGTTGGGTAATATTAGATAAGCGGCGTTATTAGCGACACAAGCCAACCACAGAAACGGCGCCACCAGTGTCGTTTCTTGTATATCTCCGTTGTCAGTTTATAACTCTTCTGCTTGTCGAGTTCAATGTAGCGATACAGTTCATCAGTATCATCCTTGCCAAAGATAAAGAGATTAGTCTCATAGTCATACATGAGGCTGCGGCTATTGAGGTTTGCCGAACCAATGGTACAGTAACTGCCGTCAACACACATCACCTTAGAGTGGTTGAAACCACCTGTGTACATATAGACATCGGCACCGCGTTTCATCAACTTATACCCCACACGCCACATCCCATCGGGAATCATTGGCAAATCGCCCTTTTCCGAGAGAAGTATTGTAACTTTCACACCGTCATCAACAGCCTTCTCTATCGCCTTGCGCACATTACGCATTGGAGCGAAGTATGGGCTTATTATTACAATGCTATCTTTGGCCGCATTGATTGCGTTGGAATATGCATCGCGCATACGCGATGGTGTCTTGTGAGGCCACCTGTCCACAACTGCAATATCAGAACCGCCCTCCATCCCATGATTGGGATAATAGGCCTCGCCTTCTATTCGTTCACCGGTCTCCTCGTGCCACATTTCAAGGAATATTCTCTGCAGTTCGTTAACCGCCTCACCTTCCACCTTCGAGTGCATATCGCGCCACTCGCCCACTCCCTCAATTCCTTGCAGATAGTAGTCGGCAACATTCACACCTCCCGTATACCCAATCTTGCCATCTATTATTACAATCTTCCTATGGTCGCGTGCAAACAGATGATTAATCCAGGGGAATGCCACAGGGTCAAATTTCACAATCTCAATGCCGCTCTCCCTTATAGCCTCCAGGTCTTTCTTCTTCAACGGCCTGTTGTTTGACATATTACCGAAGGCATCGAATAGTGCACGCACCTCCACACCTTCCCTTGCTTTCTGTGCAAGCAGCCCAAGCAGCACCTCATTGATTGAGTCGTTACGGAAATTGAAGTATTCAAGATGTATGTGATGCTTCGCCTCCTTAACATCCTTGAATAGAGAGTCAAATTTCTGTTGTGCACTGTTAAGTATTACCACCTGATTGTTTGTGGTATATGGCACACCTTCGTCCTTGAGATAGTGGATGAATGCAGAATCGGAACGCTCGTGACCGCCGCGTTCTATGGCTGTAAAACTATTGCTGCGACACGACACCGTCAACACAGCAACAAGCATAAGCAATATGTGTATTCTGTATTTCATCTCTTTCAAAAAGGAGTACAAAGATACAAAAATATAGGGTAATATAAAAACAAGGAGTGTGGCTATTCTGTTTTGAACGATGAAATAGGAAAATACATATTTTTAAAAAAACAGCCGGGCCTTTGCAGGCCCGGCTGGTAGAATAACCCAATTGTCTAAAGGATTACTTTTCGGGGGAAACAATCAACTGGATGAAGTTGCCGGAGTCGACAAGGTTTCTCACAGCATCTACAACAGCCTCAGGTGTTGCTGTGTTTACAGCCTCCTCATATTCGCTGTCATACATTTCGCCAAACTCAACATATTTCTGCAAAGCACTTCCCCAGTAACTATTGCTTATTCTATCCTGTGGAATATTCTTCTGTATATTCTTTATAATCATGTCAAACTTGTCAGCAGGGATACCCTCAGCAATGAGTTTCTGCACACCCTCGGCTGCAAGGCCTGAGAGTTTCGCTGCGCTCTCGGGGTTTGTCTCGAAGACAACCTGCAGAATAGCCATGTCCTTTGGCTCGCGACCGCATATTGCAGCCACTCCGGCACCATATGTACCACCCTCGCTCTCACGCAGAGTCTCAACATACACCATGTCCAGATAGAGTTTTGCAATATCAAGGAATACCTCGTTCTTCACGCTGTATGGCACGTCAGCGGTATACACCTGTAGCACAGTGCTCTTGGGAGTCTCCATTGCCATAGCCTCACTCCTCACAATATTACCTTTTACAATGTCCTCCTTGCGGTCAACAAGTTTGCTGCCCTTCTTGCCACCAGGCAACGAAGCGATATACTTTGTTACAAGAGGCTTGAGAGTCTCGGCATCCACATTACCAACAACATACACGGTTGCACCGGCAACATTGCCAAAGAGGCGGCGTGAAGCCTTCTCAAAATCGGCGATATTAGCCTTCTCAACCACCTCGCTGTCAATTGTTATCACACGCTCGTGACCACCATAGAGTGTCTCCATAATGAGTTTCTGCAACTTGAGCTGTGGCATCTTCTCAAGATTTGGAAGAACAGCCTTAATCTGATTAATACCAATGAGGAACTCCTCGTTGTCGAAACGCGGCTCAGTGATATTCAGATAGAGCAACTGCATCGCTGTTTCAAGGTCCTTTGGTGTTGACACCAGGTTGATGCCGTGACGTGTCTTCTCTATATTGAGATTGCAACGAACATTCTTGCCGGCAAGGAGTTTTTTCAGTTGCACACCGCTGAACTTTGAAAGGCCCCTGTTCTGGCTATATAATGCCCATACATTATCATCAAACGAAGGAAGTTCACCGGTCTCAATGAGCGAGCGTCCACCATTCATCACAAGGCGCACCTGCACCTCGTCATTCTTGTGCAGCGTTGGCAGATAAACTACTTTCACGCCATTCTTCAAGGTCCACTCAGTCGCGCCATAGGCAGTCGCTTTCTCTTTCTTAATCTTGCCGGGCTTTATTGCGTCGGCATCAAGCAGAGGCTCATTGGCGCTCTCCTCAACCGGCGCAGCAACCTCACTTGCCTTCACCTGCCCAATAACAGCAAGCAGTTCAGCCTCTGTCGGATGCACCAGCCCCTCGCGCTCAGGCGCAGTATAAGCAATGAGCAGATTCTCATCTGTTATCAACTGCTGGATTATCTGCTGGAACACCATTGCAGGCAACTGCGCACAGACCGCCTGTGTGAGTTGCAGTTCAACTTCGGGCTCAAGCATATAATTGTTGTGGAAGAAGTGGCTGAGGATTGGGTATACCAATGCCGGGCTCTTGCGTGTGGGAGCAGCCTCCACGCCTCTCTCGGCGCTGCTGATGAGTTCCATCTTTGCACGCTCAAGTTCGCCCTCGGTAATGCCGTAGCGCTTGATTCTCTCAATCTCGGCATAGAATGCCTCAAGAGCCGTCTTGTACTCACCATCCTTGAATGTCACTTCAGCCATTACAGCATCTGTGCCCTCTACAAGCGATGAGATGCCCACGCTACCACTAAGGAATGGCGCAGTCGATGATGCAGTGATTGCCTCCATACGCTCGGCAAAAGCATCGCCGATAATCATCTTGATAATATCGGTCATAAAGGCAACGTCTGTCGAAGCATACTCCTTTGGCATTGCATCGCCTCTCCAAATGAGTTGTATTGAAGAACTTGTAGCCTCGGGGTCTGTTATAATTGCCACCACAGGTTCCTCGTTAGCGGGTATTGGGATAACAGGCTTTACCGTAGGCACCTCGGGCGCAGGGATGGAACTGAAGGTATCCTTGATTTTCTGCTCCATCATATCAACGTCAAAGTCGCCAACCACAATCACAGCCTGCATATCGGGGTTGTACCATTTGCGATAGAAGTTTGTGAGGCTCTCATACTTGAATGTCTTTAGTTGCTCCTCGCCACCGATAAGTGTGCGGCGTGCCATCTTTGTGTCGCCAAAGTAGTATGGCAACAAGCGCTCGAATATGCGCCAGTTGGCATCGCGGCGCGAACGGCGCTCCTCTACAATGACACCACGCTCAGCATCTATCTCCTCGGGGTCACAAGTCACGTAGTGGGCATAGTCGTGCAGCACAAGCAAGCACGAGTCAATGATCCCCTCGCGGATGATAGGAATATTGTTGAGCATATACTGTGTCTGCTCAAAGCCGGTAGAGGCGTTGATGTTGCGGCCGAACTCGGCACCAATTCCCTGCAGGTACTCGAGCAACGTCTTGTCGGGAAAATTCTTTGTGCCGTTAAAGCACATATGCTCAAGGAAGTGCGCAAGGCCATCCTGGTCATCCTCTTCCTGGAACGCACCGACATTTGTCGCTAGGTAGAACTCGGCACGCTGTGCCGGCTTGTCGTTGTGGCGAATATAATAGGTAAGCCCGTTCTCAAGTTTGCCTATTCTCACATTCGGATCAACGGGCAACACCGTCTGTGCGAATGTCGTCAGCGCAACAACAAGCAACGCCAACGTAATAAAGAACTTTTTCATAGTTGTAATATTTTTTGATTAAAAGTTGTCGTTTTGCGGGAACATCATTTTCCCGATATTTTTACAAAAATAGACAAAATTCACATAAGCAGCACTCTTGGCTTTCTTTTTTTATAAAAAACAAGTTTCGGGCATCGTCTTACACCTGCATGGTATATCTGCTTATCATTCTGATAACGTTTGTACTGTTGTTCTTTGCCGCGACCATCATTGCAGTTTTGCAACTCTGACAAATGATTTTTGCAGCCACAACTGTTCCATATAATAAAATAATGTGTATCTTCGCATAATATAACCACAAGACAACAGTATCAACTATGGTATACAATGAAAGAGATGTTCGTAACGAACACGTTATTGAGTGCGCAAAGCAGATGATGACAGCAGCCCGCACCGCTCCAAAGGCAAAAGGCGTAGACATCATTGAGGTCATGATGATTACCGGCGAGGAGATTATTACATTGAGCGAGGCTCTCCACAAGATGGGTGAGGAGATGGGTCGCGGCGGGCTCATACGCGACGCCGATAACATCCAGTCGGCCGAGGCTGTTGTGCTCATCGGCTCACGCGAGGAGGCCATGTGCCTCAACTGCGGATATTGCGGTTTTGCCACATGTGGCGAGCGCACTCCGGGTGTTCCCTGCGCAATGAACACCATTGATGTGGGTATCGCAGTAGGCTCGGCCTGCGCAACGGCAGCCGACCTGCGCCTCGACACCCGCGTAATGTATTCAGTGGGCTATGCTGCCCTGAAACTCGGATGGATGCCCCAGTGCAACTACATCATCGGCATCCCTGTGAGCGCAAGCTCAAAGAACCCATTCTTCGACCGTAAACGTAAAGTACAATAATGGAACAGCCCAAACAACAACTATACATGCCCGCCGAGTGGCACGACCAGCAGATGGTGCAGCTAACCTGGCCACACGAGAAGACCGATTGGCATTACATGCTTGACGAAGTGGAGGCCTGCTATGTGCAGCTTGCCTCAGCCATCAGCAGCCGAGAGCATCTGCTCATCGTTGCTCCCGATGTTGAAAAAGTACGTGCATTGCTCAAGAAGAACAATGTAGCCACAAGCAACATAACATTCTTTGAGTGCGACACCAATGACACCTGGGCGCGCGACCATGCCTTCATCACCCTGCTTGGCAGCAATGTCCCCCACTACGTAGACTTCTGCTTCAACGGCTGGGGGCGCAAGTTCGAGGCTTCGCTCGACAATGCCATCAACGGAAAGCTCTATGACGCAGGAATTGTGAAGGGTGAATATGAGGACTGTACAAGTTTTGTGCTCGAAGGAGGTTCAATAGAGAGCGACGGCAAAGGCACCATCCTCACAACAAGCCAATGCCTGCTTGCGCCACACCGCAACCAGCCAATGGAAAAAGAGGATATTGAGAAGTGCCTGCTGAGGATGCTCCACGCAAAGCGTGTCCTTTGGCTGGACTATGGCAACCTCATAGGCGATGACACCGACGGTCATGTAGACACCGTTGCACGCCTTGCACCAAACGACACCATTGTATACATGCAGTGCCGCGATGAGAATGACGAGCAGTACACCGACCTCCTTGAAATGGAGAAGCAGATTGCCCGCCTGCGCACAGCCGATGGCGCCCCCTACCGCATGCTCGCACTACCATCGCCATCGCCAATCCACGACGAGGATGGCGAGCGCCTGCCGGCAACATACGCAAACTTCCTTGTCATTAACAGAGCAGTGCTCTACCCCACATATGCACAGCCCGACAACGATGCCCGTGCAGCCGAAGTGCTCAAGGCAGCATTCCCCGGCATGGAAATTGTTGGCATTGACTGCCGTGCACTCATCAAGCAGCACGGTTCACTGCACTGTGTTACAATGCAATACCCAAAAGGACGATAACTTAAAAAAGAAATACAGACATGGATACTATAAAAGTTGGAATCATACAGCAGAGCATCGGCGCCGATGTGGAGGCTAACAAAAGCAAATTGGCGGCATGCATACGCGAGGTCGCAGAAAAAGGCGCACAGCTTGTAGTGCTGCAGGAACTGCACAACTCACTCTACTTCTGCCAGATAGAATCTACCGAGAACTTCTCATACGCCGAGCCAATCCCCGGCCCATCGACCGAGTTCTATGGCAAACTTGCGGCAGAGTGTGGAGTTGTCATTGTTACATCCCTCTTTGAGGCACGCGCAAAGGGACTCTACCACAACACCGCCGTTGTCTTTGAAAAAGATGGCAGCATTGCCGGCAAATACCGCAAGATGCACATCCCCGATGACCCCGCATATTACGAGAAGTTCTACTTCACCCCCGGCGACATCGGTTTCCGCCCCATTCGCACATCACTCGGCACGCTTGGCGTGCAGGTATGCTGGGACCAATGGTACCCCGAAGGCGCACGCCTTATGGCACTGCGCGGTGCCGACCTGCTCATCTACCCCACCGCAATAGGCTGGGAAAGCAGCGACACCCCCGAGGAGAAGGCACGCCAACTTGGTGCATGGCAGACTGTACAGCGCGGACACGCCGTTGCAAACGGGCTCCCGGTGATTGCAGTGAACCGTTGTGGTCATGAGCCCGACCCATCGGGAATGACCAATGGCATACAGTTCTGGGGACACAGTTTCGTAGCAGGACCGCAAGGTGAATTTATTGCCGATTTTGGCGAGCAGGAACAGTGCGAGGTTATTGAAGTAAGCCTCAAGCGCAGCGAGACAGTGCGCCAATGGTGGCCATTCCTCCGCGACCGTCGCATTGAGGAGTTCGGAGCGCTTGCTAAACGTTATCTTGATGAGGAATAAATAACATACACCTAGCATTCAACGCCTGCAAAATTTTGCAGGCGTTGAATGCTATAAGAGCCTCAGGCCTCCATCCTGCCTCAAATATTTCATCTTAATTAACTTCTAGATTCACTCTCTTATGCTATCTTTGCCCATAGTATGGAAAAACTAGTACCACAGAATATTGACAGCACAAACTCATACGAGAGCAGCATGCTGGGCGAAGTAAAAGCGGGGTTTCCCTCGCCCGCCGAGGATATGCGCGAAAGGCTCGACCTTGTAAAGTTGCTTGTAAAGCACAAGGCATCAACATTCTTTTTCCGCATAAGCGGCGTGTCAATGGTAGACGCCGCGCTCGATGAAGGCGACATAATCATCGTTGACCGCGCCATTGACCCCTACAACAATTGCAAGGCAGTGTGCTACATAGATGGCGAATACACAGTTAAGCGAGTGGAAATGGGCGGTGGCAGCGTACGCCTCATGCCCGCCAATGAGCACAACAGCACCTACAGGCCAATAGAGATAACCCCCGAGAATGAGTTCATGATTTGGGGCGTAGTCACCTATGTAATTAAAAAAATGTAGCAATCAGATGTTCGCCCTTGCCGACTGCAACAACTTCTTTGCATCATGCGAGCGTGTCTTCCGCCCCGACCTGCAAGGAAAGCCAGTCATTGTACTATCAAGCAATGACGGATGCGCCATTGCACGCAGCAACGAAGCGAAGGCACTTGGCATAAAGATGGGCGACCCATTCTTCAAGATACGCCACATTGTCTCAAAGCACAATATCGCCGTCTTCTCGGGCAACATGGCACTCTATGGCGATATGTCGCAGCGCGTGCGCTGGGTGCTCGAGGAGTTCGCCCCATCCATTGAGGTCTACTCCATTGACGAGGCGTTCCTTGATTTGAGAGGCATGCAGGGAATAGACTTTGACCGGTATGCAAAGGAAATCTCAAAACGTTGCTGGAGGATGACCTCCATCCCCGTCTCTGTGGGCATTGCCCCAACAAAGACACTGGCAAAGATAGCCTCCAAGTTATGCAAGCAATACCCCAAACTAAAAGGCGGATGCTACATGCACCGCCCGCAGGACATTGAAAAGGTACTGCGCAAGTACCCCATCGAGGACGTATGGGGCATTGGGCGCAGGTCGGCACCCAGGCTAAAGGCTATGGGCATACACACCGCCCACGACTATACACTGCTGCCCGAGGAGAGCATCAGGAAAATGCTTGGCGTGACAGGTGTCAGGACATGGAAGGAACTGCATGGCATACCATGCATTGAGTTCGAGGACGGGTTTGAGGCAAAGCAGTCGATATGCGTGTCGCGCAGTTTCTCGTCCGAGATTTATGACATCAAGGAACTCGAGGAGCAGATTGCCAATTTCGCGTCCTCCCTTGCCGAAAAATTACGCAAGCAAAGCACCGTCGCAAGTGAGATATGCGTCTTTGCATACACTAACCGTTTCAAGCAGGGCGAGCCGCAGGTCTATGGCAACCGCCTCATACATCTCGACCCGCCCAGCAGCGACCAGCGCTCCATTGTCACCCATGCCGTTGCCGCAACAAGGGAACTGTTCTGCAAAGGCGTAGGATACAAGAAGGCCGGCGTTGTCGCCACAAGAATAATACCCGTACAGAACCTGATTCACTCCCTTTTCGACGACAGGGAGAGCATTGAGAAAGAGCACAAACTGACATCAGTTGTCGATGCAGTGAACAAAGCATTCGGCAAGAGCACAATAAAGTTTGCCGTGCAAGGCAGCGGCAAAATTAAGACATCAAGCGAGAACCAGTCACCCCACTACACCACCCAGTGGAGCGACATCCCCAAAGCAACGGTGAAATAAAGATGGTTCAGTAGAAATTCGGTACGGACATAATCATGACACTATAAAAAAATCCTTGCCACTTTTTGTGACAAGGATTTAATGTTATCATGCTATTATGCAATAATTACTCAGCCTTTGCAGCACGACGTATACCACGACGCTTTGGTGCTGGAGCCTCTGCCGGCTTATCCTGCTCAACGCCTGCAAGTTCTGGGTCAATCATAATACGGCCACAGTTCTCACAAACGATGATTTTCTTTCTCATGCGGATATCCATCTGGCGCTGTGGTGGAATCTTGCTAAAGCAACCGCCACAAGCATCACGCTCAACGTAAACGATACCAAGACCGTTGCGTGAACTCTTTCTGATGCGCTTGAACGATGCCAAGAGACGTGGCTCGATGTTCAACTCAAGGTCACGGGCCTGCTCGCGGAGACGCTCCTCCTCGGCCTTTGTCTCGGTAACAATATCCTCGAGCTCAGACTTCTTCATCTCAAGGTCCTTCTTGCGCTCCTCGAGCTGGTTGTTTGCTCTCTCAAGTTCGTCGTTCTTCTGCTGCTCCTGCTTTCTTGCATCGTTGATTTTCTTCTCATCGTGCTCAATCACAAGTTTGTTATACTCAATCTCCTTGTTCAAGAGGTCGAACTCGCGGTTGTTGCGAACGTTGTTCTGGTCCTCGGTATACTTCTCAATGCTGCGCTTTGCCTGCTCCATCTCCTCGCGGAAAGAAACAACATTCTCGCGAATTGTCTTAATCTCATTGGTAATGTTCTCAATACGTGTACCAAGACCAACAATCTCATCCTCAAGGTCCTTAACCTCAAGAGGCAACTCGCCACGCAAAATCTTGATGCTGTCAATCTGTGACAGGATTGTCTGCAACTCATAGAGAGTCTTCAACTTCTCTTCTACTGTGTAATCAGCAGGATCTTTCTTTGCCATTTTCCTAAATATTTAAAGTGTTAATATTATTTCATTACAAATAATTCACAGGGTTGGTGTTCACCGTTGTCGCCAGCACCCTAACCGACGGGCAGGCCTTTTCAATAATCTCCCTGAAGATATCCATTGTGTACTGCTCGCTCTCATAGTGGCCAATTACAGCCATCACCATCTTGCCGGTGTAATTGAAAAGGTCGTGATAACGCGCCTCGCCGGTAATGTACACATCAGCACCCGCAGCCATCGCATCGCCTGCAAACGAACCGCCAGCTCCGCCACACAATGCAACGCGCTTCACCTTCTTGCCAAGCAGTGGAGTGTGGCGCACACTGCCCACATTGAACTTCTCCTTCACGCACTGCAAAAACTCGGCCTCGTCACACTCAGCAGGCAATTCGCCAATGACACCGCAGCCCACGCTGCCCCAGCCATTCTTCAGTTGATAGATGTCGTATGCAGGTTCCTCATAGGGATGCACCTTCAGCAGCGCCGCAACTACTTTGTTCTTTAGGTACGCAGGCAATACAGTCTCAATACGCACCTCCTGTTCGCGATGCAGTTCGCCTACTTCACCACAGAAAGGATTGCAACCCTCATTGGCCTTGAATGTTCCAAAACCATCAATGTTGTAACTGCACGAATCGTAGTTACCGATATTGCCACAGCCCGCAGCAAAGAGCGCACTGCGCAGTGCATCGGCAGCCGATGTGGGAACATAAACCGCAAGTTTTAGTAACGCATCCTCTTTTGGAACAAGAATACGCACGTTCTGCAAGCCAAGTTTCTCGGCAATACGATAGTTCACCCCACCCGGAGCATTGTCAATGTTTGTATGAGCCGAATAGATTGCAATACCGTTCGCCAACGCCTTGATGACACAACGTTCAATGTAATTGCCGCCGGTAATGCGTTTCAGCGGAGAGAAAATCAGGGGATGATGCGACACAATGAGATTGCATCCCAACGCAACAGCCTCGTCAACAACGGCCTCGGTCACATCAAGACACAATAAAACCCCTGCAACTTCCGCTTCTGTTAATCCAATCTGCAAGCCGGCATTGTCAAACCCGTCCTGCAACGGCAGAGGCGCGAACATTTCAAGGGCATTCGCTATATCCTTTATCTTAACCAAAATGATGTAAGAATATTTTCGCTTGCGAAGATACTATTTTTTTTTCATTCCACAAAATTAGAACACGCAAAGGTTTCAGACAAAAAGGAGCCGGTTTGTTGACCGGCTCCAAAATATCTATTTACTTAACGTATCACGCTATCTTGTCGTACGCCTCCTTAATCTGCTTCAGCGCCTTTTCAACTACCGAGCGCGGGCAGCCGAGGTTCATGCGCATGAAGCCCGAGCCTTCCTCGCCGAACATTGCGCCGTCGTTCATGCCCACCTTTGCCTCGCGGATGAAGAACTCTATAAGCCTGTCGTGTGGCAAGCCAAGACCGCGTGCATCAAGGAACACCAGGAACGATGCCTGTGGACGAATCATACCCATTTTGGGCATGTTGTCCTTGAGGTACTGCTCCATAAAGTCAATGTTTGCCTCAACGTACTCAAGCATCTGCTCTACCCACTCCTCGCCCTGCTCATATGCAGTAGCAACAGGACCTGTTGCGAACACGTGAGCTGTGTCTAGTTCGCTCTTGCGCAGGAACTCGTTATACTGGTTGCGTATTTCGGGGTTCTGAATTATGTGGTACGAACTCTTCAAGCCTGCGATGTTGAATGTCTTGCTTGCAGCCATAAAGGTGATGCAGCAGTTCTTCGCGGCCTCGCTAACGCTTGCAAATGGAGTGTGCCTGTAGCCCTTGAGTGCCATATCGCAGTGAATCTCGTCGCTGATAACGAGCACGTTGTTCTTCACGCAGATGTCGCACATGCGCAACAGTTCCTCTTTTGTCCACACGCGGCCGCATGGGTTGTGAGGGTTGCAGAGAAGGAACACCTTACAGCCCTGGATTTTCTCCTCAAAATCGGCGAAATCAATCTGCAACTGGCCATCGACAAGTTTCAATGGGTTGAACACCAGTGTGCGCTCAAGGTCGTGTGTAACATGGTGGTATGGGTGGTACACAGGTGGCTGAATCATCACCTTGTCACCCGCCTTTGTAAAGCACTGCAATGCAAAGGAGATTGCAGGTACAATGCCGCCCACAAAGCCAATCTCATCGGCCTCTACCTGCCAGCCGTAACGACGTGATACCCAGTTCTGAATTGCAGGTCTCCAGCGCCTGCAGATATAACTGTAACCAAGCAACTCATGGCTCAAGCGGTTACGTATTGCATCGACAATAAAGTCGGGAGTCTTGAAATCCATATCGGCAATCCACATTGGCAATACCTCCTCGGTGCCGAACATCTCCTTCAGGTTATCGTACTTCAGGCAATCGGTGTGCTTGCGCTGAACGATTTCGTCAAAATTGTATTTCATTATAGTAATGAATTGTTTTAGTTTATGTTTTTGAAGCGGCTCAAACAGCCCCTTCGTGTGTTATTTCTATTCTATTGTTTTCTTTGTCATACGCTATGCCGTCGCCGTCAATAAAGCGTTGCAGCAAGCCGTCGGCTGCGAGTTGCAGTGCGCTGCCCTCGTACAGGCGGCCATCGCAAATGAGCCACAGTTTTGTAGCAAAGCGCAGTGCCATTTCTATGTCGTGCGTTGACACCACCACCGCCTTGCCATCTTCGGCAGCCAATGCGCGCAGCGTGCGGAAGAGTTGCACCTTGCTGCGGAAATCGAGGAACGCCGTTGGTTCATCAAGCAGCATCAGCGGTGTCTGCTGTGCAATTGACTTTGCTATGAGGCATTTCTGCCTTTCGCCATCGCTCAATGTGGTGACCACGCGACCCGCAAGGTGCGAAACCCCCATCCTTTCCATTGCCGCAAGCACCACCGCCTTGTCCCCAGCGGTCAAACGACCGAGGAAACCGGTGTATGGCGTGCGACCTAATGAAACAAGTTCGCTCACCGTGAGGGTTGCAAAGTTGTTCTCAGTGAGCACCACCGACACACATTTTGCAAGTTCGGCGCTTGACAGGCGGGCAATATCACCCTTTGCAAACTCAACCGTGCCCGAGAGCGGCGGTTGGAATGCCGACAGCGTGCGCAAGAGAGTCGATTTGCCGGCGCCGTTCATTCCAATGAGCGCAACAACCTCGCCCGCACACAGCGTGGCATTGATTGCTGTAACAACAGGCACAACAGACTTTCCATCGCGGTAACCTATTGTCGCGTCACAAATTGAGAGCGCCACGTTGCCCATTACTTATACTCCATCCACTCGTTGAGTTGCTCAAGGATTTCGTTGCGCATATCCTCGGGCATGTTCAGGATGCGTGCAGTGTGGCTGCCGCCCGGCTGAATGAAAATCTTTATGTTCTGCTTGTTACGGTCGCGCAACCATGTAACGCCGCTTGCGGTCCAGGGGTCAACCTCACCATAAATCATAATCGCCTTTGGGTCGTTCTCGGTGTAGTAGTCGGTAACAAAACGGTAGTTGCTGTCGTCGAACTTCACATCGGCAAACTGCTCGGGCAAGAGAACGCGCTTCAGGTAACCCTCAACATCCTCGGCATTCACATACTTGTGGAATGGCTCGATGTTGTAGCGATAGTAACCGAAATCCTTCACAGCCTGTACAAAGAATGACTCAATGCTGCTGCCTGCTGCAAAATAGTCGGGACCACACATCTTCACAAAGTAGTCGAAGATTGTCTTGTCGTCAGAATCGAGTGCTGGGATTGTATTTGTAGGTGTACCCCACTGCCACATCGAGAACTGGTACTCAAGAACCAAGAGGTCATATACGTTTGATGTAGGCACGCGGAAAACGAGGTCGTTCTTGAGGCAGAACTCGTCGAACATTGGCATGAGGCGTTCCTTGCGCTCAAAGAGTTCGGTCTGGAATGCGCGGATAGCGTCGCGGTTAGCCTTTGTAGAAACCTGCTCAAGGAAAGACTCATGACGGCCGTCTTCAACAGCGCAACTCAATGGGCCAACGTAAGGCACTGAGACATCAATATCCTCGGGATAGTATGCACGCAGAAAGATTGTTGTAGAACCACCCTTGCTGATACCTGTTGAAGCCCACTTCTTTGAATAGAAAGGCTTGAACGAGGTAATAATGTTGTGGTAGTCGGTCATTGAATTTGCAACGGTGAGATACTCCCAGTTGCAGGGCTTTGGCATTGAGCCGGAGAAGTAACGATACTCGACGAAGAGGATGTTTGCATCCATAATCTTGGTAAGTTCTTCCATGTAGCGTGGGCTGTTGAAAGCATAGTCGGCACCATAACCCTCGGTTACTACAACCATTGGGCGGTCATAGCCACGATGACCAAGCATCACGCGCTGCTCGAATGTTCCGGCAGCAGGGTTCTGAGGGTCGAGCAACTGAGTCACCTTCATAAGGTAGTAGTCGCGTGTAGTGTCGGCCTTCTCAATCTTCTCAAAGCCTGTAACAGCCTTAATCTCCTTCAACATTTTCTCAACGTCACTGTTCTGTGCGTTAACGAACAACACAGCAAAAAGCAATGACAACAGGGTAAAAAATCTTTTATTCATAGTATTGGTTTTATTATCCCAGGAACACACTTTAATTCAACTTGCAAAGGTAAAAAAAGTTAAAGGCACTACAAAATTATTAACGTAATAATGTTGCAACGAAAGGACGACAAAAGAAAAAGAAAAAACATCGGCCACCCATTGGGCAGCCGATGCATAAGTAAAAGCATTCTCAAATTACTTTGAGTAGAATGGCTCCATGTTCTCGCGCTCGATATCCTTGAAGTAGTTAACAGTACCAACCTTCAACTCTGCTGTCGCAGCGTCGTCGCAAACGATGATACCGCTCTGGTGCATCTGCAGAACGCTGATTGTCCACATCTGTGTGATATTGCCCTCAACAGCGTGATAGAGAGCCTGAGCCTTGTTGTGGCCGTTAACAAGGATAAGTACCTCCTTAGCATCCATAACTGTACCAACGCCAACAGTAACAGCAGTCTTTGGCACCTTGTTGATGTCATTGTCAAAGAAACGAGAGTTTGCAATGATTGTATCGGTTGTCAAAGTCTTGATACGTGTGCGTGAAGCGAGTGATGAGCCTGGCTCGTTGAACGCAATGTGACCATCGGGGCCGATACCACCGAGGAACAGGTCGATACCACCGTAAGACTTAATCTTTGCCTCGTAGCGAGCGCACTCGGCAACCAAGTCCTCAGCATTACCGTTAAGGATGTTCACGTTCTCTCTCTTAACGTCAACGTGGCTGAAGAAGTTGTTCCACATGAATGAGTGGTAACTCTCGGGATGCTCCTCGGGAAGACCTACATACTCGTCCATATTGAATGTAACCACATTCTGGAAACTTACGACACCCTTGTTATAAAGGTTAATCAACTCCTTATAAGTGCCAAGAGGAGTACCACCGGTTGGAAGACCAAGCACGAAAGGCTTCTCGGCTGTAGGGTTAAAATCATTGATTTTCTTTGCTACATAAG
>JAZLBZ010000031.1:0-28042 GCA_045613945.1 Bacteroidaceae bacterium
GACGGCTGGTACTGGAATCCGGGCGAGAGCGATGCTAAGGCTACAAGCGCAGGCTGGTTCTGGCATCAGGGCGAGTCAATGAAGAGCGCCGAGCGTCTTTTCCAGATGTACCTTGAGACCGTTGGACGCAACGCAACCCTCATCCTCAACTGTCCTCCAAACCAGTATGGCGTTCTCCCCGACAATACCGTGAACGAATTGACCAAATTGGGCAAGATGTTGCACGAGCGTCTGGCTGTTCCTGTATATGGTCTTGACGAGAGCACTGCAGCAACCGACCTTGCCAAGAGTGCAACAATTGAGGTGAGCGAGACACGCGCAGGTGGAAAATATGCAGTTGCCAACCTCACCGATGGCGACAAGGAGACATATTGGGGTACAAATGACGAAAGCCTCACTGCAACAATTGAACTCACTTGGAACACTCCACAGGTAATTCGTTATCTTGTAATGCAGGAGCCTGTTTTCTTGGGTCAGCGCATCAAGGACTTCAAGATTGAGTACAGTGCAGACGGCGCTACATGGACTGAACTCTGTCCTGCCATGCAGACAACAACCGTTGGTTACAAGCGCATCATTCCATTGAATGGAAAGACTGCCGAAAGCTATGGTAGCGGCTACAATGCAAAGAAACTGCGCATTACTATCCTTGACAGCCGTGCTTGTCCTTTGCTCTCTAATTTGAACGTATATTAAGAAACATCGACACGATAATTAAAATAAAAGACTTATGAAAAAGAATATATTATTTTCAGCAGCGTTGATGTTCTTAAGCCTTGCTTCTTCAGCGCAAACAACAATAACATTCGACAGTCAGGATTATAAATCCATCACTGTTTATGATAAATGGGAAGAGAGTCCATTCCGCACAGGTGTCCTCAGCGGCAATGCTGCGGTAACCGCCAACCCCGATGTTGCAGTTGACGAGGTGATGGGCGTGGCTCCAAACCCAAGTGATAATGTCCTTGCATTGCAGCGTAGCCGTTTCGGTAGCAATACCTTTGGTGTGAGAATAGACCTCAAGGAACCTATTCGCATGACAAAGCAGTTGCAGTATATCCACGTCATGACCTATCTCAAGGATAAGCCTGCCGACAGCCGTTTCATGGTCATTGGTCTTGGCAAGCGAGTAGAGGATAGTTGGAACTGGCAGACTGGTGAAGAGGAGCAGTTCTGGGCAACTACAAACACCAACCTTGCTCCAAAGGCGGGCTGGCAGGATGTAGTTGTCAGTTTCAAGGGTTTCTCTTATTCAAAGGAGGAGAATGCCAACAGCGGTATTGATATCTACTCTTTGGTGCTTGTTCCCGACGTGCGCTCACCTCATGCCGACGCTGCCGACTGGGTTGCATATTTCGATGAGATTGTCATTGACAACAATCCCGACAAGCGTTTCTCAACCGACAAGTACGCCCTTACCTATGACAAGGATGCGACAACAACCCGCACAGACCGCGCAATCAACAGCGTAGGCCTTGTCTCTTCGGGTGTTACATACACATCAACACCTGCCAGCCGCAAGGTTTATACTGACAATACTTTGGTCAGTGTATTCTCGGCAAAGGCGGGCACTACAGTGCAGCCAACCTTTAGTTATACAGGTTCTTGGATGAGTGCTTATGTATATGTTGACTGGAACAACAACGGCAAGTTCGAGTACACTGTCAACAACAATGGTACACCTGCCGAGGGTAGCGAGATTGTCAGCTACAACGCAGTGCAGATTGGCGATACATGGTACAAGAGTGACGGTACAACAACCGGCAACGGTAACACAATAGGCAGTGGCGTTCCTTCATTTACAATCCCAGCAGGTACACCTGCCGGTCTCTACCGCATGCGCTACAAGGTCGACTGGAATAGCATTGACCCTGCCGGAGCAACAAGCATCATTTCGGACGGTGGCGGATACGTTGACCTCATGCTCGACGTACATGGCGACAATGTGTCAGTGAGCGCTTCTCAGCTCAATGGCGACATTGTGCTGGCATCTGATGAGAGCGCATTGCAGGGCTATATTACCAACTACGCACAGCCTTTGACAGTTAAGGATATTCCTGCTCCGGGCTTCATTCAGAACGGTTTCGACCTCAAGTATGGCTATAATGTAAATGCAATTGAGCAACTTGACGAGAATGGCAATCCTAACTGGATATTGGTAAACATTCCACAGACTGCAATTGCTGCCGATGGCACATATACTATTCCAGCCGAGTACATTCGTGGTGGCCAGGTAAGCATCAAGGGCGATATGCAGCAGGCCTATGCATACACAGTGAGCGTTACAGGTGCCGACGGCGGTATCATCTACGGCGGTAAGGAGTACAAGACAGGAGAGACAATTTACGTTAGCCAGTTCTTCACTGTTGAAGATGTTATTGCAATCAATGTAGAGGGTCACACTGCAAAAGTATCTATGGATGCTCAAGGCAAGACAATCCATGTCGAGTATAACAAGATTCAGGAGTATTGCCAGATAAACTCGCTCAGCGAGTTGAAGAACGATGCAGCCTATCATATCAAGGCAAAAAGTGGTGAGGGTTATCTCGCGTGGAACACAACAGTTACCGATACTTACCTCAGCCTGCGTGGCGTCACAACATACTCTCACAACAATCTCCCATCGAACCAAGCGGTTGCACAGATATATCAGTCTCCTATCGACCCTTTCGATATGACCGTTGTATGGCAGATTATTCAGGAGGACGGAAAGTTTTATCTCTTTCAGCCTGCAAAGCAGGAGTATGTAACACGCGACGGTAGGGATTACAAGTTCACTGCCGAGAAGACAGCATTGGATAACATACGCGACAATGGCAACGGAACTTTCAGCTTCCACGCAGGTGGTAACTACAGCGAAAGCTCAACATACTTCGCATGTATTGTAACAGGCGAGGCTTTGACACCTGTGCGCAACTGGACATGGGACGACCATGGTTCGATAATGTATATTGTAGAGAACCCAAACATCACACTGGGTACAACAGGTGTTGAGGGTGTTGTTGTCGAGAAGGATGATGCCCCCAAGGCAATATACAATCTTCAGGGCCAGAAACTTGACAGACTCCCTGCAAGTGGCATTGTTATTGTTGATGGACGCAAATATTTGATTAAATAACAACTTTGCAGTAGTTGAAATATATGAATCTCCGGAGCCGCGTCGCGAGTGCCGAGATTTTTTTATACAAATATTCCGCTTTTATTTTGTAATGATATTTTCTTTTGTTTAAATTTGCCTGAGATAGAGAATACTAACCTTAAAAAATTAAATACCCATGAACACAATTGTTTCTCAGTTCAACATTCAGGGCAATGTTGTAGAAGTAGCTCCTTTGGGCAATGGTCTCATCAACACTACATACCGCGTGAAGACCGAGGGCTCTGCTCCCGACTATGTATTGCAGCACGTGAACAACGCAATCTTCCCCGATGTGGATATGCTCATGAACAACATCGTTGCAGTTACAGAGCACATTCATGGCAAGCTCGTTGCTGCAGGTGCAACCGACATCGAGCGCAAGGTGCTCAAGTTTGTTCCAACAAAGGACGGCAAGTACTACCACTTCGATGGCGAGAAATACTGGCGTGTAATGGAGTTCATCCCCGATACAGTGGGTATGACAGCCGTTACTCCCGAGACATCATACATCGTAGGCGAGACATTCGGTAACTTCCAGGCTATGCTTGCCGATATCCCAGCCGAACTTGGCGAGACAATCAAGGACTTCCACAACATGGAGTTCCGTCTGCGTCAGTTGCGTGAGGCTGTTGCCGAGAACAAGGCAGGCCGTCTTGCCGAGGTACAGTGGCTTGTTGACGAACTCGAGGCACGTGCCGAGGAGATGTGTAAGGGCGAGCGTCTGCACCGCGAGGGTAAACTTGCAAAGCGTATCTGCCACTGCGATACAAAGGTCGACAACATCCTCTTCGACAAGGACGGTAACGTGCTTTGCGTAATCGACCTCGACACTGTGATGCCAAACTTCATCTTCTCAGACTTTGGTGACTACTTGCGCTCTGCTGCAAACACCGGTAAGGAGGACGACCAGAACCTTGACAATGTGAACTTCAATATGGAGATCTTCAAGTCTTTCACAAAGGGTTACTTGAAGTCTGCAGCATCGTTCATCACACCTCTTGAGGTTGAGAACTTGCCATACGCTGCAGCGTTGTTCCCATACATGCAGACAGTACGATTCTTGGCCGACTACATCAACGGCGATACATACTACAAGATTCAGTATCCCGAGCACAACCTTGTTCGCTCAAAAGCACAGTTCAAACTGTTGCAGAGCGTTGAGGCACACCAGGCCGAGATGCAGGCATTCATTGCAGAGATTGTAAAGTAATAGAATTGCTTGAATAACAAACGTTTGATGTCGGCGCGCATGTGCGCCGACATCAAATTGTTTTAGGGGGGTACAAAAAACCTCCCTCTTGTGAATAGAGGGAGTACCCTTTAGGGGTAGGGAGTCTTAAGAGGTGTCACGTAGTGACGTAGTAGATAGAATTAATGTTGTATTATACCATCTCCCTCCGCAATTGCATTGCTCGTCCCTCTTCAAAGAGGGACATTTGTTGTGTAAAAACTCTCCCTCTTTGTGAAAGAGGGAGTACCCTTTAGGGGAGGGAGATTGTTTATTATTCCATTTCCTCAAATTGTTTTTTAGGAGCCTTGCACACAGGGCAAACCCAATCGGCGGGCAAATCCTCAAACGCAGTATTTGCTGGAATCCCACCCTTAATGTCGCCAAACTCAGGGTCATAGACCCACTTGCAAACCTTGCAACGGTACTTTTTCATATTGTTTGAATTTAATATGAGTATTATTTAAATAACTCTCCCTCTGTTTATAGAGGGAGTACGGCTTTAGCCGGGAGGGAACTTTAAATGTCCCCGCAGGGGAGGGAGATTGAATACTGTATTAATGCTATCTCCTCCACCGCAAGCGGTCCCCCTCCTCTTACATAAGAGGAGGAGTGAATTGCAAAGGAATAGCCGGGAGAGAGATAGTAAAAACCTATACAATCTCAGGCAAACTGTTCTTCCATCGCTGGGCATACGAATCGAGAATGCTCCTTACCTTTTGTCCAATGATGGCATAGTCGTCCTCTTTGAGGTTCGCAAGCGAGACACGTATGCTCCATTCGGGGCCGTCGAAGCCGCCGCCGTTCAGCACCACAAGCGATGTCTCAGTTGCAAGGCGGAACACCACATCCAGCGGGCTGTGGTTCAGTCGCAGCCAGTCTACAAAATCCTCGCCATAGAAACGCTTGCCCCACACGGTGAGGTCAATCTCGGAGTAGTAGCCCGCACGCAAAGGGTCGGACACAAGGGTGAATCCCATGTTTTCCCACAGTTTGGTAAGTCGCTTGTTGATTATCTCTAGCATTGTAAGGCGGAAGTTGTCGCCCTCGCGCTTGTCGATGATAGAGTAGAGCGCGAACAGCGTCATCTGCAACTGCTGTGGCAATGACAGGCCCGATGTGTGGTTCAGTGCTACCTGACGGCTGTCGGCAACCATGCGGTCAATGAAACGCATGTTCTCAACATCGCTCCTTATGCTGCCGTAGCGCTGCTGTAACTCGCCCTTGCGCTTGCGTGGCAGGCGCTTTAGCAGTGCATCGAATATGTTGTCGCGGTGCAGTGCAATGGCCGCTGTGCGCCAGCCTGTCGCGCCAAAGTATTTCGAGAAGGAGTAGACGCAGATGGTGTTATGGGGCAGGCGCGCCATCAGTGACTGGAAACCGGGAACGTATGTGGCATATACATCGTCGGTCACAATCATCAGGTTAGGGTTCCAGCGCTCCACAATATCCACAAGCAGGTCTACCGTCTTGCCATCCATTGCGTAGCTTGGCGGGTTGCTTGGGTTTACGATGAACAGCGCCTTGTATGCCGGGTCACGCAGTTTGTTTATCCCTCGTTCGCTATATTGCCACAGGTGCAGCCCGTCGTCGCTCATGCGGCTTGCCGGAATCTCCGTCACCTTGTAGTTGTAGCGGTAGAGTTTGGGAATTTCTATGTAGGGGGTGAACACTGGTGTCATCAGCGCTACCTGGTCGCCGCGCTCTAGCAAGCGGTTCTGCTGCAGGCTGTCGAATATGTAGCACATTGCCGCTGTGCCGCCCTCGGTGGCAAAGAGGTCAATCTCGCCCTGTGGCGGGCGGCCGTTGAACAGTTTCTGTGCCATATAGTCACGAATGGCTATCTCGGTGTGGCACAGTATGCGGTCGGGCACTGGGTACTGGTTGCCCATTATGCCCTCGGCCCATTCATGTACAAGGTCGTTGGCATCCACCTTGTGCTCGTCGAGCATATAGCGGTAGCACTTCTCCAGGAACTGCGCCCACTGCTCCTTCCTGTTCTCCTTTATGAACTGCTCAAAGCGCTCGGCAATGCCATCCTTCTGTGGTATGCCGGCAATTCCTTCGGCGCGTTGCCAGTCGCGGCGGCACTCGCCGATGCCGAACTTGCCCAGCGCAAAGAATGCCTCGCGCGGCAGGGTAGCAACCCAGTTTGGGTTGCCACGCCCCGCATTCAGCATAGTGTGGGTCGATTTTCTTATACTCTCATCGGCAAGCGCAATAAGACGGTCTTTCAGCTCAAACGGGCTAATCTTCTCCATCTCCTTCTCAAAATTGCTCACCTCACTGTGATCATTCAAATAATGGCTCATAATATTTTATTTAAAGTTCAATTCTGTTTTACTTAGACATAAGTACATAAGTACAAAAGACTTAGTTTTGATTGCCATTTTTGACTACGCAACAATTTTTTGTTGCAACAATGCCCTGTAAGTGCATTGTATAAACTGATTTTTATAACCAATGAAAACAAACGATTGTCTGCATTTGGCTTAAAAATCAGTTTGTCTATAGTCGTTTCTTTTGTTCTTCTGTTCTTTTGTCTTAAATATTAACGTTTTTATAATTGTCCTTCTTTAGAAGAAGGACGAGCCGTTTACGGCGGAGGGAGTTCGTCACGCCACCATCAGCGTCAGGAATACACCCCAAAGGATAAGCAAGGTGTTGCCCACTGCGTATGTAATCGTGTATCCCAATGCCGGCGTCTCGCTGCCCAGGCTCTCCTGCAGTGCGCCAATTGCGGCAGTGGTGGTGCGTGCTCCCGCGCAGCAACCAAGTGCAATGGCAGGGTGGAACTTGAACAACTTTACAGCAACAAACACGCCAAAGAGCAACGGCAACGATGTGGCAACAATGCCGGCAATGAACAGCGACAGGCCAATCTCGCGGAATCCTTCGACAAAGCCCGGCCCTGCCGATATGCCAACAATGGCTATGAATATATTGAGTCCAAGATTGTTGAACACCCACAGCGCGCCCTCGGGGATTGCACCCATTGTAGGGTGGTGCGCTCGCCACCAACCGAATACCAGACCGGCTATCAGTGCGCCGCCGCTGCTGCTAAGGCTCAACGGCACGCCGCCAATGTGCAGTGTGAGTGTACCAATTACCGCACCAATGAAAATGCCTATCGACATGAAAACAACATCGGTTGCGTTGGTGGCAGGGTCGGGGTAGCCAATCTCCTTTGCTGCAAGCATCACCTCCACCTTCTTGCCCACAAGTTCAATTACATCGCCTGTGTTCAACTGCGTGTCGGCAAACACCGGTATGTTTACTCCCATTCGCTTGATTTTCTGTATTACAACACCATGCATGTATGGCTGTCGGCGCAGTTCGCCAACCTTCTTGCCACCGAACGTCATGTCGCGCTTGTGTGAGTGCCCGGCAACAGTGGTCTTCATAACCATCACGGGAAAATCGAGCAGGGCTGTGTCATCCACCTCGCGGCCAATCCATTTCTCCTCGCCAATGGTATATTCATAGCGGCCGCTCAGCACCACCTCGTCGCCAACGTGCAGCACCTCGCGCGGTTTTACATCATCGACAATGTGCTTGCCCTTGCGTATGCGCTCCACAAACAGCCGTTTCCCCTGCCGTTCAAAGAATGCTTCAAGTTCCTTCACGCGACGTCCTTGCGCGAACCAGTCGTTCTCAATGGCATAACTGCGGAACTCGACCACTCGCTTCGCGCCCACAATGCCCGGCTTCTCGCTGTCATCGCCGCCCATCTGCTTTTCAAGTTCGCGGCACCTCGCTTTGAGTTTCTCCACACCGCCAAGCAGTTTGGGCGCCAAGCGTGCCAGAATCCACGCCGAGCCGGCCGTGCCGAATATATAAGTCACCGCGTATGCCACAGGGATGATGTTCAGTGCCTTCTCCTGCTCATCACCGGGCAACCCAAGCCCGCGAATAGTATCACCCGCAACACCAATCACCGCGCTTATGGTCTGCGAACCCGACAACAACCCCGCAGCCTCGCCCACATTGTAACCCATCACCAAGGCAATACCCCAGGTGGAGAGCAGAATGAACACACACATAACAACGGCAAAGAAAACCTGCGGCAGGCCCTCCTTGCGCAGTCCAGCAAAGAACTGCGGCCCCACCTTGTAGCCAATGGCAAAGAGAAACATAAGGAACGCCACCTGTTTCAGCGGCCCAGGCGTTGGAATATTCAACTGCCCAACGAGCACACCCACCAACAGCACACTCGTCACCACACCCAGGCTGAACCCCTTAATTTGTATCTTACCAATGAGAAAACCCAACCCCAGCGTCAAGTAAATCGCCAACTCCGGATGCGCCTGCAAAAGATTAGTAAACCACTCCATAACAGTACAGTTTAATTTGAGAAGATAACAAGGGCGTAGGGGGATTTGTTTTTGAGGAAGGAAAAAGGACAATGCCTCGTTGCGAATTGGCTGTTATTCGCTTGAAAAAGTGTGTGATGTGCTTGGAATCCCTTCAAACCACTCCATAATTAAAACTTTTATATCTTCCAAGGGCACACCTGATGCTATATAAAAGTTTGCCACGAATAGCGCGAATCTTTATAATAAAAGTGAGCTTTGATGATGGGATAAAATAATTTTTAATTATTTTTGCATTTAATGTATTTAGTAAAAGTGGCAATATGGAGATAATCGACAATATACACAAAACACTAAAAGAAGATTTAGTTGTAGAGTTGCGCGAGGGCAGTAAACTCTCTATAGCAGCTTCTTGCTTCTCTATCTATGCTTTTCAAGAATTGAAAGAGCAACTTAAAGATATAGAAGAGTTACGTTTTGTGTTTACCTCTCCCACCTTTACCACCGAAAAGGCAAGCAAGCAGAAGCGTGAATTCTACATTCCGCGTCTCAACCGTGAACGCAATCTTTACGGCTCCGAATTTGAAGTGAAGCTCCGCAATGAACTTACCCAGCGTGCCGTTGCCAAAGAGTGCGCCGAGTGGATAAAGAAGAAAGCCTGCTTCAAGTCCAACAGAACAGGCGAGAATATGATGGGCTTTGCCAATGTCGATGACAAGTCCTATATGCCGTTGAATGGCTTTACAACAGTAGAACTTGGCTGTGAACGAGGAGACAATGCCTATACGATGATAAACAAGCTCGATGCTCCATACTCGCAACAATATCTAACCCTCTTCGAGCAGTTATGGCACGACACCGGCAAATTGCAGGTCGTTACAGACGAAGTAATAGAAAACATCACTAACGCATACAAAGAGAACGCCCCCGATTTCCTCTATTTCGTGGCACTCTACAATATATTCCACGAGTTTTTGGAAGATATTTCCGAAGATGTAATGCCTAACGAGGCAACAGGTTTCAAGGACAGCGTTATATGGAACAAACTATACAATTTCCAACGCGATGCCTCACTTGCCATAATCAATAAATTGGAGAAGTACAACGGTTGTATTCTTGCCGACAGCGTAGGTTTGGGAAAGACCTTCACCGCACTATCGGTAGTGAAGTATTATGAGAGCCGTAACCGCAATGTGCTTGTACTTTGCCCCAAGAAACTTTATGACAACTGGACTACATACCGCAGCAACTACATAAACAACCCATTGGCGAAAGACCGCTTGCGTTACGATGTCCTTTTCCATACCGACCTATCGCGTGAACACGGTGTTTCCAACGGGTATGACCTTGACAAGATAAATTGGGGCAACTATGACCTTGTCGTTATCGACGAGAGCCACAATTTCCGCAACGGTGGCAAGACCACAACAACAGATGACGGCGACCAACGAGAGAACCGTTACCTGCGTCTGCTCAACCGCGTTATACGCAACGGAGTAAAGACCAAAGTGCTTATGCTTTCGGCCACTCCCGTAAACAACCGCTTTAACGACCTTAAAAACCAACTGCAACTTGCATACGAGGGCGACAGCGCAAATATCGACTCCCTGCTGAACACATCGCGTAGCATTGACGATATATTCCGTCAGGCACAGGCAGCGTATAACCGCTGGACACGCATACCGGCAGAAGAGCGCACCACAGCAAAGCTGCTCCAGGAACTCGATTTCGATTTCTTTGAAGTCCTCGACTCCGTTACCATTGCACGCAGTCGTCGCCACATCGAGCAGTATTACGATACTACCGATATTGGCAAGTTTCCCAAGAGGTTAAAGCCTATCTCCCGTCGGCCACACCTTACCGACCTTGATTCTGCTATCACATATAACGAGATTTACACGCTCATAAACAATCTCAATCTTGCAATATATACCCCCTCTGATTTCCTCTTGCCGAGTGCAAGGGATAAGTATATATCCACCGACAGCGAAGGACGCAACTTTGCCGGCAAAGGAATGTCAGGACGCGAAAAAGGTATTCGTCGCCTTATGGGAATAAATATGCTCAAACGCTTGGAGAGTTCCGTAAACTCCTTCCATTTGACACTGTCGCGTATAGAGGCACTTATCAAAGGCGTGGTAGATAAGATAGAGTTTGCCGAGAGGACAGGCAACCGCGCAGGAACAGCTGTAGATGATTACGACTTTACCGAGGGCTTGGAAATGGACGACAGAGAGAACGACATTTTCATTGGCGGTAAGAAGTCGCAAATCCTTTTGGACGATTTAGACTTTGTAAAGTGGAAACACTACCTTGCACAAGACCTCGAAACATTGCAGTTGCTCATAATGATGCTTAAAGACATCACCCCTGAACACGACTGCAAACTGCAACAGCTCATAGAGGACTTGCGAAATAAGTTCGCTAATCCTATAAACGGCAATAACAAGAAGGTAATAATCTTTACCGCCTTCTCCGATACAGCCGTTTATCTTTACGAAAATCTTGCAGACCGTATCAAACAGCGCATAGGGCTTAATGTTGCACTTATCACAGGCGATGTAGAGGCACGAAGCACCTTAAAGCTCCGTCAGAAGCTCGACTTTAATACCGTGCTTACACTCTTCTCGCCGCAGTCAAAGGATAAGGCAACACTGCTCCCCAATATAAGCGAGGAGATAGATGTGCTTATAGGCACAGACTGTATTTCCGAAGGACAGAACTTGCAGGATTGCGACTACCTCATAAACTACGATATTCATTGGAACCCGGTGCGTATTATCCAGCGTTTCGGGCGAATTGACCGTATCGGCTCAAAGAACGATGTTATACAGCTCGTGAACTATTGGCCGGATATGACACTCGACGATTATATCAACCTCAAAGAGCGTGTAGAGGCACGAATGAAAGTATCTGTTATGACCTCGACAGGCGATGACAACCTGCTTTCGGACGAAGAGAAAGGCGACCTTGAATATCGCCGTTCACAGCTCAAACGCTTGCAGGAAGAGGTTGTAGATTTGGAAGAGATGAACAGCGGTGTCAGCATAATGGATTTAGGATTGAATGAATTCCGTCTCGACCTCTTGGAGTATATGCGTACCAACCGCGATGTAGAACACACCCCGTTTGGACTTCACGCCGTTGTGCCCTCGACAGAGAACACACCGCCCGGAGTAATCTATATACTCAAGAACCGTTCCGACGGAGTGAACATCGATCACAAGAACCAACTGCACCCATTCTATATGGTGTATATCTCGGACGACGGCGAGGTGATAATCAATCACCTTGCCCCGAAAGATATGCTCGACCGTATGCGCCAGCTCTGCAAGCCACACAGCACACCGCATACAGAACTATGCCGTGAGTTCAACCGCATAACACGCGACGGCAGGAATATGAAGCACTACTCCGAACTGCTTGGCGAGGCAATATCCTCAATTATCAACGTAAAGGAAGAAAGCGACATCGACAGCTTTTTGAGTGGCACACAAGGCACACTCTTCACCGAAGAGATACAAGGCCTTGATGATTTTGAATTGATATGTTTTTTGGTGATAAAATAAATTCTAATAAGATGAATGTTAATCCACTTTGGCAAGATGCCTTTAAGACTGATTTGGTTGCGAATTTAGGAAGAAAGTCTAATAACTTTACAAAGCAACTATACATTATTGACATTAGGATAGAATGTATAATGTATTCTTGTGAAATGTGTTTACACTATTATAACACAGGAGCTTTCACAGGTTATATGCCAGGAACTATTGAGAATGTAACATATAATGTGTGTGTTGCTGCAAATTCATTAGTTCGTGAGTTTGGTGAACAGGAATGGGATATTGTAATTGAAGAGGTGCGAAATAAATTGAGAAATCCAAGTATGTATTCTCAATTACAAGAGGAAGTAAATAGATATTATAGAAATCTCTAATTATAACCAATGTACGGCCTACCGCAACGAACCGAAATAAACAAGCCACTTCATAAGACAAAAGTCTTTGAGAAGTTCGACTTGACAGCATCGCAACGAGATAGTTTCGATGCCGACATAAGTCGTATGTTTATCACTCACGTAGTTGCTGAAAGCACCATACCCACAATAAAGGCCGGAAATGAAATTGCCGACTTCTACATTATAGAAGTATCACTCAAACGGCGTGAATACGCCCCGAAGAACATTGAACTGTTGGCAAAGTTCATACCCCGGAAAATCCTCTTTGTACTGCACTTTGAAGAAAAGGCACAATTCGCAATCCACCATACCAAACTAATATGCAGTGAGTGGCAACAGCGCGATATGCTCAATGTTCCACTCGCAGGCCTCGACCTCGATGCCGTTTGGGAAAACATCGTTGCCACCATTGGCTCAATCACCGTTCAAGAGGGCAACACCCTAACAGAGCAGATTGCCATAGATGATGAACGTGCCAAATTAATAAAACAGATAGAACTATTAGAGAAGAAAGCACGCTCCGAGAAACAACCTCGCAAGAAGTTGGAACTATTTGAGAAAATAAAAGAATTGAAAAAGAATTTGTAACAAGATGTCCAATATAAGTAATACTTTAATTGAGAGAGAAGGTGTAGCCGCTGTTCAACAGTGCTTAACACGAATGGGGTGGATTTTTAGGGAAATTCCTCACACAGATTATGGTATAGACGGAGATGTCGAGCAAGTAATGAATGATAAACCAACCAATTTTCATATTGCTCTACAAATAAAATCAGGACCTTCATACTTAAAAGAAAATAAAGATGGAGATATTATATTCTATATTAATGAGTGGCATTACAAATATTGGTTGCAGTCAGATAGGCCTGTTCTTATTCTATTTTATGACAATGTAAATGATAGAGTTATTTGGGAACAAGTTAAACTCAGTAATATACAAGCTACTAACTTACAATATAAAATTGTAATCAAACCTACAAAGATTTTAAATAAGGATTGTTTACAAGAACTTAATAACATTATAGCGACACACCAACCTCATCACTTTTACGAATTGACAGACGAGTATAACGATTTTGAGTTTTCTCATTATTGTTACCAAGAACTAAATCGGTCTATAGGTGAATCGTGTAATGATGTACAGCACTTTAAGAAAGGCATTAAATATCAAGGCAAATCTCTCAATTCTGCTATTATAAAATCGCTAATAAATGATTTAGCAGACAGAACACAAAATCGTACGACAAGGGAATATGAATGGCTACACAAAGGATGTTGGTATTTGCAAACGATGGCACAACATATTGACCCAATATTATTTACGATGCATGTAGATTGCGTTGATGCGTATATCGCTATAATCGATTATAATACTACCATATGGCGAGGAATAGCTAATGATATTTCTAAACTGTTCCACCCAAATATCCCTAATCTCATCCAAGAATGTGCAGGAAGATGCATCGCTATTATAGAAGATAGAATTGCTACATATAAATTAGTTAAAGGAGAGTATAAAAAGTGTATTAGAATAATAAGGGAACGAGAATAAAACTAACCAAACAATATGGAAAAACTAAAAATGCAAACTGCTGATATGGCAGACAGAAATATAGAAATATTGGGACAGATGTTTCCCAATTGCCTTACTGAGGTTAAAAATGATGAAGGCAAAACTGTGCGTGCTATCGACTTCGATAAGTTGCGTCAGGAGTTGGCGTGCGAGGTTGTCGAGGGTGCTGATGAGCGTTATCAATTCACTTGGCCCGATAAGCGTAATGCTATCCGTTTGGCTAATGCCCCTACGAACAAGACGCTGCGTCCTTGCCGTGAGGAGAGTGTGGATTTTGACAATACCGAGAATCTCTATATCGAGGGCGATAACTTGGAGGTGTTGAAGTTGCTTCGTGAGAACTACTTGGGTAAGGTGAAGATGATTTACATTGACCCACCATATAACACTGGTAACGACTTTGTATATAACGATGACTTTGCCAAAGGTGCTGCCGAGTTTAACGCACAGAGTGGTTTGTTTGACGAGGAGGGCAACCGTATGGCAGACCCTATGGTGCAGAATACCGAGAGCAATGGTCGTTTCCATACCGATTGGCTCAATATGATTTACCCTCGCTTGAAAGTGGCAAAAGACCTGCTTTCGGATGATGGTGTTATCTTTATCTCGATTGATGATAAGGAGGCTGCCAATTTGATGAAAATATGTGATGAGTTGTTTGGGCGTAATAATTTTGTTGGCAATTTAATATGGCAGTCTCGTGTGTCAATTTCAAATGATGATGAAATATCAACTAACCATAATCACACACTGATATACTCTAAGGATAGGGAAAAATTAACATTTAGTGGCGATGATATTGATAAGGATGATTATATCAATCCCGATAATGACCCACGAGGATCGTGGAAGTTAGTACCAATAGATGCAAATCACGCAGGAGGAGATACTGTATATCCTATAACAAATCCTAAAACAGGTGTACAATACTTCCCTCCTAATGGGCGAATATGGTGTTATAATGAAAAGACTCTAATGAAGTTGATGGAAGACGGACGAATAAAGTTTGGTCTTACAGACGACTCATCGCCCAAACGAAAATTATATTATTTGGAGAGAATGGCAAAAGGTGATTGCAAAACTCCAAGTTCCATATTGTTAAATGCAGGAACCACAAAGAGTGGCACTGAAGAGATTATGGGGCTATTTGACGGTAAAAAGGTATTTGATTACCCTAAACCTACAACTCTTATACATCGCTTGTTAAAATATGCTTTTATTAAAGATGGTGATATAGTATTAGACTTTTTCTCGGGGTCTGCAACTACTGCTCACGCTACATATTCATACAATGTAGATTACAATATACAATGTCGATACATTCTTGTACAATTACCTGAGGACCTTGATGTTGCCCTTGCTAAAGCAAAGCCTGAAGCAAAAACAACTATTAAAAATGCTATTGAATTTTTAGAAAAATTGGGCAAACCTCACACAATCTGCGAGATTGGCAAGGAGCGTATCCGCCGTGCAGGAAAGAAGATTAAGGAGGAACTTCAAAATAAAATACAAACACTTGAATTTTCAATTAATGCGTTATTAAATGCTAAACCTTCGGAGACAGCCGCTATGTTACCAAAACAAGAGCAAGAGGCTATCGCAACAAAGGTTTACAAAGAACAGATTCTTCCTAAAATTAAGGAGAAGGAAGAACTTGAATCAAAGTTGTACAAGTTGGATTTTGGTTTCCGTGTATTGAAACTCGATACATCCAATATGAAAGATGTTTACTACACTCCTGTCGAAACACCTATTCAACAGACTCTTGGATTTGATGAATTAGTGGATAACATCAAATGGGGTGAGCGTACACCCGAAGACTTGCTATTCCAAGTATTACCCGAATGCAACTTGCCTCTATCAAGCAAGATTGAAGAACGAGAAATACACGGCAAGAAGGTCTTTGTTGTTGAAGACGGATACTTGATTGCTTGCTTCGACAATGATATAAACGAGTCTGTAATCACAGCCGTTGCAAAGGAGAAACCATATTATTTTGTGATGTGTGATCGCTCAATAGCAACAGACAACGTTGCAGACAACTTCGACCAAATATTCAACGCATATAGTAAAGAAACTGTAAGGAGGATATTATAATTCAGTAAACTATGAAAACTGTACGCATACTTATAGCGACAATAATGCTTGTTTTTTGTGTAAGTACTTTTGCACAAACAGCAAAGAAACCATCTGCGAGTAGTGTAAAGACAATAGCTGAAAAGGTGCAAGCATTAGAGACAAATACAGAAAAACAGTTTTTGCTGTTGCAGGAGGAAAATAAAGTTCTCAAAGACCAACTCCAAAAAATGGAGAGTGAAATTGCGTTATATCGTGATGATGTGAGGGATAAAATTGCAGAAATGAATTCCAATATGTCTAATTGGATGACAATATTAAGTATTGTTATTGGTGTAATTGCTGCAGCTTTAGGTGTTGCTGCTCCTTTATACTTGAATAATAGGAATGATAAACTTCAAAAAAAGAAATTAGATACACTGCAAGAACAAATTAATGCAGCAAAGGCAGATGCTGCATCTGCAAAACAATCATTAGTAGATGTTGAAAAATTAAAGGCAGAAATAACATCTATTAATCAAGCAATTGAAGCGAGTGAGAAGGCTGCAAAGAAATCTGCAAACGAAGCTATGGCAAGTAAATTATTTGCCGAAGCATTAGCTGAGCAAGATAAAAATAAAGCAATTGAGTTGTACTCACAAGTAATACAATTAGACGAGAGTAATGCGGGAGCATACAACAATCGAGGAACCATAAAAATAGAATTGGGTAACCCGGATGGAGCAATAGAAGATTTTAATAAAACGATTGAATTAGAGCCTAATTATGCAGGAGCATACAATAACAGGGGTAATAGTAAGATGCGTATAGGAGATATCAATGGGGCTTTGGATGATTATAATAAGGCAGCAGAATTAAGCCCTAAAGAAAAAGAAATATATCAAAATAGAGCTATGCTGAAGCAAAAATTAAAGGATTATAATGGTGCCATTGCAGATTATAATCAAGCTATAGAATTAGACCCTAAGAACGCAGAACTATATAATAACAGAGGTAATGCAAAAGCAGATGTATTGGATATAGAAGGAGCGATGACAGACTATAATAAGGCAATCGAGTTAAACCCTAATATCGCAGAAATATATTTTAACAGAGGACAGCTATATTATAATTTACATTTGTATGATAAGTCTTTAATTGATTATAATAGAGGCATAGAGCTATCTCCTAATAATTCTGGTGCATATAATAATCGAGCAGACCTATATTTGAAAATGGGGCAGTTAGATAACGCATTGGATGATATTAATACAGCTATAACATTGGACCCATCTTCATATGTTTCATATGTAACAAGAGGTGAAATATATCAGGCGAGAGAGCAGTATAATGATGCCATTTGTGATTTTAGTAAGGTAATATCTATAAATAGCGATATTAAAGACGTATATAAGTACTTGAGTGAGTGTTATTATCGACTATTAGATAAAACTTCAGACGAGGAGAAAAAGAAACAATATGTGGCTCTTGCAGATGCCAATCAAAAAAAATATAATGAGTTCGATAATAAAGCTGACAAATAGCAATTATGAAATTCAAATTTAAGATACAGCAATATCAGACCGATGCGGTAGAACGCACTATTGAGGTATTTGCAGGGCAACCATCGTATGGCGCAATGAAATATCGTCTGGACCTCGGTAAACAGAACGGAACAATACGCTACGAAGGTGATGATGATGCCTACTGCAACGCACCTGTGGAACTTACAAATGCGCAGTTGCTCGACAATGTTCGCAAGGTGCAGGCTTGGGGTGATATCAAACTATCGAATAGTCTTGCCCCAAGCATAGGCAAATGTTCTCTTGACATTGAGATGGAGACAGGTACGGGTAAGACCTATGTGTATATCAAGACTATGTTCGAGTTGAACAAGCGTTATGGTTGGAGCAAGTTTATCGTTGTCGTGCCAAGCATTGCTATCCGCGAGGGTGTGGGCAAGAGTTTTGCTATGCTCGAAGACCACTTTATGGAGCACTACGGTAAGAAAGCCCGTTGGTTTATATATAACAGTAGTCGTTTGAAGAGTCTTGATGATTTTTCAAGTGATGCCGGCATCAATGTAATGATTATCAACACTCAAGCTTTTGCTACATCACTAAATGAAGCAAAAAATACAGTTGGTAAAAGTGGAGATAAAACGGCACGTATCATATATTCTAAGCGTGATGACTTTGCCAGTCGTCGCCCGATTGATGTGATTGCAGCAAACCGTCCGATTATCATTATGGACGAACCACAAAAGATGGAAGGAGTAGCTACACAAACTGCTCTCACACATTTTAAACCGCTGTTCATACTCAACTACTCAGCAACACACAAGACCAAGCATAATACCGTTTATGCACTTGACGCGCTAGATGCCTACAATAAAAAACTTGTAAAGAAGATTCAGGTTAAAGGCTTCGAAGTAAAGAACCTAAAAGGTGCATCAAGTTATCTATACATTGATAGCATTATATTGTCAAAGACTGAGCCACCAATGGCAAAAATAGACCTTGAGGTTAATACTGCAACAGGAATACGACGCAAGTCTATGAAGTTCGGTAAAGGCGATAAATTGCAAAGTGCAAGTGGACTTGCTCAGTATGAAGGCTTTGATATTATTGAAATAAATCCATACACCGATACTGTTACATTCCTGAACGGTATCTCGCTGCGCAAAGGAGAAGTTTTTGGTGACACCAATGAACTGGCTATGCAACGTGTGCAGATTCGCGAGACGATTGTTTCGCACTTTGAAAAGGAGCGTGAACTATTTGCACGAGGCATAAAAACTTTGTCCCTATTTTTCATTGACGAAGTCGCAAAATACAAGAGTTACGGCGAAGATGGAGGGGTTGAAAAGGGTGTTTTCTGGAAGATATTCGAAGAGGAGTACACAAACATTCTTAATGAGAACCTTTCGCTGTTCGATTCTGCATATCAGCAATATTTGCGTAGATTCGATGCAGGTGAGATACACACCGGCTATTTTTCAATAGACAAGAAGGGACGTGTAACAAATGGCGAGAAAGTCAGTCGTAAAACAGGATTAGAAGAAGGAACTGCGGCATACGACCTTATCCTAAAAAACAAAGAACGTTTGTTGAGTTTTGATGAGCCTACACGATTCATCTTCTCGCACTCGGCATTGCGTGAAGGTTGGGATAATCCTAATGTATTCCAGATATGTACACTCAGACACGCAAATTCAGAAACAGCCAAACGTCAGGAAGTCGGTCGTGGTCTTCGTATCTGTGTTGATGAGAACGGTAATCGTATGGACTTTGAAACATTGGGTGAGAGTGTACACGAACTGAATAAGCTTACCGTCATTGCCAATGAAAGTTATAGTTCATTTGTAAAAGATTTGCAGGATAAAACTCGAGAAGCATTGCGTGACCGTCCAATAAAGGCTGATGAGGCTTATTTCACCGGTAAGCTTGTTTTTGTAGGAGATGAAAAACACGCTATCACAGCAGAGGAGGCCAATTCTATCCGTGCATATCTTTGGGAGAATGACTACATTGATGCTAATGGACAAATTACCGAACTGTACAAGAAAGATTTGTTAGAAGGCAATCTTGCTCCAATGTCTCGCAAAATGGCTCCAATGACAGACTGTATTCAGTTGCTTATTCGTGCACTGTATGATGAATCGGTAGCTATTGACAATATGTTTGAGGATGGAAATGCTACAGTCATTAAGGATAATAAATTGAATGATAACTTTGCAAAGGCTGAGTTTCAAGCACTTTGGAAAGAGATTAACCATAAATACGCATACACCGTTCACTATAATAGTAATGAGTTGATTGAAAAAGCTGCTATAAGTATAAATGCTAATCTTGAAGTAAACCAACTTCGTTATGTAGTAGTGACCGGCGAACAGGATAGTGTAGATGCATTTGGTAATACAACTTCTACTTCAAAGCAGGTGGCTTCCGTATCAACTTCTACCGTTAAATATGACCTTGTTGGTGAAATAGCCAAAGGGGCGACATTGACCCGTAGAACTGTTGTAGAGATATTGAAGAAACTTAGAGGTGATAAGTTAGTAATGTTCCAAAATAACCCTGAAGAGTTTATCCGCAATGTTGTTAAACTCATCAAGGAGCAGAAGGCTACAATGATTGTTGAGCATATATCATATAACCTTATAGAGGGACAATATGATAGCACTATCTTTACTCAAGAAAAGCACTCGCAGAAGATAGACAAGGCTTATTCAGCACAAAAACATATTATGGACTATGTGTTCAGTGATTCTGATGGTGAGCGCAAGTTTGCCTCTGCGCTTGATGGAGCTACAGAAGTTTGTGTATATGCAAAACTGCCTCGTTCATTCCAAATACCAACTCCTGTTGGCAACTATGCACCCGATTGGGCTATTGCGTTTAATAAAGGAACTGTAAAACACATCTTCTTTGTTGCAGAGACTAAGGGCACTATGCATTCTATGGAATTAAGAGGTGTTGAGAAAGCGAAGATTGCTTGTGCGAGAAAATTATTTAATGATGTATCAACAAGCAATATAAAATATGACACAGTAGCCTCATACGATGATTTGTTAAACAAGATACAAAGGGTATGAAAGCAAGTAAACTGTATAAATATTTAGATGTAGATGGTGGTTTGGCAATGTTGTCAAACAGCAACATCCAGTTTACGAATGCTACAAGATTGAACGATCCATTTGATTGCCATCCAAGTTTGATAGACTTTGCAAATGTTCCGGAAAAGCAGATGAGAGTTTGGGGACAAGAGTTAGTAATGAAGGCAGAGTCTAGCCAATTCGAACAACGTAGGAACGGTACGTGGTTGTGTAGTTTGTCAAAGGTTAATGATTCTCTATTGATGTGGAGCTATTACAGCAATCATAAAGGGGTTTGTATTGGCTTGGATATGGAAAAGACTAGAAAATGTCTTTCTAATATTTTGTGTTCAAATTTTATTGGTGCATTTGAATTTGATGTTCAATACAAAGAAATTATTGAAAAACCAGATTTCTTTAAGAATAAAAATGGTTTTGAATTGTTGAAATATCAACTATCTACAAAGGCAAATGAATGGGGACATGAAAAAGAAGTTCGTTTGGTGTTGATTAATCCGACTCCGGCTATTATCCCGAATCACTCCAGTATGGTGACAATGGCTTTACCTTATGAACCTAAAGATGAAACAAAGGCTGTTGATTGGAGAGAAGCAAGAGCTTATCATAAAATTAGTGGTGAGTGTTTTGAGTCAGTTTATTTGGGAGTGAATGTAGATGAAGATAAACGAAACCAAATAATTGAAGCAGCCAAGAATCTAAATCCTGATATTAAGATATATCAAATGATAGTGGATGCAGGTGCTTTCAAGTTGCACACAGAGCAAATATGTTGAATAAAGGAAAATTTGACTGTTTACGAAAAAATACTCCCATAAAAAACTAAAGAAAAACATAATGACCGAAAACAACAACATAGTAATCTACCAAAGTGAGGATGGTAAGGTGCATCTTGATGTGGTGTATAATGAGGAGACAATGTGGCTTACTCAACAGCAGCTTTGTGAACTATACCAAACGAGCAAATCAAATGTAAGTGAACATATTAAGCATATATTTGAGGATGGTGAACTTGAAGAAAATTCAGTTGTTCGGAAATTCCGAACAACTGCTTCTGATGGTAAAACATACGATGTGAACCATTACAACCTCGATATGATTCTTTCGCTTGGTTATCGTGTGCGTTCGGTTACTGCAACCCGTTTCCGGCAAGGTGAGTCATACTGCTGCAATTTCAAAGGCCGAAAGCGAATATCGCAAATATGAGTTACGCACCCTCTCGCCGGTGGAACAGGCCTACCTGGATACCATCAAGCAGTTAAACAAAGAGGCCAAAGAGAAGAATAGGAAGTGATAGAGGTGAATGAATGTATATTGATGTCAAGGAATGCGAGTCCCGATGCTATTTTGCGTTGGGGCTCCTTGTTTATATATCAACAACTTCTTTGTTGATATCTTTCCTTGTTTTAAATTGATATCGTTGCATTAGGGTAGTATATTTGTGGAAAACAAAATTGGAAGATATGAATAGGGTTATTATAGTTGGAAACGGTTTTGACTTGGCGCACAACCTGAAAACAAGGTATGAGGATTTTATGAATTGGTACTGGTGTAAGTGGTTGAAACTTTTAAATAATAGTATAAGCCAATTTGAAGAAGATGAATTGTTTAAAATAGGCGCGAAATACAACTCTGATTGTCTTTGCAATTATTTTTACTTAGGTTGCACTGAACGCAATGTTTACAAATACATTGAGAAGGTTCGACAAGAAAACGGTCTGTCTTATATTATTTCTCCTATTTTAAAGCGTATTTCCGAATCTATTGAAACAAAAGGTTGGGTAGATATAGAGGCTGATTATTATGCAATGCTTGTTGAGTGTAAAGGTAAAAAGGATGAACTTGAAAAATTGAATAAAGATTTTGCGGTTATTCAAGATTTGCTCGTTGAATACCTAGACGAGATTCAGAAGCATAAAATTAATGAGGAACTTGTTTGCGAAGAGATTAAAAATGCTATTCTGAGTCCTGTACTCAAGCGTGATATGGCAGTGTCTTCAATTATTGAATGGTGGGGATTTGTTGAGGATAGGTTAAAAACAGAAGGTGCAGAACTGACAAAGATTCTTGCTCCGTATGTTGATGCGTGGCATATGCATATTGTTCTTCAAGATATTCAAAATTTTGCTCGCAAAAATTTAGAACGTATTATTATGTACAAATTAGAGCCTGTGCATTGGCCTGATTACTTTTTGGTGCCGGATCGTATAATGCTCTTGAACTTTAATTATACAAAAACGGCAGACTTGTATTTGCCAAAAAGTGGTAGATTTATTTGTAATCACATTCACGGTGACTTGTCAATCCCAGAAAGTGTGATATTCGGTTATGGTGATGAATCGGACGATGAATACAAGAAACTCCAGAAGATTAACGATAACGAGTATCTGCGACACATTAAAACTAACCGATACCTGGAGACTCCCAATTACAAGGATTTGCTTGCGTTTATAGATTCTGCGCCGTTTCAGGTTTGTATTATGGGGCATTCGTGTGGTCTGTCGGACAATACTTTGCTCAATACTTTATTTGAACATAGGAATTGCGTATCTATCAAGCCTTATTATTATGTAAATGAGCAGGGCAAGGATAATTATTTGGATATAGTTCAGAACATATCCCGTAATTTTACAAATCCGCAGTTGATGCGCGACAGGGTGGTGAACAAAACCTATTGCGAGGAACTCCCGCAAGTGACTCGGAAGCAAAAGGAAGAGGAGTGACGGTAGTAGCCTACTTGCTGGAGCATAGGCTTCCCAAGCCGAGGGTCTCGGGTTGGGATGTCCTACAAGCGCACCATCGGCAAATTCCACCGCATAAATTTATAGAAATCCCTTCATTTCTTGCCGATATCGGCAAGAAAATGCTATATTTGCATTGTTTTTAATGAGTAAACTTGCCGATAGTATGGATTATATTTCAGTTGCTGAATTTGCCAAAAGGTATGGTGTTGCGGAGCGAACCGTGCGCAATTATTGTTCCAGCGGTAAAATACCGGGGGCGGTGCTTGTTGGCAAGACTTGGAGTGTGCCTTGTGATGCGGAGTTGCCACAGCGTGGAACGGCAAAGCGCAAGCAAATGCCTTTGCTTGTTGTGCTGAAAGAGCAGAGGGCTTCTAGGCTGAAGGGTGGAATATATCATCGCACTCAGGTTGACCTTACATATAATTCGAACCACATTGAGGGCAGTCGCCTGACGCACGAACAGACACGTTTTATCTTTGAGACAAACACCATTGGAGTGGAGGATGGTGCTGTGCGAGTTGATGACATTATTGAGACTACAAACCATTTCCGTTGCATTGATTTTATCATTGAGAATGCCGAGGTGCGTTTGAACGAGGGTTTCATAAAGAGGCTTCATGCTATGTTGAAGTCGGGCACTACTGACAGCAACAAGGATTGGTTTGCAGTGGGGGAGTACAAGCGTTTGCCAAACGAGGTGGGTGGCAATGAGACTGTTGCGCCCGAGGGTGTTCCGCATGCGATGCAGGCATTGTTGAAAGAGTACAATGCCATAAAGAGCAAGTCGTTTGAGGATATTATTGATTTTCATCAACGCTTTGAGGCGATACATCCGTTCCAGGATGGCAATGGCCGTGTGGGGCGTTTAATTATGTTCAAGGAGTGCCTGGCCTGTGGCTTTGTGCCGTTCATTATTACCGATGAACTGAAATTCTTCTATTATCGAGGCTTGCAGCAGTGGAACAGTGTTCGCGCTTATCTGCTTGACACTTGCCTCACAGCTCAGGATAACTATAAGGCCTTGCTTGACTATTTCAGGATTGAATATTGAGAATGGCCGCAAACGGCTAGCGTCTTAGGGCTAGACAAAAGAACATAAACCAACTACGTTGGTTATATAAGATTTTAAAATAAGATAAACTGGGATTTACAGCGCAATGATGTCTCTGTAACATTTCTACTATTGCATGAATGTTGTTTGGAAATCATATTTCCAATATGTATAGTGTCAATCTGCATCAATGCGAGAACTTGTTTTCTCATTGTGGCAGATTGACACTATTTTATGTCGCATAGTTTTACTAGCGACAAACATTCCCAATAGCAGAAAAGTCTTTTAACTTCGTTGAACTTGCTTTGAGGCGACCTTGTCGCACTCCTTTGTAAACCTAAAGGTTCAGTCGTCGCAAGCAACGCTCATCCGCGTTGCCGCTGTAAAAATTCAAACAAGTTTGGTTTTTACTCGCTTACTCGCAACTTTGTTCTTTTGTACTTATGTCTAAATATTTATCTCGGATCCCTCGTCGCTACGCTCTGTCGGGATGACACTTGGCAGGGTCTGATACAACATCTCCCTCCGCTTCGCTCGTCCCTCTTGGAAAAGAGGGACAGTTTTTAGGTTAACCGTTAAAGTATCAAATCCCTTAGCAATAGGATTTCGTTCTCGCTTACGCCGCGAGAAATTAATGTCTCGCTGTCGTGCATGATCTGCTGGGCGACTTTGTCGGCGCTGCCGCAGAGTTCCTTTGCTTTCTGGTAGTACTCGATGGCCTGGGCATTGTTGTGGCTTACCCACTCGACGTGGCCGGCGTTGAGGTAGTCCTCGTAACTTGCTGCCGGCATTGCGTGCAGTCGCTTGTAGTAGGCGCGTGCCTGCTGGTCCTTGCCGGTTAGGAATGAGCACCAGGCGATGGCGCGTGTGGCGCGCAGCGAGCCGGGCTTGAGGAATTCTACCTTGTAGAAGCGGGCGAAGGCCTCTTCGTACTGTTTCATTGTGGCAAGGCTCTCACCGGTCTGCAGCAGCAGCGAGATGTTCTCGGGGGCAAGTTCTTCGGCCATTTGGTAATATGCCAGTGCGTTGTCGAATTCGCCTTGCATACGGTAGCACTGGGCGATGTGGCGCAGTGTCCACAGGGTGTCGGGCTTGACGATGTCGGCGCGGGTGTAGTAGTCGATGGCCTCTTTGTAGCGCAGTTCCTTCTGCAGGCAGTAGCCCATCTCCTGGAAGAACTGTGCATCGCACTCGCCGCTCTTCTCAAAGAGTTTGCCGGCGTTGTAGGCCTCGGCGTAATACTCCTTCTCCACAAGGTAGCGGAATGTGCGCAACACGGCGTTGCTGTCGCTGATGAGGGGCGCGAGTATCTTGCTCTCGAGCAGGTTCAATTGCATTGTGAACGGGTCCTTGAACTCACCTTTGAAATTGGATACTTTGAAGAAACGGTAAAGGTCCTGTATGTACTGGTTGCTCTCAATTTCGGCCATTCGCTCCTTGTCGGCAATTATATTGCTCTCGGCCTCGCTGATGGCCTCTTCCTCTTCGCCGCCCAGTTGTCCCATGAGCATGTCGCGCTGCTCCTGGGGAACGCGCTGCAGGGTGAAGCAGAACGAGTACTTGTCGCTGTTGCAGAAAACGGGTGACTTGCATATTGCACCAATGATGCTGTTGCCCTCGCTGGCACTGCCGGGTATGATGTCGCTTATGCCCGGGACGTTCTTGTCGAATGGGCGCAGCCAGTTGCATATATCGCTGAAGAAGGGATAGTTTTTTAACTGTGAGAAGGTGCTCATGTAGAGGTCGGCGCCCTCAATCTGCCACTTGGCCATCTCCTCAATCTTGCTCTTTATGCCATCCTCCTCAATCCACTTCTGCCACTCGGGGTTCTTGTCCTCGTCGTCCTCAATCTCCTTGAGGATGTCGATGCTTAGTTTGCCGTTGAGTTTGTGCGAACTTTTCATCATGGCGGGGATAATCTCTTCGCGCATCTTGCGGTCGATCTTCTGTGTCTCGCGGCAACGTAGCAGTTGAATCTGTATTGTTTGTATGTGGCGCATCACGGTGGGGTTGTCGCGCAAGGTGTCGAGCGCGGCTTTGAGCACGGGGTAGTGGGTTATGCGCTGCTCATACTGGAACAGTGCAATGACAATGCCTGTTATGGCGCGCACAGCAAGTGTGCTGCAGCCGTTTGTGGCTATGTGACAGAGCGCCTCAATCTTGATTGGCTCGAAGCACTTGAGTGTGCTGAGTGTTATCGCGCTCACAACGGTGGCGCGGTCGCTGAGGTTTATCTCCTTGTCGTTGATGATGTTGTCAATCAACTCGGCATCGCTCTTTTTCCAGCCGTTGCTGCTCCATATTGCGCTGAAGAGTTCAGATAACAGCCTTTCGTGCTCCTGCGACAGTTGCAAGCGCACTCCCTTGCATTCGTTTGCCGGCAGGCTCTCGGTAACGGCAAAGTTTGCGGCATTCTCCTTGAGACGGTCGTATATGCTGCAGATGACCGCAAGGTTCTTGTATTTGCGGCGCATTTGGCAATAGACCTTTGTGGAGTGCTCGGTGAGTCTTGCAATGGCAATCTGGTCGTTGATGATGTAGCAACGGCCAATGAGTTCGGCATGCAGGCGTTCTCTGTCGGGGTCGGGCATTCCCTGGCGCATGTAGTCGAGCATATATGTGTATGCTGTCTGCATCTCGGTGAAGCGCGTGCGTAACTCCCAGTCCTGCAGCTCGTCAATGCCTGCGGCCAATGTGTCAATGGCTTGCTTGAGTCGCTTGTCATTGAGCAACGTGGTAACCTGGTGCTGTATGTCTGTTATCTGCTTTTCTTCCATAATTAGTTAAGCTGAAAACTGAAAGGTGAAATCGGAAAACTAAAAAGTATAATCTGAAAGCGGAAATGTGAAATCTGAAAGGTTTAGGGTGAATTTACTATTTGTTCTGTTTGGCAGTTTTTATGCTGCTTGTTATTATTGCAATGATTTCTTTAAGGTCATTGTTCAATGAACAGAAGATGTTTTCATTTATGATTGAGCTTTCATAAAGTAGTTCTAACCAATATTGTGTTTCGTCAGCTTCTTTTAGTGCAATTGATAGCTTGTTGATGAAATCGGCTTTGCTTTGTGAGTTTTTCCTTTCTCTGGCATTTGCACCTATACTTGTACCGCTTCTGAGAATTTGCTTGGAAAGAACAAATTCTTTATCAACTTCTCTCAGTTGCTTGTATAGTTTTATTATACGCAAAGCGAAAGCTTTACTTTTCTTGTCAATGATAGACTCCATAAACAGTTTTTACTTTTCCGTTTTTATTTCGCTTTGTGCTCTCGGTTTTCCGCTTTCCGCTTTCACCTTTCCGTATAAAACCAATAAACAGCGCGGTCAACCGCGCTGTTTATTGGTTTTTATAAAAGCGGTAAATTATTC
>JAZLBZ010000032.1:0-10103 GCA_045613945.1 Bacteroidaceae bacterium
TGAAGGAGTTCTCGCGCGACAAGTACCAGGGCAATGACTATGCAGGCGTGGTCACAGGCCTTGCCTGGACAGCCGTTGGCGGTGAGATTCTGTTCATTGAGACAAGCCTCAGCAAGGGCAAGGGCGAGAAGATGACGCTCACCGGCAATCTTGGCGACGTGATGAAGGAGTCGGCCATGCTTGCTCTTGAATACATCAAGTCGCACGCCGACGAGCTTGGCATTCCATACGAGATTTTCGAGAAGTGGAACATTCATCTTCACGTGCCCGAGGGCGCCATTCCAAAGGATGGTCCATCTGCCGGCATCACAATGGCAACCGCGCTGACATCGGCACTCACACAGCGCCGCGTCAAGCCAAACATTGCTATGACAGGCGAGATTACCCTGCGCGGCAAGGTTCTGCCCGTTGGCGGCATCAAGGAGAAGATTCTTGCGGCCAAGCGCGCGGGAATAACCGACATTGTGATTTGCGAGGAGAACAGGCGCAACATTGACGCAATCCCCGAGATGTACCTCAAGGGCCTCACCTTCCACTATGTCAATGACATCAAGCAGGTGCTCGAGATTGCGTTGCTCAAGGAGAAAGTTAAGAATCCGGTTAACCTAATGGCATAAACAACGTGAAATTCCAGTTACTACACACAGACAGCAGGAGCAAGGCAAGAGCCGGAGTGCTGTCGACAGATCATGGCGACATAATGACTCCAATCTTCATGCCTGTGGGAACAGTAGGTTCCGTAAAGGGCGTGCAGATTCCCCACCTCAAGGAGGATATCAAGGCACAGATTATCCTGGGCAACACCTATCATCTCTATCTGCGCCCGGGGCTAGACATCCTTGAAAAGGCCGGAGGCCTGCACAAGTTCAATATGTGGGACCGCCCCATCCTGACCGACAGTGGCGGTTTCCAGGTTTTCTCGCTCAAGGACATTCGCAAGATGAGCGAGGAAGGCGTTGAGTTCCGCTCGCACATCGACGGCTCAAAGCACTTCTTCTCGCCCGAGAGAGTCATGGACATTGAGCGCAGCATCGGTGCCGACATAATCATGGCATTCGATGAGTGCACACCCGGCACAGCCGATTATGACTACGCCAAGAAGTCGATGGAGAGAACACACCGTTGGCTAGACCGTTGCATCACCCGCCTGAGCGAGACCGACCCCATGTATGGATATGAGCAGCAACTGTTCCCCATTGTACAGGGATGCGTCTACCCCGACCTTCGCCGCCGCTCGGCCGAGTTCATTGCATCTAAGGAGGCTGCCGGCAACGCCATCGGCGGCCTTGCGGTTGGCGAGCCTGCCGAGAAGATGTATGAGATGATTGAGGTTGTAAACGAGATACTCCCCACCGACAAGCCACGCTATCTGATGGGCGTGGGCACACCGGCGAACATCCTCGAGGCCATTGAACGCGGAGTGGACATGTTTGACTGCGTGATGCCAACACGTAACGGGCGCAACGCAATGCTCTTCACCAAGCATGGCATAATGAACATGCGCAACGAGAAGTGGAAGTATGACTTCTCGCCAATTGAGGAGGACGGGGCATCATTCGTCGACACGCTCTACAGCAAGGCCTATCTGCGTCACCTTTTCGCTGCACAGGAACTGCTTGCGCTTGAGATTGCGTCAATCCACAACCTTGCGTTCTATGTATGGCTCACACAGGAGGCGCGCAAGCACATCCTGCAGGACGACTATGCAAGCTGGAAGAAGAGCATGCTTGAGGAGGTGACAAGACGATTGTAAACAGGAGAGAAAGACACAAAGAGAGAGAGAAGACAAAGGCAATCAATCATGAAATGGCTAAACTTTTTTAGGCTGCAGCGGCTTGACTGGTATATAATCAAGAAATTCCTGGGAACTTACTTCTTTTCCCTGCTGCTGATTATTGTAGTCATCATTGTTTTTGACTACAATGAGAAGATTGACAGGTTCGTGAGTTCCAATGCTCCCATGAACGAAATAATCTTCGACTATTACGCCAACCTTGCCCCCTACTATGCCAACACATTCAGCGCCCTGTTTGTGTTCATATCGGTCATCTATTTCACATCCAAGTTGGCAGGCAATTCCGAGATTATTGCCATGCTCTCCTCGGGAGTGAGTTTCAGGCGACTTATCAAGCCATACATGGTTGCTGCAGGAATCATATCGGTCTTCACCTACATGATGAGCGCGTACATAATCCCCAACGGCACAGCAACAAAACTTGAGTTCGAGCAGAAGTACAGCCGCAAGAAGAAGGTAGAGTCGGCCAACGACATACAGATGAAGATTGGCGACAACACCATTGCCTTCATCGAGCGATATGAGAACCGCAACAACACCGGCTGGCGATTCATGCTCGACAAGTTCGAGGACAAGAAACTTGTCTCGCACATGGAGGCAAGGACCATAACCTACAACCCCGACAGACCTGGTGTATGGACCGCCCGCCATTGGAAGATACGCGAGTTGCAGGACAACAAGGAGATTATCAGGGAGAGCAGGCGGGAACCTCTCGACACCTTGCTGCGCATTGAGCCAAGTGATTTCCTCATCTCCGAGGGACAGCAAGAGACAATGACCACGCCCGCTCTTGGAGAGTACATTGACAAGCAGAAAAGCAGGGGATTTGCAAACACAAAGAACTTTGAGATTGAATACCACAAGCGAATGGCAATGTCGTTTGCGGCATTTATCCTTACGGTAATAGGTGTCTCGCTCTCATCGAGAAAATCAAAAGGCGGAATGGGCCTGTCATTGGGTATTGGCCTTGCGCTCAGTTTCTCGTACATACTCTTCCAAAGCATATCATCGGCTTTTGCCGACCACATGCCAATTGCATTGGCTGCGTGGCTGCCAAACATAATTTATTCGTTAATAGCAATAGTCCTTTATATAAAGGCACCAAGATAACACATGTATTTTACAGATTTTGACTTTGAAGACGAAGTGCTAGATGCACTTGACGCCATGCGCTTTGAGAAGTGCACCCCCATCCAGGAGCAGACACTGGAGCCGCTGATGGAGGGACGCGACCTCATTGGCGTGGCGCAGACCGGAACCGGCAAGACAGCAGCATACCTGCTGCCGGTGCTCAACAAACTATGCCGAGGCGGATACCCCGAGGATGCCATCAACTGTGTGGTAATGGCCCCGACGCGCGAACTTGCGCAGCAGATTGACCGCCAGCTCGAGGGTTTCACCTATTTTATGAACGTGTCGAGCGTAGCCGTCTATGGCGGAAACGATGGCCAGCGCTACGAGCAGGAACTGCGCGGCATGGCAAAGGGAGCAGACATCATTGTCGCTACCCCGGGCCGACTCATCAGCCACATCAACCTGGGGAACATTGACCTTTCAAAAGTGTCGTTCTTCATACTTGACGAGGCCGACCGCATGCTCGACATGGGTTTCTACAACGACATCATGACAATTGCCAAGCAGTTGCCAAAGGAGCGCCAGACCATGCTCTTCTCGGCAACCATGCCGCAGGAGATACGCAAGCTTGCCAGCGACATTCTCACCAACCCGCTGCAGATTACCCTTGCGCTGGCAAAGCCCGCCGATGGAATCACACAGCAGGCCTACATCTGCCACGAAGGGCAGAAACTGGGTATCATCAACAGTATCTTTGACAGCGAAAGCAGCGAGAGAGTCATTCTCTTTGCATCGCGCAAGACAAAGGTAAAGGAGATATCGCACACGCTCAAGAAGCATGGCTTTAACGTTGGCGAGATGCACAGTGACCTCTCGCAGAGCGAGCGCGACGAGATTATGTTCCAGTACAAGAGCCGCAAGATTGACATGATTGTGGCAACCGACATTCTCGCACGCGGCATTGACATCGACGACATACGCATTGTCATAAACTATGACGTGCCACGCGACTGCGACGACTACATCCACCGCATTGGCCGCACAGCACGTGCGGGAACAAAGGGACGCGCCATCACGCTGGTGAACGTTGAAGACCAGGAGTATTTCAAGCGCATTGAGGATTTCATAGAGCAGGATGTCCCCAAGATGGAGATGCCGGCAGCGCTTGGCGAGGCGCCTGCCTACGAACCAAAGAGCAAGCAGAAAGGCGGCAAGTCACGTCGCGGCGGAAGTGCCGGCAAGGAGAAGCGTGGCGGCAATGACCGCAAGAGAAACAGCCGCAAGCGCGGTGGCAAGCCCGCCAGCAGCGAAAAGCCACAAAGCGCCAAGCCTGCGAATAACAGCGAGAAACCACACGAGGCTGCACCTGCAGCAGGGCCACAGGAAGGTGCTCCCAAGCAGCTGGGCGACAAGCCAAAGCGCCGCCGCCCGCACCACCGCCGCAGGAAACCCGGCAATGCCAAAGGTGGCGAGGGCGCAGCACCGGTAACAGAGAACAAGTAAACCGTTATGGCAATAATTAAGGAAGTACGCGGTTTCAGGCCCACGATTGGCAATGACTGTTTCATTGCAGAGACCGCAGCCGTTATCGGCGATGTGACAATGGGCAATAACTGCTCCATCTGGTACGGCACCGTTCTGCGTGGCGATGTAAACAGCATCACTATCGGCAACAATGTGAACATACAGGATGGCGCAGTGGTACACACGCTGTTCCAGCGCTCAAGGACCATCATTGGCGACAATGTATCCATTGGGCACAACGCCACCATTCATGGCGCCACAATTGAGAGCAACAGCCTCGTCGGCATGGGAGCAACAGTGCTTGACAATGCTGTTGTGGAGAGCGGGGCCATTGTTGCCGCCAATGCACTGGTAACATCGGGCATGCGCGTGGAGAGCGGCTGGATATATGCCGGCGTACCCGCCAAGAAGATTAAGGAAGTAAGCCTAGAGCAGCAGAAAGAGATTGTTGAGCGCATTGCCAACGATTATATAATGTATGCTTCGTGGTACAAAACGAACTGAAAACGGAAAACTGAAAACTGAAAACTGAAAGCTGCGGTTAAGCGAGAGCAGAGGAAAAGTTTACTTTTACTATGCCGAGCGAGAGCAGGTTCAAACGCACGAAGTGCGGTTAAAGGGGAAAACGAAGTTTCAACAATGCATTGTCAAAGGTTAAAACAAAAATAAGTTTTCCGATTTCACCTTTCCGATTTGAGCTTGATAAAATTATAATTTTAAATAAACCATTATGAAACACCTATTTTCACTATTCACATTGTTTGCGATGTCACTCTCGGCCATTGCCGGCGACAAGGTGACACTGCACGATGTAATGTATGGCGGTTACTGGCCGCAGACATACGCAGCCATCAAGCCAATGGCCGATGGCGTACACTTTGCACGTATGAGTGACGACCACACTCTAATCCTCAAGGGCTCATTCAAGAACGGTGCAATCGTCGACACACTCTTCAACGCAGCAACAGCACGCGGCTTTGAGCAGAAGTACATTGACGGCTACCAGTTCTCACCCGATGAGCAACTCATCCTTTTGCAGACAAGGACAAAGAGCATCTACCGCAACTCGTTCACTGCAGAGCACTACATCTACAGCCGCAAGAACAACAAGGTTGAGCCACTGTCGCAGAACGGTGCACAGCAGGTTCCAAAGTTCTCGCCCGACGGCACAATGATTGCCTTTGTGCGCGACAACAACCTGTTCCTTGTGAAACTGATGTTTGGCAATGCCGAGTCACAGATAACAACTGACGGCGAGTTCCGCAAGATTATCAACGGTATCCCCGACTGGGTCAACGAGGAGGAGTTCATGAACAACTGCTCGTACGACTTCAGTGCCGACAGCAAGATGCTTGCATACATCAAGTACGACGAGAGCGAGGTGATGATGTACGACATGCCAATGTACATCCCCACAGGTGCACCGAGCATTGAGTACGACGACTTCTGCGCCCCCTACAGTTTCAAATACCCAGTTGCCGGTGCAGCAAACTCAAAACTCTCGGTTCACTCATACGACATCAAGAGCCGCGTTACACGCAAGCTCGATGTGAACATCCCCGAGGAGGGCTACATTCCACGCATCAAGTTCACCAAGAACCCCGATGTGCTTGCAGTGCTCACCCTTAACCGTCACCAGAGCATCATGGAGATTCAGGCCGTTAACCCACGCTCGGGCAACAGCAAGACTATCCTGCGCGAGGAGAGCGACACCTATCTCAACGAACAGGTATATGCAGGCATTGAGTTCTATGACAAGCACTTCGTCCTGCAGAGCGAGCGCAGCGGCTACAACCAGCTCTATCTCTACACCATCGACGGCATGCTCGTGCACCCCATCACAAAAGGCGAGTTCGAGGTAAAGCACTTCTATGGTTGGGACAGCAAGAAGAACGAGTTCTACTACTCAAGCAACGATGGCAGCCCATTGCGCGAGTATGTATATAAGGTAAATGCAAATGGCAAGAAAACCAGGCTCACTGCTAAGGAAGGAACAAACAGTGCCGTGTTCAGTGCCGGAATGAAGTACTTCATCAACACCCACTCAAGCATCAACACACCGCACACCGTTACCACAAACGACAACAACGGTAAGGTTATAAAGACCCTCATTGACAATGCCGACCTCAAGGAGCGCCTCAAAAAGTTCGACATGCCAACAAAGGAGTTCTTCACATTCAAGACAACCGACGGCGTTGAACTCAACGGCTGGATGATTAAGCCTGCCGACTTTGACGAAGGCAAGAAGTACCCTGTAGTGATGTTCCAGTACAGTGGCCCTTATTCGCAGCAGGTACACGACAGCTGGTACATGGGCAACTATGGCAATGCAATGTTCGAGAGCTACATGGCATGCGAGGGATTCATCATGGTGTGCGTTGACGGACGCGGTACAGGCGGCCGAGGCACAGAGTTCGGCAAGTGCACCTACCTGAACATCGGTAAGTACGAGCCGGGCGACCAGGTAGAGACAGCAAAGTACCTGGGCTCACTACCCTACGTCGACAAGGACAACATCGGCATCTGGGGCTGGAGTTTCGGTGGCTACAACACTTTGATGTCAATGAGTCAGGACGATGCAGTGTTCAAGGCAGGTGTTGCAGTGGCAGCCCCAACAGACTGGCGTTTCTATGACACCATCTACACCGAGCGCTACATGCGCACTCCAAAGGAGAACAAAGAGGGTTACGACGCCGGCTCGGCTATCGTTAACGTGAACAAGTTGAGCGGTAACCTGCTGCTCATCCACGGCACAGCCGACGACAACGTTCACCTGCGCAATATGATACGCTACACCCACGCCCTCACACAGGCGAACAAGAAGTTCGAGATGGCACTCTACCCCGACAGCAACCATAGCATCTACTATGGCCGCAACACGCGCTATCACCTGTTTGAGAAGATTGCAGAGTTCTTCAAGGCGAACTTGAAGTAACACTAAGAGTTGCTGTCTAAAATCCATTTTTTGAATTAGACAAAACTAAACGATTAGCGCTTTATAAAGCGCTAATCGTTTTTCTCATTGAAACATAATATAGTTACTTTTGCTTTAATATGTTTACAAGTTTATCATAACCATTATTCTTTTTGAGATTCCCACGCGAAATTTTCTGGGACATGCCTTTATGACCTTTAGTGATTATACGCCCCTCAGTTTCCAATTTACTCCATAACCCACAACCTAAAGCCTCCCTCCAAAGTGTTTCAGAACGAAGAATAAGGAATGTCTTGTCTGTTTTTGTCGCAAGGTATTTAAGCAATAGATTGGTGAATATTGTCGAAGGCATGTGCTTGACACCCACAGCATATCTAAACTTTTCAGAATGATATCCAACAAGTTGAAAGAACGCAATATCTCTGTATATTGGGTGACACATTTCACTTGAAGGTCTGCCGTATGCTTCCATTGCAAGTCTGTCAAACGCCTTTTCCCAATAGCTATTTCCTTGCACCCTTGAACATTCAGAACAATCATAAATACCTACACCATTTAATATCAAGGCATTTCTCATCAAGCACAATAATTGTTCTTTCTCACCGTCGGACATGGCATCACATATATCCTTGTTGACCGCTTCGATATAACCCGGATTCAATGTCAGAACTACAACTTTGGCATTAAGCAAGTTTCCGGAAAAAGGCATCGGCGGAATACCTACAACATATTGATACTTAAGTTCAACTTTTTTATTAAAACTGTGTATGAAAGCCTCGTCGCCAGGGTATATGCGCTCATCCTCTTCCTTATCGGACCATATTGTATTGCCATAAAGGCTATCAGCAAGCATAGCCCATCCATTTTTCCGTTTGATGTTATCCTCATCCACCTCAATATTACGAAGAGTTTCCTGTGAGGTTGAAATATATTTTATAAAATCACGTTTTGCGGTTTCACCCTTATACCTTGAAGCAATCTCCTTATAATCGTAATAGGCGTCATCAAAATGGCACTCAACTTTGTCATCATCAATCTCCTTTTCCCAGTAACGGTAAAGTATCTCCTCTGTCAACAAATGAAAGAGCGAAGAAAAACTACTTTTTTTTGGAAGAGCAATTACAGACATATAATATTTGCCACCTGTCCGCAACATCTCAATGTACGATGCGATGCTTTTTTTTGCAGTGTCCTCATAACATCCATAAGCAGGATTTTCCAAGTGTCGCTCAATATCTTCTTTAAAATCCATAAGCAACTCTGCTCCTGCTCCACGCTTTATCCTATAAGCTATTTGAGCTATCTTGGTCCAGGCATCCAGTTCCTTAAATTCATCTGCATGATTGTCAATGTATGAACGTACAGATTTTGGAAGCTCCATAGTGGAGGAATGCCTGATTGTTATTGTCTTCATATCTACACTGTATTAAAAGTTTAAAAGATATCAATTCTATTACAATGGCAAATATAGTGCGTAAATATTACACAAGCAAGCATCTTGTGTGATTACATAAAGTGCTTGTATTTACACTTGAAAGTCGAAATACGCGCTATCACCTGTTCGAGAAAATAGCAGAGTTCTTCAAGGCGAACTTGAAATAGCCATACTGCTGACTTATAGAAAAGTAATAATATATCCAGTTGACCCAAAATGATAAGTTTCAGCGTTTATGTCATATCGACCGTATGGGAGATATCTCAGATATTATTCTATGAGATCCCTCGTCGCTCCGCTCTGTCGGGATGACATTGACTACGACGAACTAGGTCAACAGTTATATTGTTGCTGAAAAATGATAAATCAATCCACCGCTTATGCAGTGGATTGATTTATCATTTTCAGAGATCCTTCGCTTACGCTCAGGATGACATATGATTTTATTTCTCATTTATATTCACAACAATATTAAGCTCCGTCAACTGCTCGGGCTCGAGAACTGAAGGTGCGTCAATCATTGTGTCGCGGCCTGAGTTGTTCTTTGGGAAGGCGATGCAGTCACGGATTGAGTCGAGGCCTGCGAAGAGGCTCACCCAACGGTCGAGACCGTAAGCAAGACCACCGTGAGGAGGTGCACCATACTTGAAGGCGTCGAGTAACCAGCCGAACTGCTGCTGTGCGCGCTCCGGTGTGAAGCCGAGGAGCGCGAACATCTTGTTCTGCAACTCGCTGTCGTAGATACGGATTGAGCCGCCACCTACCTCAACACCGTTGATAATCATATCGTAGGCGTTTGCACGCACTGCGCCCATATCGGTATCGAGCAATGGGATATCCTCGGGCTTTGGTGATGTGAACGGATGGTGCATTGCCATATAACGGCCCTCTTCCTCGCTGTACTCGAAGAGTGGGAAATCGACCACCCACAGGCAAGAGAACTTGTTCTTGTCGCGCAAGCCAAGCTGGTTACCCACCTCAAGGCGAAGCTCGCAGAGCTGCTTGCGTGTCTTCATTGTATCGTCACCGCTGAGGATGAGGATGAGGTCGCCCGGCTCGGCATTGAAGGCTACCTTCATTGCCTGGAGTACCTCCTGTGTATAGAATTTGTCGACACTTGACTTCACTGTGCCGTCGGCCTCTACGCGTGCATAGACCATACCCTTTGCGCCAATCTGTGGACGGCGAACAAAGTCGGTCAATGCGTCGAGTTGCTTGCGTGTGTATGTGGCGGCACCCTTTGCACAGATACCGCCGATATACTCGGCACTGTCGAACACTGGGAAACCGTGGCCTTTCATAATGTCCATAAGCTCAACGAACTTCATCTCGAAACGTGT
>JAZLBZ010000033.1:0-45646 GCA_045613945.1 Bacteroidaceae bacterium
CAAACCCATACAAGGAGCCAATGATGATATTCCCTGCTATCCACTACACAATGGGTGGTATTTGGGTAGACTATGAGTTGCAGACATCAATCCCCGGTCTCTTCGCTATCGGTGAGGCAAACTTCAGCGATCACGGTGCTAACCGTCTTGGTGCTTCGGCTCTTATGCAGGGTCTTGCCGATGGTTACTTCGTTCTTCCTTATACAATACAGAACTATCTCTCAGACCAGATTCAGGTTCCACGCTTCAGCACTGATGCTCCTGAATTCGTAGAGGCTGAGAAGGCTGTAAACGACAAGATTGCCAAGTTGATGGCTATCAAGGGTACACGTAGTGTTGACTCTATCCACAAGGAACTTGGTCTTGTTATGTGGGACAATGTAGGTATGGCACGTACCAAAGAGTCTCTTGAGAAGGCTCTCAAGGAGATTGACCGCGTTGAGAAACTCTTCTGGAGCGAACTTCGTATTCCAGGTGAGGCTGATACCCTCAATATTGAACTTGAGAAGGCACTCCGTCTGCTCGACTTCATTGAGATTGGCCGCTTGATGGCATACGATGCCCTCAACCGTGAGGAGTCTTGTGGTGGTCACTTCCGCGAGGAGCACCAGACCGAGGAGGGTGAGGCTAAGCGTGACGATGAGAACTTCTCATACGTGGCTTGCTGGAAGTACACCGGCCAGGGCGAGGAGCCTGAACTCATCAAGGAGGACCTCAACTATCAGTACATCAAGGTACAGCAACGTAACTACAAAAACTAATCATTCCTAAATTTGTAAGCAATGGACAAAAATATAAGTTTTACATTGAGGGTATGGCGCCAGAGAGGTCCTAAGGCTAAAGGTGCTTTCGACGAGTATCAGATGAAAGATATTCCGGGCGATACCTCATTCCTCGAGATGCTTGATATTCTTAACGAGCAGTTGGTAAATGAGAATAAAGAACCGGTAGTGTTCGACCACGACTGCCGCGAGGGTATCTGCGGTATGTGTTCACTCTACGTGAACGGTCACCCACACGGCCCTGCAACAGGTGCAACAACCTGTCAGCTTTATATGCGCCGTTTCAATGATGGTGACATCATCACCGTTGAGCCCTGGCGTTCAGCAGGTTTCCCGGTAATCCGCGACCTCATGGTTGACCGCACAGCGTTCGACAAGATTCAGCAGGCCGGTGGTTACGTATCAATCAACACAGGTGGTATGCCCGATGCCAATGCAATCCCCATTGGCAAGGATGTTGCCGAGGAGGCTATGGATGCGGCTGCATGTATTGGTTGCGGTGCTTGTGTAGCTGCTTGTAAGAACGGTTCTGCCATGTTGTTCGTTTCGGCAAAGGTTAGCCAGTTCGCATTGTTGCCACAGGGTAAGGTTGAGGCTGCAAAGCGCGTTAAGGCTATGGTTGCCAAGATGGACGAACTTGGTTTTGGTAACTGTACAAACACTCGCGCTTGCGAGGCCGAGTGCCCCAAGTGTGTTTCAATCAGCAACATCGCACGCCTGAACCGCGAGTTCATCAAGGCTAAGTTGAAGGATTGATAATCCCTTGTATATTTGAGAAGGTGAGGCTGCCAGTGTGGTGGCCTCACTTTTTTTTGTAAAAATTTGTTTAAAAATTCAAAAAGATATACTTTTACGCCAACACCTTTGATACTTAATGAATTGTGTGGAATTTTTAACGACACCGGGTAGAGAAAAATTAGTAATAACACATAAATATCTAAAACTATGGGAGGCATTATTTTAATTTTATTGATTTACTTCTTGGGCTTCAAGAAGTATTACATCTGCATCAAGGACACTGCCAATGCTAATCGTGAAGAGTTGACAAAGGTTCTTAAGTATGAGTTCGGCATGACACTTTTCGAAGTAGAGAGGATTATGAATAACACTCCTTACGACCGTTTTGCCGGCACATTCATGAATGCTTATTCTATAAAGAAGAAATTGCAGAAGGCGGGTGCCGAGGCAACTCTTTTCATGAAGCCTTTCTGGAAGAAGGTTGAGGAGGGTCCACGCAATGAACTTAAAGAGGATGATTTTCCTCAGGTTGAGAATCCAAATGTTGATGCTTGGCAGTATATAAACGAGGCTATGGAACTGGCCTTGAGTTCTGGTTCGGGCGAGGAGGAGAACCTCTATCTTGCTTCGGTTGAAGAGGCAAACAGGGTAGACGAACTCCTTGACAAGGCCGAGGCGGCAGCCGATGATCCGCTTGAGGACAGTTACCTTGAGAAGGTAATCCTTCTTAGACATGCCGTCAGCTACTCGCTCAAGAGACACTGGACACACTCATGGATAATCATTGGTGGCGTGTTCCTCTCAATCTTTGTTCTTGCAACCTGTAATTCCGACAATCAGTCGGCTGTAAGCAGGGCCGAGAGCAGGCTTTACACCGTTGAGCACTGGGTAGAGGCCGATACTGTGTTCGAGTCTTATCCTGCTGATATAAGATACTTCAATGATATCAATAACCCCAAGCATGCAAAGTCTGATTTGCTTTGCAGACACTATGAGAACTATCTAAGACATACTGAAAATGCCGAGCATAACAGACAGTGTGCCGATACGGCAACTGTAAAGTCTGTAAAGAAGGATTTCCTCAATTCGGCCAAGAAGGAAGAGGAATTGGCAAAGAAGTCCCTGAAGCAGTATAACAAGGTCAACAAGATGGATTTTGATGACTTGCAGGATTATTATGAAGACATTTGTGAAGATGAAGTTGATGCAGCCGAAGGAAGTGCGTTCTTCTTGTGGTTCCTGCTTGTTGTGTTTGTGATAATGACTCCGTTGTACATTATGGCTTCTTACCAGTATGGTCACGTCATCATTAAGCACCAGAAAGAGGCTGTAAGGCTCGAGAAGATTAAGAAAGCAGCCTTTGCTGTTGCGTCAGCCCTGTTTGGTGCAGGTCTTGCAATGCAGTTCTTCCCAAGCACAACAGTGAAGACCTACTGGAGTGACGGCAGTACATCGACACACACCGAGGAGAATGTATTCAACTACATCATCATTGCGCTCAAGGTGGGCTTGTTTATACTTGCTGTACTGGTGGTATGTTTTGTATCATGCTTCCTCATGACCTATATGACAATAACAGGCCTGTACAGAAATTACAACTGGACGGTAATCTACAACGACTTCAAGACCAGGTTACAGTCTTTGAAAAAGTAAACAAACGGTGATTTAACCGGTAAAAAATAAGGCTTCCGGCTTAAGCCGGAAGCCTTATTTTTTTATTCTTCTTCTTTGAATGTTGCCTTGTAGATGCGGGTGGCAATGCAGTACGACAGTGCTCCGCTAATTAACCCGGCAATGGCATCTATAAGGTAGTGTGCCTTTATGTACACCGTTGCGCAGCACAGCAATATGAAGATTGGCAATAGGGCAGTGAAGAGTTTTCTGTTTGCTTTGAATGTTAGAATCATTACAACAACCGATACTCCGATGTGCGAACTTGGGAATGCTGCAGTGGGGCGTTCTCCTGCACTTTGTGCCATGTTAACAAGTTCGGTGAAGAATACTCCCTTTCCCTCCTGTGCAATGGATATCGCGGGGTTAAGGTCAAAATAGTAGCCAATGCTCTCATATACCCCGCTGCTTGCGGCAGCCTCGCCAATAACCGGGAAGTAGAACTGTGGGCCTGCGACAGGCAGGAATATGTATATGATGTAGTGGATGAAGAATGCTGCCATAATGATGAATGAGCATCGCTCAGCCTTTTCAGGCAGTTTGAAAAAGTAGTACATTGTCACCACTGTAATCATTGGGTAATAGAGCCAGTATCCCATGTTGAATGCCTCGCGCCAGAATTCACTGCTCAACAGTTGTTCGAACAGTATTGCAGGCTGGCAGCCAAAAATGCCGAACTCCAACGATGCAAACAGGTGGTCGAGATTAGGGAATATGCGGTTGAATTCAAATGTGTCGGGGTACCAGTAGTTGAGCAGGAACATTTGTGACACCATTCTCACCATTACCATGAACCTTGAAGGGAACTTTGTGTAGGCATATATGACTGTGAATGTTCCCAGTAGTACAAGGAAACGTCCCATGAGCATACTCTGCGGGTCGCTGAGCCTGTTGTAGAAGATGATTATCAGCAGCGTTGTAAACAGGTTGTAGAGTATGTTTATCTTCTCTACTGCAATGAACTTTGTTTCAGCCTCCTTGCATTTGAAGAAATCTTTGGTCATTATTCTAAATTTTTGAAAAACAGCGCGAAATTAACTAAAAAAATGCGTGGCGGCAATAGTGTTGCAGCGGTGATGCTTAAAAACTGTTTAAAGAATGATACTTTTACCCTTTTATAATTGCTTTGTGTTCTTTTATTGTTAATTTAGCAACAATAAAACATTGGAGTTATGTCAAAGAAAGGTTCAAAGGGAAAGGGACGCCTCAATAAAGGCGCAGTTGTTGATATGATGGTCGATTTCTTCAACCGTAACGACAGCCGCATCGTCAGTCCAAAGGAGATTTTCAAAGAACTGAATCTCACATCCACATCGGCACGCACCTTGTGTGTGAATATACTTGACGATATGGTCTTTGACGGCTATCTCATTGAGCCGGAGTTCAGGAAATACCGCCTTGCCGACAATTCTTCTATCCTTGTGGGAACATTCTTGCGCAGCAAGGATGGCTATAACGAGTTCCATCCCGAGGATGGCAGTGACCCTGTGCTTATCAGCGAGCGTAATTCGGCGCACGCACTCACTGATGATGTTGTGCGTGTGGCGCTCTTTGCAAGGCGTCGTGGACGTGGTCGTGAGGGCGAGGTAGTTGAAATCATCAAGCGCACACACGATACTTTTGTGGGTGAACTGAGTGTGGAAAGACATTATGCCTTCCTCATAACAGAGAATCGCCTTATGCCAAACGATATCTTCATTCCAAAGGATTTGCTCAAGGGTGGAAAGAGTGGCGACAAGGCTGTCGTAAAACTTCTTGAATGGCCGCTTGATAGCAAGAACCCGGTGGGCAAGGTTGTAGATATTCTTGGCAAGAGCGGTGAGAACGATACAGAGATGAATGCCATACTCGCAGAGTACGGCTTGCCATATACCTACCCGGTTGCAGTAGAGCAGGCAGCAGCCCAGTTGTCGGCCGACATCACTGATGAGGAGGTTGCCAAGCGTGTAGATTTCCGCTCGGTAACAACGCTCACCATTGACCCTGCCGATGCAAAGGATTTTGACGATGCGCTATCCATACGTCCTGCCGGCGATGGTTTGTGGGAGATTGGCGTGCATATTGCCGATGTGTCGCACTATGTAACCGAAGGCAGTATCATTGACAAGGAGGCGTTCAAACGTGCCACATCAATATATCTTGTCGACCGCACAATCCCAATGCTCCCCGAGCGTCTTTGCAACGACCTTTGCTCGCTGCGCCCGCATGAGGACAAACTTGCCTATTCAGTGATTTTTACAATGAATGACAAGGCCGAGGTGAAGAAGTTCGATATAGCCCGCACTGTCATCAACAGCGACCATCGTTTCTGCTACGAGGAGGTACAGGAGATTATCAAGAACGGTGATGGACTCTATTATGACGAGATAAAAACCCTGAACACGCTTGCACAGAAGATGCGCGAGAAGCGTTTCCAGGCCGGTGCTATTGATTTTCAGCAAGCACAGGTGCACTTCCGTCTCGATGATAGCGGCAAGCCGCTGTCGGTCTACTTCAGCGAGAGTGACGAGTCGCACCAGTTGATTGAGGAGTTTATGCTTCTTGCAAACCGCACGGTGGCCGAGAAGATTGGCCGCAAGGCGCCAAATGCTCCGCTAAAGACATTCGTTTACCGTATACATGACCAGCCTAACCCCGAGAAGATATCGATGCTCTCTAAATTCGTGAGCAAGCTTGGCTACAAGATGAAGAGCGCAAGCGGGCGTACAACATCGGCCTCGGCACTTAACAGCCTGTTGAAGGAGGTGCATGGCAGCAAGGAACAGAATGTCATTGAGCAGATTTCATTGCGCACAATGCAGAAGGCGAGGTACTCGACAGAGAATATCGGTCACTATGGCCTTGCATTCCGCTTCTATACTCACTTTACGTCTCCAATACGCCGTTACCCCGACTTGCTTGTACATCGCCTGCTTCATCGCTATCTGACGCTTGAGGCGCGCACTGTGAGCAAGCCAAAGTATGAGGATTTGTGCGAGCACTGTTCGGCACAGGAGCAGGTGGCTGCCAATGCCGAGCGTGCAAGTATCAAGTACAAGCAGGTAGAGTTCATGAGCGAGCATATTGGCGAGGAGTTTGATGCGGTAATCAGCGGCGTGACTGAGTGGGGCTTTTATGCCGAAATTAACGAGAATAAGTGCGAGGGCATGGTGCCCATGCGTACGCTGCAGGACGACTACTATGAGTTCGATGAGGCTAACTACTGTATCATTGGCCGTCGCCGCAAGCGCAAGTTTACTATCGGCGACCCAGTTCGCATTCGCATTATGCGTGCGAACCTCGATCGCAAGCAACTTGATTTTGAACTGGTAGAGGAGTGATTTTCATTCCATTTCAGAAACGGGTGTCATATTTGTCAAAAAAACAGTATTATGAAACTGCTTATAATAGAAGACGACAATTCGCTGCGCGAGGTTATGCAGCGCGCTCTCACCACAGAGGGATATGTGGTGGAGGTTGCACCAACGTTCTCCGATGCCTGTGACAAGATTGCCGGCTACAGTTATGACTGTATATTGCTTGACATTATGCTGCCCGACGGTAACGGCCTGCGTCTGCTTGAACAGATAAAGGCACTTGAAAAGAACGACAGGGTCATAATTATCTCGGCACGCGATTCGCTTGATGACAAGATTGAGGGGCTTGATTTGGGAGCGGACGACTATTTACCAAAGCCATTTTATATGGCCGAACTGTCGGCACGCATAAAGAGCGTCATGAGGCGTGGCGCAGGTGCTGTAAACAGGACAATGAGTGCAGGCAATATTGTTCTCGACCTTCAGAGCCGCTGTGTAACAGTTAGCGGCAATCCTGTAACCTTGCTTAAGAAAGAGTTTGATATATTGCTCTACTTCATGCAGCGTCCTAATCACATTGTCGACAAGGCTGTGCTTGCCGAATCGGTGTGGGGCGACCACATTGATATGGCCGATAATTTCCAGTTCGTCTATGCACAGATAAAGAACTTGCGCAAGAGGCTTGCCGATGCAGGCGCCTCGTATAATGTCAAGGCGGTGTATGGTTTTGGCTATAAATTTACAGATGCTGAATGATGTATGAAACTGATATATAAAGTAACCATTCGTTTGGCTATAGTCATTATGCCGGTGCTGCTATTGTGGGCAACTGCACTATATTTTACAATGGTTCACCAGGTGAATGACGAGACCGATGACAGCCTCGATGATTATGCCGAGATGATTGCTCGCCGCGTAATTGTAGGCGAGGAGTTGCCAACGCCCGGTGATGGCACCAACAATACATATTCAATAGAATTGTTGCCGGCAACCAGGCATTACGAGGATTATGAGTCATATGAGGACCGCGAAGTCTATCTCTACCGGAAGAACGAGACCGAGCCGGCACGTACCTTGACAAAAGTCTTTCACGATACTGATGGCACTGCATATAAACTTGTCGTTTCAACGCCCACGTTTGAACGTGATGATATTATAAGGGCGCTGCTCATACATATTGCAATAATATATGTGGTACTTCTTTGTATAATCATGTTTGTGACAGTCCTTGTCTTCAGGTTCAGTATGAGACCACTGTACTCGCTGCTGAAGTGGCTCGACGGCTATCGCCCCGGCAGTGGCATTGCGGGGTTCCCGGATGAGGAGTCGGTTGTGGAGTTCAAGAAACTCACACGTGCTGCGCGAGAGACTATTGAGCGTGCCGAGAACCACCTTGAGCGCCAAAAGCAGTTCATTGGCAATGCTTCGCACGAACTGCAGACACCGCTTGCCGTGCTTGGCAACCGCATAGAGTGGCTGATGGACAACACCGCGCTCACCGAGGAGCAGTTTGCCGAACTCTCCAAGATGAGGCAGTCCATTCATCGCCTTGTGCGCCTTAACCGTACACTGTTGCTGTTGTCAAAGATTGACAGCGGCCATTTCCTTGACAGGAGCGATGTTGACATTATACCTATAATTGAAAACGAACTTGAGATATACAAGGAAATTTTTGCCGAGAAAGAACTTGTATGCAATGTAAAAATGCCGAAAAGCCTTGTTGTGCAAATGGATGAGATGCTTGCATCGACAATGGTCAGCAATCTCATCAAGAATGCTTTCGTTCACTCGCCGTCAGGCGGAGCAATAGACATTATAATCTCCCGCAGTGAGTTCTCTGTCTCGAACAAAGGCGGTGAGGCTCTTGACAAGGCACGGTTGTTCGACCGTTTCTACACAAGCGGCAAGACTGGCTCCACAGGTCTTGGCCTGGCGCTTGTGAAGTCAATTGCAGGGTACTATGGCTTTGGGCTGCAGTACGGTTTCTGGGACGGCAAGCACTGTTTTGCAATTAGATTGAAAGGGTGATAAAATGAATAAGAAGTGAGCGCGCTCACTTCTTATTCATTTTATATATCCATCACAACCGTCTCGCCTTTTTCAAGTGACGCAGGCACGTTAATGATTCTTTGGTTGCTGCTGCCCCTGAAACGCAGTCCTTCGTCTTTCAGTGCCTCTATGAAGCGTCCGTCAACAAGCACATCTATCTGTTCAAGCAGCGCCTTCTGTGCGGGATTCTGCAGCAGTTCCTCAAACCTGTAGCCGGTGTAGCACCAGATGCTTTTGTGACTATGCTGCTTAATGGCAACGGCAAGTTCTGTGAACCCTTGTGGCTGGAACATTGGGTCGCCTCCGGTGAAGGTTACATCGGCAAAGGGGTCATCGAGTATTACCTTCAGAATCTCATCTATCTCAACAGGGTGCCCGTTTTCAATGTTCCACGACTGCGGGTTGTGGCAACCGGGGCAGTGGTGTGGGCAGCCCGAAGAATAGACCGAGGTGCGAAACCCCGGTCCATCTACTGTTGTGTCTTCAACTATCTCAAGAATGGAGATTGTTGCCATTGTCTTTATTGTTATTACTCGTGTATTACGCGGTCGTTGAGTTCGGAGAGTTTTGCCTTGTTCCAGCGGTCGGTTGTACCAACAAGGTAGCCTGTGATGCGCTGCAGTTTGTCAAGGTTCTTGCTGCCGCACTTTGGGCACTCGTTAATGTTCTTGCTTGAGTTCTCAAAGCCACAGTCAAGGCAACGGTTGCGGTTGTGGTTTACTGAACCGTAGCCGATGTTGTACTGGTCCATCATGTCAACCACCTTCATGATAGCCTCGGGGTTATGTGTGGCGTCACCGTCAATCTCTACATAGAAGATGTGGCCACCGCGTGTGAGGTCGTGGTAAGGTGCCTCAATCTCGGCCTTGTGACGTGCGCTGCACTTGTAGTATACCGGAACGTGGTTGCTGTTGGTGTAGTATTCGCGGTCGGTGATGCCGGGGAGAGTACCGAATTTCTTGCGGTCGCCACGTGTGAAACGTCCCGACAGGCCCTCGGCCGGTGTCGCAAGTATACTGTAGTTGTGCTGGTACTGCTCAGAGAAGTCGTTGGCGCGGTCACGCATATAAGTGATGATGCGCACACCAAGTTCCTGTGCCTCCTCGCTCTCGCCATGATGCTTGCCTGTGAGTGCTACAAGGCACTCTGCAAGGCCAATGAAACCAATACCCAATGTTCCCTGGTTGATTACCGGTGCAATTGTGTCGCCGGCTTTCAGTTTGTCACATCCTACCCAAAGAGCCGACATGAGCAGCGGGAACTGCTTTGCAAAGGCGCTCTTTTGGAACTCCATGCGCTCGTGCAACTGGCGTGCTGCAATGTTGAGAATGCCATCGAGTTTTGCAAAGAACATAGAGATTCTCTCCTCCTTGCTTGCGATTTCCATACACTCTATCGCAAGGCGTACGATGTTGATTGTGGAGAACGAGAGGTTACCACGACCTACAGATGTCTTGGGACCGAAACGGTTCTCATATACGCGAGTGCGGCAACCCATTGTTGCAACCTCGTGCATGTAACGCTTTGGGTCATCTTCCTTCCAATCCTCGCTTTGGTTGAATGTCGCATCAAGGTTCAGGAAGTTGGGGAAGAAACGGCGCGCTGTCACCTTGCAGGCAAGTTGGTAGAGGTCATAGTTGCGGTCGGTTGGCAAGTAACTTACTCCGCGTTTCTTCTTCCAAATCTGTATTGGGAAGATTGCTGTCTCGCCATTGCCTACGCCACGATATGTGCTGTTGAGCAATTCGCGGATGATGCAACGTCCCTCGGCCGATGTGTCGGTTCCGTAGTTGATGGAACTGAACACAACCTGGTTACCACCACGTGAGTGGATGGTGTTCATATTATGTATGAAGGCTTCCATCGCCTGGTGTACGCGGGCAACAGTCTTGTTCATTGCGTGCTGCAGTATGCGCTCGTCGCCACTGAGGAAATCAAGTGGCTGCGAGATGTAGTCCTCAACCTCCTTGTTGTATAGATGTGAGTAGTTTGCTCCGGTGAGTTCTTCGATAGCCTTCAGTTCCTCGATGAAACTTGAACGTACATAAGGCGCAAGGTAGAAGTCGAATGCAGGGATAGCCTGTCCGCCGTGCATCTCATTCTGTGCTGTCTCCATTGAGATGCAGGCAATGATGCTTGCGGTCTCAATGCGCTTTGCCGGGCGCGACTCGCCATGACCGGCGTTGAAACCATTGAGCAATATGTTGTCGAGCGGATGTTGGCAGCAGGTGAGGCTCTTTGTGGGGTAGTAGTCCTTGTCGTGTATGTGCAGATAGTTGTTGTGCACTGCATCATTCACCTCCTCGCTCAACAGGAAGTCGTCAACAAACGGTTTGGTTGTTTCGCTTGCGAACTTCATCATCATTCCGGCAGGTGTGTCGGCATTCATGTTGGCATTCTCGCGGGTAACATCATTTGACTGGATGTTGATGATTTCCTGGAAAATATCCCTTGTCTTTGCCTTGCGGGCAATGCGGCGTTGGTTACGGTAGGCGATGTATTTTTTCGCCACATCTTTGCGGCTACTCTTCATCAACTCGTTCTCCACCATATCCTGGATGGCCTCTACATCCATCTGTGCATCTCCCTTGAAAGAGATACGGTCGGTAATCTGGCGTATGAGTGATGAGTCCTCACCTATTTCGGTGTGGTACATAGCCATACGTATGGCTGTAGCGATTTTCTCTTTATCAAAGCCGACAATGCGTCCGTCGCGCTTTACAACAGTCTGAATCATATGTATTAAAGGATTTTTTATTTCCAAATAGAATAGTGCAAATATAATTATTTCGCCCAAATATCAATGTTAAAAAGAAGCATAATTTATCAACAATATAATATTTTTTAGAGGTGGTGTATCCCTGTCTGTCAATGGCGTTTTTTTATTAAAAAAAGAGGTGTTTTTTTGATTATTTAAAACTTTTTGCTACATTGCAGACGGAAAGAGACCTCTCGAACCGAACGTGTTTGTCTTCAATGGTTTCTGAGCCCCCGATTGTTAACCTTAAAGCCTGTGACTATGACTGTTTGGATTGTAATAATTGGAGTTCTTGTACTGGCGTTCTGCGTCAAGGCCTGTATAAAGCTTTTCCGCAGGAAACGCAACCCCGGGTATCACCCCGATATCTCAACCAGGAACAAACTTAGACGGTTTGTCAACAGGTTCCGTCATCTTGAAGGTATTGGAGACTGATGCGTGAATACTTTTACGCGCGGGTTTAGCTTTGTTGTTTTTGTTAAATTGTGTTAACGATACTCTGGGGCTGTCTTTAATGATATACATTTGTATCGCTTTCTGGGATATTGCTGTGTTCCGGGGAGTCTGTTTGTTCAACTTATAATAATAAGGTTATGATTAAAAGTAGAATATGTGAGATACTTGGAATAAAGTATCCAATTTTTCAGGGTGGTATGGCCTGGGTGGCCGATGCCGAACTTGCCGCTGCTGTTTCAAATGCCGGTGGCTTGGGTCTTATTTCGGCAATCAATGCCGGAACAGAGGCTGTGCGTGACGAGATACGCAAGTGCAAGACACTTACCGACAAGCCTTTTGGTGTGAACATAATGCTTCAGGCCCCTAACGCGGCAGAGATTGCCGAGATGATTGTTGAGGAGGGCGTGAAGATTGTTACTACCGGTGCAGGCTCGCCGGCAAAGTATCTGCCAATGTGGAAGGAGAACGGTGTCAAGGTAATCCCTGTGATTGCATGCGTTGCTCATGCAGTGAAGATGCAGGCTGCCGGTGTTGACGCTATTGTTGCCGAGGGTGCCGAGTCGGGTGGTCACGTGGGCGAACTGCACACAATGCCGCTTATTCCACAGATTGTCGACGCGGTTGATATCCCTGTGGTTGCTGCCGGCGGTATATGTGATGGCCGAGGTGCTGCTGCGGCATTCATGCTTGGCGCCGATGCAGTGCAGGTTGGTACGCGCTTCATCACTGCTACGGAGTGTACAGCACACGAGAACTACAAGGAGAAACTCGTCAGCGCTACCGATATCTCTACAATCGTTACAGGCAAGACTCATGGTCATCCCGTACGTTCTTTGAAGACTCCTTTCTCAAGGACCTTTGCAAAGATGGAGACCGACCCTAATGTAACCCCTGAGGAGATTCTGGCATTTGGTGGCGGAGCGCTCCGCAAGGCTGTGAAGGAGGGTGACGTTGATGGCAGTTACATGGCCGGCGAGTGCGCGGGACTCATAAAGCAGGTCGAGCCCGCAGTTGCCATTGTCGAGGATATCATCCTCGGTGCCGAGAAGGTTATGAGGGAGAGAATGAGCAGGCTGGACTGAAAAAAGGACTGATTGGTAATATATAAACAGCAATATGGCGACAATTGTCGCCATATTGCTGTTTATTGCACTCCTTATTATATTTTTATTTGCTATTCAATGGTTACTTTTTGTTAAAAATTGCTTTAATATACAAATGTGGAAATTTTTAAACTACATACCGCTTTACAGATATTAACGATTTTTTACTATTTTTGTACCAACCAAGCACAAAAAACACTATGCACCCAAACAGATACATCCTGCGGTTCATCACCGTTCTATTGCTGTCAATTCCATTTGTCGTGCATGCACAAAAGACAAAAACCGTCTCGGCAACATATACATACTATGCTCAGGAGAATGTTTCAATAAACGAAGCCAAGAGCATAGCCTTTGAGAAGGCCAAGATACAGGCCTTGGCCGATGAATTCGGCACGACGGTATACAGTTCCAGCACTCTCATTGCCAAGAACGGCGAGAATGAGTCCTCTGTCGATATGTTTTCCATTGGTATCAACGATGTCAAAGGTGAGTGGCTGGAGACTACTGCAGGGCCGCACTATGATATAGCCTATGAGCAAGGCTTTCTTGTTGTCAAGTGCAGCGTTAAGGGGTGTGCAAGGGAAATCAGTGGAGCAGGCGTTGAACTGGATGCTGCCATACTGCGCAACGGCAAAAGCCGCAAGTTCGAGAGTGACGAGTTCAAGAGCGGCGACGATATGTATCTGCTGTTCAAGTCACCTGTCGATGGCTATATTGCAGTCTATCTTCTCGATGATGACGACATGGTCTACCGTCTGTTGCCCTACAGGGGAATGAGTGGCGATGGTTACAGCGTAAAGAGGATGAAGGAGTATCTGCTCTTCTCGAGCAAGGATTGTCCAAGTGCCGATTTGAACACCGTTGAGGAGTATACACTTGAGGCCGACAAGGATATTGAGATGAACAGGGTGTACATACTGTTTTCAAGGAAACCCTTTGTCTCGGCCTACAATGCCGAGGAGTGCGGTGGAGAACTGCCTGTTGCCGAACTGGAGAAATTCCTTAAATGGGCCGCTTTAATGAGAAGCAAGGACGATAGTATGCAAATTATAGAAAGAATCATTAAAATAACAAATAAATAAAAAAGATATGAAAAAAGTTTTGTTTATTCTTTTCTTTGCCACACTCTCCCTGGGTAGTTATGCCCAAAAAGGAATGCAGGGAGTGGGCTTGTCGGTAGATCCGGGATATATAGAATGTCGCGCAGGAATTGCTCCTATAACTACTCTAAAATACCAATATTATATTCATGACAATATAAGAGTGGTGCCATCTTTGATGATGGGTGCAGCGGATGGAGTATTTAGCATAAACCCTTATATCAAGTCAGACATTTTTCTAACCCCGATAAGCAAGTTCCGTGTTTACGCCTCGGCCGGTATTGGTTATACATATGTCTCTGAAGATGATTATTATAATGAAGATGGTAATTATTTTAGTTATTTGCTAGGAATTGGTGTAGAGTGGCGTGTGGCATATAACTGGACAATACAACTGAGTGGAAATTTTGATGGTCTTGCCGGTACTTTCAAAGATTATCATAATTATGATGAATATGAAATAGAGAGTGATTATGGTTTCGGAGGGCATTTATCATTGGGCTTTGTATATAACTTCTAAAACAGCAATATCATGAAAAAAAGTATATTATTTTTTGCAATGTCACTGTTTGTCATTGCAGGGGCTGTTGCTCAAAGCAGCATCACAATATGCGGAACACGTTTTAATGTAGAGTGCAACAACCAGGAGATGACGGCTAAAATTGTTGATCACATGTACCGTATCGATGACCGCGAGTTCCCTGTGTATGCAACAAACAGAAAAATAAAGTATCCAAAGGGTGACGGTGTGCTTGAAATTCCTGAGAGCATTGTAGTAAACGGCAAGATGTACTATGTGACCGCCATTGGACGTGCTGCATTTGCCGGTTTCAAGAACATTAAGGTTGTGAAGTTGCCTGCGGGTGTTGAAAAGATTGAGGCCTATGCATTCTTCCGCAGTTCAATTGAGGAGATTGTCATTCCTGCATCGGTTGAGATTGTGGAGGAGCGTGCTTTCGGACATTGCGGAAAGTTAAAGGAACTTGTATTTGAGAGCAACGATATTCTGCTTGGCAGTGGTCTTTATGACGAGAGCCGCTTTGTGAATGTGCGTTACATTGAGAGCGGCAACGACATGGCGCAGAACAGCATTAAGGAGGAGCGTCGCAAAAAGAGCGAAAAGGCAAAGGGGCAGTTTGTGATGGGAGCATCTGACGTGGACACCGATATTCCTAATGCTTCAGTGAGGAATGAGGAGACATTTGCCATAATCATTGCCAACGAGAAGTATGACACCGAGGCAAATGTGGAGTATGCAATAAATGACGGCGAGATGTTCCGTAACTACTGCCTGAGGACATTGGGTATCCCCGAGGAGAATATCCATTTCCGCAAGAATGCCACACTCAACAACATAAAGGGTGAAATTGAGTGGATTGAGAAGGTTGCACAGATATATGAAGGAGCAGCGAAATTCATTATCTACTATGCCGGACACGGTATCCCCGATGAGAATACAAAGGCTGCATACCTGTTGCCTACCGACGGTAGCGGCACCAACACTGCCAGCGGCTACAGTCTTGACGAGATGTACAGCAAACTTGGCAGGACAAAGGCGAAGAGTGTTACTGTTTTCCTTGATGCCTGCTTCAGTGGTGCAGTACGTGGCGACGGCATGCTTGCATCGGCACGCGGCGTGGCTGTAAAGGTTAAGAAGAACAGCGTAACAACCGGCAACTTGGTTGTGTTCAGTGCTGCACAGGGCGACGAGACTGCATACCCCTACAACGAGAAAGGACACGGTATGTTTACATACTTCCTACTCAAGAAACTTCAGGAGAGCAAGGGCGAGGTTACATATGGCGAACTTGGTAAATATATCAAGGAGCAGGTTTCACGCCGTGCAATTGTAATTAACGAGAAGAGCCAGACACCAACTGTGATACCATCGAGCAGCATGGGTGAGAACTGGAAGAAAATGAAACTGAAATAAAGCAGTGTTGATACCGTTATAACACAAAAAATAAGAACCGCCCAGGCGGTTCTTATTTTTTGTGTATATCTGTTACTTGTTATGCTCTGCCTCAATCTCCTCGGGTGACATTGGCTTGTACTTACCCAGGCGGCGTGCACCGTCGTCAAGTATGAGCCAGTCCTCCTCGCCGCGCATTCCGCCGAATGTCTTCCAGTTCTCGAGCTTGTCGTAGCAGATGAAGTCGGTGAACTGTTTCTCGGCACGCCATTTATCAATGAGGTCGGGGATGAAGTAGATTCCGGGCTCAACGGTGAACACGAAGCCCGGCTCCAATGCCTTTGCAAGGCGCAGTGACTTCCAACCGAAGAGCGGGCTCTTTGTGCGTCCCTCCTCGTAGCCCACGTGTACCTCGCCAAAGTTCTCCATGTCGTGAACGTCGAGTCCCATCATGTGGCCAAGACCGTGAGGCATGAACATGCAGGTTGCACCGGCAACTGACGCCTCTACCGGGTCGCCCTTCATCAGTCCCAGGTCAATCATGCCCTTTGCAATCTCTGTGAGCACGAGTTTGTGTACCTCGCGGTACTCAATACCGGGGCGCAGGTTGTCGGTTGCAGTGAGATGGGCGCGGCGCAGGATGTTGCACACGGTGCGCTGCTGCTCGGTGAAGTGTGTGCCAACGGGCATTGTGGTGGTGAGATCGCCGGCATAGTGCATTGCGTTTTCGCAGCCGCTGTCGAGCAACAGCATCTGGCCGTCTTTCAGCGGTGCTGTGCCGTATGCGTGGTTGTGGAGTGTCTGTCCGTTGATGGTTGCTATGATGGGGAACGAGAGTCCGAAGTTGTGCTTCTGTGCCTCGGCCTGTACGGCTGCCACAATCTGTGCCTCGGTTGTACCAGGGCGCACTGCACGCATTGCGGCGCAGTGCATGTCTACCGATACGTTCACCGCCTCCTCAATCTGTGCAATCTCCTCGTCACTCTTGTAATTACGCTGTGAGATGATTGCCTTTACGAATTTCAGTGAAGCCTTGTCGGCCTGCTCGGCTGGGTTGATGCCCAGCAATTCCTGCAGCCACACCTGGTGCTCGCCGCGATAGGGTGGCAGGAAATGGATTTCCTGTCCTTTTGCCTGTGCGTCCTTCAGATAGGTGGCAAGGTCGGCCATTGGGCGTGTGAGTGTGATGCCTACGCGCTCGCACTTCTCCTTGATGGTGGGCTGTACGCCCGTCCACACAATGGCGTCAATGGTGAGTTCGTCGCCAAAGATTATCTCCTTGTCGTTGTCAATGTCAATGATTGCAGCAAGGCCCTCGTAGTCCGATGCAAAGTAATATAAAAAGGAAGAATCCTGACGGAAGTGGTATGCGTTGTCGGCATAGTTCATTCCGGTGAAGTTATTACCCAGGAACAGCAGCAGGCCGCTGCCAACCTTCTCCTTCAACGCCTGACGGCGTGCGATGTAAGTCTCTTTAGAAAACATAGTTATAGGTTTTTGTTGTTTGTTCTATCTCTTTATCACTGCGCGGATGATGAACCATAGGTGGCGGCCCACTGTGGGCAAAAAGCCATAGTGCTTGCTCATTATCCAAAAGCGTTCCTTGAGTGAGGCGCGGTGGTGTTGCAAAGATAACCCATTTTGCAAATAATTCACTACGGTGGCATTTACATTAACAAGTTTTTTTGATTGCTTCATCACCCTGATGCACCAGTCGACATCGGCCGATAGGCGATACTGAAGGTCGTACATTGGGGCAATCTCCCTTTTTGCATAGAATGCCTGGTGGCACACCATCATGCCATCCTTGAAACTGCGCCATGTAAGTTCTTTTGGTGCCTGCAGACGGCGCATACGCACAAAATTGCGTGCCTCGTCAACCTCGGCAGTCTCGCCATACAGCACATCGGGGAGCGTCTCCTCTGCCATTGCTGCACCTGCAATAGTCTGCAAGGTATCGGGGGCATAGAATGCGTCGCCGGCATTGAGAAAGCATAGGTAGTCGCCGGTGGCAAGGGCTATGCCTTTGTTCATGGCGTCATAGAGCCCATTGTCGGGCTCGCTCACAATGTGTGCGAACTCAATGCCGCTTGCTTTAGCCTTTGCAACGGTGTCGTCCTTTGAACCACCATCAATGAGCAGATACTCATAGTTGGTGTATGTCTGTGCCAGAACGCTCTGCAGCGTAGGCTCAATGACTGTTGCTGCATTGTAGGTTATTGTAATTATTGAGAATTTCGGTTGCTTGCCCATAAATCAATTCTCTTTTCTTGTTTTACGATAGATGCCAAAACCGGCAAGTCCGGCAATTACAATCGCTACAAGGATAGACATATAGGTCGACCACTTGTGGCTCTTTATCATAAGTTCGTCAACACACTTGAACTCTATTGTGTGCTCGCCGGCAGGGATTGGGAGGGCACGCAGGATGTAGTTTGCACGTACCGGTGTTACTTCCTTACCGTCGATATATGCTTTCCAGGTCTTGTAATAGACCTCGGAAAAGACTGCCAGTTTGGGTGCCTCGCTACGGCTCTTGTAGATGATGTTTCCGGGGTTGCGGTATTCGGCCATTGTTATGATGCCCGGGGTGTTGTTGCTGTACTGCTCGGGGTTCTCCACGTTCTTCAGCCACATATTGTCAATGTATGCGGTCTTCTTGTCAACATTCTCAATGGCTGCAATCTCTTCTTTGGCACCGCTTACCCACTCAATGTTGTCGACGAGCCAGCAGTTGCCGAACGCGTCATAGTTCTCCTGTACTCCGTCGGGGGTGATGAAGAAGCGGGTGTTGAGCATTGAGATTACATTCATGTTGAATTTGCTCAGATATCTCTCGATGATATCCTGATAACGTGCCAGTTTCGCGGGGCTGTAGCCGCCTATTGACTTGTGCTTGTAGGAGGTGAAGGCTTCGTTGAACGGGCCGTTGTGGTCGGTGAGGTTGAAGACTCGATAGTGCGGGTCGCCATCGGCGAGCATCCTTACTTCGCGGTCGGCTGCAGTCTCACGTATTGCTGTAGTCTCCTTCTTGGGCATGAACTTGTCATTGTTTACAAAACGTTTGCATACTGGCCACATATCTACCAGGAACAGCAATCCAAGTGCCGCAATGAAAATATATTGCTTGATGCCGTATCTTGTGTATGCCCACATCAGTGCGGCTGTTGCAAGGATGAATATCAATGAGCGCCAAGCATCGCTCACAAGCATGCTGCGTCGCTGCAGAACCAGTGCATCAAGCAGTTCGGGGATTTGTGCATAGCGGGCATCAGCGCTTGATGTGAAGTCAAAGAAGGCATCGGGTACAACGGCAAGGAGCAGTGCTGTGCCGCCAACGATTCCCAGTGAAATGAACATCGCTTTCAGCATTCCGGCATCCTCTTTGGCGCTTTCAATGAAACGTTTTACAGCCAGTATTGCGAGTGTTGACATTGTGAGTGTCGTTATTACCAGTGCCATTGATGGTGCGCGGAACTTGTTGTAGAGCGGCATGTGCTCGAACAGGAAGTTATTAATGCCCGGGAGGTTGCTTCCCCAGGCAAGAATGAGTGAGAACGCGGTTGCGCCAAGCAGCCACCACTTCTCGGCACTGCCTACAATGATGAGTCCAAGTACAAACAGGAAGCAGATGATTGCACCTGCATATACCGGGCCCGATGTGCCCGGCTGTTCGCCCCAGTATGTTGGTGCATAGCGTACAAAGTTCGCTGCTTCGGTCTCAATCTCTCTCATTACCTGGCGGTTTTTCTTTATGTAGCGCACCGCTTCGCTCTTGCTTGCACCGGGGTTCTGTTCAAGAACCACATTGGCATATCCCTCTATCATCATCTCCTTATAGCCTTTGTAGAGTTCGCTATTTGTGCCTACATTGCAGGCCGATGATGAGCCGTAGAGGCTGGGGACGAGCAGGGTGAGGCTCTCGGCTTTGCCATAACTCCAGGCAAAGGCATACTCGGTGTCAAGTCCCGATGCTTTTTCACCGTCCTTAACATCGAGTTCCGAGCCGCCGCGCATGGACGATTTTGCATAGTCGCTTGTAGGCAGCAGTATTCCCACTGCAGGCGCAGCTGCCAGAATAGCAACGGCTGCCAGCACTGCTGTTGCCTTGAAATAGTATTTGAGCCACTTCTCGCGGTAGGCGTAGACAAAATAGACAATAGCCATTATAATTGCTGTGAGCAGCACATAGTAACTTACCTGCTGGTGGCTCCAGTAGATATTGAGGCCTGCAAAGACAAGTGTTACCAGTGCTCCAATGAGCAGCCTGCGCCTGTAGCAGAGTATGATACCACCAATGAGTGGTGCCATTGTGGCAATGACAAGGCTCTTGTTCATGTGGCCGGCATCAATGATTATGAAGTTGTATGACCCAAGTGTGTAGGCTATTGAGCCGGCAATACTGAGCCACGATTTGCAACCTAGTGCCAGCAGCAGTATGTAGCAGCCTATGAATGTGAGGAATATGCAGCCAATATGCCTGTACGATGCACCGAATACGTTGAGTGTCATAACCTCGCCAATGGGCTTGAACACATTGTTGGGTTGCGGCGAGAAGGTGTAGTTGCAGGGCATTCCCGAGAACATGGCATTTGACCAGTAACTGTATTCGCCGCTCTCCTCGTGATAGTCGCGCGCGTCCTTTCCCCATCCCATAGAGCCAATGGCGTCGTCCTGCTTTATATCCTTGCCTTCGAGCACCGGGCTGAAGTAGACAAGTGTGAGTAGCAGGAATGTCAGAACAGCCACAGCATGCGGCACTATGCTTTTCCAATTAAAGTTTTTACAGTTCATCATATATTCTTTTCTATTATTTCCTTAATATGGTTGTACATTGTCTCGCGGTAATTGTCAAGGGTATACCTCTCTTTTACAAGGCGATGTGCGGCCCAAGCCTTCTGCTCAATGGCTTCAACAGGAAGGGTTGCAACGTCAAGCAGCGCTTGCTTGAAATTGCTGTATGTTACATCCTCGACTTCAATGCCAACGTCGGCAATATCCAGGCCTGTACCCTTGCTGTATACCGGCAGTAATGCCCCGTTACCAAGCACATTCAGTACCGATACTGCGCCGCTCTCGCTAAGCGAGGGATTCAGCAGTATGCCGCACTCGGCAAGCACGCCGGCAAATTCGTTTGAACTGATGTCAACGAATCCGTGCATTACAATATTGCACGCAGGTTTTATCTTTGGCATGTAAAGTTTCCAGAAATCCTTTTCCTGCCTGCTGCCGCCACAGATGTGCAGCGTGAACTGCGGGTGCTCAATGGCAAAGTCTATTGCAATGTCAAGCCCTTTGTGCATCATTCCCGAACTGCCGAACCATAGGATGTTGTTTCGGCACCTTGAGAAATCCTTCTTTTCATCGGGTGTGCACACATCGAAAAAGAATGCCGGCAAGCACTTTACCTTATCGGTTGCCTCCCCTTCGTCAACAATCTGCTGTAACAGATAGCTGTCGCCAAGTGAAATAACTGCATCGCTGAGATGCGACATGTAGTAGTTCATTCCATTGCCGGGTACATAGTGGTACGACGGCAGCAGCCAACAGTTGTGCCTTTTGAAAAACTCCTTGTTCCTTTCGGCTGTTGCGCGGAGATTGTAGAATGTGTGCGCGCCCACCGAGTAAAAGATTCTCAGTGGCGATGTCTTGCTGTCTGCGGTGAATGATGCCGCGTATGCGGGGCAGCTGATGCCAAGAATAACATCGTAGCCGCTGTAGTCAATACCTATCTTGTTGCGTGATGCGCAGTCGACGCTGTAGCCTAGCCTGTCAAAGGCCTCGGCTATGGTGTGGCACTCTGTGAAGTTTGAGTGGTGCTTGGGTAACTCTTTGCCTTTGAACGCCTCTGGCAAGTAGCAGAGCAGTACCTTGCGCTTGTGCCCGGTGCCAAAGACATCCTTTGCGAGCCTTTCGCTGCCAAAAAGCCGTTGTATCCAACGTGTCAGCCTTTCGCCGGTGCGGCGCTTGGCTATGGGGAGCAGGCGTGATATTTCGGAGAGTGATATTTTCATAAGCCCAATTACAGTTTACGGTATACATTACAGGTTTGTTCAACCATTCGCTCAAGTGAATACTCCTTGCTGTGCAGTGCGCCTTTCTGTTGTAGTTCCTCTCGCAAGGCTTGGCTTGAGAGTATCTCCTTTAAGGTGTCATGCATCGACTGTGCGTCGTTGGGGTTGAAATATATTGCAGCATCACCGGCAACCTCGGGGAAACAGCTTGCGTTGCTCAGGCATACCGGGCAATTGTTGTGGAATGCCTCAAGGATGGGTATTCCAAAGCCCTCGTAGTGCGATGGGAATACAAAACAGAGTGCATGGCGGTAGAGCGATGCCATCTGTGCATCGTTGGCCGAGATGTGCGTCATGCGCTCGCTGATGCCCCATTGGGCAAACAGTTTCAGTTCTGCCTTTGTGAATGGCGCTCCGGTGCAAACAATCTTCAGGCTTGGGTCATTGTGCAGCAGCGGGCATATAGCCGACAGCCAGGGCTGGAAGTTCTTGTATCCCTTTCGCTCACCCACGTAGAGTACGTAGTGGTCAAAAAGTTGTGGCGCAACTGTTGCTACAGGCCTGTATCCGTGATGTACCACGCTTATCTTCGAAGGGTCGGTACCAAGTATATCTACAATGTCGCGCTTGGTGTTCTCGCTCACGGCTATGATGTGGTCGGCCTCGGCGATGAGGCGTTTCTTGTGCTCAATGGTGCGGTCATAAAAGAGCACATTCTGCGGGTAACGCTCAAAGGTCATATCGTGTATTGTCAGCACGAGTTGCTTGCCGCGTTCCTTTACGCTCTTTAGAAAGTATGGGTTGTAGTATGTTGGGTGAAAGATGTCGTAATCGCTCTGCTTGATGGCGTTCTTTGACATGCTCCTGTTGAAGAAAGAGTATATGCGACGACGCAGGCGATAGTTGGCAGGGAAGGAGAACTGCTTGTACTCTTGCCCGTAGGTCTTTGTGACGTAATGGTTCTCGCAGTACTTCATTGGGATTTCTGCTGTGAACTCACCGTCGGGCAGGTTGTATATGAGGTCGGCAAAATAGCGTGTTACTCCTCCAAAGCGCTGGAAGGTGAACATCTGGTCGTCATATAGTATCTTCTTCATATCAACAATGCTCTTTTCGATTGAAAATGAAGTTGGTTATCTCTTCGAGTTCCTTGCTGCGTGCAATGAACGCTACACCAATGTACATCATCGCAGCAACAGTAATTCTTGCAATGAGCAGCGTGCCGTTGTTGTCAATAAACACGGTGAGGTGATGTGTGGCAACCATTACTGCAATGGACATGAGCAGATAGGGCAGTGTGTCAACGAAGAACATCTGCAGGTTGAGCCCAATCTCCTTTCTTGCAAAATAGTGCCATACAAGCAGCCACAGGGCGTTGAATATGCAATATGCGATAATCATATTCCTGATTCCGTATGGGTGGAGTATGAGCAGCAGTGCCAATGTCAGCACTCCCTGGATAATGGTGCACCACATGAAAATGGCGGCCTTGCCACGACTGACAAGCAGGTTGGTGAACATTGACTGCAGGGGCATGAAGGCTCCCCAGATTGCCAATACCTGAAGCATCTGTGCGCTCTCAATCCATTTTTCTGTTATTACAACAACTATCAGTTCTTTTGAGACTAGCGAGAGTCCCAGCATGAGGGGAAAGGCGATGAACGCCGTAAAGCGCAACATCTTGCGGAACACGCGAAGCTGGCGTTCGCTATCGTCCACTACCTTCGCCAGTGCCGGCTGTGCAACGGCATTGACCATTCCGTTGACAACCTCACCACCCATGTTGAACCACTCGGCCGCCTTGACATAGTTACCCACGTCGTGCGGGTAGTATTTGCCGAGGATGAATGAGAAGATGTTCCAGTTGAATCGCTGGAACAGGTTGGTGATGAGCAGGCGGTAACTGAACGCAAAAAGGTATCTTAATGGTGCAAAGTTTATCCTGAAACTGGGTCTCCAGGGGGTGAAATACCAGCAAACCACACTCCTGACAAGTACGTATACTATACTTTGTGTCGCAATACCCCAGTATGAGTAGCCGTTCAGGGCAAGGGCAATACCTGTTATTCCGGAGATTGTGATGGCAAGTATCAGTGATATTGATTTCTGCTTGACCTTCAGTTCCCTGAACAGGTAGGCCGATGGGGCTATGCCGAAACCGGCAACCACAAATCCCAGAAAGTTGTACCTTGAGAGGTCAACAAGGATTGGCTGGTTGAAGAACTCGGCAATAAGCGGGGCGCAAAGGTAGAGCCCGGCATACATCAGCAGCGAGATGATGATGTTGAACCAAAAGACGGCATTGTAGTCATCGTGCGTCACACTCTTGCGGTTGGCTATTGCAGCAACAAAGCCGCTGTCCTGCAGGGAACCGGCAATGGCTGTGAAAATGGCGAGCATTCCAATGGGCCCGTAGTCATCGGGCCCAAGAATGCGTGCCAAGTATATGCCGAAGAGAAGGCTCAGCAACTGGCACACAGTGTTGCTGACACCGCCCCAGAGCATTCCCTTTGCGACGGTGTTTTTCAAATTATGCGTGCTGTTGTCCTTCTTCATTGCTTCACATCATTAGTCCCAAAGCATTCCCTTTGCGACGGTGTTTTGTGTTACTTTATCTCGCTGCCGGGTTTTGCTGTTGGGGCAACGGTGAGCAGTGAGAGCTTGCCTTCGTTGTCCTCGGCGCTCAGTATCATACCCTCGCTGACAATGCCGCGCATTGTGCGTGGTGGCAGGTTGGCGATGAAGCATACCTGCTTGCCTACGAGTTCCTCAGGGTTGAAGTGCTTTGCCACTCCCGAGAGGATTGTGCGTGTTGCAAGGCCGTCATCAATCTTGAACTGCAAAAGTTTGTCGGCCTTTGGAACCTTTGTGCACTCAAGTACGGTGCCCACGCGCATGTCGAGTTTCATGAAATCGTCGAATGTACACTCGGGGCGTATTGGATTTGCCTTGTAGTTGGCTGCCTCGTTCTCCTTCTTGATGCGCTCCAGGCGGTCGAGTTGTGCCTGGATGGTCTCATCCTCAATCTTCTCAAATAGCAGGCCAACTTCGCCGAGTTCGTGTCCCTCGCCTAGCAGTGCTGTGCTGCCGAGGCTTGTCCACTCGAAATTCTCGATATTGAGCATCTCGCGCAACTTCTTGCTGCTGAATGGCAGGAATGGCTCGAATACAATTGAGAGGTTTGCTACAAGCTGCAACGAGAGGTTAAGGATTGTTGCAACGCGACCCATGTCGGTCTTTGCAAGTTTCCAGGGCTCTGTCTCGGCAAGGTAGCGGTTACCGATGCGTGCGAGTTCCATAGCCTCCTTCTGTGCCTCGCGGAACTTGTACTGGTCGAGCAGGGTCTCTACTCTCTCCTTTACGTTTACAAACTCGGCAATGATTGCGTTATCGTAGTCGGTGAGTTCGCCACAAGCGGGAACCTTGCCATCGAAATATTTCTTTGTGAGTACCAGGGCGCGGTTGACGAAGTTACCGTAAACGGCAACAAGTTCGTTGTTGTTGCGTGCCTGGAAGTCCTTCCATGTGAAGTTGTTGTCCTTTGTCTCTGGTGCGTTGGCTGTGAGCACATAGCGCAGCACGTCCTGCTTGCCGGGGAAGTCAACGAGGTATTCGTTAAGCCATACCGCCCAGTTGCGTGATGTCGATATCTTGTCGTCCTCAAGGTTAAGGAACTCGTTGCTTGGTACATTGTCGGGCATCACATACTTGCCGTGAGCCTTCATCATTACAGGGAAGATGATGCAGTGGAACACGATATTGTCCTTGCCAATAAAGTGTACAAGACGTGTGTCCTCGCTCTGCCACCACTGCTCCCAAGAGCCATGCTTCTCGGGGGCTTTGTCGCACAGTTCCTTTGTGTTGCTGATGTAGCCGATAGGGGCATCGAACCACACATAGAGCACCTTGCCGTCGGCACCTTCGACAGGAACGGGTATTCCCCAGTCAAGGTCGCGTGTCATGGCGCGTGGCTGCAAGTCCATATCGAGCCAGCTCTTGCACTGTCCGTATACGTTAGGGCGCCACTCCTTGTGGTTCTCGAGAATCCACTCCTTGAGCCACTGCTGGTACTCGTTGAGTGGCAGATACCAGTTCTTTGTCTCCTTGAGGATTGGGGCCTCGCCGGTCTCCTTTGAACGTGGGTTGATGAGTTCTGTTGGCTCAAGCGCGCGGCCGCAGCCCTCTTCGCACTGGTTGCCATAGGCCTGCTTGTGGCAGTAGGGGCACTCGCCCACAACATCACGGTCGGTAAGGAACTTTTCGTTCTTCACGTCGTAGAACTGCTTTGAAGTCTGCTCTACGAGCTTGCCGTCATCGTAGAGTTTGCGGAAGAATTCCGAGGCGAACTTGTGGTGTGTCTCGGATGTTGTGCGGCTGTACACGTCGAACGAAATGCCGAATCCCTCGAAACTCTCCTTGATGATGTTGTGGTAACGGTCTACTACATCCTGTGGAGTAATACCCTCCTTGCGGGCACGCTGTGTAACGGGCACGCCATGCTCGTCACTGCCACCGATAAAGAGTACATCCTCACCCTTCAAACGAAGGTAACGCACGTAGATGTCGGCTGGTACATACACGCCTGCAAGGTGACCGATGTGGACAGGGCCGTTTGCATATGGCAGGGCCGATGTCACAAGAGTTCTTTTGAATTTCTTTTCCATTTTGCTTTATTTTTTAGATTTTTGTTGTCTTGTCTGTGACCGGAGTCTGTTATAAATGACAAAAGTAGTTATTTTATTTTAAATGCGTGCATACGCGTGGGGAGGATTTTTGCAAAATCTTTGGCGTGGGGGCGGGTGTTGTGATTGTTGACGAAAAATATTACTTTTGTATGCGGGCGATGAGGGCGTGCGGCATTGCCTTTGTAATCAGTGCGATATCGGGAATGACCAAAAGACTTTACTATGCAAAAAAACACAGTTTCATCGGTAGAATTTACCGATACAAAGCCACATTATGAACTGCTCGACGGCTTACGTGGCGTAGCTGCAGTTCTTGTACTTTTTTATCACGTTTTCGAGGGGCTTGCTTTTGCCGAGGCAACAAACGGTGTGGGTAGCGGTTTGATAACAACACTCAATCACGGGCACATTGCCGTTGATTTTTTCTTTATCCTATCGGGTTTTGTTATAAGTTATGCCTATGACGACCGTTGGACGAAGATGAGCACTTGGCAGTTCTTTGGGCGTCGTCTTGTGCGTCTGCACCCCATGCTTGTGATGGGTGCGATTATAGGCACAATCGCATTTGCGGTCGTCGGTTTTGAAAAGTGGGACGGCGCAGCATCCCCTACGGGTTGGGTAATGGTGGCAATGTTGCTTACCATGTTCATGATTCCGGCCGTTCCCGGTGTGCCGTACGAGGTGCGCGGCAATGGGGAGATGTTCCCGCTCAACGGCCCGGCATGGTCGCTTTTCTTTGAGTATATCGGCAATATCCTTTATGCGCTTGTAATACGCCGTCTGTCTACAAAAATCCTTACAATTCTGGCGGTTGTCTTAGGCTGTCTTCATACATGGTTCTTTGTTGGCAATGTGTCGGGGTATGATATGGTGGGTGTTGGCTGGACTATTGACGGCGTCAATTTCTGGGGCGGAATGGTGCGTATGCTTTTCCCTTTTACTGTTGGTATGCTGCTTGCCCGCACATTCAAGCCTCGCAAGGTTAAGGGTGCTTTATGGAAATGCAGTTTAATGCTTGTTGTTCTGTTTGCAGTGCCATATATTGCTCCTTTTGAAAATTCAGGTATTAGTGTCAACAGCCTGTACGAGGTTGTGTGTATTGCGGCAGTGTTTCCATTTATTGTATGGTTGGGTGCTTGCGGTGGAACGGGTGGTTCTTGTACATCAAAAGTCAGCAAGGTGCTTGGTGATTTATCCTATCCGCTGTATATAGTCCACTACCCGATAATGTACATCTTCTATGCTTGGCTCATTGAGAAAAAAGTTTACACACTGCATGAGTGTCTGGGGGTAGCGGCGCTTGTTGTCGTTTCAAGCATAGTGCTTGCGCTCTTGTGTCTGAAACTGTATGATGAGCCTGTGCGCAGGTGGCTTACACGGAAAATGCAAAAGAAGTGATAAAGAAAAGAGCGGCTTAAGGGCTGCTCTTTTTATGTTATTTATAATTAAATTTATATTTTTAAGTGAAAAAATAGTTATCTTCGCGGTCATAAAATTTGAGTAAAATGAAAATAGCACTTATCGGATATGGAAAAATGGGCAAGACCATTGAGAGGATTGCCCTTGAGAGAGGACACGAGATTGTCTCTATAATTGACGTTGAGAACCACGATGATATTAAGGGCGAGGCTTTTGCAAGCGCTGATGTTGCCATTGAATTTACCGCTCCGCATGTTGCCTACAACAACTGTATTGAGGCTATGGCAGCAGGTGTGAAGGTTGTAAGCGGCAGCACGGGCTGGTACCAGCAGCACGAGGCCGAGATGCGTGAGAAATGCGAGAAGGAGGGAAATACTCTCTTCTGGTCAAGCAATTTCAGTCTTGGCGTGGCAATATTCTCGGCGGTGAACCGCTACCTCGCCAAAATAATGAGCAACTTTGACAACTACAAAGTCAAGATGGAGGAGACTCATCACATCCACAAGCTCGACGCACCAAGCGGCACTGCAATAACCCTGGCCGAGGGTATCCTTGAGAATATTGGTCATAAATTCAGTTGGGTGATGGGTGACCTTACCAACCCCGATGGCACCGTAATTAAGGGCGCTACCCCAAGTGCCACTGAGATTAAGATTGACGCAATACGCAGCGATGAGGTGCCCGGTATTCACACTATCACCTATGGTTCGGATGAGGATACTATAACCATTACTCACGATGCCCACAACCGTAACGGCTTTGCGTTGGGTGCTGTTATTGCGGCGGAGTATACAGCCGGACATAGCGGCCTGCTTGGCATGAAGGATTTGTTGGATTTCTAAAGAGAGTTGCTAATGGATTTGGAGTTTCGTTTTTTAGGCAGGAATGTAAAGACAACCCGCAAGGCGCTTATTAAGATGAGCGTGTACCTTGCGCTCTATATTGCCTTTCTTGTTTGGGTGAAAAGCTGGATGGGTGTGCTTGTTATTCCATTCATTGTAGATGTCTACACAACACGCTTCATCCCCTGGGGTGGGTGGAAAAAGTGGAAGAAGGGTGCTGCCCGCACGACAATGAGTTGGGTAGACTCTATAATTTTTGCTTTGGTTGCAGTCTACTTTGTACACATCTACTTTTTCCAGAACTATGTGATTCCGACATCATCGCTCGAGAAGACCCTGCTTGTGGGCGACTACCTGTTTGTGAGCAAGGTCAATTATGGTCCGCGTAAGCCTCAGACTCCATTGAGTATGCCGCTTACACAGCACACGATGCCGCTTGTGGGGGGTAAAAGCTATATCGATGCAGTGCAGTGGGATTATGAGCGCGTCCCTGGACTGGAGGAGATTGAGCGTGGAGACATTGTTGTGTTCAACTATCCGGCCGGCGATGTCGCAACAACAAATCCGGCAGTCATAGATATCCACACAATGTGCTATGCTTATGGACTGGACCTGAATGAGGATTTGCAGGGTGTGGACACATTGTCGCCCGCACAGGCATATCCTTTGTACAAGAAGATTTACAACGATGGTCTTGAATTTATAAAATCACGTCCTCAGGACTTTGGCAAGATTGTGCATCGTCCGGTTGACCGCAGGGAAAACTATGTGAAACGCTGCATTGGCTTGCCCGGCGAGGTTCTTGAAATAAAGGACAGGGCTGTCTACATCAATGGCGAGGAGATTCAGCAGAACAGTTATGTTCAGTTTAACTATAACGTGGTGCTGACACGTCCGCTCTCCGAGGAGCAGAGACGCGAACTTGGAATAAGCAAAGACGATTTGCAGGCATTGCAGCCTTTGCATCCGCAATACATAACAGAGGAGGTTCGCTCGGTTCTTGGCATATCGCGTGGCTTGGTGGATACCTTGCGCAATGCCAACAGGGCGGTGATGGTTGGACAACTGCCTTTGACAAAGGAGATGTGCGACCGCCTCAAGGCCGACACCCGATTGTGCAAGAGTATAAAGATTGCCGGGCAGAACTCTACATTTGGAGTATATCCGCTGAATGGCAACATGGGCTGGAGTGTTGACAACTATGGCCCGGTGTGGATACCAAAGCGTGGAGAGAGTGTAAGTCTCACTCTTGACAATATTGCTGTGTATGAGCGCCCTATTGTTGCCTATGAAGGCAACACGCTTGATGTGCGCGACGGCAAGATTTTCATTAATGGCCGGGAGTGTGAGCATTACACCTTTAAGATGGACTACTATTGGATGATGGGTGATAACCGTCATAACAGTGCCGACTCACGTTGCTGGGGTTTTGTGCCCGAGGATCACATTGTGGGCAGGGCGCTGCTGGTGTGGCTCTCGCTCGACAAGGATCGCGGCTGGTTTGATGGCAAGATTCGTTGGGGACGTATGTTCCGCAGTGTTGGTTCATTCAATTGATGCTACGATGGAAGTGCTGGCTCATCCTCTCTATTTTGCTCCTGTGCCTCAGTATGCGAAACTCTATTCGGCCGATGCGCTGGTGGTCGATGATGTATCGCCTTTTGTGAAGCAGACCTATCGCAACCGCGCGGTGATTGCAGCCGAGCGTGGTGCGCAGGCATTGACCATACCGGTTGTTCACGATGGTGGGAAAGTGGCAATGCGAGATGTGCGTGTCAGCGAACATGGTAATTGGCGTCATCAGCATTGGAATGCCATTGTGAGTGCCTATCGCAAGAGTCCGTTCTTTGAGTACTATGCCGATGACTTTGCCCATTTCTACGAAGAGCGTGATGGTTTCTTGATGGATTTTAATCTTAGGTTGCATGCTGTTGTGTGCGAGTTGCTGGGGCTAGAGCGTGGTGTGAGGTTCCTGTCCGATAGCGCTTCTCAACTCCTTGAACCGCGACTTGATATGCGCAGCATTGCCGAGCCAAAGGCTTTGGCGTCCTTGAACGAGTGCGGGCTGCCATACTATCAGGTATTTGCGGGACGCAATGGCTTTATACCCTCATTGAGTATTATTGACCTTTTGTTCAATATGGGACCCGAGGGACTCTTGGTATTGCGTGACAGTGCTTGCGCTGACTCGGTGGTGGGCGAAAAATAACTTACAACTTATTTTGAACTCAAAACGCCAAACATTATCTTTGTAATTGTGATAAAAGGGTTTTTGCCTTTGTGAAAATGAAAATAGAATGCGAGTTATCGATTATATAAAGTCTTCGTCGGACACAGCCTTCTCGTTTGAGGTGCTACCGCCATTGAAGGGCGTGGGCACCGGCAGGCTTTTTGGAAATATTGACCGTCTGATGGAATTCAACCCCGGTTACATAAACATAACCACCCATCATAGCGAACCTGTTTATCAGAGTCTTGGCGATGGTACATACAGGCTCGGCACAATACGCCGTCGCCCGGGTACGGTTGCTGTTGCAACTGCCTTACACCATCGTTATGGCATTCCCGTTGTTCCACACATACTGTGCAACGGTTACACGCTCGAGGATACCGAGTACGCGCTCATTGACCTGCAACTGTCGGGTATAACCGATATTCTGGTGCTGCAGGGCGACAAATGCAAGGGCGATGCAAACACTGCTCCCGCAAAATGCGGCAACAGGTATGCGATAGACCTGCAGCGTCAGGTGAACCGTTTTAACGAGGGATTCTTTGTCGATGGAACGCCTATAAAAGAACCTGGAGCCCCATTCTCGTATGGAGTGGCCTGCTATCCCGAAAAGCACGAGGAGGCACCCAATATGGAGAGCGACCTTGCGGTTCTCAAAAGGAAAGCAGATGAGGGTGCTGCGTATGCTGTAACACAGATGTTCTTTGACAATAGCAAGTACTTCGCTTTTGTTGAGCGTGCAAGGGCTATGGGTATAAATATACCGATAATTCCGGGAATAAAGCCAATTCACCGTCTCTCACAGATGAATGTGTTGCCAAAGACCTTCCGTGTAGATTTGCCCACAGACCTGGTAAATGAACTGATGAAGTGCAAGGACGATGCAGCGGTGGCGCAGGTGGGCTGTGAATGGGGTGTGCAGCAATGCAAGGAGTTGATTGGGCATGGCGTTCCAAGCCTGCACTTCTACACTCTGAATGCATTCGACAGTGTCTATAACATAGCAAAAGCAATATACTGATGGGAGTGTTTTTTAAGGACATAATAGGCCAGAAGGCTGTCATTGAGAGGCTGCGCCGCAGTGTCGATGACAACAAACTCGCACATGCCCTGCTCATCAGTGGTCCGCAGGGTAACGGAAAGTTACCTATTGCCATTGCGCTTGCAAACTATCTGCTATGCGGCAATGGTGGTGGCGATGCGTGTGGCTCTTGCCCGGCCTGTGTAAAACTGGGCAAGTATATCCACAGCGACTTACACTTTGTATTTCCTGTAAAGAAAAAGAGCAGCGGCAACGACAAGCCCGTAAGCGACGATTATATAACCGAGTGGCGCGAACTGCTGCTGCAGAATCCCTATTTCAGTTATGACGATTGGCTGGCCAAACTCAATCTCGACAACCAGCAGCCGATGATATATGAGCGTGAGAGCGGTGAGATACTGCATAAACTCTCAATGCAGTCACGCGAAGGCGGATGGAAAGTGGTTATTATATGGCTGCCCGAGAAGATGAGAGAGGATGGCTCCAACAAGTTGCTCAAGATTATCGAAGAGCCACCTCACAAGACACTCTTTCTGCTTGTATCGGAAGAACCGGATAAGATTATCTCGACAATTCTGAGCCGTACACAGCGTATTGATGTGCCACGCATTGCGCAGGCAGATATTGAGAATGCGCTTGTTGCGCGCTACGGTCTGTCGCTTGATGATGCAAAGGTGGTGGCGCAGCAGAGTGGCGGAAACTGGGAAAAGGCCGAGGAGCAGTTATCTGTAAGCGAAGAGAAGGCCTTGTATCTTGACCTCTTCATGCAACTGATGCGCGTGGCCTATGCGCGTAACATACGTGAGATGAAGGCGTGGAGCGAGAAGGTGGCTGCGCTTGGACGTGAAAGGCAGAAGCGCCTGCTCGAGTACTGCCAGCGAATGATAAGGGAGAATTTCATAATGAATTTCAGGGAGGACGGGATGCTTTATATGTCGCAGGCAGAGCGTAACTTCTCGGTAAGATTCTCGCCTTTTGTCAACGAGCGTAATATCTTTGGCATAATGGAAGAACTCTCCGAGACCCAAAGACACATAGAACAGAATGTTAATGCCAAAATGGTCTTTTTCGATATGTCGTTGAGGATGATTGTTTGGATAAAAAATAGATAAATGGATAAAAGATATAAAGAAAATAATGGCTGTGCAGGCATCTGCTGCAAGGGTTGTGGCAAGATGGATGCTCCCCTCAACACCTTTGACTGGCTTGCCGCTGTCCCCGGCAACGAGGAGTATACTGATATCGTTGAGGTGCAGTTTAAGAATACACGCAAAGGATACTACAGGAACAGCAACAATATCCCTTTGCAGAAGGGTGACGTTGTGGCTGTGGAGGCAAGTCCCGGTCACGATATCGGCAAGGTTACAATGACGGGCCGTCTGGTGCTGTTGCAGTTGAAGAAGACACGCCTCACCCCCGAGAGTGAATTCAAACGTATCTATCGCAAGGCGCGTCCTGTGGATATGGAAAAGTTCGAGGAGGCAAAATCACGCGAGCACGACACAATGATACGTTCACGCCAGATTGCAAAGGACCTGAACCTTGACATGAAGATTGGTGATGTGGAATATCAGGGCGATGGTCTTAAGGCGATATTCTATTACATAGCTGATAATCGTGTCGATTTCCGCCAGCTCATCAAGGTGCTTGCCGATGTCTTCAAGGTGAAAATTGAGATGAAACAGATTGGTGCTCGCCAGGAGGCCGGCCGCATTGGAGGTATTGGTCCTTGCGGAAGAGAACTCTGCTGTGCCACATTTACAACCAACTTTGTGTCGGTATCTACATCGGCTGCTCGTTTCCAGGACGTGTCGCTGAATCCTCAGAAACTCGCAGGACAGTGTGCGAAACTCAAATGTTGTCTTAACTATGAGGTCGACGCGTATGTAGAGGCTTCGAAGAGATTGCCTCAGCGCGACATTGAACTTGAGACAAAGGATGGTACATACTATTTTTTCAAGTGTGATATTATGCGCGGCGAGGTGACATACTCCACCGATAAGCATATACCGGCAAACCTTGTGACAATAACAGGGCGCAGGGCCTTTGCGGTTATTGAAATGAATAAGCGCGGAGAGCGTCCCGACAGTCTGAACAACGAGTCTTCTCAAGAGCCAAAGCGTCCTGTTGACTTGCTTGAGCAGGAGAATATCAACCGATTCGATTCTGTTCAGCGTACAGGAAAGAAACGCCGTAAAGGTGGCGGACACCGTAATGATTCAAAGAAAGGACATGGCAAAAGGGACAAGGAAAGGGGCGCTTCTGAGGCTTAATCGGTTGTATCTGCTTGCTTTTGTGCTGGTTTCGTGCGACGCTACGGTATATCATCACTTCCAGCCGGTCGACAATGAAGGGTGGTGTGCTACCGATACCTTGACGTATGTATACGAGCCATCGTCAGAGTCGTCAGCCGGCAGTGATGCCGAGGTTGTAGCCCAAGTGCGTTATGGTGCCAAATACAGGTACAGGAACCTGGCTCTTCGCATTGAGACAATGAGAGCCTGTGACAGTGTGTTGCTGTCTGTAGACACGCTTTGTTGCCGCATGTATGACGAACGTGGGCGTAGGCTGGGGGCTACTGCAGGAGCAATGTATCAGAATAGCAGCAATGCAGTTGTCATTCCTGCATCACTGACAGATACCCTTTTGTTGAAATTGTCACATATTATGGCCGGGGATACAATTAAGGAACTCTTTGATGTAGGCCTGCGGCTTTCTGCGGCAAGCAAATAGGTAGCTATTTCTTTGTATCCCTGTCGGCGTCGATTCTTAGAAAAATGAACAGCAGTATCGTGAATCCCAGGAACGACGAGCCTCCGTAACTGAAGAATGGCAGCGGAATACCGATTACAGGAACCAGGCCAAGCACCATACCAATGTTTATGGTGAAGTGAAGGAAGAAGATTGATGCAATGGCATATCCGTATGCTCTGCCAAAACGGTCGTCCTGCCGTTCGGCAAGGCTTATGATTCTTAGTATGAACACCACAAACATTGTCAGCACAAAGGCCGAGCCCATGAATCCTTGTTCTTCGCCAACTGTGCAGAATATAAAATCGGTGTCCTGTTCGGGCACATACTTCAGTTTGGTCTGCGTTCCGTTAAGGAATCCTTTGCCAAGCACGCCTCCCGAGCCAATGGCAATCTTTGACTGGTGCACGTTATATCCGGCGCCTGTGAGTTCCTCCTTGAGCCCAAGCAACACCTCTATTCGCACCTTCTGGTGTGGTTTCAGCACGTTGTGCATTACATAGTTGCACGAGTAGTTGAATGCTATGGCGCCAATGATGTAAAGCGCCACCCAAAGATTCCTCTTCTCTTTCCGCAGCCTCATCTGCATCAGAAGATATATGACATTGAATACCAGAAGCAGGTATTGTGTTATCATTATGTTGAATTCGATGAGGTATACGGCAATCCAGTATGAGCATAATGTTACTATGGTGTTGGTTACGAACAGGACCACAAAGGTTTTGTTGTTCTTGCACCAGAACTTCACTACCGCAATGGAGATTATCTGTATTATCACGCTGGTGGCGTATTGCCCTATGCTTATTGGAAGCCTTGACATTATCTCGCTGTCATACTTCACTCCCACCACAAAGTATATTATGGCACTGACGGCTGTCAGCAGGAATATTCCGGTCATTCCTTCGCGGTAAAGCACCAGGAACAGTGCAAGGTAGACCAGGGCGCTGCCGGTCTCTTTCTGTGCTATGATTATGAGCATTGGCAGGAGTATTATTCCCACCGCCTTGAAAAAGTCGCTGTTGTTGCTGATCTTGAACTCCCTTTGTCCAACGAATGTGGCAAGCATAAGCGCAGTTGCAAACTTCATGAATTCAGCAGGCTGTATCCTGAACGAACCTGCAGATATCCATGAGCGTGAGCCCTTGACATCTTCGGCAATGAAGATGGTAAGGATACCAAGCAGCATTGTTGCAGCATACAGCAGTACCGAGATATTGCGGTAGGTGAGCTTGGGAATGCACAGCGTGACAATGCCTGCAAAGAGTGATACGCCAATCCACAATGCCTGCTTGCCGCTTCGTTCGCCTTGAGCGAAGAACTCGGCAAAACTGGTGTCGATATAGCTGTGTGTGGAACCGCAGATAGCCAGCCATCCCATTATGGCGAGTGCTGCATACAGCGCAATTGTCCACCAATCAAGTCGTTGCAGTACGTTAGCGTTCTTCCTTTCCATAATAAATCTTCTTGTTGCTGATGCTCTTGGCCTTCTCCTCGCTCTCCTTGCTAAGGTTGCCGTTCAGGTATTTCTCTATAATCAATGCGCCGATGGGTACTCCATACTCGGCGCCGAAACCTCCGTTCTCTACATATACCGCTACTGCAATCTTTGGCGCATTCATGGGCGCAAAGCCCAGGAATGCCGAGTGGTCCTTTCCTCTGCTGTTCTCGGCAGTACCGGTCTTTCCGCACACGTCAAGGCCTGGCAGGTTTGCAGCCTTGCAGGTTCCTGCTACTACGGCGTGGCGCATGCCCTTGACAACTTCCTCGTACGCCTCCGGACCCACCATTGTGCTTTGGGGCGTAAGGTATTTGCCGGCTATTGTATCATTCTCGACCTCTTTGACAATGTGTGGGGTAATATATTTGCCCCTGTTTGCAATAGTGGCTCCCAAATTGGCAATCTGCAATGGTGTGAGCAACACCTCGCCCTGCCCAATTGATATACTTATGACTGTTACCGCACGCCAGTAGTTGCCATAATGACGTGTGTAGTAGTCGGCGTTGGGTATCATGCCGCGCGCCTCGCCCGGCAGGTCTACTCCAAGCGTGTATCCAAAGCCCATTGATACCATATAGTCGCGCCATGTGTTCATGGCCTCCTTTGTTCCGCCATATTTGCTCATGGCAAACATTCTGTGCAGTCCCCAGCAGAAGTATGCATTGCAGGATGTTGCTATTGCGTCCTTCAGGATTGTCGGGGACGAATGGGCGTGGCATCCCAAACGGAACTTGTTCAATACAAAACCGTTGCTGCAGGGCAAGGGGGTCTGTGGCGTTACAACACCTTCCTCAAGGAACATTGCTGCCTGTGATGTCTTGAAAGTAGAGCCAGGGGGGTATGTTCCCATAATGGCGCGGTTTAGCAGCGGCTTGCTCTTGTCGCTTGAGAGCATCTTGTGGTTCTTGCCTCTGTCGCGCCCTGTCAGCAGCGAGGGGTCGTATGATGGTGACGAGACCATGCATAGTATCTCTCCCGTTTCGGGCTCTATGGCTACAATGCTGCCAATCTTGTTCCTTAGCAGGCGCTCGCCAAGTATCTGCAGGTCTATGTCAAGGCTAAGGGTCAGGTTTTTGCCCCTTACGGCGGGTGTGTCAAGTGCCCCTTCGTTATATTTGCCCTGTATTCGTCCGCGAGCATCGCGCAGCAGCACCTCGGTACCTTTCTCTCCTCGCAACTGCTTCTCGTACGATGCCTCAAGACCCTGTGTGCCAATGTAGTCTCCTTGCTGGTAGTACGAATCGCGGTCAATGTGCCTTTGTGACACCTCTCCAATGTCACCAAAGAGCACTCCGGCTACGCCGTGATTGTATTGTCTGACATATCTCTTGCGTATGTAGAATCCTTTGAACAGGAAGTTCTTTTCCTGGAACATTGCAAACTCCTCCATAGGTATCTGTGTCATGAACACCTGTTCGGTGTACTGTGAATACCCGGGATTATATTTTTTGTTCTTGACGCGCTCCATACGTTTGTTAAAGTCCTCAATGGTTATGCCAAGCGTGTTGCACAGTTCAAGCGTGTCCAGTCCTTTGGCCTCGCGAGGAACGAACGTGATGTCGTATGCGGGCTTGTTGTACACGAGCAACTTGCCGTTGCGGTCATACATCTGTCCGCGTGACGGGTAGAGCGTTTTCTTGTAGAAGGCGTTGCTGTCGGCCTTGCTCTTGTAGTCTTCGTTGTTTATCTGCAGCGAAAAGAGCTGTGACAGATATGTGATGAATATCAGCAGCACAACTCCCGACAATATGTATTTGCGGCTTTCGTAGCTGTTGTCCTTCATATTGTCATTTGTTTGGCGAGAAGAATTCTGTAACCACCACAAAAAGCATCGTGAGCGCAATGCTGCTTATTGTGCTTATGAGCAGTGTGGCAAAATGTCTTATTGCAAAGAGTTCCAGGGGGAATAGTGTGGCATAGAATATTGCAATGCACAATACTGCATAGACAATATATCCGCCCCACTTGAGGCTCTTGACTCCCGGAATGAAGTCATCGGGGAGGCCTTTGTGTGTGAATGCCGCCAAGATGTACTTGCGGGTGAATGCCATAGCCGTTGCTGCGGCTGAATGTATTCCGGGTGTGTTGCATGCGATGTCTGTTACAATACCGAAGAGGAATCCCCAGATCATTGTCTCGTTCTGCGTTGTATGGCGTGGCAACTTGAGCAGGAAGATGAGAAAAATGCACGCAGTTGCATAGCCAAACAGATGTATCTGGCTGAATATGATAACCTGTGCCAAAGAGAGCAGCACAAAGTTCCTTATGCGTGCGATTGTCTTGCCTGTCATGTGTCTAGTCTATAGTATTTTCAAGCACCTCTTGCTCCTCTCTGTTATTGTTGCCAACGACAAACACATTGTCGATGTTTGAAAAGTTGACAAAGAGTCTTACGCGGGCACGGTATGACTGCCCGTCGTCGGAATCCTCAAGGCTGTCTATGCTGCCTATGGGTATGCCTTCGGGGAATATTGACGAGAAGCCGCTTGTAACAACAGTGTCTCCTGTTTCGAACAGTTCGTAACGGGGCAGGTCTATCAGGTACGAGTACTGGGTGTCGTTTCCATCCCATTTGAGTGTGCACAGGGCCTTGTCCTTTACCTTGCAACTTATTATGCTTTTGCTATTGAGCAGTGGCATTACAACGGTGAAACTTCCGGACGAGGAAACAGTAACACCTATCACACCCTGGTTGTTGAACACTCCCATCTGGTCCTTTACACCCTGAGAGGTTCCCTTGTCAATGGTTATATAGTTGTTTACCTTGTTGATGGAATTGTTTACAACTCTGGCGGTATTGTAGTGGAAACCATGTGAAGGCTGCGTGGCCTGCGTTGCAGTCGCTATGGCTGCGCTGTCCTCGTATTCTCTAAGCCGGGCTTTCAGCATTTGAATATCACCAAGCAACTGCTTGTTGTGCTCTACAAGGTTCCTGTTCTCGCCTTTAAGGCCAAAGTAGCCGTTCACGTTGCTCATTGCAGAGTAGATGTTGCCAACAACGCTGTTGGCCGATGTGAACATTGTTGCCTTCTGATAGTTGTTGAAAGAGACAATAAGCACAAAACTGATTCCTTCCAATAGAAACAGAAGGAACCAGTGATTGTGCTTAATTAGAATATCCAGTATCGAGCGCACGATGTATTTCTTTATCTCATCAGGAATGGATATGAAAGGTCATTGAGCGCAAGCGATGTACCTTTGGCAACACAGTAGAGAGGGTTCTCGGCAATGTGGAAAGGAATGTTTATCTTGTTAGACAAACGCTTGTCCAATCCTCTGAGCAATGCTCCGCCACCGGCGAGGTAGATGCCGTTATGTACAATGTCGGCATATAGTTCGGGTGGTGTCTGCTCCAATGCGCTGATGATGGCGTTCTCAATCTTGATGATTGACTTGTCAATACAGTGGGCAATCTCCTGATAGCATACGGGTACCTCGATTGGCATGGCTGTTATGCGGTTCGGGCCGTGTACGACATAGTCCTGTGGGGCCTCGTCGCCCAGGTCGGTGAGTGCAGAGCCTACATGAATCTTGATACGCTCGGCCATACGCTCGCTGACGCGAACGTTGTGCTGGCGGCTCATGTATTCCTGGATATCGGCAGTGAAGTCATCACCGGCAGTGCGCAGTGAACCGTTCGATACTATGCCGCCAAGTGAGATTACGGCAATCTCGGTTGAACCGCCACCTATGTCAACAACCATGTTGCCCTCGGGGGCAGTTACATCGAGACCAATACCCAGGGCCGATGCCATTGGCTCATAAATGAGATACACGTCACGTGCGCCGGCGTGCTCTGCCGAGTCGCGTACGGCACGTAACTCAACCTCGGTTGAACCGTAGGGGACACCGATGACCATTCGCAAGGAGGGAGTGAACAGTTTGCTGCCCATGTTTACCTTCTCAATGAAACCGCGCATCATCATCTCGCAGGCATAGAAGTCTGCAATGACACCGTCTCTCAAAGGGCGTATGGTCTGTATAAGGGGGTTGGTCTTTTCGTGCATCTGCTTTGCCTTCTTACCAACGGCAATCATCTTTTTTGAACCATCGATGGCTACAACAGAAGGCTCGTCAACAACAATCTTTCCCTCATAGGATACAATGGTGTTGGCTGTACCCAAGTCAATGGCAACGTCTTTTGTAAATGAAAATAGACCCATTTTCTTGTCTTTGTTTAGAATTAATGTTTAAAATGGCGGAAACCGGTGATTACCATTGCTACGCCATTTGCGTCGCAGTAATCAACAGACTCCTTGTCGCGTATTGAACCGCCCGGATGAACAACGGCTGTAATGCCTGCCTCGTGAGCAATCTGCACGCAGTCGGGGAATGGGAAGAATGCATCGCTTGCCATTACGCTGCCCTGGAGCGAGAAACCAAAGTTGCCGGCCTTCTCAATAGCGTGGCGCAATGAATCGACACGTGATGTCTGTCCCACGCCGCTTGCAATGAGTTGCTTGTTCTTTGCCAATACAATGGCGTTGCTCTTGCTGTGCTTTACAATCTTGTTCGCAAAGAGCATGTCCTCAATCTCCTCGGCCTTTGGAGCAACCTTTGACACTGTCTGCAGGTCGGCCGCTGTCTCAACCTTTGCGTCGCGGTCCTGTACAAGAACGCCGTTCAGAACGCTGCGGAATGTCTTCTCGGGCATTACTGTCGATTTCTGAATAAGGATGATGCGGTTCTTCTTCTGCTTGAGTACCTCAAGGGCATCGGCGTCATAACTTGGAGCAATGATTACCTCGAAGAAAATCTCGTTCACCTTCTCTGCTGTAGCCTTGTCAACGTTTGCGTTTGCAATGAGTACACCGCCGAATGCCGATACGGGGTCGCCTGCAAGTGCTGCATCCCAAGCCTCGGCCAATGTCGGGCGTGATGCCAAACCGCAAGCATTGTTATGCTTGAGGATTGCGAATGTTGTCTCGCCGGCAAAGTCGCCAATGAGTTCAACGGCAGCGTTGATGTCGAGGAGGTTGTTGTATGAAATCTCCTTGCCGTGAATCTGCTCAAGCATATCGTTGAAGTTGCCATAGAATGCACCCTTCTGGTGGGGGTTCTCGCCATAGCGCAATGACATTGGTGTGTCGTTTGTCTGGCGGAACGCGCTGTTTGTCTCCTTGTCGAAATAGTTGAAGATTGCTGAGTCGTATGACGATGATACGGCGAATGCCTCGCGTGCGAAGAAACGGCGCTCCTCAAGAGTTGTCTGTGCACCGTTGTTCTTCAAAATCTCGTGGAGCGGAGCATACTGTGCCTTACTTGCCACAATGACAACATCGTTGAAGTTCTTTGCCGCACCGCGAATGAGCGAGATGCCGCCTATATCAATCTTCTCAATGATGTCGGCCTCGGGAGCACCCGATGCAACTGTCTGCTCAAAAGGATAGAGGTCAACAATTACAAGGTCAATCTCGGGGATTTCATATTCAGCCATCTGCTGCTGGTCCTTCTCAAGTTCTCTGCGACCGAGGATGCCACCGAACACCTTTGGGTGCAAGGTCTTTACTCGACCACCCAGGATTGATGGATAACCGGTGAGGCTTTCCACTGCAGTGCATGGGATGCCCAGTGACTCAATGAACTGCTGAGTGCCGCCTGTTGAAATGAGTTGAACACCGTCTGCGTGAAGCAACTTGATAATCTCGTCCAGACCGTCTTTGTAGAAAACGGAAACCAATGCCGATTTAATTCTTTTTGTTGACATATTAATTTGTGTGTTTGATATTTATTATGTTGAATATAAAAATGTTAAGCGAGAAACTAGAGGGATACCCTCCAATTTCTCGCGAAGTTAACTTTTTTTACCCGATTTTGCACTAAAAAAAACGGTATATTTATCAACAAATTAGCATTATTTAATGCTTTCTTTTTTTTGTAGTTAAGATACTGAGTCCGATGTTGTTTGCTGTTACGTTTTTCTTGTTTTGTTAAACACAAATTATGCTTCAATTACCCCTCGTATGAATTTGGCATTTCGGCAATGCAATGATTGTCCCTGGCGAGAGCATATTTGCCCCCGATGGCTTTATATGCTCCTTATAGATGTTGGTTTCAACATCTTTGGCAAAGAACAACGAGTGTGCACCCTTGTTGTAACCATTTTCCATTTTAATATCCAAAAACCTTATCCACCAACTTTTCTGCAAGGCTTTTTTCATCCTCAACCCTCTGGCACAGGATGTTGAGCTGGCTCTCACTCAGTTTTGTCTTTATCTCTTCGTGTGGATCGTAATTGCTCAGGCTTCTTTCAATATTTCTTAATAAATACTTTCCCCAGTCTGTGTTATCTTTACCGCCATAGGTATAAGCCCTGATGCTCAACGGTGTGGTTTCCACAAAATTTACAAGTTCGTCCCAAGTGAAACGGAAGAACTCTTTTTTATAGCGGAAATCGTATGTCTTATATTGCTTTTCTACAATAAAATAGAGTTTGCCATCAAGGTGCATTATCTGGGGAAGTTCGTATCTGTCATAGTGATATCCCTTTATGGGTACAAGCAACATTTGCCACCCCTTTGGAATAACCTTTTTTTTACCTATAAACACTTCGAAAACAGTGGTGTTGTAGGATGTCAGTCCGTGTTCCTTCATTTTTTTCTTGATTAAGTCAAGATACTTTTTTTCTTCAGCGTTGTCCATATTATAAAACTCTGTGGTTAGTATATTCGTAATAGTGTTTCGTCATCCACAACTTTGCCGATGGTGGAATGGTTGGGGAGTGGTGCGTTGATGCAGTCGGTCAACAACTGTTCGTGCGACAGTCCTTTTCTTACAATTGTGCCGGTAATGTCGCGGAAAGTCCAGTGAGCATGGATTTTCTCTGTGGCATCGAATACAGGAATAACATTGAAATCGACCCTGCAGGGCTTTTTAAGGTTGGCTACAAGATTAGGGAAAGGTTTGTACTCCGTGGCTTTTATCGCTTCATAACTTTGGGTTTTCTTACTTGTAATCCTTGAACCTCTCAACAAGCTGATAACAACAGTAATTCAGTTTTTTAGTATAAAGCTCATCAAGGAATTTTGTCATTTGCTTTGATGTCATTGCTGCTAAAGGCTTTGCAGTGTGCACATTGTAGATGGCAATTGTGGTGCTCTCTTTTTCACTGATTTCGCAGTTGCAGGGCAATAATATCGGAAATTTCATCAGCAAGTCGCGTATTTCATTGGCAAGCAAAGTATCCCTCTCGACGCGCAATGCCAATTTATACTCATTCCCAAAGAACATATTCCTTGCATTTATTCCTACAAATTCCAAACGGGCCTTTGCAAATTCTTTAAGCCCTATTTGCACTGTTCCGCAGTTGTTCCAGGCAACATTTCCGCGACATTCAACTCTCCATACCTTTTTCCACTGTCGGTTGAGTATATCGGCTGTGTTTTTTTTCAATTCACCAAAAGCAGCCTCTTCAATCATATCTTTTATTCTTTGGCTTACATTATATATTGATTCTATCGCATCTACTTCCGAGTCGTTTTCTGTAACGAGGTCTTTAAACATTTGCTCTCTTGTTTTTGAAACATCTTCGCAGAATGTGTAAAGAGTGTCGAATTGTTCCTCTGTCAGTCTCTTAATGCTCTTATGTCCTACCAAACTATTCAGCAGTCTATATTCCTGTTTTTTTGAAGGGTTACGCATCAGTTCGTTTGCGATGTTCACAATATCTTTTTTTTCCATAATGCTTTGTTTTTTATACGTTCACGTATAATATAGTAACTTTTTGAAAAATTTCGAATTTTTGAGTTGGTACCGATGAAAATAGTTTATATCGCATTGAAACACAATGTGATATAAATAGTTAAAAATTGTTAATAAAAACGTGCCAATATCGGGGAATAATATAGCAGTTGATCCAGCGTTCAAATGTCATTCTGCACGGCTCACCTTCACCTCTATCTCGCCATTCTTCACAGCCTTTAAAAGGGCAATGATTCGCTGTTCCTTCTCTTCGGTCATCAGTTCGTATGGGTATCCGTCGGTCTCGCTCTCGGGGAAATACTTGCCTTCGGCGTCGTTCTTCACATATATTTCGCAACCTGGCTCTTCGGCCTTGTAATAGATGCACAGGGTGGGGTATGTCTCTTTTAGTATTGTGTGCAGTTCGTAGCGGGGAGTCCACGCGCTCTCTATGGTGGTGCGCAACGTGTCGCCGGCGCGCTCCAATGATATCCAACCACCACGACAGTCCAATAAATCGGATGATTCCTTGCCCAATGCCTGTGCAAGGTCGTCCAAACCGTCCTTCTCCTGGTTCTGCAGGTTATTCATTGTGTTGTACAATGCATTGAGTTCTCTCTCTTCGCCTTCGAATACATAATTTGTTGTGCAAATGTTTGGCATAATTGTATGTTTTTGGATTTATGGCTATAATATAGAAACTTTTGGTAAAAAATTCAAAAAGGCGGGTAACTTTTTTACTCAACATTGTTTTTCAAGCATTTTGTCTATTCTTGCGGCAAGTTCGTCCATTTTTTTACACAGTGCGGGCATCAGTTTCAGGTAACCCACAAGTGCGTGAATGCCTATGGAACCCTTTATATCCAAACGGAAACGGCGTACACTGGCGTTGGGGAAAATGGCAAGAGTGTTTTTTAAGCCAATTGAAGAATAAATCATTTCATCCATTATCATTTCGGAATCCCCCACCTTAAAGCAGGCGATGGCTTGCTCTCTACTTGGGTTGCTCAAGTACTTAGCTGCGGTAATTACCATCTCCCCCACAACTTCTTTCCCTTCACAAAATTCAGTAACTGTTTTTTTAGGCCAGCCGACTCTCACCACAGTGTTATATAATGGTACGAATTCGGAGATTCTCTCAATTTCAAAATCCTTGAGAGAGAATCGATCATCGTACTTGTTGCTCATCAGCATAAAGTAATTGCTGATGGCATCCATCCAGGGTTGTACGATGGCTTTGAATGTGTTGCCGCTATCGATCCCTTTGTTGCCACACTCCGCAATGATGCTTTCAATGGCAGCATCATCTATGGGATCGAGCGGAATCTGTTCCTCGTCTAATAATGCTGTCTCCATTGTGTGGATGCGCATCTGCTTTGCGTGGTATGCAATCTCCTCCTGGCGCAGGCGATATTCAAGCGCAAGGTCCATAAGCAGTGTTGCAAGGTCCAGAAAGTAGAATTCCTGTTCTGTGAGGTTAAAGAGGTCGCTTTCGAAAATTACATTGCAATTCACCCACATCTCCTTGGCCGGGATTATTGTGTAGTGAGAAAAAGGAGAGCCTTTAACGTAGGTTCTCTTGATTTCCATCTGTATGCAGTCGTATGTGATGGTGCA
>JAZLBZ010000034.1:0-12968 GCA_045613945.1 Bacteroidaceae bacterium
CGTCTTTGCATCCCATACCCTTGCGGTGTTGTCATCAGATGCCGTTACAATATATTTCCCGTCCGGGCTGAAAACGGCGGAGTTAACATCTTCTTCATGCTTTAACTGCTCTGTAACCGGTTTTCCCGTTTTTGCATCCCATACCCTTGCGGTGTTGTCATCAGATGCCGTTACAATATATTTCCCGTCCGGGCTGAAAACGGCGGAGTAAACACCTTCTTCATGTTGCAAGATGCATTGGCTATATATACCTTCAATTCCGGGATTATTACACTTCCTTAGCATTAATTCGGCTTCGTTGATATATTGCTTGTCAAGCGCCTCTAATGAAATACGCAATGCCTTGGTTATGTTGCCTCTGTCGAATTCCTTTTCGGCTTCGCTTATAAGATAGCGCGATTGGGTTACAAGGATTTTCTCCTGGCTTTTAAGGATGGTCCAATATTGATAAACGAAAACTGCAACCGCTATTATTGCAGCAAATGTCATTGCGGTTTTCCATTTTTTGAGGCTTTCTCTCTTTTTAAGTCGTTCATTGCGGCTCTTCTGCAGATGCTTGGCAAGTATGTCATGAATGATTTCGACATGTGGCTCATGACTCGACGAGTATGTGACGCAGCGCAACATTGCCATTTCACCATGGAAAAGAAAATCGCATGCAGGAACATTGGCGTCGAACTGGGATTTAAGTACGGAGTCGCGCCTTCCTTCCTGGGTTACAAGATTCTCCTCAATATACTCCCATTTGCGGCGATTGTTGAGTTTGGCGATGATATCGGCATAGAACGATGCCAGGAAGTTTCCTTCAGCCCCTTTGAGGAATGTGTCAACGGCACTAAGGGTAATATGTTTCTCGCCTCGTCCGATGGTGGATTGGTAAATGCGGCTACAGAGCAGTGAAAGAATGGCACTGCTTATCTGGCGGTTCTCGCCCTTGACGGCTTCGATTATGCGCATGGCAATAGCCTCCTCTTCGCCCCGGGTAATATAATCGGTGGCAGGAATACCAATTATCTCCTTGGCCTCGCTGTCACTCAGTTCGGTAAGGCGGTAGCGGTTGTGCTTCATCTCGATAAGGCGCAGGCGTTCTATGATATCCTCGAGCCTGAAAAAGTCATCCTCGCGTATCGATAAAAGGAAACGGTAGTTGGTTATTACCTCCTCGGACATGGCACTTGACAGCAGTGAACTGTCATCTATCAGAAGATAAATTTGCCTGAAAAGGGCCTCAAGCTGTTCCTTGTCACGGAAGAAGAGTTCCTCTATCTGGTCAATAACCACTACAGGAAAGAGAGTGTTGCCAATGGAGTCGACGAAGCGGGTGGCGGCAAAGAAGTTCCACAGATAGCTGTCATCGGTTTCTGATGATTGGGCAGAGGGCTTTACATGGCCTGTGGTTTCTGTGGTGTATCCCGCCTTTTCTATTTCATTGCATATTGTGGAGGTTATTATCTTTGAATATGATGTTGTAGCGGTTTCTTTGCCAAAACGTATGTAGACAGGAAAATAACCGTTTCCTCTAAGCTTGGGGAACAGGCCGGCTTTAAGCAGTGATGATTTTCCTATTCCCGATTTGCCGTACATTGTAACGAGGAGATTGTTGTCGACGTGCGAATATAGTTCCTGTGTGGCAGTGGAGCGTCCGCAGAACGCATATCCTTCGGCTATCTTCTCTTCATCGTATGAGGCCAGGCCTATCCATGGATTAGTTTTCATATATGTATGGCGGTTTACTGTTTCAACAATTCATTGATTCTTGTCACGAGTTCATTGGCCGAGCACTTCTCTAGGTCGAAAATTGTGGTTCTCATACATGGAGGCAAACCGTCGTTGTTTACCTGTGAACGGGTATCATAGCCAGGCAGACGGACGGGCACTACCTTGTAATGGGTATTCGTGTTGCACATGGTTTGGGCTGTACTCCATTCAACATCCTTGTAGTATCGTATGTTACTGTTGACAATATCTTTCTGGGCTTGTGAACTGAGTATGGGGATGAATATCCGGGAGTCGGCAATGGCTGCAGGTATATTCTCTTCGTACTTGTCACCTCCTTGCAGGTTGCGTTCGTCAAACCAGACATCTATACCGGCTTTGACAAGACTGAGGAATATATGTCGCACAATCTCAAAATCTTCGTGTGCGTATGACAGAAAGACTCCTTTGCGCTTGCGCTTGCTGATGATTTCCTCTTTAATATCATATCTATCCAGTCTTTCGAGCGTCTCTTCAATGAACTTGCGTGCATCGGGCTGGTAATATATCTTCTCGTTGTCAAAGTATTGTTTCAGTTTACGGTCGCTTTCGCTCTGCTCATCGAGCGACACGACAACCTCGCCGTTGGAAATCTCTATGATAGACTTGCGCATGGTGTACCAGAAGAAACGGAAGAACCAGTCATCGAACTTGCATCCCAATGCGAGGATTCTCTTTGAACGTATATATTTGAGCATCTTCTCAGGGGCGCTCTCACCCATCCACTTTGAAAGCGTGACAATGGCATCATTGTCATTTACGACGAAAGGACGTGTCTCCTCGGCAGGGAATGCCTTGCCGAAAATATAATAGAGCGTTGGGGGGATGGGGCTTGTGATATCATCGGATATGTATCTCTCCAGGTCGAAGTCAATGCTGCTGCGCGGGTTGTTTATGTTCATGACCCTCACATTGCCTTTACCCCAAACGTGTTCCATGAGTTCAAGTGCGTAGGGGTCGAATGTGGTGGTAAGGACAACCCTGAAGTGCCTGGTCTTCATAAGTTCAACCAGACGTGGCTCAATCTCCTCTACTTTGAACTCAAGGTTCTCGTTGACTGATTTCCTGATGTATGTGTCGATATTCCTATATATGTAGGAGAGTTGGGTGAAGTTGACTGAGGCGTTGTTCTCTGAAAGAACGCCTGAACTGACAAGACTCTCCTTGACATCATCGAAAATAAGGCTGTAGCTGTCGCCGTTGTAGTTGCCTTCGAGGGATTTTGACAACATTATCTCGCTACCGAGAACGAGTATGTATTCCCCTTCTGTAAGGTTGCGTATAAAAGAGTCCCAGCTGAAAAACAGGTTCTGTTGCCTGCTGCACTCTCCAGGCTTGTTGGTTTTCTTTGCCATGATGTTTATTCGTGTTTAGGGCAAAAATAGTGAATATATTCCTAATTCATTAATTATATAGGACAAATTATATTTTCAACCCTGTATTTATAAAGACTTGGGCTGTGTCTATTTCACTAATTTTACTATTTTTGCGAAAGATTAAGGAAACGTTTATATGATATAGTAAAATGAAACAGGAAAATGAAAAACCGACGGGATTGCCCGAGAATGCGTTCCGTCCATTGAAGGAGGGCGAAGAGTACAAGCCTCTGATGTCGCCCGAGAAGAAGTACCCCGAGGTGAACGTCTGGTCGGTGACTTGGGGTGTGCTCATGGCAGTGCTGTTCTCTGCAGCATCGGCCTATCTTGGATTGAAGGTTGGCCAGGTGTTTGAGGCGGCTATTCCCATTGCTATCATTGCCGTTGGTATGTCAACGCTCACAAAGCGCAAGGGCGCGCTTGGCGAGAATGTCATCATCCAGTCAATCGGTGCATGTTCGGGCGTTATTGTGGCGGGTGCAATCTTTACCCTGCCTGCACTCTACATCCTCAAGGAGAAGTATCCCGAGATGACAGTGACATTCATGCAGATGTTCATCAGTTCGTTGCTCGGCGGTATACTTGGCATTCTGTTCCTCATTCCTTTCCGCAAGTATTTTGTAAAGGAGAAGCATGGCGAGTATCCATTCCCCGAGGCAACTGCAAGTACGCAGGTACTTGTGTCGGGCGAGAAGGGCGGCAGCCAGGCAAAGCCATTGCTCATTGCGGGCTTGATTGGTGGTTTGTATGACTTTATTGTCGCTACATTCGGCTGGTGGAACGAGAACGTTACAACACGCATAGTTGGTTGGGGCGAGGTACTTGCCGACAAGGCTAAGGTGGTGCTGAAGATTAACACCGGCGCTGCAGTGCTTGGTCTTGGATGCATCATTGGCCTGAAGTATGCCATCATCATCTGCGTTGGTTCGTTGCTTGTGTGGCTGGTGATTGTTCCCGGCATGGGACTGATTTTTGGCGACCAGGTGCTGAATATGTGGAACCCCGAGATTACTACAGCGGTAGGCGATATGTCACCCGAGCAGATTTTCAGCAACTATGCAAAGAGCATTGGTATCGGTGGCATTGCAATGGCTGGTATCATTGGTATTCTGCGCTCATGGGGTATAATAAAGAGCGCTGCAAGCCTTGCAGCACGCGAGATGGGCAGCAAGAAGAACGAGGGTGAGCAGCCACGCACACAAAGAGACCTCTCTATGAAGGTGGTGCTCTTTGGTTCAGTGTTCACACTGCTCATGGTGTTTGCTTTCTTCTTCCTCGATGTTATGAACGGCAGCATTCTGCAAAGCACTGTTGCTGTAGCGCTTGTGGCAGTGATATCGTTCCTCTTTACTACTGTTGCCGCAAATGCCATTGCTATCGTTGGTTCTAACCCGGTATCGGGCATGACATTGATGACGCTTATCCTTGCATCGGTGATTATGGTCGCTGTTGGCTTGAAGGGGTCATCGGGCATGGTTGCTGCACTCATCATGGGTGGAGTGGTATGTACTGCGCTTTCAATGGCGGGTGGCTTTATCACTGACCTGAAGATTGGCTACTGGCTTGGCTCGACACCTGCAAAGCAGCAGACATGGAAGTTCCTGGGTACACTTGTTTCGGCAGCGACTGTTGCGGGTGTGATTATGATACTTGACAAGACATACGGCTTTACAAGCGGCGAACTTGCAGCACCACAGGCTAACGCAATGGCTGCAGTTATTGACCCGCTGATGAGCGGCGTTGGCGCGCCCTGGCTACTCTATGGCATTGGTGCTGCACTGGCGCTGGTGCTTACATTTTGCAAGGTGCCTGCATTGCCATTTGCGCTTGGTATGTTCATACCGCTTGAACTGAACTTGCCATTGCTTGTTGGTGGTCTCATCAACTGGTATATAACTACACGCAGCAAGGATGCGGCGTTGAACGCAGAGCGTGGCGAGAAGTGCACACTGCTTGCGTCGGGCTTCATTGCCGGCGGTGCGCTTATGGGCGTGCTTAGCGCGGGCCTGCGCTTTGGCGGCATCAATATGGTAAACGAGGAGTGGCTTGGCAATCCTGGCAGCGAGGCTGTCTCTTTGGTTATGTATGCACTGTTGATAGTATACCTGATTAAGGCAAGTATGAAGATTAAAAAGTAAATATACTGATAAGAGAAAAAGAAGAGTCACCCACATAGGAGTGACTCTTCTTTTTCTCTTATCTTAAATACATGTTGTTCTTCTTCTCAAATTCAATTGTCGTTTCGCGGTCGTGCCCGGGGTAGACAGTTGTCTCTGCAGGCAGAGTGAGCAGTTTCTCGCGTATTGAGTATATCAGCGAGCGGTGGTTGCTGTCGGGGAAATCAGTGCGGCCTATGCTGCCCCTGAACAGTGCGTCGCCGCTGAAGAGCATCATCGCGCCTGGCACATAGTATGCCAGGCTGCCGGGTGAATGACCCGGTACTGCAATGGCAAGAATGCGGCTGTTGCCAAAGGTTATTTCATCGCCATCGTTCAACACCTTGCCAAGCGGCGGTACATCCTCCTCATACCTCACGCCAAAGCGTGCTACGCGCTCCTTGATATTCTCGGCCCAGGGCCAGTCGGCATCATTGGCGCTTGCCTTTACGCCGAACGTCTCCTCAACGAATGCATTGCCAAAGATATGGTCAAAGTGCAGGTGGGTGTTAAGGTGATGCTTGAGGGTGAGGCTGTTGTCCTCAATGAAACGCTTTATCTGCTCCCTCTCTTGTGGGAACCATGCACCGCAGTCAATGAGAACGCCCTCTTTGGTGTCGTCCCAAAGAAGGTAGCAGTTTACCTGTATTGGGTTTACAATGAATTTTTTGAGTTGCATAAGTGAATAAATTAGGGGATAATATAGAACTTGACCCAATACACAGAAAGCCTTGCTCATTTGTCATCCCGACAGAGACGATGTTGCGAGTAAGTGAGTGCAGAATCAAGTTTACTTGAATTATGCCGAGCGTAAGCAACTTCACTGAAAGTAAAGCGACGAGGGATCTCTAAACGATTTATGAGATATCTCACATACTGTTAGTTCGCTATCGCTCATCGAAAATATATCATTATTTTTTCATTAAGGTATGGTCGATATGACATCAATGCGGAATATATTTATATTTGTACGTATACGACTTTCTTATCCTTAAAGTATTCCTCGCCGAAGTAGGTGCTTATGTCAATGATTTCGCGGCAGTTCCTGAACTGCTGTGTCTCGGCTGTCATGTCGCCGCCCTTGAGGCAGATGATGCCGTTTGGCAAGGCGTTGAACTGCTCGTTTGATATGTTCTTGCGGCAAATCTTTACAAGATCGGGCAGTTGCATCACCGCACGGCTCACAACAAAACTGTACTTGTCCTTTATCTCCTCGGCGCGGCTGTGGCTTGTGCGTACATTGGTGAGCCCAATGCTCTGCGCTATCTCACCGGCAACGCGTACCTTCTTGCCAATGCTGTCAACGAGGTGGAACTGCACATCGGGGAACATGATTGCAAGGGGAATACCGGGGAATCCGCCGCCGCAGCCCATGTCCATGATTTTCGTGCCGGGCTTGAAGGTGATGTACTTGGCTATTGCTAACGAGTGAAGCACGTGGTGCAGATAAAGGTTCTCGATATCCTTGCGCGAGATTACGTTTATCTTGCTGTTCCAGTCGTAGTAAAGGTCATAGAGTGCAGCGAACTGCTCTTTCTGCCTGTCGCTGAGGTTTGGAAAATACTTTATAATGCTCTCCATTATTTCATTATCTCTTTTAATGTGTTATAATCTATTGTCAACAATATCTCGCCTGCGGCGTATGGCGCAATTTCGTATCTATTGTAGAGGAATGTGATGCTGTCATCCTCCGGAATGAAATTGTTTGAGACGAACATCTCTGTGTCGAAGAAGAGGATGCCTTTGTCGCGCAGTTCTTCAATGGTGGAGACTTGAGCCTCTTTCATCAATTGGTTTGTGAGGATTGCGGTGAGCGGTTCTTCGTATCCCTCCTTGAATATATTGTCAAGGGTTATTTCGTTGCCACTGACGGGGTCGAAATTTGTTATGTTGATATATGTGTTGGGATGTGCTCCTCCGTTGTACTCTTCGTGCGCAACGATGTAGGTGATGCAATCTTTGTAACCGATTTGCGCTTTGCCTTCTATTATGTCGTAGAGACTGAAAAAGAATGCAGGCATATCATTCCCTTTGGCGTTGAGGTACTCGTCGTGCATCTCGTCAAAATCGTTTTTCCGTTTGTCGACAAACCTGTTGCATGCCTCTTTAAGTGTGGCGTGCTCATCAAAAACAGCCAGGGCAAGCGTGCTCTCCATTCTTTCTGTTGCTGCTGCGCTGTTCAGTTTTACCACTGGCAAGGATATGTTGACTGCAAGCGTGGGAGATTCTTCGCCCGAGAATGCATAGTCGTATTTCTCGTCAACCTTTATTGTGTCCTGTACGTTCAGAGCGGTGGAGACTTGCTCAATGCCGTGTGTGGATTTTGTATCATCGGCTTTCTTCTCTCTTTCGCCACAGGAAAAAAGAAGAAATAATGCTGAATAAAATATAATTGCAGTGCACTTTTTCATATCACAGTTGTTTATCTGTTACAGGTGAACCAAAGGTAGTGCTTTTGGGATAAAACGGCAAGAAAAGTGGCAAGTGTTTTTAATTTTAGCCATTATTCACCTTCCCGTTTTTGCCCTTGAGGAGTTCTTTGGAGCCTTAGAGTATTAATCGCTAAATTTTGTTGTTTATGAAAATCTGTAATTTTTTGGCTTTTACCGGTGGTATGTTGGCCGGTGGGTTGGTGATGATGATGTTCGCTCCAAAGAAGGGTGAGGATATGCGCAAGGATATCAAGGATAGAATTGGCGATATCAAGAGACACTTTGACAATGCCTGTTGCTGCGGCAAGGAGGGGTGCGACTGCAAGACCGAAGAAAGAGTGGTGGTTGAAGAAGAATAGAGTGGTACCTTGAAGTTTGTTGAAGTATGGGAATCAGAGCCGATATTGAGGATATTTCAAAGGCTGCTCTTGACTATTTGAAGAGGAATGTGGATGGTTGCAAATTGCGTATGGTTGAATGTCTGTCGCTGTTGTTTGGCGATGTTATATGCGTCTTTGTACTCTCTATGTTCCTCTTTGTGGCGTACCTGGCACTCATGGTGCTCATTGCTATTCTGCTGATGCCGCTCATTGGTTTTCCTTTGTCAATCGTTGCTGTGGCAGTGCTGTTGCTGCTGTCGGCCTGGGTGGTATATGTGCTGAGAGAACGTCTTTTTGTGGACAGGATGGTGAGCCATTTCGTTAAGATATTTTTTGAAGATAAGAACAAGAATGAGAAGTAATGTGAGCAAGTTTTACAATATAAAATCGTTGCGTGAACTGCACAGTGTGCAGCGCGAGAACGAGGCCGCAAAAGAGGCGGCAAAGGGTCGTGTCTGCAAAAAAGTAATGAATATTTTTTCGCTTGAAAAATTGTTTGATTTGAAAAAAATATTCAAAATGGAGTGGTAAAACTCTTATGGGTTGCTCTTGTTGATAATTTTTTACTATATTCGCCCATTGGCAACACTATTGCTCTACAATGGGGAATATGCACATACGCAAAGCAATACACGATGATATCCCTGCTTTGATGCTCCTGTTTGAGCGTGCAAAGGATATTATGCGTGCAAGTGGTAACTTGCACCAGTGGGGTGTGGGCTATCCGTCGGTGGAGGTAGTACGCGATGATATCGAGCAGGGTGTGTGCTACGTTGTCACCGATGGTGTCGATGGAGTGATTGAGGCAACAATGGCATTTATTCCCGGGCCGGATTCCACTTATTCATATATTGAGGACGGCGCGTGGCTCAATGATAATCCTTATCATGTTATCCACCGCATTGCGGTTGCTGCACCGGGCAAGGGGTATGCACGACAAATGCTTGACTGGGCTTTTGAGCACACCGGGACAGTGCGCATTGACACGCATAGCGACAATGTAATCATGCATCACATCTTACGCAAGTATGGTTTTGTGCGCTGTGGCGTGATTTATTTGGCAAATGGGGATGCGCGCGATGCGTATCAGCTTAGTAAACTGAAAAGTGAAAGCGGAGAACTAAGTTTCTCTTACTCGCGACTTTGTTGAACCCTCGGTTTTATGGTTTGTGGCTTTGACAATACTTGCTTATCGCAACCCACGCGGGCAACACCTACAGCGTTGCTGCGCGTGACCTATTGCTGCAAGTATTGTCGAACCCTCGGTTTTATCAAACCTCGGCTTTCACCTTTCACCTTTCAGTTTTAACCACACTGCGTGTGCTTGAACCTTGGCTGCGCTCGTTGCAAAAACTCAAGTAAACTTGGCTTTCACTCGCTTGCACAAGTTTTCAGATTTCAACTTTATTTTCTATCTTCGCATAAAAATTATAATTATGTCAGGCAGGGACGATATAGATTTTGGAACGACGAATATCTCAAGGCTTTTTACAAAGATGTTTATTCCCACGTTGTTGGGAATGGTGAGTTGGTCATTGTTGACAGTCGTTGACGGCGTTTTTGTGGGTCACGGAGTGGGCAGCAATGGTATTGCGGCCATAAACATTTGTTATCCTATCTTTCTCATCCTCACCGGCTTTGCGCTGATGGTGGGCACCGGTGCATCGGTGGTGGCATCTATCCATCTGTCGCAGAACAACGTAAAGGCTGCGCGTATAAACGTGACACAGGCCGTGTGGTTCTCGACCTTTGTGGTTGTTGGTGCCATGATTTTCATTCTGCTTGCACCTGAGGAGATTTCGTACATGCTTGGCGCGTCGGAGACGCTCATGCCTTTGGTAAGGGATTATATGGTGTACCTTATACCGGCCGGCATAATGCAGATGTGGTCTGTGGTGGGTCTTTTTGTTATTCGTCTCGACGGCTCGCCCAAGTATGCAATGTGGTGCAATGTAGTGCCTGCATTGTTGAATCTCTTTTTCGACTGGCTCTTCATCTTCCCGCTTGGGATGGGCGTGAAAGGCGCTGCCATTGCTTCGGCAATAAGTACTATGGTTGGTGGCATAATGGCATTCGTGTATCTGGTCAAGTATGCCAGCACGTTGAAGATGAGTGGCGTGAAAATGTCGCCAATCAGTCTGACACTCTCGATAAGGAATATCGCATATCAATGCAAGATAGGTTTCTCGGCCTTGCTTGGCGAGGTTACAATGGCATTGTTGTTGTTTGCCGGCAATTTCGTGTTCATGAAACATCTGGGTGATGCCGGTGTGGGTGCATACGGTGTTGCCTGCTATTATACGCCCTTTGTGTTCATGTTCGGCAATTCAATAGCGCAGTCTGTGCAGCCGATAGTGAGCTACAACTATGGACTTGAACGATGGGACAGGGTGAAAAAGACTCTATCGATATCTGTGCGTGCAGCAGTGCTCAGCTCGCTTGTATCTATTATTGCATTCACTCTTTTCCCGGGGCACCTGGTGCATCTGTTCATTGCAGAGAATGACCCGGCAGCGCAGATTGCGATAGAGGGCTTTCCCTATTTTGCCACAGGCTTCCTTTTCTTTATTATGAACCTTGTTGCAATAGGCTATATGCAGAGCGTGAAAAAGGTTGCTCCTGCAACGGTGTTCGCAATCTTGCGTGGTGTGGTGTTTTTGTTCCCCTCGTTCCTGTTGCTGCCCGAATTTGTTGGTGTAAAGGGTATGTGGCTTGCTTTGCCATTGTCGGAACTTCTGACATTTGCGTGCATTGTCGTTTATGCGGCAATCAGTAGGGATAGGAGATGATTGTCGCCTATCTCTCCCAACCCTCTACACGATAGACCTTTTCCATCAGTTTGCGTTCCTTGCCTGTCTTGGCATCCTTGTGCCAAACCTCTATGCGCGCGGCGTAGTAATCGCCCCAATCGCCGGGGTAGATTTTGAAGCACTGCTTTTCAACTACTTTTGAGAATGATGTGGTAGAGGGTGTTGCTACCATGCTTGCTTCTGAAATGCGCTCGTGTGAGAGTGGTATGTTTTCAGTCGCTTCATAACAACGCAGGAACACTACACCTTCCTCAAGTGCGGGGTAGTAGAAGTCGTATGTGTACATTCCGCCTTGAAAATCATTCCAAATCTGCAGCCAGGTGTCTTGCGCTGTGCTGTCAATGGGAAATGACAATTCTTCTCTTTCATCAAGTGGTATGCTATATTCCAGATGTGCAGGTATGGGATGTTCCTTGCCGAAATCATCGGGGCCGGGGTTGAAAGCCTGTTCAAAGCCTATCATCAGTATATAGACGAAAAAGGTTACTGTAAGTGCTCCCAATATGAATGAAAACAGAAATTTCCACCACTTTTTGAATATGAGCAGGAATATCCATGACGTTATCAATGCCATGGATGTCAGGAGTATTGAAATTTCCCAAGCCATTGCCGTCCAAGACGATGATGTTATGGCAATGGAAAATATTGCTGCAGCAAAAAGCACGGGGAACAGCCACCAGAATCTATTGATAAAATTTTTCATATTTTCATTTAATTTATGGTCTGTTTGCTAAACGCACGCATTGTTCGATTTATTATACCTCTAAGATTTTTTAACTTAAAATAGACGGCTGGGGCAATAATCTTTTTACTCTTTACTTATAAGGTCGTTTTCTTGCCGCATTTCGCGAAAATTTTGTTATCTTCGCGAAAGATTTCTAAATTAGGCATAGAATAACAATTAAAATATATTTATGGCAACAGTTGATGACAAGAAAATCATCTTTTCGATGGTGGGCTTGAGCAAGACAATCAAGCAGACAAACAAACAGGTTTTGAAGAATATTTACCTCTCTTTCTTCTACGGTGCAAAGATTGGTATTGTGGGTATGAATGGTGCGGGTAAATCTACTTTGATGAAGATTATCGCAGGCCTTGACAATGACTATCAGGGTAATGTGGTATGGTCACCCGGCTATTCAGTGGGTTACCTTCCACAGGAACCACACTTGCAGGATGGCAAGACCGTAATGGACTGCGTAAAGGAGGGTGTGCAGGCTACTGTCGATGCCCTTGCAGAGTACGAGGAAATCAATATGAAGTTCGGCTTGCCCGAGTATTACGAGGACGCCGACAAGATGAACGAACTTTTCGCTCGCCAGGCCGAACTGCAGGATATCATTGATGCAACCGATGCATGGAATCTTGAGAGCAAGCTTGAGCGTGCTATGGCTGCACTCCGTTGCCCGGCTCCCGATGAATTGGTTGACCACCTTTCGGGTGGTGAGCGTCGCCGTGTGGCTCTCTGCCGCCTGCTGCTGTCGAAACCCGATGTGCTCCTCCTTGATGAGCCTACCAACCACTTGGATGCCGAGAGTATCGATTGGCTTGAGCAGCACCTTAACCAGTACGAGGGTACTGTTATTGCCGTAACCCACGACCGTTATTTCCTTGACGATGTTGCAGGCTGGATTCTTGAACTCGACCGTGGCGAGGGAATTCCCTGGCAGGGCAACTACTCTTCATGGCTTGACCAGAAGACAAAGCGTATGGAGCAGGAGGAGAAGAGTGCAAGCAAGCGTCGCAAGACTCTTGAGCGCGAACTTGAGTGGGTGCGCATGTCTCCAAAGGCACGCCAGGCAAAGGGTAAGGCCCGCTTGAATTCATACGAGCGCATGCTTAACGAGGACCAGAAAGAGCGCGAGGAGAAACTCGAGATCTTTATCCCTAATGGTCCACGTCTTGGTAACAAGGTTATCAATGCCGAGAATATTGGCAAGTCATTCGGTAGCAAGCACCTCTTCAGCAACCTCAACTTCATGCTGCCACCTAACGGCATTGTGGGCGTGATTGGCCCTAACGGTGCAGGTAAGACAACCCTGTTCCGCATGATCATGGG
>JAZLBZ010000035.1:0-10595 GCA_045613945.1 Bacteroidaceae bacterium
CCTGTAGACTCAACAACAACCTCAGCACCTACCTCGTCCCACTTCAAGTTAGCAGGATCCATCTCAGCTGTCAAACGGATCTTGTTACCGTTTACTACCAAGTAGTTACCCTCTACCTCGATTGTACCGTCGAACTGACCGTGTACTGAGTCGTAACGCAACATGTATGCCAAGTAATCAGCATCGAGAAGGTCGTTGATACCTACAACCTGAATGTCGTTAGCGAAGTTCTTCACTGCTGCGCGGAACACCATACGGCCGATACGACCGAAACCGTTAATACCAAGTTTAATCATTTCTTTAAAATTTAATTAAAACGTTTATAATTAAAAAAAAATCTCAATTCACTCTTTTCATGTGGACCGGTTTATCCACAGTTGCAATATTCGGCCGAGCGGCATGCTACCATAACCAACGCCGCAAGTACAATAAAAAGCACAACTTTTACACTCTTCATACAATTTCAGCCAAATCTTCGCAAAGTTTCATTGTGCAATGATAGTGCCAGCGAGTAAAACGCAAGCTTGCTTGAACGTTTTGCAACGAGCGCAGCCTATCTTCGCACAGTTTTACTGTGCAAATTTAACAAAATGTTTTCACATATAAAACATCAAAAGCGGTTAAAAAATAAAAGTTTTTAATAAAAATCCCATTTACACCCCTTGTGATGTATCATTTTAGCCTTATCCAACTAATGCAGCACGTCATCTCATGGCCTGATATAGACCTTGCGCCCGTCAATGACGTAGAATCCAGGAGCCGTCACACGCTCCACACGACGGCCATAGATGTCATACATCACCCCGCCGGCATCGCGCTCCACTGTCACACAACTTTCCATTCCTGTATAGTCAAGTTCAGTCCTCTCTATGACAAGCCTTGCATTCTCGGCATCATCGACAAATCCCAGTTTTTGCGATAACGCATCAGGACGTCCCAGTACAAGCGACGTAGCATAGACCGGCGAGAGCACGCACTCCCCGCTCTCCAGCACCGTCATATACCATTCAGTCACATATCCGGCGGCATCCTTTTCAACACCCCACACACGCCCCTCACCGGCCTGCATCACTTGGTTCCATGCAGGGTTTGTACCCAGCACCTTGCCATCGCCCTGTTTGGGACATATATAGTAACGGCCCACATCGGTACCACGCACGAAATACCACGCCTGGGCAAGGCGATTATCATCAGTAGCGGCAAATGCCACAAGATTCAACGGAGCAGCCGACGCATCATACATATTTGGCGTTGCGGCAACCTCATATTCCAGAGGAGAATTGCCAATTGCTGAAACAAGGCGATAGAAGACCGGCAACTCAATATCTGCAGTCAGTTCCACAGGGAGAGGCGTTGCCAATGCACGGCGCAGAGTGTCGGCCATAAACTGCAGCCCCGCTGTGTACCTTTCAAGTTCCGTTGCTGTTGAAGAGTTTGAAAGCGCCCTCTCTGCCTTGGCAAGAAGAGTCTCGGCATCATCGGCATAAAGCGGCAGCCAAGTACCTGCAGGGTCAGTATTCTCAATTCTTGTCAGCCCGAACTCCGAGATGCAGAAGTAATATTGCCCGTTATACTGCAGATGCGTAGAGGTACAACTGTGCGATTCTACAAAGCAATCCGATTCAGTCACCGTGAAACGCAGATAACGATAATCCTTTCCGCACGATATGGTATCGGAAGCAAAACTCTCTTTCACACCCGACGAAGTAGCCGCACCCACACGCAGCATCACATCAACAATACATCCGTCGGTTTTTGCAATGGTACCGCCAAAGTTGCTGTTGTTGTCACCCTTGGGGTCAATGCTGTTCCAATCGACCTTGTAGCGCATGCGATATAAGCCCGGAACCGTCGGTGCAACAAATGCAGGCGGGTCAAGGACATTACGTCCATCGCCAGAAATGTAGTTGCCCATGCTGTTGTATCCGCTATTCTCATTGGTCTCACTTCCATAGAAAGAGTATGCAACAAGGTCGCCACCGGGTTTGTCGCCATCAATGTATGATTCGAACCCGTTCTTGTCTGCATCTATATATACGTAGCCATGCATCCAGTCCCACTGCCCATCCTTGACAAACGATGCAGTCACCGTCTCGCCTGGGAGAACGTTGAACACAGCAGTTGCCGTCATGTCGCTGTAGAGGAGCTTTGGATTTGTCAAATCCACTGTCTGCACGCCATATCCTGGGCTATTGAGTTTTACAGATGTAATCTTGCGTCCTTGTTTAATGACAGTGGCAAAATTCGAGTTCAACGAGTAATCGGCATCGCTCACGGCACCGTCACCGTCGCCTGTCAGTTCCTCCCTGCCGAGCGAAAGTATTGTCTCGAACCCGACACCGTCGTTGCTGCCCGAAACCACCATGCCTGTAGGTATTGCATGTGGCGAGCCCTCACGCAACGAGTAGTTGAAACAGAAATCCGACACCGAATTGCCGTTACCCATATCCACTTGCAGGAAGTGCGGCTCACCAACCACAGTACCGGCCCAACGGCTGTGGAAATATGTACCCGTAGAGCCATCGATCAACGCCGGCAACCCGCCACCATCCTTTGCAGCGCCACCGGCATTGTGCTCGGCATTTGATGATATATAATTAGGTGCCGACCTGTCGGTACATTGCAATTTTATATTTCCGGCGGCGCTATTGCCCTTGAGAAGAGCACTCACCTCATTCATCACAGCAACCAACGCCATGCGGGCACCCTTCAGTTGTGTATCGTTACCCATGTCATACACCTTTTTCAAAACTAGATAGTGTGTGTAGAGTTCCGCGTACATATTTACATAGATATTGTACGACGAATTGCCCAAAGCCTGCGCACTGCCCACCGAACGGCAAGCGGCAACAAGGTCCTGCAGTTCAACAAGACCAACATATCTTTCACTAATGCCACTTACCGATGCATTGCTGCCGAATGTGGCGTCTGTTGCAATCTCCTCGACAAGCCACTTCACACCCTGCAGCATCACCTCCATATCCAACCGGGCATCATCGGCATCACTGAGCACCGCAAGCCTCACGTTCCAATGCGACGCCTCGGCATCCTTGTCCCAGCCCACGACATTCTTGCCGGCATCGAGATGCAGATAATGCGACGCACCGCCTAGCGCGACACTCCTGTCGTCGCACATCTCCACGCGGAACACACCTGCCGAAGATGTCGAAGACTCGCTTGCATATACCTGACGGCTTGCAGCATTCAGCACCCCTATGTAGCAGTTGTTGCTGCGGTTCTTTATATAGAATGAACCGGCATCGGCAGCCTGCTCGAACACCCAGCATGCCACATCGCCATAAGGCACGGTCTTTCCGTCAACCTCGTTATTACTGTTCAGATACATATAGTAACCCTGATACATTACATTGTCGAGCATATACACCGCACCATTGCCAATGCCAATCAGAGCCTTGTCGCCAAGCTGTTCAAGCGCAGCAATTTCAGCAGTCAGTTTGTCAATGTACTCCATGTACTCCGACGCCACCTTCTTGTCGTGGACAGCAAGAGCCTTCTCATACAACAACTGAAGTCCCTGTGTATATTTCGGGTTGTAATACCCCACTCTCTTGTACGAAGTGTCAACATATTTCTTTATCTCGTTCACCTTGTCGAGCATGGACTTGAGCATTACCCTCTTGGCCTCGTCGCCGGTGGCCTCGCTCACATTCTTTGCAATGACAACCGACTGGTCGGCACAGATGACCTTAATCTTGCACTCGCCGCTCTTTATCGCGTTCATTGTAGAGGCATCAACCTGCAACCTGACATCATTATAGAAAGCGTGCATCCTGCCTCCCCATTCAAGAATCACACCCACAGCACCGTTGCCGCCGGCCACCTTTACAGCATTGTCGGACTCCTGCACCCAAACATACTCACCGCTTGCAGGCACCGGACTGCGATAATCGGTATATTGTCCCATGCTGCCGGTGTTCAGCGCCGTACCTATCCACTGCTTGTTGTGCGATGGATACTTCTTGCTTGCAACCGTTCCAATTCTGTCTTCTATGAATATGATGGAATAGTTCTTGCGGTAGCCATAACCGGCAACCTCGTTCTTTGCGGCATTGATGTCGCTCTCCTGACTTATGATGTTATAGTCATAGTAATCGGCAATGGTGCGTTTGCTGAACGGCACGAAAAAACCCCATGCCTCGAAGAAAGGAGTCAGGTCCTCACCTGCAGCACGACAGGCATACTTGTAGAATTTCAAGGACTCGCCCGAAGTATAAACATCACCCGACGATGCATCACGTATTGACATTGGGTCATTGCGCAGATACTCGAAGAGTTTGGGGAAGAAGTCCCTGTTCCTGCCTGCAGCGTGGTAATAGAGCCACAGCTGATACATCATTCTCATTCTTGAATCGGAATTACGGAAATGCCATGCAGTACCCGCATTGTAACCCGCATTGTTGTCGGCAACAGTACCGCCGCGTGTGTGGAAATAGTCCTGATAGAAAATTGCCACGTTGGAGAAGAGGTTGTTGCTCACCTCGGTAGTACCCACCATGTTTATGGCATTTTGGTTAGAGTGTCCGAACTCGTGAGCACACACCCAAATGTAACTTGAACGTTCCATCTCATCGCCCCTGAGCATACCTTCGCCATGCGCAAACTGTATGCGATAAGGCATCTGTGTATATGCACCGATGGTTGGCAACGAGTGCACTAGTTGACGGTTGTTGAAAGAGCGCGAAAAATCGGAGGTATATGTATGCAGCCCCAATGGGTCGCCCGCAGTCTCTGCAGCCGAGGAGATACCCATTACCATGTGCTGTGTCCGGCCAATCAAATCCCACATATCCAGGGCGCGCTCAATTGACGATGCACTGTTGTTCTTGAAGACAGTCTCCCAACTGGTGCGATAGACAAACTTTCCGCCCAGCACATCGTAATACTCAAGCCCCGCCTTCGACGCATTGCCGGCAAGCTCGCTAAACCTGGAGGCATCGTCCATCGAGGCATCATACATACCGTTTATCGAACCGCCTTCAATGTGCACTTCAATATCGGGATAGTTTGTCAAAGGATAGCTGCTGCTCTGGCTGTTCACCGAGTACAAGAGATAGAGCATATCCTTATTGCCATAGAAAGGAACCACATTCAGTCCCTTGCTTAGCTGCACGGGGTTGCTGCCGGCTATTGTGGTGAGAAATCCCTTGCTGTCATGGGCAAGCCCTGCAAGATAGAGCGCAGCACCCTGCTTTATATCACCCTTTACCATTATATACAGCATGTCCATGTTCCCGGCATAGATACCCGTCGGGTTGTTCATGTTCGAATATGCGCCCACATTCACAACCTTGCAAATCTCCTCGGCAACGGAATGAGGCTCAACGGTCTGCACCCTGAAACGCTTTGCAGTCGAACTTGTCCACGACACACTGCTGTTATCCTTATTCACCTCACTCCAATCACCATTGCACACTTTGAGCGCCATGCTCTTAAGTTCAGCAGGCAAGGCCTGATAGGCCGATGATGCAAAGAGCGCACTCTGCGATTTGTATGCACTGCGCAGTTCGGTGCAAAGTTCATCGGTAAACAGTGTGTTCAAGTACCCCTGGAACTCACTCTTGCGGTTTGCCATATTCTCAAAATCCGCAAGCTTGTTCCACTGCGCCTGGACATCGACACCCGACACCAGTTCAATGCTCCACAACGAAGCATCGGCGGCACCCATCCAACTCACACAGCTTCCCTCGGCATTGCTATGCAGCTTGTCATAATAATAGTCGGTATTGCCGGTACTCTTGTTCTCGGCACCCAATGTATAATAGCCATCCCTTGACGCCTCCCACAGTTCGGTAGTGAACTTGGTGCTCTGGCCGTCATAGTTTTCGGTATATGTACCGGAACTCTTGACCAAGCGCCATGGAGTCGAAGAGTTGTTGTTTCCCTGCAGATAATGCCCGTTACCCAAATTACGGAGCCTCACCTTGTAACCAATCGGGATAGCATTGTAATAACGGTCATCGACATACCACAGTTGTGAATAGTCGGCAGCATCGCGGTCGGTACAACCAACCAGCATTGCATTGGCAGCCGCAACCTTTCCTGTACTTTTATTCACAAGGCGCACAACCGTTCCTTTAGAAAATTGTGCATCTGCCGGCATAACGTGGCACAGCATAGAAAACAAAACTGCAATAAGAGCAAAATGTCTTTTCATAGGTCGTTAGAATAATTATTCTACTGCAAGCGCAAGCGCCACAGAAAGAAATATATGCAAACTTAATATTTTTTTATCTTTTATCACGACTTTTATATAATTTTATCTATCTTTGTACCATAAAACAAAACAATATTTTCAGCAAAGACTATGGGCTTTCTTCAGAATTTCAGAGCCTTCACAATGAAGAGCAATGTAATCGGTGTCACCACCGGTGAAGAGAGACAGCGCACATAAACGAGAGTGAAACCACGCGGTTTTCACTCTCATTTTTTTTGTTTGCTAAACAAACATTAGCAACCTTGCTCTTGTAAGAAAAAAGGAAAAAGTATATTTTTGTAACTGGAAAAAAGAAACCAATTTAATACATTCAAGAATATGAAACAGGACATGATTGTTATCCTTGACCTCGGTAGCCACGAGAACACAGTTGTTGCACGCGCAATCCGCGCACTTGGTGTCTATAGCGAGATCTACCCACACGACATCACAGTCGATGAGTTCAAGGCTCTCCCAAATGTAAAAGGTATTATCATCAACGGTGGCCCAAACAACGTTATCGACGGTGTTGCCATCGACGTTAACCACGATATCTACAACGCAGGTTTCCCTGTGATGGCTGCCGGCCACGACAAGGCACTCTGCGATGTAAAGATTGCCGAACTCGGCAACGACGTAGAGGCTGTTAAAGAGGCTGTCAAGGAGTTCGTCCTCGACACCTGCAAGGCCGAGAAGAACTGGAACATGACAAACTTCGTAAACGACCAGGTTGAACTCATCCGCCGCCAGGTAGGTGACAAGAAGGTGTTGCTCGCCCTCTCAGGCGGTGTTGACAGTTCAGTTGTTGCAGCCCTGTTGCTCAAGGCTATCGGCAACAACCTTGTATGCGTTCACGTAAACCACGGCTTGATGCGTAAGGGCGAGAGCGAGGCTGTTGTAGAGGTATTCCGCAACCAGCTCTGCGCAAACTTGGTATATGTTGATGCAACAGACCGTTTCCTCAACCTTTTGGAAGGTGTTGCAGACCCAGAGCAGAAGCGCAAGATCATTGGTGCAGAGTTCATCCGCGTATTCGAAGAGGAGGCACGCAAGCTCGACGGCATTGATTTCTTGGGCCAGGGAACAATCTACCCCGACATTGTTGAGAGCGGTACCAAGACTGCAAAGTGCGTAAAGAGCCACCACAACGTAGGCGGCCTGCCCGAAGACCTCCAGTTCGAGTTGGTTGAGCCATTGAAGCAGTTGTTCAAGGACGAGGTACGTGCTTGTGGTCTCGAACTCGGCTTGCCATACGACATGGTATATCGCCAGCCATTCCCAGGCCCCGGTTTGGGTGTACGTTGCCTTGGCGCCATCACTCGCGACCGTCTTGAGGCATTGCGCGAGAGCGACGCCATCCTCCGCGAGGAATTCAAGAACGCAGGCCTTGACAAGACTGTATGGCAGTACTTCACCGTAGTGCCCGACTTCAAGTCAGTAGGCGTACGCAACAACGCACGTTCATACGATTGGCCGGTAATCATCCGCGCCGTCAACACAGTGGACGCAATGACAGCAACCATCGAGCAAATCGAGTGGCCAATTCTTCTAAAGATCACCGACCGCATACTCGCTGAAGTACCAAATATCAACAGAGTATGCTACGATATGTCACCAAAACCATCAGCTACTATTGAATGGGAATAAAAGAAAAAAGAGCCTTGCGGCTCTTTTTTCTTTTATTCCCATAGAGCGACCTTTTGAGCAATGGTCGCGTGCAGCACAGGCAAAGTTTGTGCCCACGCGGGTGGCGTTTGCGAAGCAACTGCAATTTCGTCAATTATTTTGCTTGCAAAATGATAGAGGCAATCACTGAGTAATAGTCACGCAAAGCGTGGGATACAGTCGCAACGCGACAGTGATTGACTCAATGGCAGTAACTAACCACCACCGAAGGGGGCAACTATTTTACTATAAAAATTACCTAAATAGAATCATCATCGGTCGCACGCAGCACTGACGAAGATAGTGCCACGCTTGGGTGCGATTGCCAAAGGCAACAAAAGGTTGGTCAATGGGAGTTGCCCGAGGGCAAACTAAAAATAATCAACAACTTACAACCGCTTCAACGCTTTTCCGTGTTGAGGCGGTTGCTCTATTCATATACCCTCCAGGACACTCTGGAGCTCCTACACCACCAAATGCCAAGATGTTGAGAACCCTCAAATACATCAAGGATTGTCTTTTGTTTTTCTTTATGACATTCCTCGACAGAGTTCTGCGTTTCCAAGACAAGAGCGGCAGAAAGAGTTACAGCATTTTAGAACTATTGTAATTGCGTGGCAAGGTATTAGTAAACTACCTTGCCATTACATATATATAGACATAACATATTGATAATAAAACCGCTTATTGTAATATAAAATCTTACATTTTCTCACAAGGGTGGTAATGGAGAAAAAAACATATTTTTTTGTAAATAGTTGAAAATAAATTCAATTACAGAACCATCACCATGCTTACACATTATTACTTGTTAAAACATGTTATTTTAGTACAAATTTAGTTTTAAGTGAATTTATAATCAATTTTTCTTGTTTACAAAAAAGAAATACCATATATTTGCACACAAATAAATTCTAAATGAAAAGGAGAGTTGAACTAATTGAATTTCTCACAACAGAGACTACGGGCATATACACACTAAAATTCCAAGATAAAGCCATTTCGGAATTTGATGAGTTTATGTATAAATTCAAGGATACAGATGATGATTTAATAAAAGATGATTTTAACCGAATCATTATGGCGATAAAAAAAATCAGCGAATCTGGAGCATTGGAAAGATATTTTAGAATAGAGGGGAAATATAAAGATAATGTTGTTGCAATTCCTCTATATATTACGAAAAGAAAAAATCACAAGACATTAAGGCTATACTGCTTGAGACTTTCTGACCATATAATAATTATTGGCAACGGAGATACTAAATTTCAGAATTACAATAACAATCCACAAATAGTACAGTACACAAAAGAGCTTGCAGATTTAGAAAAAGCCATTAAATATTATAAAAAAACAAAGAAAATCAAGATAAATCATAATAGGATTGTTATTGAAAATAGTATAAACATCGAAATATAAAGCAATGGACACAAAGAATCTTTTTTTAGAATGCTTAAACAATGTTCCAAATGACATTCATTTTGAAGTTGATTGGGCATTTGAAATCTCCAATCATATTGATTCAATACTCAAAGAAAGGGGAATCACACAAAAAGAGTTCGCAAAAATGGTCGGTAAACGCGAATCTGAAGTATGCAAATGGCTCAAAGGTACACACAACTTTACTTTAAGAACATTGGCTGTAATATCAGCAGCTTTAGATTCACCTATTATCACAGTTGCTAGTAAACAGCAACAAGTTCAATACACTAAAAAAGAATACAAGACAGAGACTATAATTATAGACACAACATCACCTATGTACTCTATAAACTCTACTACTCGTAAAAGCAGAAGGAATATTAATAGCTTAACAGCAATACAAAGTAAACTAATATGGAAAAACTAAATATTGGACTTCATCTTGAATCTAGCAACGAAATTAAATTTATTTCAAACACGCCTGATGAAGAAATCAACGCAGATAAGCTTAAATATGGATTTATAAATATCATATCTCCAAATCCCGAAGAGAAAATCATTGGAATTACAACTGGTATACAATATTCATATGAAGAAAATCCGATAATGGAGTGCCACTACTCATTTACCTTTAAATATGAAGAAGACGTAAATGGAAGTGTCATTATAAGTAATGAAAACGGAATAAAAATCAACCAAGACATTCTAAATGTAATTATTAGTGTTGCAATAGGCGCTATTAGAGGTATAATAATCGCGAAATCTGCAGGAACAAATATGTCAAAATATCCATTGCCAATTATAAGAATGGAAGACCTTTTAGGAAGTATTATAATATCAAAGTAATAATCAAGAAGCATTATAATGCTTCTTGATTATTTTTGTATTCAAATAAATCTGTATTCAATCTAAAAAAACATATTTTTCCGTATTCAAAATTTTCTTTGATTTTTTTGACTCTGGAGCTTGCAGGAACAGGACTTTCCTGATACCTTAGCCTGTGAACCAAAGAGATAGCAATATGAGTACAGCAGTTATTTACGCCAGAGTTTCATCAACCAACGACAGACAAAACACCCAACGACAGATAGAGGACTTGACACGCTTTGCCAACAGCAACGACTACAACATCATTGGCACATACGAAGAACACATAAGCGGAGCGACAAAGAACGAGAACAGAACAGTGCTAATGGAGTGCTTGGATTTTTGTGTTAGTCAAAATGCTAATTTTTTGCTCCTTTCTGAACTTTCACGCTTAGGTCGCTCTACCCTACAAGTTTTGAAATCCCTT
>JAZLBZ010000036.1:0-9329 GCA_045613945.1 Bacteroidaceae bacterium
CTCTTAACGTCAACGTGGCTGAAGAAGTTGTTCCACATGAATGAGTGGTAACTCTCGGGATGCTCCTCGGGAAGACCTACATACTCGTCCATGTTGAATGTAACGACATTCTGGAAACTTACAACGCCCTTATTGTAAAGGTTAATCAACTCCTTGTAAGTACCAAGAGGAGTACCACCTGTAGGCAAGCCAAGAACGAAAGGTTTCTCGGCTGTAGGCTTGAAATCATTGATCTTCTTTGCTACATAAGATGCAGCCCAGCAAGAAAGCTGCTGGTAGTTTGGCTGAATAATTAAACGCATAATTCTTAAAATTTATAGTGTCCTTCAATTTTTAGTTTATCAAACTGCATGTCAAGTTTATACAACTGCGGCACGCTTTTTGCCACGCCGCCAATAACAGTATCCTTGCCAACGGCAAGCACCTTTGTGCCATCGTAGTCGGTAAAGACCGATGCACTACTCACACCACCTGTGAGCAATGGCTGCGGCTCAACCTCCCAGGGACCATTATATCCATATTCACCGGTCTGTGTATAGGCAACGCCTATAGACTTCTCGCCACCAATATATGAGGTAAACAATATACCCATCCCCTTCTCATCTGTAATGAACAGGAAAGGAGCCTCCATCACCTGCGAGAAGCGTCTTTCGCCGCCATCCACACTACCCGACCACTCATTCATTGAGGCCGAGAACATTATGTATGCCTCGCCAATGCGGCGCCCCAAGTCGTCCGAGAAACGGATAATCTGCACCGTTCCGTCGCCGTTCTGCTCGCCCTGGTGGGTGTATATCATATACGCAGCATTCAAATAGTCAATGCCAAACGTAGGATGCGCGGCCATCTCGCTCTCAACAAGCAGACTGCTTTTGCTGTCAATGGTCCTGTAAGGCCCCCTGATATCATCGGCTACCAGCGCCACGCACGAGCGGCGGGCAAAAGGATGGCCATCGGCATCGGGCACCATAACATCGGGGCGGTCAAAGGTCGCCATATAGTAGTACTTGCCGCCATACCTGTGTATCTCGGGCGATGTAATCACCGGCGATGCACCAATCCACGATGCAGTGTCCTGGTCAAGGACATCGTATGGGCCCACCCAAGTACGCAAGTCGCTGCTCACCCACATAAACCCGCCGTCGCCAAGCATATAATAGCAATCATCCTCGCGCTCATAGCAGATAAAGGGATTTCCAATATCCATTGTGTCAACAACGACGGTATCAAGCGCCATACCGGCAGGCGGAGCAAAAGTCCACTCACCGCCTTGCACACCACCCTTTTCATTGCCACAAGAGGCAAGCATCAGCGCAAAAAAAAGATATGTGACAAAAAACTTTCTCACCTGCAAAACGGATTTATTTGTAAAGATATGAATTTTTACGCAAAACAAACACTATTGACACAAAAAAACAAGCAAATAAAAGCAAAAACAGTGAAAGCACAGTAAAATAGGGTTAAAATCATTCGCAAAAGCCTATTAACGACGTGCATAATGCATACTTCATTTGTTCTAAAATAGAACATTTTAAAAAGCAAGCATCATGAAAGAGCCAACCAAAACCACAGCAAGAAAAGAGGTACCACAAGTACAATGCAACGAATATGTGCCATCATTCATTGGGCAGTACCTGCTCATTCTGACAATACTGCTCGCGGCATTATGCTGCGAGGCATCGGCGCAGGAAAGAAAGATGACACGCAAGGAGAAGGAGGCCGCGTGGCGTGCCGAAAGGCTGCGAAAGCGTGCTGCCGAAGAGAGAATTGAGATACATAATGACTCCATTGAGTACCTGCAGGCAATTGCCGCGCTGAAGAATGGTTCGTGGGCACTAGAAGCGTCGAACGTGACATTCAACAACGGCGCAAGCAACTTTGTAACCGAGAGCACCAATTTCCTCTCAATCAACAATGGCATTGCGACAGTGCAGACAGCGCTGAACAACAGCAACATCTACTCTCCTAACGGACTGGGCGGAATAACACTCACCGGCCCCGTAAGCAATGAGGAGATGAACGTGGACCGCTACGGGAATATTTACTACAGTTTCAACATAAACGGCAACGAAATATCGGCAACCGTGAGCGTGGTACTGACAGCAGGCTGCAACCAGGCTACCGCCAACATCAACCCCAACTTCAACAGCAGCAACTTGTCAATGAACGGATATATTTACCCCTACAGCAATGCCGGGATAATTCAAGGCACCAGTGGTTACTACTGACTGACAAGCGACTTCCCGGGCGCATGGCGGTTCTACCTGTCGCCACCATACCACAGGCCCCTGGTTCGCCCAATGCCACCGCCCCGCCCCATCCCAAGACCGCCAATGCGCCCGCCATCGGTTTCCCCGCCGGGATTCGGAGGCAACACCCGCCCGCCAGGGTTCGGCGGACAAGGCGGAACAACCAGGCCACCGGGGTTTACAAGATAGCAAAACATAAGGTCGCGTGCACGCACGCGACCTTACATTATTAGAGAGAGATACTTTGCTGCGCTTTGTATGACACAGTGCCCAATTTGTGTATCCCGTAATGGGTCCAAATCAATTATTAGAATGGCGGTTCATATAAGATATTTGCATTATCCTCTACAGTTTCTGCCAGGTAGGGATTGTTGAGGTTTGCGCCCTTCTGGCAGAACTCGCCGTCAGTGATGAGGATAGATTTTTCTTCCACTTTACCACTCAGTATTGCTTCAATACTTTCTTCGCAGCTCCTGCGGTCATTTTCGTCCAACTCGAAATAATCATCAGGGCAATACCGGACTGTGTAACTATGAATTGCTTCTTTATTATACAGCTTTTCTATTTCCTTTATTTTCGATTCAATATATTCATCAGTAGCATCAACTGGTATATCAACGGTTACTTCATCATCCATATCATCGAACACAACAGAAAGGCAAGTCTTGAAAAACTCTCCTGTCATGTCGTTTGTAAAACCGCCCATACAATGTCCTTCATCTGTAAATTCGTAAATAAAGTCTATACCCTTGAATTTGAGATAGGTGCATAAAGCATCAAAACGCCTGAACTCAGTTTCAAAACGTATATACTCGGCACTATTTTCTATTTTAACAACACTGAATGCAGTATAATGCCAATCATACTTTTCGTCATAAAATTTCAGTGATAGGAAACACTCTCCGCTCGACGCATCAAAATTTTTGCCAAGAACCTCCAGCAACTCGTTAACAGCATCCTTCTCCTTAACGATAACCGAACAATAACCGCAATTACTCATAATACTAAATGATAATAATGACAAAAGTAGTAAAAAGCACGAATTTTACCAGCAATAAGACAAAACAAGTAGAACGCAGAATGATAGTTCTGCGTTCTCACCTTTCACTAATCTTCATCGTCCAACATAAAGATTTCCTCAACCGGTTTCTCAAAAATTTGCGCCATTTTCAACGCCAGCACCGTCGACGGCACGAACTTGCCGCTCTCAATGGCATTTATTGTCTGACGGCTGACACCAATGGCCTCGGCCAACTGCTGCTGCGTCATGCGCACCTCGGCACGCGCAACCCTAATCCTGTTCTTCATCTTTAGCCTCCTTATTTAAACGCCACATACGGTAGCGGAAAACAACCATAAAGATAAGCAGCATTGTGAACATATTGTAAACCATCACCGACAGAAAATCCAAGTCATATATAAACAAGGAGCAGATGATCAACACTGCATAATTGACGTAAAGCGCCACAAGCAAAGAACTCAAACGTACCTGACGAACCATTTCGTCTTCGACTTTCTCCTTTGAACAGGTAGCGAGTATTGCGCCGGACACCGTGCCGATGATGGCAATATTGTTCACAAGAGGACCTGTGCCATAATCCGTCACCAAAGCATAAATACCGGATATCACACCTACTGCAAAAATACACCAGCCCCACTTTTGAAAGCCGTGTGGAAAAAGCATTGTCTTCATAATGTTACATTTAATGTTAAATAAACCTGTTATGTATTCGAATACATCGCAAATGTAAATTAAACTTTACATATAGACAAATATTTTTGACATTATTTTTGCATACAATAGAAGAATTGATAATAATATAGCAGTTGACCCGGCGGACCCTGTCATGCTGAGCGTAGCGAAGTATCTCTTTTTAACGCGGTTTTGAGATTCTTCACATCCGTTATTGTTTAGCCCCTTCGGGCATCGACCGTTGGTTTGTTAGAAATGACATTAGGAACGGGGGTTGAAAACTGCAGGTCAACATATATTGTCACCTAAAATAAAGCAAAAACAAAGGTCGCGTGCGTGCACGCGACCTTATATATTATAACGCCAAGAGAGTTTTTACTCTTCGAGTGGCTTCATGTTTGTATAAACGTTCTGAACGTCGTCATCCTCCTCAAGGCGCTCAACAATCTTGTCAATTGTAGCACGCTGCTCCTCGGTAACGTCCTTCAGGTCGTTAGGAATACGTGTAAACTCACTGCCTGTAATCTCAAAGCCCTTCTCCTCGAGTGCCTTCTGAATTGCGCCGAAAGACTTAGGATCACCGTAGATTGTAATTTCGTTCTCCTCCTCGTCATACTCCTCCTCTACACCGTAGTCAATGAGGTCGAGAATCAGTTCGTCCATGTCAAGGCCGTCCTTCTTTGTGAATGTAAACACGCTCTTCTGTGTAAACATGAAGTCGAGGCTACCCTGTGTACCAAGTGTACCACCGAACTTGTTGAAGACAGCGCGTACGTTGGCAACGGTACGTGTAGTGTTGTCAGTTGCAGCATCTACAAAGATTGCGATACCGAAAGGACCGTAACCCTCGTATGGTACCTCCTTGTAGTCCTTCTGGTCCTTACCCATCGCATTCTTGATAGCGCGCTCAATGTTATCCTTTGGCATGTTCTCGCGCTTTGCATTGGCGATGATAGCGCGCAAGTGTGAGTTTGTATCGGGGTCGGGACCACCAGCCTTAACGGCAATGGCAATCTGTTTTCCAACACGGGTAAATACGCGTGCCATATTACCCCATCTTTTCAATTTCGCAGCTTTACGGTATTCAAATGCTCTACCCATAGTAATTTATTTAATTTGTAATTTATTTATCATTTAATATAACCACACATATGTCATCCCGACAGAGCGAAGCGACGAGGGATCTCTCCATGTTTGTTGTTATGAGATTTCTCGCTACGCTCGAAATGACACTTACGGTGATGGATATTATATTGTCTTTCTTATCTCTGTACGGCGCCAAGGCGTTTCTCAAAGTTCTCCATAAGGCGAGCCATAGTCTTGTCAATGACCTTGTCATTCAATGTCTGGTTGTCGTCCTGGAGAACGAAACTTACTGCGTAGCTCTTCTTGCCCTCCTCGAGGTTCTTGCCCTCATAGACGTCGAACAATGTAACAGCCTTCAGCAGTTTCTTCTCGGTCTCACGTGCCACCTGCTCAATCTGCGCGAATGTAACGCTCTTGTCGAGGAGCAATGCAAGGTCGCGCTTAACGGCAGGATACTTGCTAATCTCGGCATAACCAATCTTGGCATTCTTCACAGCCTTCATCAGTTCACTCCAGTTGATATCGGCATAGAACACCTCGCTGTCAATGTCGAAGCGCTTTGCAACCTTCTTGCGCAGGATACCAAGTTGCGCAACGCTCTTCTTGTTGCTCTGAGCCTTAAACTCGATGGCAGCAGTGAAGATATCGTTGTCGAATGTAGATACAAGGCGCATTGCAGGCTTGAAACCAAGACGGTCGAAGATGTGCTCGACAACAGCCTTGAGGTCATACACTGAAAGTGGACGGCCTGCCTCAATCCAAGATGACGATATATTGTTGCCTGTCATCCAAAGAGCAAGGTGGTAACTCTCGCTGTAAGGGCTAAGAATCTTCTCTTCAACGCGTTTGTCGGCATCGAAACGGTAGCAGTTACCGAACTCAAAGAAACTAAGGTCAGTAATCTTGCGGCTGATATTGCGCTGCATGCTCTCAAGACCGCCGAACAGCATTGTCTGGCGCATTACATTGAGGTCGTTGCTCAGCGGGTTCATCAGGCGGACAAGATTCTCGCTCTTGTAACTCTCGAGTTCATCGTAGTAGCCCGCAGCAGTGAGCGAGTTGTTCAAAATCTCGTTGAAGCCACAACCCACAAGCTGCTCCGAGATAAGGTTCTGCAACTTGTGCGACTTGTCCTCGGCACCCTTAGTGATGATTGATGAGTGCAGTGTGGTATCGAAATTGATATTGTTGTAGCCATATATGCGAAGGATATCCTCGACAACATCGCAAGGACGCTGTACATCCACGCGATAAGGAGGAACAAGCAGTGTCAGGCCCTTCTCACTCTCGGCAGCAATCTTCATCTCAAGCGATGTAACGATTCCCTTGATTGTATCGTGAGAGAGTTCTACACCAATGAGGTTGTTCACATATTCATACTCAAGTTCCACCTTGAAATCTTCAACAGGCGCAGGATAGATATCCTTTATCTCCATTGAGATTGTACCGCCTGCAAGTTCCTTGATGAGCATTGCAGCCTGTTTCAATGCATAGATTACATTGTTGGGGTCGGTACCACGCTCAAAGCGGAAAGAAGAGTCGGTCTGCAGTGCGTGACGGCGCGATGTCTTGCGCACCCATGTGGGGTGGAAGTATGCGCTCTCAAGGAACACGTTCTTTGTCTCCTCGGTTGTGCCCGACTCAAGACCGCCGAATACGCCGGCAATACACATTGGTTCCTCGGCATTGCAGATCATGAGGTCACGCTCCGAGAGTTTGCGCTCTACGCCGTCAAGAGTAACAAATGGAGTGCCCTCGGGGAATGTGCGCACTACCACCTTGCCGCCCTTTATCTTGTCTGCATCGAAGCAGTGCATCGGTTGGCCGTATGCGTGAAGTATGTAGTTTGTTATATCGACAATGTTGTTGATTGGGCGAAGGCCGATAATCTGCAGTTTCTCCTTCAGCCACTCGGGGCTCTCCTTAACAGTCACGCCCTTAACGGTTACACCGGCATAGCGCATGCAAGCCTCGGTATTCTGCACCTCAATGTCAATCTCGAGCGAGTTGTCATCAACCTTGAAACCGTCGCATGATGGGCGACGCAATGCGCTCGCCCCCTTGTTCTGCATTGTATATGCATAGAGGTCACGTGCAACGCCATAGTGTGAGCATGCATCGGCACGGTTAGGAGTGATGTCAACACCAATGAGATAGTCGCTCTTGATGTTGTAGTAGTCCTTTGCAAGAGTTCCTGGAACAGCATCGGCTGGCAGAACGATGATGCCATCGTGGCTCTTGCCAATGCCAATCTCGTCCTCGGCACAAATCATACCAAAAGACTCCGCACCGCGAATCTTGCCCTTCTTGATGGTGAAACACTCGTCGCCATCGTACAGTTTAGTGCCGATAGTTGCAACAACCACCTTCTGGCCTGCTGCCACGTTTGGCGCACCGCACACAATCTGCACTGGATTACCGTCACCAAGATTAACTGTTGTAATATGCAGGTGGTCGCTGTCGGGGTGGTCAACACAAGTGAGAACCTCACCAATCACCAAACCCTCAAGACCGCCCTTGATTGTCTGTACCTCTTCAACGCCATCGGTCTCAAGACCCATTGATGTGAGCGCTGCCGACACCTCCTCGGGTGTCATGTCGAAGTCGACATACTCTTTAAGCCAATTGTAAGAAATATTCATATTATTGTTCTTGTTTTGTTTTCAAATCACTCGGTCATGTCATCCCGAACCTTGTGTGAGGGATCTCTTAAAAAGTAGATACTTCGCTTTGCTCTTGCAAAACCCTCCCAAGCCGCTGACTCAATCTAATCACATTCACTTTTTGTAGTGACCGCTGCCTATCTTCGCAACTAAGGTGCAATGATAGTGCCAGGGAGCAAAATGGGAATCACATTCACTTTTTGTAGTGACCGCTGCCTATCTTCGCAACCAAGGTGCAAAAATACACTTTTTTTCTTAAATAAGGAAAAGGGGCGCAAATATTCTGCACATTAAAATCACAATAAAATGCACAGACAGCAAAAAAGCACCCGCTTTAGGGCCTATTAAAAATAAAACTTGCAGCAAAAGAGTTATTTTTTGGCTTTTTATAGTTATCTTCGCAGCCAAATTACAAAAACCCGAAGATTATGAGCAAGATAATACTTACCGGCGACCGCCCTACAGGCCGCCTGCACTTGGGACACTACGTTGGTTCACTGCGCCGTCGCGTGGAGTTGCAGAACTCAGGTGTGTATGACAAGATTTTCATTATGATTGCCGATGCGCAGGCGCTCACCGACAATGCCGACAACCCCGAGAAGGTGCGTCAGAACATCATTGAGGTGGCACTTGACTACCTGTCGGTAGGCATTGACCCCGCGCAGTGCACAATATTCATCCAGTCACAGGTTCCCGAGCTCTGCGAACTTGCATTCTATTACATGAACCTTGTTACAGTATCGCGCCTGCAGCGCAACCCTACAGTGAAGACCGAGATACAGATGCGTAACTTTGAGACAAGCATCCCTGTTGGTTTCTTCACCTATCCCATCAGCCAGGCATCGGACATCACCGCGTTCCGCGCAACAACCGTTCCTGCCGGCGAGGACCAGCAGCCAATGATTGAGCAGGCACGTGAGATTGCACGCCGTTTCAACGGCATCTATGGCGAGACACTCGTTGAACCCGAGATTCTATTGCCTACAAACGCAGCCTGCCTGCGCTTGCCCGGAACTGACGGCAAGGCAAAGATGAGCAAGTCACTTGGCAACTGCATCTACCTGTCAGATACAGCCGAGGAACTCAAGCAACGCGTAATGTCAATGTACACCGACCCCGACCACATCCGCGTTCAGGACCCGGGCAAGGTTGAGGGCAACACTGTGTTCACATACCTTGACGCATTCTGCCGCCCCGAGCACTTTGAGAAGTACCTCCCCGACTATCCAAACCTTGACGAACTGAAGGCGCACTACATGCGTGGTGGTTTGGGTGATGTAAAGGTAAAGCGTTTCCTCATTGCAATACTTGAAGAGGAACTTGCTCCGATACGCGCACGTCGCAAGGAGTGGGAGCAGAAAATCCATGAGGTATATGCATTGCTGCAGCAGGGCTGCGAGGCCGCACGTGCTGTTGCTGCCGACACATTGAACGATGTTCGCCGCGCAATGAAAATCAACTACTTCGAGGACAAGGAACTCATTGAAGAGCAGGCAAAGAAATTCGCAGAAGGAAAGTAAAAAAACTTACATAAAAGAAAATCCGGCAGTGAGCAACACTCATAGCCGGATTTTCTTTTATGTATCGGAAAGGGGGAAGCGGAAAACACCTTTAATCGCACTTTGTGCGCTTGAACCT
>JAZLBZ010000037.1:0-14854 GCA_045613945.1 Bacteroidaceae bacterium
AAGGGTGTTATAACGGTTTGGGCGCTGCTTGGAATATGGTCGGTGGCGGCGCTGACATCACTTCCCGGGCTTGCTGTTTCGCCAATACTTGAGAAACTGGCAACAATATTCCCCAAAGCGACCGACCTGGATTTGCAACTGCTGACCACCTTGCCTTCATTGCTTATAATACCTTTTATACTTTTTGCTGGTTACATAAGCAACAGGATAGGGTATATAAAATTGCTATACATTGGGTTATGGATGTTCCTTTTAAGCGGTGCTTTATATTTTGTGGCGGGCACGATAGGGCAACTTATTGCTGTTAGCGCGCTGTTGGGTGTGGGTGCGGGGATAATAATTCCCTTCTCCACCTCGCTGGTGTCGATGTTCTTCAGCGGCAAGGAGCGTACTAAACAGTATGGCTACGTGTCGGCAATAACAAACATCACTCTTGTTGTTGCAACGGCTGTTGCGGGATGGCTTGCCGATGTTGAGTGGCGCCTGCCGTTCCTGGTCTATCTGCTGCCGGTGGTGTCGATAGTGCTTGTGCCCGCAATCAAACGCAACGAGAAGAGTGTGGGAGTGCAAGGAGGCGGGGATAATGCGGTTGTGCAGAGTGGGGGGAGTATTGAATATGTTCCTCTTGTAAAGTATATGCTCTACTACCTTTTCATAACATACCTTGTTATGGTTGTGAGCATTAATCTACCGTTTCTGCTTGGCGAATATGGCTATGACAGTGGCGTGGCCGGCGTGGTGACATCGATATTCTTTCTTGCAATGATGTTGCCGGGGCTTTTCATAAACCGTCTGGTTGATATGTTCGGGCGCAGTATTCTCGTATGGGGAGTGTTGCTCATTGCATTGGGCTTGATTGATGTTTTCTACAACAGGTCGTTGTTATTTGTTATAATTGGTTGTGTGGCAACGGGTTTCGGGTATGGTATGGCGCAACCTTATGTCTACGACAAGACATCGGCATTGGCGTCGCCGCAGCGTGTAACATACGCGCTTGCCCTGCTCATGTCAATGAATTATGTGGCAATAGTTATTGCTCCGTTCATTGTGGATTGGGCCCAGGATTTGCTGCACGTGAAAGGCGAGCGCTTTCCTTTTGCCTTCAATGCGGTGCTTGGTTTTGTAGCGGTGCTGGTTCTGGCATTGATGAATATACGTAATAAACGTAGAGAGAAGAGGTATGAATAACTACACAAAAGGTTCTCTCTCGCTATTCACGGCGAGGGTGCTGAGCGGCTTGAACGTGAATGCAATGGGCTATCTGCTGCCGCTGTGGATAGCCCCTATCGGGTGTGTCACGTTGCGTCTGGTATTTGCAGCTGTGGTCTTCTGGATTGTGGGCATATTCGCAAAACCCGAGACTGTTGTACTAAAGGACAAGGTGAAGCTGATGCTGCTTGGTGGTGTGGGTATCTTCGGCTATATGTCGCTCTATGCGGTGAGCCTTAGCCACACCACGCCTGTGAGCTTTGCCATTTTCAATGCAATGCAGCCGCTTTGGGTTGTCATTGCCTCGGCAGTCATTTTCCATGACAGTATTGATGCGCGAAAGCTTATGGGCATTGCTGTGGGATTTGCAGGAGCAATGCTGTGCATACTTGCCGAACCTAACCGCTCTGTTGCCGATAATCCCTTGCTCGGAAATGTGTTATCCATTGCTGCTTCAATAATTTATGCCGTGTATCTTGTCTTTTCGGCAAGGATGGTGGGGCATCTTTCAAGGATGACAATTCTGCGTTACACGTTCTTGTCGGCAGCCGTGGTTGCCCTGCTGTTTACATGGATATTCGGTTTCTCGGCGCCGCTATTCGAAGGTGGCATCAAGACAAAACCATTGCTTGTGTTGGCATTTGTACTCATATTCCCCACGGTGATAACATATTTCCTCATCCCTGTCGGGCTTAAATACCTGAACAGTACTGTTGTGGCAATATATGGTTATGTTACGTTGATTGTGGCATCGGTGGTGTCGTTCATTACGGGAGTCGATAAGTTTGAACCTGTGATTCTGCTGTCGTTGCTGTTCATTGGGCTGAGCATATATTTTGTTGGTGTCAACGAAAAGAAGAATGCTGCAGTAGGGAAGGAGTAACTCCGTTAAAATGCCTTCTATATATAGAATATATAGAAAATATTTATTAATTTTGCACAGATTGGGGTATAGGCCCTGTCTTAACTGTGAAATTAATGAATATAAATATGAAGAGATTCTTACTTTTTTTGGTTGCGGCTTTTGTGTTGGTGTCGGCGTTTGCTGCTCCTGCATATCGCAAGCCGTTTACAGTCAAGCAGTCCGATGGAACAGAACTGACTGTCATCCTCACCGGTGACGAGGCGCTTCACTACTATGTCACTGCCGATGGAATGCCTTTGGTTAAGGAGGCTAATGGCGATTACTGCTATGCTACATTCAGCGACGGTGCATTTGTGTCGACAAAATGCCTTGCACATAACGGCTCAGCCCGCAGTGCTGCCGAGAGAGAGGTGCTCTCGTCAATAGATTTCTCTGCAATGAAGTCAAGCATTGCCAAATCAAGCAGCGCGCGTTCGGTGGCATACAAGGCTGCGGCTCAGAAGGCTGGTTCACAGATTGTCCCCGAGGGCGACGTGAACATTGCAGTGCTGTTGGTGCAGTTCAAGGATACCAAGTTTACATATACAAAGGAGGATTTCAATAATATCCTCAATACAAAGGATTATGTATATGAAAACTCCATTGCAAACAGCATTGGTAGTGCGCGTGACTATTTTATGACGCAGTCCGACGGCAAATTTCGCCCGAATTTCATAGTAACCGACATTGTTACATTGGACAACAATATGTCGTACTACGGCGGCAATGACTCTAACGGTGATGACAAGAAACCCACTTATATGGTTAAGGAGGGTATCCAAAAGGCTAACAATTCCGGTTTTGACTTCTCGCAGTGTGACAACAATGGCGATGGTGAGGTAGAGTTCATATACTGTATATATGCCGGCTATTCCGAGTCCTATGGTGCCGATGCCAACACCGTATGGCCACATCAGTGGCAGCTCAGCGCCCAAGTGGGCACTGTTACTGTCGATGGCGTGAAGTGCGATACATACGCCTGCAGTGGCGAGCTTGTATATAATGAGAGCTATGAATCGAAGATTGGCAAGACAATGGACGGTATCGGTCTCATCTGCCACGAGTTCTCACACTGTCTTGGCTTGCACGATATCTATGATACAACATACGAAAGCGGTAACTGGGGTATGGACTACTGGGATGTTATGGATCAGGGTAACTATGCTGCCGAGGGTTATGTCCCTGTAGGCTATAGTGCATACCAGAGAGATTTTTGCGGCTGGAGAGAACTGGTTGAAATCAATTCGAAGGATGTATATTCGTTGCAGCCTCTTACACAGGGTGGCGTGGGCTACAAGGTAGTGAACGATGCGAACAAGAATGAGTATTATATTCTTGAGAACCGCAAACAAGAGGGTTGGGATAAATATCTGTTCGGTAGCGGTATGCTTGTTATTCATGTTGATTATAATAAATATGCGTGGGACAATAATATCATCAATGCTACAAAGGACCATCCACGCTATACTTTGATTCCTGCAGACAACGAGCTGCTTCCTTATGAAGAGAATAATTCAAAAGAATTTGTAGCCAGCCTAAAGGGTGATGTATGGCCGGGAACAAGTGGCAATACCGAACTGACAAACGCCTCAGTGCCTGCGGCAAAGGTGTATGCCGGAGGTTATATGAACAAGCCTATTACCAATATAAAGTATGAGAATGATATCATCTCGTTCAACTTTATGTATGGCACTTTCTCGGGTATTCCAACAGTGCTTGAGGCCACCAATGTAACAAGCGATTCTTTTGTGGCCAATTGGGAGGCTGTTGAGGATGCTACCGAGTATATCGTTGAACTCTACAAGCAATCAAGTGCAACAAGTGGTGCCGGTGACAAGGAGGTGCTGCTTAGCGAGGATTTTATGAATTGTGCAGATGGTAACACAGCGTTGAACGAGGAGACTATTGACGACTATATGTCTTCAACAGGTTGGTTATGTGCTAATGTGTATAGTGAGAACGGTGTACTTCGCATTGGCTCGGCAAAGAATGGCGGCTGTGTATTGACCCCATGGCTTGAGGCTGCCGGCAGTGTGGTTACTACATTGGATGCTTCGCTTTATAACAGTGGTAAGGACAATGGCGTAGTTGTTACAGTTGAGTATTACGATGTCAACGAGGAGATAATTGCAAGCGAGGATTTTGATATAACAGTAGCAGGAAAGAAAATTTCGTCGGCCGCAGATGTTGATGGTGATTTTTATGTAGCTATATATACATACAATTCAACAGGATCGCCCCGCGCTAATATCGACAATCTTGACATCGCTCTGACGACTTCAATTAAGAGAGAACTTATATTGACAGGTACAACAACTGCTACAAGCTATGAGTTCAAGAATCTTGAAGAGGGTGCTGTTTACCTTTATAGAGTGAAGGCCTCAGATGGCGAGGCTTCATCGCCTTTCTCTGATTATGTAGAGGTGGCGTTGTTGCCAACAGGTATTGATGAGGTTGTTGCCGATGGCGACTGGTGCGAGGTGTATAACCTTGCCGGTGTAAAGGTTTACGGTGGTGACAAGGCTGGTATGCCGCAGTTTGCGAGTGGCGTATATGTCGTTGTGACTGCATCAGGAGCCCGCAAAGTGGTTGTTGAATAAAATGCTCTTACCTCAGCGCTTCAAACGGCGCTGAGGATTTTATAGGACCTGTTCCGTAATAGGGACAGGTCTTTTTTCTTTATGTAGCAGTGGCTACATGTCGTGTGTAGCATTACTTGACGAATTTAAATGCTCTTGACGTACAAGCTTGCCATTTGATTACTACATGAAACAAATCATCATGAAATAGCGTATAAAAGAGGGGTTTGCTTACCGGTACCCGACAGCTCTACTATTATACTTTCCAGGACTTGTTGCAGAGAGTTTGTAAATTTTATGACGAAAAAATCTTCAATTGGGTAATAGACGGTGAATCTTCGTTTTTTGACCGCAATAATTGATATTTTTTCTACTTTGAGATTTTGTCTGGCGGTTTATTTTGTGTCTAATTCGCTGTTTGATAGAGTGTTACGTGATTTTTTGACCGCTGAGAATCCGATATTTGCAATTATCCCATAGTTTTACCGCATTTTCCTGATTTTTTACACCATTTGTAGCTTGCATCCCTATTTTAGGGTGTTGTATATGGTTGAGATGCATATTTATTTGCTTTTTTAGTGGATGCAAATGTAAATAAAGGAAATTTATGGTAAAACAAATGTAAATAATAGGGTGGTGTGATTGTGTTCATAAAGCGTGTTTGTTTTTTGTAAATTCGGTATTGTATACAAATGTTTGCATGGATGTGACTTCTGTCAAGTGTTTGCTTCTTTGTTGTCAACAGCTGCTTATCAACACTGTTAATACCTATATGCAAAATATATACATATTGTTTTATGTGGTTATAATCTATTGAAAATCAGTCGCTTTTTTGATATTTGTTAGCGCGTTTATTTTATGTTTATGCGCCTATTTATATGGTTCCGTAATAAAAGTGTATATTTGATGTGGTATTTGTGTGCTATGTGTTGGAAAATCTGCATTTTATGGTGAATTATTAAAGTGTATTCTAACAGTGGTGGGGTTGCTGGCTTATGTGGGTGATGTGCGGATTGCATTACTTTCTTGTTAATTTAGAAAATGCTCTTGTCAATTTGTTTTGTTTACAAATGTTTTAACATTGTAAATTGTTTGAGTGATGTTTTGAGTATTGAGTGATTTGGTGGTTTTGTAATTTTGTAATATCTTTGTGTTGATAATGCTTGAAACATTTGTAACACGTAAATATTGCATATGAATATGAATGAGCGCGAGAGAATAGAACTGCTAATGAAATGCTATGATTTGTCGCCGTCGCAGTTTGCCGAGAAAACAGGCATTCAGCGTGCGTCGGTGTCGCATATTATCAGTGGGCGCAACAAACCGAGCCTTGAGGTTATGCTAAAGATATACGATGCTTTCCCTGGTGTGGATATGAAGTGGCTGATGACGGGTGTTGGTGAAGTTCCAACGCGCCAGGCTGCACCGGAGTCTGTTGTCAATAACCTGCAGGAGTCATTGTTCCCCGAGAATGTATCTGCATCGCAGGTTGAAAGTTCTCTCTTTGCAGCTCCTGCAGAGCCTGTTGCCCCGTCACCGGTAGTTGAAGAACCGAAACCCCGTCGTTCTGCCGTGCAGCCTGTACGCGAGAAGGTTGTGAACGAGCCTCGCGCAAGGCGTCAGCAGAATAATCGCCTTGTACAGGCAGCAGCCTTGCTGCCCGAAAAGAAGATTAAGGAGATACGCATATATTACTGCGACGGCACGTATGAGACACTTGTCCCTGAAAGGCTTGTTTAGCCGGGTGAAAATGTTGGAGCATTCCAACATTTTTTTTATTTGCTTGTGTGTGGAACAAAATTATGCTATCTTCGCACAAATAGATATTTAAAAACACATTATAAATAATATCCAACATTTTCGATATGAAAAAAGTTCTTGTCGATTTAGTAGTGAAGGAGGTTCAGCAGGTCAACGCCAACTGTGTTCTGTTGGTAATGGCAAGCGATACCCCTTTCCCCGAGGTTCGTCCGGGACAGTTTGCGGAACTCCGTATTGACCAGACTCCTACGGTTGTGTTGCGTCGTCCCATTTCGGTACATAGTTTCAATGCCGAAAAGAATGAGATCGGTTTCCTAGTGCAGATTGTAGGTGATGGAACAAAATGGCTCGGTTCGCTCAAGGCCGGTGACAAGGTAAATACCCTGTTGCCACTTGGTAACGGCTTTACAATGCCTGTAGAGGCCGGTAAAAGGTATCTGCTTGTGGGCGGTGGCGTAGGCTCAGCTCCTTTGTACTACCTTGCCGAGGAACTGAAGAAGGGCGGCCATGAGTTTACAATCCTCATTGGTGCGCGCTCGGCAAAGGATCTCTACTGCCGCGAGGCGTATGAGGCGCTTGGCAGGGTTGAATATACAACCGAGGATGGCTCGCTTGGTGAGAAGGGTTATGTAACCAACCATTCATTGCTTGCCGAGAAGTATGATTATATCTACACCTGTGGTCCGAAGCCTATGATGATGGCTGTTGCACGCTATGCGCGTGAGAACGGCATTGCCTGCGAGGTTTCGCTTGAGAACAAGATGGCGTGCGGCCTTGGTGCGTGTCTCTGCTGTGTCGAGGATACAAAGGAGGGGCACAAGTGTGTTTGTACAGATGGTCCGGTATTTTCAATTGATGAACTGAAATGGTAAAGACAGATGTTAAAATAGGCGGTCTGGAACTGAAGAATCCGGTCCTCACCGCGTCGGGAACATTCGGCTATGGCCTTGAATTTGCCGATTTTGTCGATTTAAACAAGTTGGGTGGCTTTATTGTAAAAGGTACAACCCTTAACCACCGCGAAGGCAATGCCTATCCGCGCAGCGCCGAGACTCCAATGGGAATGCTCAATGCTGTGGGCTTGCAGAACAAGGGCGTAGATTACTTTGCGGCTAATATCTATCCACAGCTGAAGGATCTCGATACGAATGTGCTTGTGAACGTTTCGGGCGCTTGTATCGACGATTATGTGGCTTGTGCCGAGAAGGTGGCTGCGCTTGACAAGATACCCGGTATCGAGTTGAATATCTCTTGCCCTAATGTAAAGCAGGGCGGAATGGCATTTGGTGTGTTGCCACAGTCGGCAGCCGAGGTTGTTGCTGCGGTGCGCAAGGTCTATCCAAAGACTCTTATTGTAAAGCTCTCTCCAAACGTTACTGATATCACTGAGATTGCCCGTGCTGTTGAGGGTGCCGGTGCCGACAGTGTTTCGCTCATCAACACCTTGCTGGGTATGGCCATTGACTCGGAAAAGCGCCGTCCTGTGCTCTCTACAATCACCGGTGGTATGAGCGGCCCTGCTGTGAAACCGATTGCTCTGCGCATGGTTTGGCAGGTTGCTAAGGCTGTCAAGATACCGGTGGTTGGTATTGGCGGTATAACAACAGGTGCCGATGCCATTGAGTTCCTCCTTGCGGGTGCAAGTGCTATTGAGGTGGGTACGGCCAACTTCATGAATCCTGCCGTTACAGGCGAAATTGTTGATTATATCGAGGATTATCTCGTGCGCCACAATATGAGTTCTGTTCAGGAACTTATTGGTGCTTTAGAGATCTGATGACTGGGTGAATGCCAGGATATGTAAAAATGACTCCCGCAGGCGGGAGTCATTTTTTATGCTGTTATTTTTTGTGTTATTACAAATGTTTTACTATTTAATATTGTATATACAAATGTAATTTTGTAAATATTTTTCTTGTTACTTCAAGAGGTCGGGACGTAGTAGTTTTGTGCGTTCAAGTGACTGTTCAAATTCCCATTGACGTATCTTTGCCTCGTGACCCGAGAGCAGCACATCGGGCACTTTCCATCCGTTGTACTCGGCCGGGCGTGTGTATACAGGTGCAGCAAGCAAATTGTCCTGGAAAGAGTCGCTCAAGGCCGATGTTTCGTCCGAAATTACGCCCGGAATTAGGCGAATGACCGCATCGCAAATTACCTCTACTGCCAATTCGCCACCCGTCAGAACGTAGTCGCCAATACTTATCTCTTTAGTAATCAAGTGTTCGCGTATGCGGTGGTCTATTCCCTTATAATGGCCGCACAAAAAGATGAGATTTTCCTTCATTGAGAGCGAATTTGCCATTGGTTGGTCAAAAACCTGGCCGTCGGGGGTGGTATAAATGACCTCATCGTAGTTTCTTTGGCTCTTCAGGTGCTTTATACAATTGTCAATAGGCTCAATTTTCATTACAAGTCCTGCGCATCCGCCAAATGGGTAATCATCGGTCTTGCGATGCTTGTCTGTTGTATAATCGCGTAAATTATGTAAACAAATTTCGGCATATCCGTTGCGCTGTGCACGACCCATTATTGAGGAGTTGAAGAAACTCTCCATCATCTCCGGGAATGTTGTAATAATGTCAACTCGCATATAGAATATATTTTTGTAAATTGTTATTTCTGCTGTTTGTGCTGTTTTCTTTTCGTCTGCGAAGATAGTGAAATTTATTCTAATGGCTTTCTGCAATCGCCAATTATTTCATTTCTCAGAATTTTTGCATTCCGTCCCACACAATAAAAAACCTCGCCCTACAGGATTATTTTAAAGCGGCACAAAGAGCGCACAGCCATTGCGCCCTGCTACAAAAGTGCGGCCTGCAGTCTCAGGATCAAAAAAATCGGCCGGTTGTACGGGTTCGATGCAAAAATCAAAATCTCAGCGCCTTGTTATTGCCCGTTTTTGGCCGTTTTAAGCGCTTTTGCTCTTAAAAACGGAATTATGGCGGTTCTGGGGCTTAATAAAACTTAAAATACTTGCTTCTTTCGGCAAATTTAAGTAATTTAGCGATGTATTTATATATAATAAGGTATAGAACACAAATAAACAATAACATTAATTTTATAATACTAACTTAGATGATTGAGAACGACAGAATTATTAAAGTCAATGTCGAGGAGGAGATGAAGTCGTCCTACATCGACTATTCAATGTCGGTGATTGTGGCTCGTGCTTTGCCCGATGTTCGCGATGGATTGAAGCCTGTACACCGTCGTATCCTTTATGGTATGATGGAACTTGGCAACACATCCGACAAGGCCTACAAGAAATCGGCACGTACCGTCGGTGATGTACTTGGTAAGTATCACCCACATGGCGACTCTTCAGTATATGGCGCGCTTGTACGTATGGCTCAGGATTGGGTTATGCGCTATCCGCTTATTGATGGCCAGGGTAACTTCGGTTCAATTGACGGCGACTCACCTGCGGCTATGCGTTATACCGAGGCACGTCTGCACAAGATTGGTGAGGAACTTGCACAGGATCTCTACAAGGAGACTGTAGATTTCCAACCCAACTATAACGACGAGTTTGAAGAGCCAACTGTCATGCCAACCCGCATACCTAACCTTTTGGTGAACGGTTCATCGGGTATTGCTGTAGGTATGGCAACAAATATCCCAACTCATAACCTCAGCGAGGTGCTCGATGCCTGTGTTGCATATATCGATAACCCGGAGATTGACACCGATGGATTGATGCAGCATGTTAAGGCCCCCGATTTCCCTACTGGCTGTGATATCTTTGGACTCAACGGTGTGCGCGATGCGTATGAGACCGGTCGTGGTCGTGTGATAATGCGTGCGGTAGCCGAGATTGAGTCGGGCACACACGAGAAGATTGTTGTTACTGCAATCCCTTACAACGTAAACAAGGAGGAACTTATCAAGGATATCGCCTCAATGGTCAATGAGAAGAAGATTGAGGGTATATCTAACATTAATGACGAGTCTGACCAGTCGGGCATGCGCATTGTTATCGATGTTAAGCGTGATGCCAACGCCAACGTCATCCTTAACAAACTCTACAAGATGAGTTCTTTGCAGACATCGTTCAGCGTGAACTGCATTGCTCTTGTAAAGGGTCGTCCGCAGTTGCTTACTCTCAAGGACTGCATCAGCAACTTTGTCGAGCACCGTCACGATGTTGTTATCCGCCGCACAAAATACGAACTTCGCAAGGCCGAGGAGCGTGCACACATCGTGGAGGGATTGATAATTGCATCGGACAACATTGACGAGGTTGTACGTATCATCAAGGCTGCAAAGTCTCCGGCCGATGCACGTCAGGCACTCATGGAGCGTTTCAATCTCAGCGAGGTGCAGGCTGCTGCAATTGTGGAGATGCGTCTTGGACAGCTTACCGGTATTCAGCAGGACAAACTGCATGCCGAGTATGACGAACTCATGCGAAAGATTGAGTACTACAATGCAATCCTCACCGATGACAATCTTTGCAAGCAGGTCATTAAGGACGAACTTTACGAAATCAAGGAGAAGTATGGTGACGAGCGCCGTTGCAAGATTGACTATAGCGCATCGAGCGACTTCAACCCCGAGGATTTCTATGCCGATGATGAGATGGTCATCACAATATCTCACCTGGGATACATCAAGCGTACACCGCTCACCGAGTATCGCGCACAGAATCGTGGCGGCGTAGGCTCAAAGGGTAGCGACACTCGCGACAGCGACTTTATCGAGTATATCTACACTGCCACAATGCACAACACTATGCTGTTCTTTACACAGCGTGGCAAGTGCTACTGGCTCAAGGTATATGAGATACCCGAGGGTAACAAGAACTCAAAGGGTCGCGCAATACAGAACCTGCTCAACATTGATGCCGATGATGCAGTGAATGCATTTGTCCGCGTAACAACGCTTGCCGACAAGAACTTCATTGAGAGCCACAACATCGTCTTCTGTACCAAGAATGGTATTATCAAGAAGACAAGCCTTGAGCAGTACTCACGTCCACGTACAAACGGCATCATTGCCATCACCATCCGCGAGGATGACAAGGTTATTTCGGTAGCCCTCACCGATGGCGACAGCGATATCATCCTTGCAAATCGTGGCGGAAAGGCTGTCCGTTTCAACGAGAATACAGTGCGTGCTATGGGACGTACAGCAACAGGTGTCAAGGGTATGGACATTGCCGAGGACGACGAGGTTGTAGGCATGGTGGTACTGCCAAAGAGTGACGAGGTCGAGCATAGCCTGCTTGTCCTTTCGGAGCAGGGATACGGCAAGCGTACAGCAACCGATGACTACCCAACAGTGGGTCGTGGCTGCAAGGGTGTTAAGACACTGCAGGTAACCGAGAAGACCGGCCAGCTTGTTGCTATTATGGATGTTAACAACGACAATGACCTGATGATTATCAACAAGTCGGGCATCACCATTCGCACATCGGTAGACCAGATACCTGTTCAGGGACGTGCAACACAGGGTGTGCGCATCATCAATCTTGGCAAGAAGAATGACTGCATTGGTTCGGTATGCAAGGTAACCCATGAAACCGAGGTTGAGGAGGATGCTGTTGCTCCCGAAACTGTAGAAGGCAACGCCATTGAAGTGGAAAACACAGACAATCAATAACTAACACATAAACATTAAACGTGATTGACATGAAAAAATTAGTATTATCTTTAGCGATGGTTCTTGGCGCGACATTTGCGTTTGGACAGGAACTGACAAAAGAGGAATTAAAGCAGCAGAAGAGGCAGATTAAGGCTCTTATGAATGTTGTTAATGATGCTGAAACGAACTTGCAGAGCGACCCAGTCGGTGCTGCCAATGCACTTAGACCGGTGGTGAAAAACTCTTTGGTAAACAAGGATGCTCGTGTATGGTTTGTAAGCGCAACAGCAAAGAAGGCTGTGATAGATAATGAGAATAACAAGCGTGTAGAGGGTGCTGCATACAATGAAGAGATGCTTTACTCATACACATACGAGGTTGGATATGACATTGAAAAGTGCGATGAGTGCGATAATCTCCCCGATGCAAAAGGTCGCATCAAGCCACGTTATGCCGAGCAGCTCAAGGTTCTCTACACACAGATGTATGGACAGTTCTATAATGCCGGTGCATACTACTATGGCAATGAGGACTACAGCAAGGCCTATGACCTCTTCAAGATGTTCATTGACACAGCCGACAAACTGTACATGCTTCAGGTGATGCCAAAGGATACTGTGAATGTTCCTGTTGCAGCATACAACATGGCACTTTGTGGTATGCAGTTGGAGGATTATGCAAAGGTGCTCACACACGTTGACATGGCATTGGCAAATGAGCAGATGGCACCTGCAGCATTCCGCTACAAGGCAGTTGCTTGTGTTGAACTTGGTGACACAGCCTCTTGGCTTGAACTCTGCAAAGAGGGTACAGCACGTTTCCCCGAGGATGCATACTTCAGCCAGTCGCTCATTCAGTATTATGACAGTCGTGGCGAGAGCGACAAACTAAATGCCTTGGCCGATGATCTGATTGCTGCCGATCCAAACAATCCTTTGTTTGTTTACCTCAAGGGATACATCCCACACCAGAAGGAGGATTACGACAGCGCAATTGAGTGGTACAACAAGACACTAGAGGTTGACCCAGATTACTCAAACGCTCTTTCAAACCTTGCACGCTGTTATTTGCAGAAGGCATATCTCTACAGTGTTGAGCAGTCATCAACAAAACTCAATGACAAGAAGAAGATTGCAAAGGATAAGGAGATTCTTAACGGTTACTACAACCAGGCACTTCCTTTGTTGGAGAAATTGCGTGTTAACTGCCCCGACAAGACCGACCTTTGGTTGACAAACCTCATCAACTGCTACTACAATCTTAACATGTCTGACAAGGTTAAGGAACTCGAGAAGTTGCAGGAGTCTTTGTTCGAAGAGTAAAAATATCGCTCGTATACAGTAGACGAGTAACAAAAAAACATAGGTTGCTAAAAAGCAACCTATGTTTTTTGTATCAATAGGTAAGTCCCTTTATGGCTCAATTCTGCCAGGGTACTGCTCAAGAGCCTTTCCCAACAGGAAGATAGCACGTTTCAGGTCGGACTTGTCAATGGCATATGCAATACGCACCTCGTTCTTGCCATATCCCTCCTCGCTGTAGAAACCTGATGCCGGAGCCATCATAATTGTCTCTCCCTCGTAGTTGAAATCGGTGAGGCACCACTGGCAGAACTTGTCGCTGTCATCAATTGGCAGGCGTGCAACGGTGTAGAAAGCACCCATTGGGATAGGGGAGTAGACTCCCGGCAATTTGTTGAGCTCGTCTACAAGGCAATTTCTGCGCTCAATGTATTGTTCGTATGTGTTGATGGTGTAAGAACGTGGAGCATCAATCGAAGCCTCGGCAATAACTTGGCCAAGCAATGGGGGGCTCAGACGTGCCTGGCAGAACTTCATAACAGCCTGGCGCACAGCGGTGTTCTTTGTGATGAGAGCACCAATTCTGATGCCACATTCCGAGTAACGCTTTGATACAGAGTCTATTAGTACAACATTGTCCTCAATGCCTTCAAGGTGGCAAGCCGAGATGTAAGGCGAACCTGTGTAGATGAATTCGCGGTAGACCTCATCCGAAAAGAGGAACAGATTATGCTTTTTTACAAGGTCGCGAATACGGTTCATCTCGTTACGGGTGTAGAGATAACCGGTAGGATTGTTGGGGTTACATATCAGAATACCTCGTGTACGCTCATTTATCAACTCTTCAAAACGTTCCATTGGAGGCAAGGCAAACGACTCGTCGATGCTTGAACGTATTGGACGTATCACGGCACCGGCCGAAATGGCAAAAGCCATATAATTTGCGTATGCCGGTTCAGGAACAATAATCTCATCGCCAGGGTTCAAGCAGGTGAGAAATGCAAACAACACAGCCTCTGAACCACCTGATGTGACAATAATGTCATCAGGCTTAAGCTTTATCTGATACTGGTCGTAATATTCAACAAGCTTCTCGCGCAACGAAAGAAAACCGTCGCTTGGGCTATATTCAAGAATTTTCTGATCAAACTTCTTTATTGCTTCAAGAGCAATGTCGGGTGAATTAAGGTCGGGCTGACCAATATTCAAATGATAAACCTTCAAGCCGCGTGCCTTTGCATCATTGGCAAAAGGCGCCAATTTACGGATTGGTGACGAAGGCATCAGAACGGCTCTTTCTGACAATTCAGGCATAGTAATATCTATATAAATTTAATTTTTCTATAATTTGCAAAATTACATATAATTCATTGAATTGAGAAAATTATAGGCATAATAATTGATGGAATGAACTTTTATATTTGAGTTATATTCAATTCATACCGTCTGTTATTACCATTTTTATACCATCGATATTACCATTAATCTGTGGCAATATCCAGCAGCAAACCCCC
>JAZLBZ010000038.1:0-12629 GCA_045613945.1 Bacteroidaceae bacterium
TAAGTCAAAATGTCAGCGAAAACTTCATTGGCCTGATATTTGTTCTAATCCTGACGAAAGGAGATAACAGATATGGATTTCAACAAATTTACAATCAAGGCCCAGGAGGCAGTTCAAGAGGCTGTGAACCTTGTACAGCAACAGGGACAGCAAGTAATAGAACCCGTACATATAATGAGCGGCATTCTAAAGAGCAGCGAGCAGATAGCATCGTTCCTCTTGCAGAAGTCCGGAGCAAACATTGACAACATCAAGCGACAGGCAGAGGATGCAATACGCATACTCCCGAAGGTGAGTGGAGGCAGTCCATACCTGAGCCGCGAGAGCAACCAGGTAATCACAAAGGCACAGGAGAAGGCCAAGCAGATGGGCGATGAGTTCGTCTCGGTCGAGCCACTGCTCATAGCGCTGCTAGACGTTCCCGGCACAGCAGCAACAATACTGAAGAACAACGGAGTGACAAAAAGCGAACTCGAAAAGGCCATATCAGAGTTGCGCCAGGGCGCAAAGGTCACATCACCATCGGCCGAGGAGAGTTACCAGGCACTGAGCAAGTACGCCATAAACCTCAACGAGGCGGCAAGGGAGGGGAAACTAGACCCCGTCATTGGCCGCGACGAGGAGATACGCCGCATACTGCAGATACTGAGCCGCCGCACCAAGAACAACCCGATACTCATTGGAGAGCCGGGAACAGGCAAGACTGCTATTGTAGAAGGCCTTGCCCACCGCATCGTACGCGGTGACGTCCCCGAGAATCTGCGCGACAAGCAGGTATTCTCTCTCGACATGGGTGCCCTGATAGCCGGCGCAAAGTACAAGGGAGAATTTGAGGAGCGCCTGAAGGCCGTAATTGGAGAAGTGACAAAGTCCGACGGGCAGATAATACTCTTCATTGACGAGATACACACCCTTGTGGGTGCCGGAAAGAGCGAGGGAGCAATGGATGCCGCAAACATTCTGAAACCGGCCCTTGCCCGAGGCGAGTTGCGCTCTATTGGCGCCACCACCCTCGACGAGTACCAGAAGTACTTTGAAAAGGACAAGGCGCTTGAGCGCCGTTTCCAGACAGTGATGGTGAACGAACCCGACAAGATGAGCACAATCTCAATACTGCGCGGACTGAAGGAGCGTTACGAGAGCCATCACAAGGTACGCATACAGGACGACGCCATAATAGCCGCCGTAACACTGAGTGACCGCTACATAACAGAGCGTTTCCTGCCCGACAAGGCAATAGACCTCATCGACGAGGCGGCGTCAAAACTGCGTATGGAACGCAACTCGTTGCCCGAGGAACTTGATGAGATAGAACGCCACATAAAGCAGCTTGAGATTGAGCGCGAGGCTATCAAGCGAGAGAAAGATGAGGAAAAGCTTGCGCAACTGGGAAAAGAGATATCAATGCTCAAGGAACAGGAGAGCACAAAACGCGCCAAATGGCAGCAGGAAAAGGAACTCGCCGACAGCATACAGAATGCCAAGCACGAGATTGAGGAACTGAAGTTCGAGGCCGAAAGAGCCGAGCGCGAAGGCGATTACGGCCGTGTGGCCGAGATACGCTATGGCAGGATAACAAGGTTGGAAGAGGAGATTGCAACCACCCAGACAGCCCTGCGCAATGCCCAGGGCGCAAACGCAATGATAAAGGAGGAGGTAACCGCCGAGGACATTGCCGACATCGTATCGCGCTGGACAGGAATCCCGGTTAGCAAGATGCTGGAGAGCGAACGCACAAAACTGCTGAACCTTGAGGAGGAACTGCACAAGAGCGTTATTGGGCAGGACGAGGCGATACAGGCAGTTAGCGACGCCGTACGCCGCAGCCGCGCCGGTCTACAGGACCCCAAGCGCCCCATCGGCTCATTCATATTCCTGGGAACAACAGGAGTGGGAAAGACCGAACTGGCAAAGGCACTGGCAACATACCTTTTCAACGACGAGGCGCTGATGACCAGAATAGACATGAGCGAATATCAGGAAAAATTCTCTGTCTCACGCCTCATTGGAGCGCCTCCGGGATATGTGGGGTATGACGAGGGCGGCCAGTTGACCGAGGCTGTGCGCCGCAAGCCCTACTCTGTTGTACTTTTTGACGAGATTGAGAAAGCACACCCCGACGTTTTCAACATACTGCTGCAAGTGCTCGATGACGGCCGCCTCACCGACAACAAGGGACGCACCGTCAACTTCAAGAACACCATTATAATAATGACCAGCAACCTGGGCAGCAACTACATACAGGAGCAGTTCGAGAAACTCACCGACAGCAACCGCGAAATGGTAATAGAGCAGACAAAGGAGCGCATAATGGAGATGCTGAAAAAGACCATCCGCCCCGAGTTCCTCAACCGAATAGACGAGACCATCATGTTCACTCCACTAAGCAAGGAGGAGATTGAGCAGATAGTAAGGCTGCAGACTGCATCGGTAGCCGCACTGCTTAAAGAGAGCGACATCTGCCTGGATGTAACCGACGAGGCCATCCGCTTTATTGCGCAGGCTGGGTTTGACCCCGAGTTCGGTGCACGCCCCATCAAACGCGCCATACAGCGACACCTGCTCAACGACCTGTCAAAGCAGATGCTTGCCGGCGCAATAGACAAGAGCAAGCCGATAAAGGTAGATGCAGAAGGCGGGATGCTAACATTCAGCAACAATTAGTAAACAATAAAAGGATATGCGGCCGCATATCCTTTTATCATATCAAGAAACTGTAGAATTCAGGAATTACTTCTTGAAGAGTTTGCCCAGGCCTGTAGAGATTTTCTCGCCGGCACTAGTCTCAGTAGAGGTGCTTGACGCAGCAGCGTTGTCAGCAGTTGTTGTTGCTGTAGTTGCTGTAGTTGTTGAGGATTTTGTCAACTTTGCACCAAGCATCATGCCGTTGTAATTCTCCAAAAGAGTTCCAACAGTGCCAATAGTCTGTGTGAGCGACTGCAACTGCTGCAACTGACCACCTGTTGCATCCTTTGACAAGTACGAAGATACATTCTTTATAAAAGAGAGCAATCTGTCGGCTTTGAATACAACATTAAGGTTCTGAATCTCATATGCCACGTATGTCTTCAAAGGCAGTTGGTCATATACAAAAGTGAAAACAATCACCTTCTCATCCACATTCAGTTCATATTTGCCATTGAGGTCATAGCCGCCTACATTTATCACGCAAGAACCGCCCTTTACAAAGGTAAACGAGCAATTACCTTTTGCAATACCCACCTTTGAGAGTTTCTCATCAAGTGTTGACTCCAATGTAGATGTAACCACCGAACCGCCCACGTTTGCAAGCGCGTCCTCGCTCTCAAGGATACAGGCAACACCCTCATAGTTCCAGGTACCCTCGAGCGCCTCTTCCGAGAGAGTAAGTGATGTACCCAGGAGAGCGCCAAGCACGTTTGTCACAGCACTGCCTTTTTCTGTTGATGAGACCTCCTCTACAACCTCACCGGCAACCTTGCCAAGAAGGTTCTTCCACGACTGTGCCGATGCGCTTGAAACAGTTGCAAGCACCAGCATCAAGGAAAAAATAATCTTTTTCATAGTATCTGTCTGTTTTTTTATTCTGCAGCCTCTGCACCTTCCTGCTCCACAGCAGCGAAATCAACAATGCCATTGCCAACAAGAATGTTGTACCAAGAATACATCTTCTTAATGTGTGTCAAGTATACGCGCTCACGGTCATAATCGGGGATAACAGCAGCAAAATACTCAACCATCTCCTCGGGAGTAGACAGTTTCAGGTCAAAAGGCAGCACGCCGTTCTCCTTCTCATAAATCTTTGCAAACACGTTTCTCAAAGGAATCTCCTCAGTATCGGTGTAGATAGCAATGTCGTCAAGCATCACAACCTGGTCGCTGTTGTACACAGGCACACGCTTTTTTGTAGCATCAACGCACTCCACGATAAACATATTACGTCCGTGTGACAACAGACGGTACAAGCCCGGTTTACCCGAGATTGTCAATACAGTTTCAAACATATTCATACAATTATTCTTTATTTGTGTTATTGTTTTTCAAAATCCTTGCTAAGATACTGTGCGATTTTCTTATTTACAAAAATTTATATATTTTTAATATTAGCACAACCATATATTATAGGCCTTTCAGTTCATCAAGCAGTGCCGCTACCTGGGGCATCAGGGCGTTGTTGCCACCATTGTAAATCGAGTAGTCCGACAGCAGCAGCAAATCATCAACAAGCATCTGCTTCTGCATTCGGCTGAGAACCTGTGTGCGCGACATTCCGCTGCGCGACATAGTACGCTCTATTGCAGTCTCCTTGTCGGTCCACACCAACAACACCTTGTCCACCACATCGACCATCCCCGACTCATACAGCAGCGCAGTCTCCACCGCTACCGCCGGAGCATCCTGCGATTCTGCCCAAGAACAGAAATCACTCTTCACCACCGGATGTACCAGAGCATTCACACGCCTTGTATTCCTCTCGTCGACAAAGATGCACGACGCCAGATAACCCTTGTTCAACTCCCCATTGGAATAATAGCACTCATCTCCGAACATGCGCTTTAGTTCACTGACGATGTGAGAGTTGCTTATCATCAGTTCCTTTGCACGTGAATCACAGTCATAGACCGGGACGCCCATTATCTCCAGCATACGCGACACGACAGATTTTCCACTGCCAATGCCGCCCACTACAGCAAGCCTCATCATATATTCACGGTATTAGAAGCAGTATCGGGAACCTCGTCCCCCACAACCGCAGCATTCCTCACGAATGGCGATGCCGAGGTAACAGCAAACCTCCTCTCGAGTTCACTGGGAGCACCGGCAGCCACGCTATAGGCATAATCGTCATAGAGCAAGCGCACCGAGAAATCAAAAGGCCTCACCTTGCCGGCATCAGACTCAAGCACCTCATAGTCCACCTCCACTTCCTGTGGCAGAAAGCCAAGATCAATATCACTGGGGAACCCGACATACTCCACCGGCACCATAGCAGAACCCTTCACATAGCGCGACACATCAACCTTCACCTGCACCTTCTTGGGCTTGACATCAATGTAGCGTCCTGGCAGAAAAATCAGTTCGAGGATAGTGTCACATTGAATATCCTCACACGTCAGCACCGGAGTCCTTACCTCCTTGATGTCGGCCACCTCATCCACAAGCGCCGTTATCGTCACCACCTCGGGTTCGTAACTGATTGAGACAAGTTCGCAACCGTCAGCCATCTTCAAGTCAAGGCGGTTCTTCTTCACCGGAACAACTGCCGTAACGCGCTTCACCTGAGCAACAACCGAGTCGGCAAGGAAATTCTTCAACGAGAGCGAAGGGCCAAGTTTCTCCACCACCCTGCTCCTTATTGAAGCAGTCGGCATGGCAAGACGCCCGCCTCTCCTGTAGAAATCGGAATAATTGACATCCACCTCAATAGCGTCATCAAAGAGATAGCCGAAGAGGGCGGTACCCTCACCGCTCAGCACCATATGAGTCGACACACCGTCCTCATCCTCGAGCGCTACACCCTCGGGGATATTTTTCACGCGTACCGACACACAAATATCAGTCTCGTATACTCTATTGAGGGTCATAGACAACCAAAGACTACACGAGACCAATAAAAAGAAGAGGAATACAACCAAGTTATTCCCCTTAGCTTTTTCAAATGCCTGTTTAAAGGAATTGATATCCAAACTGCAGCAAATTACTTACCCTGCTCATTCATTGCACCCGGGTTGGCAAACACCACCGAGATGTCTACACGCACATTTACATTATGCGCAACCTCAAGAACAACGATATTGCCATTAATCTCCTTGATTTTACCATAGATGCCACCGCTGGTAACAACCTCTGCACCGGGCTGCAGACCACGACGGAAGTTCTCAATCTCCTTCTGGCGCTTGCGCTGTGGGCGAATCATCAGGAAATACATTATAGCAATGATAATAATGAACATAAAGATAGGATTACCCAAAAAGGCAGCGATGCCGCTTGGTTCCTGTGCAACAGTGTCAACAGCAGTCTCCACGACTGTCTCGGCTTGCATAAATACCATAATTCAAAAATATTAAATTGTCAATAAATATAATTACTTGTTAATCTTTCCGGCCTCGCGCAGGCTCTTTGTAATTGCATCAAGCAATCCATTCACAAACGAGCCGCTCTTTGCAGTGCTGTAGTACTTGGCAATCTCAACATACTCGTTGAGTGTCACCGACAATGGGATATCGTTCTGAGTCATCAGTTCGGCAAGCGCCACCTGCATGATAATTACATCCATAAACGCCAGGCGCGACATGTCCCAATTCTTTGAGTTCTCACTCATGAGTTTGCGATACTCCTCGGCATTTGTTATTGCATTGCGGAACAGTTTGCAGGCAAATTCCTTGTCGCTGTCATCCTTATATTCGGGCAGCAGCATTGAGTTACCTACGCCATCCTCGGCAAATCGCTTGATGGTCTTTATAACAAAGGTATCCACAATAGCCTTGTCATCGTTCCAGTAGAGGCTATGCTCCTCAATAATGTCATCAAGTTCCTCATTCTCAAAAATGAATGCCTTGTACAGTTTGCGCCAAACCTCCTTGTCCTCCTCATAGCAATCCTTGCCCGACTCCATATACTCCTTGTATATGTCGCTCTCCTCAATCTTGTCGAGGAGGCGGCGAAGGAAATCGGAGTTGTCAACCCAGTTCAGTTTGCTCTTCTCCTGGAACTTCACCAACTGCTCAACCTTCTCAAGCTGGGCAACAAAGCGGTTGTTCACAAACTTCAGGTTGGGGTTCTTGTCACTTTCAGTAGGACGCACCTTCATACTGAGAAACGAAATTCTGTCTGCCGCATAGTTGGTCACTCCCGGCATAAGCAGCAACAGATAATGATAAAGATCATAAGCCTTTGACAGGCTGAAAAACACCTCGTCCTCGGCAGCCTTCAGGCTCTTGCCACTATTCTTGTAGTATGCATAGACAATCTGCACCACCTTTAGACGAATAAGTACTCTATTAATCATAAAACGCTTTTTCTGATATGACTACAAAGGTCGCACTTTATTACGACACAGGCAAGAAAAAACAAAAATAATTTCACGCAAGGCTGGTTCTATAAATTAAGCCGTGATGATTTTGCGTGTTATTTTGAATAGATTGTTTGTATTTATGATGGCGTGTAGCGGGCTACATAACTGAATAAATACAAACAAGATAGCAAAATAGAACCAAAAGCAACCGGAACCAAACTTGTCGGACAAGGAGTTGTTTTTACGTAATTTATAGAACTTGCCACAAAACCGCTCACCCGGTAAAAGAACGTCGCAAGCCGCCCCAATGTTCATTCCTCGCATAAAAGAAATTTCAAAAACGCGCATCCTCTTGGCGCATATATCATTTATTTTGATTATTTTTGAAACCACAACCAGTCAACAAAAAACATTAGGGCACAAACATAATATATAAAATGAAAATAGGTATCATCACTCTGGACCTTCGCGACAATTACGGAGGCCTGCTCCAGGCCTACGCCTTGCAAAAGACCCTGCAGGATATGGGGCACGACGTAACCTTCCTGGACAGGAGCCGTTTCCTCAACTGGACATTCTTCAAAAAATCAAGAGTATACACCAAGCGTTTCCTGAGAAAACTGTTCATTGACCACAAGACCGTCATCAAAATCGACAAGAAACTCAACGAGGAATCCATGCTCCTGCGCACCAACACCTACCCATTCGTTCAGAAATACCTGAAACGCATAGAGGTAAGACGGGACTTTGCCGACGTCAAGGAGGGCTGTTTCGATGCCTTTGTTGTTGGCAGCGACCAAGTGTGGCGCCCGCGCTACTTCAGCAAGCCCAACATCCACCACGCATTCCTGTCGTTTGCAAAAAAGTGGAATGTCAAGCGCATCTCATACGCCGCCTCGTTTGGCACCGACGAGTGGCTTTTCAATGGCCGGCAGACAAAAAGATGCGGCACCCTGCTGAAAAAATTCAACGCCGTTTCTGTACGCGAAGATTCAGCCATCAAACTATGCAAAAAGCATTTCGGTGTCAACCCACAGCAAGTGCTCGACCCCACCATGCTGCTTTCGCCACAAGACTATACCAATTTGTTCAAAGCCGCAGGCACACCGCCCAGCGCAGGCACGCTGATGTGCTATATTCTCGACGGCAACCCCGACAAGGAGCAGATTATCACGCACATAGCCAATAAGTTCAACCTAAAGGCATTCTCGGCCAACTCAAAATTCGACCACCCCGAATTGCCTATGTCCGAACGCATACAGCCCCCGGTAGAGAACTGGCTTCGCGCTTTCAGCGACGCCCAATATGTCGTTACCGACTCCTTCCACGCCTGCGTCTTCTCAATCCTTTTCCAAAAGCCCTTCATTGCCTATGGAAACAAGTCGCGCGGCGTCACCCGTTTCACCTCCCTGCTAAAGATGTTTGGCCTGGAGAGCCGCCTTGTCACAAACAGCGACGAGGCCGAGAGAGCCATGAACGAGCCCATCGACTGGGAGAAGACAAACACCATACTCAAGGAGTGGAAAGAGAAATCATTCAAATACCTCAAAGAGAGCCTGCAGAACCAATGACACCGGACATCTCCATAATAACCCCCGTCTACAAGGCCGAAAAGTACCTTGAGCGCTGCATTGAGAGTATCCTTGCCCAGACACACACCGGCTTCGAACTGATACTGGTCGACGATGGCAGCCCCGATGCCAGCGGCGCCATCTGCGACCGTTACGCCCTGAAGGACCCACGCATAAAAGTGATACACAAGACAAACGGCGGGGTATCATCGGCACGCCAGTGCGGCATGGAGAACGCGACAGGCACATACACAATACACGTCGACCCCGATGACTGGGTCGACCCCACCATGCTTGCCGAACTGCACGGCAAGGCCATCGCCGAGGATGCCGACATCGTCCTGTGCGACTACTACTCGCACAGAAAGGGCAAGACCCGCTACATACAGCAGCACCCGGCAAGCCTGGAGAGCGACGCGCTCCTTAGGCAATATCTGAGACAGGAACTGCATGGTTCACTATGGAACAAACTCATCAGGCGCGAACTCTACACAAAACACAACATCTCATTCCCAAACGAAATCACGCGCTGGGAAGACCTTTTCATCGTCTGCTCCATACTGTCTCACGGTGCAAGCACCGCATACCTTGCAAAAGCCTTCTACCACTACGACCAAAGCATCAACCACAACAGCATAGCCCGCAAAAGAGACATCAAAGGCCTGCAGTCACAGATGCTGTTTATTAAGCACTTTCAAGGCACACTTCCACAGGACAAGTTCAGCGAGGAACTCTATAGCCTGAAGGCGGCCACCAAAGAACTGGCCTACAACTCGGGAGCCATACCGCCCGAGGAGATACTGGCACTGTACAGCGAAATCAACAGCACATATACCCGGCGCGCCGCCGGCGGCACCACCCGCCAGTTATGCCTCTCGCGTTTCCTGAGTGGAGAATACACGTATGCAAAGTCAAAAAGGATACGCAGAATGCTCGATCTCGCAAAAAGGCTCAAGAAACTATTCACATAGCCACACCACCCGCCAAACCAGGACGATGTTTTTCTGCATCAAGAAATATTCTTGAATAAAATTGTATATATACGGCATATTCATTAGTTTTGCAAATTAGTAATCTATGCCGATTACAGAACATATAACAACAAGATATAAAGACAACATCACATGAAAACCATAATGCTCGTGTTCGGAACACGCCCCGAGGCCATAAAAATGGCACCATTGGTAAAGGAGTTCCAAAAGCACCCCGAAGCATTCAACACCATAGTCTGTGTCACCGGACAGCACCGTCAGATGCTCGACCAGGTGCTGCAACTCTTTGAGATAGTCCCGGACTACGACCTCAACATCATGAAACAGGGACAGGACCTCTATGACGTTACAGCACGCGTCCTCACAGGAATGCGCGACGTTCTCAAAGAGGCACAGCCCGACATTGTACTTGTACATGGCGACACCACAACAAGCACAGCCGCTGCACTTGCAGCCTTCTACCAGCAGATACCTGTTGGCCATGTCGAGGCCGGCCTGCGCACACACAACATCTACAGTCCCTGGCCCGAGGAGATGAACCGCCAGATTACAAGCCGCATTGCAACATACAACTTCGCACCCACGCCACTGAGCAAGGCAAACCTCTTGCGCGAGGCAGTAACCGAGGAGAGCATTACCGTAACCGGCAACACCGTAATCGACGCGCTATACTGGGTCGTAAACAGAATCAAAGAGTGCAAATCGCTGAACAACGAACTACAGACACTGCTTGCACAGGCCGGCTACGACGTGAACCGCCTTGCAGGTGGAAAGAAACTCGTTCTCATCACCGGTCACCGCCGCGAGAACTTTGGCGACGGCTTCATCAACATGTGCACCGCCATCAAGGACTTGACAAGCAAGTACCCCGATGTGGATTTCGTATACCCAATGCACCTTAACCCCAACGTGCGCAAGCCAATCCACGAAGTGTTTGGCGAAAACCTTGACAACCTGGGCAACATGTTCTTCATCGAGCCATTGGAATACCTCTCATTCGTTTACCTCATGGAGAAGAGCGCCATTGTGCTCACCGATAGCGGCGGCATACAGGAGGAGGCCCCCGGACTGGGCAAGCCGGTGCTTGTGATGCGCGACACCACCGAGCGCCCCGAGGCGCTCGAAGCCGGCACCGTCAAGCTCGTTGGCACAAGTTATGACAAGATTATGGCCGAAGTCTCGGCACTGCTCGACGACAAGGCACACTATGACACAATGAGCAAGGCCGTAAACCCCTATGGCGACGGACTCGCCTGTGGCCGTATTGTTGAAGCACTGAAATAAAGCCACGCAGAGGTCATATTTAAACAAAGAACAAATAACAATATCATATATGAAAGTATGCTTCATGGGACTCGGCTACATAGGCCTCCCAACAGCCATAATAGCAGCAAAACATGGCATTGACGTCGTTGGCGTCGACATCAACCCCGACGTTGTCAAAGTCACCAACCAGGGCAAGCTCCACATCGTCGAGCCGGGAATGGAGGAGATGTTGCAGGAAGTAATCGCAGCAGGCAAGTTCAAGGCCTACACAACCCCGCAGTCGAGCGACGCCTACTTCATGGTTGTGCCAACACCATTCAAGGGCGACCACAAGCCCGACGTATCATACGTAGAGGCAGCAACACGCGCCGTATTGCCACTCTTGAAGGAAGGCGACCTCTACGTAATTGAGTCGACATCACCCATTGGCACAACCGAGAAGATGGCAGACATCATCTTCGCCGAGCGCCCCGAATTAAAGGGAAAGATATACATTGCCTACTGCCCCGAGCGCGTACTCCCCGGCAATGTAATCTACGAACTCATACACAACGACCGCGTCATTGGCGGCCTCACACCCGGGTCCACCGACAAGGCCATTGAGTTCTACTCACTATTCGTAAAGGGTGAACTGCACAAGACCAACAGCCGCACAGCCGAGATGTGCAAACTCACCGAGAACAGCAGCCGCGACGTGCAGATAGCCTTCGCCAACGAACTCTCGCTCATCTGCGACAAAGCAGGCATCAACGTCTGGGAACTCATTGACCTAGCGAACAAGCACCCACGCGTGAACATCCTGCAGCCAGGCTGCGGCGTTGGAGGACACTGCATTGCCGTCGACCCCTATTTCATCACCGCCGACTACCCCGCCGAGAGCAAGATTATTGCAACCGCCCGCAACATCAACAACTACAAAAGTTCGTGGTGCGCCGAGAAGGTAAAGAGCACAATGCTCGAGTTTGAACTGAAGAACGGCCGCAAGCCCATTGTGGCAATGATGGGCCTGGCATTCAAGCCAAACATTGACGACCTGCGCGAGTCGCCGGCAAAGAACATAGTAGGCAAGGTACTACAGATATGCAATAACGCCGACATCCTCATCGTCGAGCCAAATATTGAAGAGAACAAACAGTTCAAACTCACCCCCTACAAGGAAGCCTTTGACAAGGCCGACATCGTTGTGATGCTCACCGCACACAACCAGTTCAAGACCTTGCCATGGGACGAGAGCAAGATAATACTAGATTTCTGCGGCATATATAAAAAATAATACACTAAAAATTTGCAAAAGGCACAGTTGATGAATTACCTTTGCAAGGACATTGAAAGACGGAGGGAAAACTTTATCAAGTTCCAACCAAGAAGCAAGGAATAGTTTTCACCATTAACCTCGATATATCACCACCATTGGTATATATAAATAAAGCAGAAGATTCCCGGTGTGCATTAGTGCACCGGGAATTATTTTTCACATTCACGCAAATACCCAAACGAGAACACACAAGCAATTCCGGGGTTCAGTAGCAAAAAGGTGTGGATATTGATTCGCTTATAGTATTATTTTACGGCGCAAATAACTTATCAAATGGCACTCCTCAACCTTGATTGTTCGCTTGTATTTTCTTCAAGTCGTTCTATATGTTCTTTTCATACTGAAAAGAACGGCTCACCAGCAAAAGTTGGGGGGCTACGCAAAAAGTTTAGCCAATCTAAAGAAGAAAAACTTGATATCCGTAACTCCTCTTAGTTGAGCCCTGAAAGATTTTATTTTTGCATTGAAACTCTCCGCAAAGGCATTGGTTG
>JAZLBZ010000039.1:0-12474 GCA_045613945.1 Bacteroidaceae bacterium
CTCCATAATGCCACGCTTGATACCCTGAAGTTCGTCGCCGGCACCGGTTATCTGTATAAGCAGGAAGAAATCGACCATTGAATATACAGCGGTCTCGCTCTGCCCTACACCTACCGTCTCGACAAAAACCTTGTCATACCCGGCTGCCTCGCAAAGCACAATGGTCTCACGCGTCTTACGCGCCACGCCACCAAGGGATCCTGCCGAGGCACTGGGTCGTATGAAGGCGTCACGATGCAAGGAAAGACGCTCCATACGCGTCTTGTCACCCAAAATGCTACCTTTACTTCTTTCACTGCTGGGATCCACCGCAAGAACCGCAAGTTTACCGCCACAACGCTCAAGGACGTGCATTCCGAACGCATCAATGGAGGTACTCTTTCCCGCACCGGGAACACCGGTTATGCCAATACGCACCGATCTGCCCGAATGGGGAAGGCAACGCTCGACAACCTCCTGCGCTATGACCTGATGTTCCGGCAACAGGCTCTCCACAAGCGTTACGGCCCTACTGAGCATGGTGACATCTCCACGCAGTATACCCTCGACATAATCGTTTACCGTCAATGCTGCCGGTCGCTTACGGCGCATTGAAGAGAGATAAGGGTTCACCGAACCCAATGACTCCACGCCACCGTTCACCTTGAGCCCTTTGTATATCTTGTCATTTTCGGGATGTTCCATATAACACGAATCTATGTAGCGAAGATAACAATTAAGAAGAATAAAAGCAACAGGGCTGCCATTTTTTGGCAGCCCTGCATATCACAATATCATTCAAAGAATCAATTGTTCATTGCATAATCATTCACGAACATCTGAGCCTTATTAACACCTTCGGCATCAAGTGTAATGTCTACGGTTGTGTCACCTACATAAAGCTGGGCTGTATTGTCAGAATTGAGCTTCACAAGATTCACAGTCTGGTCACCATACTGAGCGCTCCATACCTGCTCGTTCTCATCATAGATAAGGTTCATTGCAGTCTTGCCATCTGAAATTGTATATCCGTTCTCAAGAGCTGTAACCTGTACATCAACACCCTGTGCGTTCTTCACGATCTTTGTCTCACCTGGCTCTGCAACAAGGCTCTCACCAGTCCAGAATTCAACAGAGTTAAGGACAACGCCATCAACAAACAATGCAATAGGATATACTGGAACAACATGAAGCGCCACAAACACGACCTCATTCACGAACTTGTCACCAAGACCCTCATTCCAATCCTTGATATTGTTTGTCAAGCGGAATGAACCGATACAAGATGAAAGAAGGAGAGTTGCAGTAAGCAACAACGCTGTGAATTTGAAATTCTTTTTCATAGTAATTGTTTTTAAGGATTAATAAAAATTGGTGTGACCGGCAACTCTTTTTGCTCAGGCATCACGACCGCAAATTTATCATTTTTTCAATAAACACAACATCTTTGCCGACTTTTTTTATCCACAATGCTGTTTTTTATATAAAATTCACAACCGCGCACACCTGCTTGCTGTTTTTATGCGAACAAAGAAAGAGGCTGTCCCATTCAGGAACAGCCTCCGGACCATATATACCTTTAATAATTAAAGTACGCCATTAACCACGAGTGACTTCACCAAAGAATAGAACTTCTCTACTGTAGGAATCTCTACGCGCTCAGTAGGAGAGTGTGGAGACATCAATGTGGGACCGAACGATACCATATCCATACCTGGATAGTTGGTAGAGATGATACCGCACTCAAGGCCGGCGTGGATAACGCGTACATCGGGCATCTTGCCGAACATGTCGTTATATGCATTCTTCAGCGCTGCCAGCAATGGAGAGTTCACGTTTGGCTGCCAGCCGCTGTAACCGCCGCTGAGTTCAACCTTCATGCCCGCCATTGCAAAACAACTTGACAGTTGCAGTGCAAGGAATTCCTTCATTGTATCACAAGAACTGCGTGCAAGGATATTAATCTCGGCCTTGCCCTCACCTATCTTTACAATAGAGAGGTTGCTTGATGTCTCAACAGTGTCAGGGATTGTAGGGATAAAGCGCAAAACGCCATCGTGGCAAGCGAGGATAACATCAACAAGATTGTCCTGAATCTCCTGTGGCACAACAGTCTCGGGCATCTCGGTCTCACTCACTGTGATTGTGATACCCTCCTCAATTGTAGCGTACTCGCTGTTGTAGAGCGCCTCGTACTTTGCAGCAATCTCCTTGAGTTCGTCAATAGCCTCCTCGGGCAATGTGAGAACAACCTCGCAACTTGCAGGGATAGCGTTGCGCATGTTGCCACCGTTCCAGCTTGCAAGCACAACTGCAAGTTCGTCCATTGCCTCGCGAACGAAACGCGCCATCAACTTGTTGGCATTACCGCGACCGGCGTTGATTTCAAGACCCGAGTGACCACCGCGAAGACCCTTGAGCTGAACACGCACAGCAACATCAGCGTCATCGCTCTCCTCTTCCATAAACTCCATTGAAGCAGAGATATCAAGACCGCCTGCACAGCCAATGTAGAGGACACCCTCCTCCTCTGAGTCAAGGTTCAGCAACAATTCACCCTCGAGTTCGCCACCTTTGAGGCCGAACGCACCGTACATACCGGTCTCTTCATCGGCTGTGATGAGCGCCTCAAGCGGACCATGCTGCAGCGAAGCATCCTCCATAATTGCCATGATAGCAGCAACGCCAAGACCATTGTCGGCACCAAGCGTAGTGTTATCGGCATAAAGCCAGTCACCCTTCACCACTGTTGTGATAGGGTCATTCTCAAAATCGTGCTTGCTGTCGGGAGTCTTCTGTGGCACCATGTCCATATGTGCCTGCAGAATGATACCCTTGCGATTCTCAAGGCCTGGAGTAGCAGGCTTGCGCATAATGATGTTGCCGGCCTCATCCTGCCATGTCTCAACATTGATGCTCTTACCGAAGTCGAGCAGATATTTCTGAATTTTCTCAAGATGGCCCGATGGACGGGGAACCTGTGTCAACGCCTCGAAGTGCTTCCACACCTCGCGTGGCTGAAGATCTTTAATTGTAATTGCCATAATGTTAAATTATTAATTATAAGTACTTTATTTCCTTTATCTTTTTTTTCTCCTGACAAGCCCCCTCAACTGCAACGCAGCAATGCCGTAAAGGCCCAACAAGGCAACAAGCAAAGTCTGGGTGCTATGTACTATCAACGCAAAAACCTGCGCGTCGGTTGTAGATATTCCGTAAAGCATCATTATGCTTATTATCGCATAGTGCCAGGGACCAGCTCCGTTCGGTGTGGGCACAACCACAGCAATGCTGCCACCCACAAATAGCAACAGCCCCGCAGCCACCGACAGCCCGCTGCTGAATCCGAAGCAGAAGAAACAGAGGTAGAACTGCATGAAGTAGCAGAACCATATACCCACTGTCTCAACAACGAACAGCCAGCCGTTCTTCATCTTTCTCAATGAGAGAAGCCCCTCTATGAAACGCGCAGCAAAGGTCTTTATCTTTTGCCAGATAGCCAGTTTGCGCAAGAAGAAAAAAAGCAGCACCGCAATCGCCAACAGCGACAACGCTGCAATCACCAGCCCGCTTGGGGTGGAGAGCATTGAGCCACCGGGCACGCCGATGCCGGCCTCACCAACAAAATCACAGAACACCGGCCACTGCAGCACAACCGCAACAACAGTGATGAGCAGCACCATCAGCGTGTCAATCATACGCTCCATCACCAGCGTGCCAAGAGCGTGTGCAAAGGGAACGTGTTCATACCTTTCGAGTATCACACAGCGCGACACCTCGCCAACACGTGGCAGCACCAGGTTCGCCGCATACGCGACATATACCGAATCGACACAGGTCGCAGCCGAAGGAGTGTATCCCAAAGGTGCCAGTGTCAGTTTCCAGCGCCAGCCCCTGATGACATGGCTCAGCACACCAAAGACCACTGTGACGGCAAACCACCACAGGTTCATGCCCCCCAGTTCACTCCAAAGCAGCGAAAAGTCAAAATCGGCATACACCATGTACAGGATGAAGGCACCCAGCACAATAGGCAGCACAGTTTTTAACGTATAATTGAAAATCTTTTTCACAACTTTTGAAGTGTTTTTAATAGTTTTGGTTAACTTTGCAACATTGCGACAGTGCCAAATGGCGCAAGTCTCATCGCAAAGATAAAATAATTATTGATAATAAACTGCTTTTTTAAGCATTATTAAATAAAAAAGCGACTGACGATGAAGGAAGTAACGGCAAAAAAAAGATTAGGACAGCATTTTCTCATAGACTTGTCCATTGCAAAGAGAATAGCGGACACCGTCGATGTCTGCCCCGGAATTCCCATTCTTGAAGTCGGCCCGGGTATGGGTGTGCTCACCCGTTTCCTGCTCGAGAAGCAGCACCCGCTGAAGGTTGTGGAGATTGACGAGGAGTCTGTAGCCTATCTTTGCACCAACCTGCCACAGTTACAGGAGGAGAACATCATCCCCGACGATTTCCTGAAGATGCACCTCGACCGCCTGTTCAGCGGCGAACAATTCATGCTCATAGGCAATTATCCTTATAACATATCCAGCCAGATATTCTTCAAGATGCTCGACTACAAGGAGTTCATCCCTTATTGTAGCGGAATGATACAGAAAGAGGTGGGCGAACGCCTTGCTGCCGGCCCCGGCACAAAGGCATATGGCATACTCAGCATCTTCATCCAGTTGTGGTACGATGTAGAGTACCTTTTCACCGTCGACGAGAACGTATTCTCGCCACCGCCAAAGGTAAAGAGCGCAGTTGTCCTCATGAAGCGCAACAGCCGCCAGTCACTTGAGTGCAATGATGAACTGTTCCGCAAGATTGTAAAGGGCACCTTCAACCAGCGCCGCAAGAAACTGCGCAACTCAATACAGCAGATTGTGGGCAAGGAATCGCAGTTGCTCAGCGACCCCATCCTCGACAAGCGCCCCGAGCAATTGTCCATTGAGGATTTCATAGAGTTGACAAACAAAGTCGAACGCGATTTGGCATAAAAGCAGAGATTTATGACACAGGAATTCATCAACCACATAAAGGAACTCATTGGCAAGAAGGACTCTGTTATGCTGCAGGAGGCCGTGTCAAGGCTGCACCCTGCCGACATTGCCGAGATTTGCCTTGAGTTGACCACCGAGCAGGCGCGTTTTCTTTACCGCCAGCTTGACAACGAGACTGCCGCCGACGCCCTCATTGAAATGGATGAGGACCTGCGTAACGACCTTCTCGAGGAACTCCCCTCCGAGGCCATTGCCAAGCGTTTCGTCAACTACATGGACACCGACGACGCGGTGGAGATTATCCGCGACATGGACGAGGAGAAACAGGAGGAGGTACTCTCGAACATCCAGGATATTGAACTTGCCGGCGACATTGTAGACCTATTGCAGTACGACGAGGACACCGCCGGTGGTCTCATGAGTACAGAGATGGTTGTCGTTAACGGAAACTGGAGTATGCCCGAGTGCCTCAAGGAGATGCGCCAGCAGGCCGAGGAACTCGACGACATATACTACATCTACGTTGTCGATGACGATGAGCGCCTTTGCGGCCTTTTCCCGCTCAAGAAGATGATTACCAGCCCATCAGTCTCAAAGGTAAAGCACGTGATGGAGACAAACATCACCAGCGTCGATGTAGACACCCCCATTGACGAGGTAACAATGCTCATTGAGAAATATAACCTTGTGGCCATCCCCGTTGTCGACAAGATTAACCGCCTTGTGGGACAGATTACCGTCGACGACATCATGGACGAGGTACGCGAGCAGACCGAACACGACCAGCAGGTTACCGCCGGTCTTACCCAGGACATTGAGACCAGCGACAGCGTCTTCGTGCAATCAAAGGCACGCCTGCCCTGGCTCATCATCGGCATGCTTGGAGGAATCGGCTCGTCATTGCTGCTCAACTGCTTCACCAATACGCTTGGCAGCCACCCCGAGATGGCACTCTTCATTCCCCTGCTTGCGGGCATGGGAGGTAATGTGGGCACCCAGTCATCGGCCATTGCAGTGCAGGGACTCGCCAACAACTCGCTCAACCCCAAGCACATTTTCAGGCACATCCTCAAGGAGATGGTTGTGGCCATTATCAACGCCACCATCCTTTCACTGATGGTATACATCTACAACTTCTTCATGTACGGGGCCATAGACATCGTCACCCTAGCCGTTCCACTCAGCCTCTTTGTGGTAGTGCTCTTTGCGTCGGGATTCGGCACGCTTGTCCCAATGGTGCTCGAGAGAATAAACATCAACCCCGCCATTGCCACAGGCCCCTTTATACAGATTATCAACGACCTCAGCGGTATGACCTTCTACATGATAATATCAATGCTGCTGAGCAAAATAATGCTATAACATAATGAACAGAAAAAGCATCATAACAACAATTGCCGCCATTGCGGCATTGTTGTTTTTTACACCGGGCAAATCCAATGCACAGGTAGACAAGTTCAAGGAGTGGCTGAGTGCGCCGCAGGGCGAACTCGTGCAGCAGCGTTTCGCCGGCAAGAAACTCGACAAGGCCGAGTGCGACGAGGCGGCAATCATCATCGACTCGCTGTGGATAAGGAAGAGCGCCAGGGAACTTGCCCCGCAGTGGCAGCGCATGACCATCACGCACGACTCCATCAAACTCGCCTGCGCATGCCGCGTGTTCGGCCTCACGCCAAAGGACGGCCGCAGCCTCTACATCTCAATGCATGGCGGAGGTCACTGCCCCAAAGAGGTCAATGACGAGCAGTGGATGAACCAGATTTACCTGTACGAACCGCTCGAGGGTGTCTATGTAGCCCCACGCGCACCCTGGAACACATCGGACCTGTGGCACCGCAAGGGACTCGACGAACTGCTCGAGGACCTCATCAGGGCCTGCGTTGTATTTGAGGGCGTGAATCCCAACAAGGTCTACCTTCTTGGCTACTCGGCAGGTGGCGATGGCGTGTGGCGCCTTGCGCCACGCATGGCCGACAAGTGGGCCGCCACATCAATGATGGCAGGCCACCCCGGCGAGTCATCACAAATTAACCTCATCAACACCCCATTCATGATTTGGATGGGCGAGAACGACCACTACTACGACCGCAACATCCTTGCAAAGGAAAAGGCATTGGTCATGGACTCGCTCAGCGCTGCCCACCCGGGCAAATACCCCCACAGCAACAATATCATTGAGGGCAAGGGACACTGGATGGAGCGTGTCGACACCGCTGCGCTCGGCTGGATGGCACAGTACCGCCGCAACCCCTACCCCAAGCAGGTCGTGTGGCGACAGGAACTTGTCACCCGCGAGCACTTCTATTGGCTCACAGCCCCAGCCGACGAGGTTGAGCAGGGCAAGACCGTCATAGCAAGCATTGACGGCAATGTCATCAACATAGAGCAGTGCGACTACAGCCGCCTCACCATCTGCCTCAACGACCACCTTGTCAACCTTGACAAGAAGGTCACCATCCGCTACAAGGGCAAGAAGATTGCACGCGTCAAGCCACGCCGCACCATCGCAAACCTGCACCGCAGCCTTAGCGAGCGCAACGACCGCAGTTTTGCCTTCCCCTGTATAATAGATGTAGAACTGAAATAATATCCACAAAAGAAGCATATTGCACAAGAAAGATGACAGCCACCCTGGGGCGGCTGTCATCTTTTATATCCATTTCGCACTAGCGACACACTTTTTTTCTCATTTTTTAAACCAATTCTTAAAATATCCATTATATTTGCAGAAAGTGCAGAAAGACAAATGGGCTTTTCGTTGCAAAATGGAGAGCCACATTGTTTTTTTGCGTTGTATTTTTTGAACCAAAAATTTTTAAAGAATGAGCGAAAGTATTAAATCGGATGTACAGCCAAAGGAGCTGAACATCACGAGTACTCCTGATGAGGCTGTCAATGCCGCTACGACTGAGTTTACAGAGCAGAACAGCATCAACGAGGAGACTCCACAGGTATCAGTAGAGGATGCAGCAGTTGAAACCGAAGTAGCAAGACCGGCAAGCCGTCAGGAAATCATCGAACGTCTCCAGGCCATTGCCCAGAGCGACGATGCGCTCAACAGCAAGGCCGAGGTAGAGGCACTCAAGATCCAGTTCTACCGCATGCGCACAGCAGAGATTGAGGCAGCACTCAAGGAGCACATTGCCCAAAATGGCGAGGAGGCACCATTCATGCCACAGCCCGACGAACTCGAGGAAACCTTCAAGCAACACCTCAACCATATAAAGGCAATGCGTAACGCATGGCTCGCAGCACAGGAAAAGGAGATGCAGGAGAACCTTGAGAAAAAACAGCAGTTGCTCAATCAGTTGCAGGCACTTGTAGAGAAGGCTGCACAAGGCACCCCCGAGGTAAACGAGTTCCGCGCAGTGCAGGCAGCATGGAAGGAGATAAAGAACATCCCACAAAGCCAGGTAGCCCCACTGTGGAAACAGTACCAGTTGCTTGGCGAGCAGTTCTATGACGTCCTGAAAATCAACAGCGAGTTCCGCGAGTACGATTTCAAGAAGAACCTTGAGACCAAGACAATGCTCTGCGCACAGGCCGAGGCACTTGCCCAGGAGGAGGATGTCATCGCAGCCTTCCGCCAGTTGCAGCAGTTGCACAACGAGTTCCGCGAGACAGGCCCCGTAGCCCCCGACTTGCGCGAGGAGGTGTGGAACCGTTTCAAGGCAGCATCAACAACCATCAACCGCCGCCACCAGGAACACTTCGAGGCAAAGAAGGAGAAGGAACAGGAGAACCTTGACAAGAAGACCGCCATCTGCGAGCAGATTGAGCAGATGGACTTTGCCGCCCTCACCACATACCAGGCATGGAACACCGCCACACAGCATATTCTTGACCTGCAGGCAGCATGGAAGGAGATTGGCTTTGCACCACAGAAGATGAACCTTAAGATTTTCGAACGTTTCCGCGCAGCGTGCGACCACTTCTTCGTCCAGAAGAGCGAGTTCTTCAAGGAAGCAAAGAGCACGCTTGCCAAGAACCTCGAACGCAAGAAAGAACTCTGCGAACAGGCCGAGGCCCTCAAGGAGAGCGAGGACTGGAAGGCAACAGCCGACAAACTCGCCAAGCTGCAGAAGGAATGGAAAGAGGTTGGTGCAGTGGCACAGAAACACTCCGAGGCACTGTGGAAACGTTTTGTCAGCGCCTGCGACTACTTCTTCGAGCGCCGCAACGCAGCCACATCATCACAGCGCAACGTTGAGCAGGAAAACCTCAAACTCAAGCGTGCAGTGATTGAGAAAATCAAGACAATAGACACCACCCTGCCCGCCGGCGAGCAGACCAAGCAACTGCAGGCACTTGCACAGGAGTGGAACAGCATAGGCTTTGTTCCCTTCAAGGAGAAAGACAAGGTTTACAAGGAGTACCGCGAGGCCACCAATGCAATCTACGACAAACTCCACACCAGCGCCAACGAACGCAAACTTGCCAACTTCCGCAATAACATGGGCAAGGGCGCAGGCAGCCTGCAGCGCGAGCGCGAGCACCTCATCCGCCAGTACGAGGCCATGAAGAACGAGATTGCAACCTACGAGAACAACATAGGTTTCCTTAGCGTGTCGAACAAGAAAGGCGCAAGCCTTGTCGATGTAATGCGCCAGAAGGTAGAAAAACTGAAACTCGACGCAAAGGTAATCCTTGACAAGATACACCTTGTCGAAGACGAAATAGAAAAAGAGGCAAAGTAAGAGAGCATCTTTTTAACGATAAAACTCCACGTAGTTACATTACTATGTGGAGTTTTTTGTTGGGGAATTAAAACAAAATGAAAGCAAATCACAACTTATGCTCTGATTCGCAATGGCATGTGGTAATGTTTCCGATATGTCAAAGATAGTATAAGCGAATGAAACACCAAACTTATTTGAGTGTTTTACAATGAGCGCAGACTGTCTTCGTCAAAGGCAAAGATACTAAAATGAAAGCAAATCAAGGTTGTCCCAAAATTCTTAATCCAAAAATTGTTCAACCACATTTGAGTTATTCTCAAAGAACATTATATAGTAAATAGGTATATACGTTATTCCGTTATGGGTATATACATTCTGTTCGTTTGACAGCACATAGGCTCTTTTGATATTATATTCTTCAATAGTCAAGAATTTATCCAAAGCGCTATGTACGGTATAATCCTTACCCGATTTTACCTCAAGGGGAATGTTTGACAAATTGTCGGGGTCATCAATCAAATAATCGACCTCACCGTTTTTCTTGTTATCGTAGTAGTAGAGGTTATAGCCATGCGCCTTTAGTTCCTGTGCAACTACGGTTTCATAAAGTGAGCCAAGATTTATACTTTTGATGTCGGACATTACTGCTTTTATATTATTGCGGTAAAAAATTCCCGACAAAAGACCAACATCGTTCAAATATAGTTTCAAAAGATTTTTGCCACTATTTTCGGTCAATGGATATGATGGCTTGCTAATTGCTTTGACTTCAAGAGCTATGCCGGCCGAAATCAGATAATCAAATTCATCAATATAATCATTTGTACGTTTCCAGTCCTTGTTTTCAATATCCTTTATAACAATACGTTTCTTCTTATTCTCCAAAGTAGAAGGTATCATATCAAAAATGCGACGTATCTTCAGTTTTTTATTGTACGTCTCTTCGTACTTGGATGCGTCTACTGCATACAAGTTATGGGCTTCCTGTTGAACAGACCTGAACTCTACAATGTTTCGGCTCTCCACGAATGTTTCTACGGCTTTTGGCAACCCACCAACCAACAGGTATTTTTTAAAAAGGTCGAGTATTTTATTGTGCATTGCATCGGGCAATGGCTGACAATTATTGAAACTATCGCGCATTGCAGCAATTGCCACGTCGCCCACTCCATTGGCATATAGGAATTCCTCAAAATCCATTGGGTACATATGAACAACATCTAAACTGCCAATAGGCACGGACTGCGTGTTTTTCAATGTAACTCCAAGCAAAGAACCACTTGCAATATATGTAAATTTCTTTTCCCTCATCAGGAATTTTACAAGAGTAAGAAGATGGTCATAGGCCTGTATTTCATCAATGAACACAAGTGTATTTTCCTTGTCTTTCATTTTATCACCGGCAACAATACTCAATGCCATATAAAAATCTTTGGTGGTCTTGGCATCGGCAAAAACTCTGTCGCCCAATTTATCCTCCTCCATATTTATTTCAATGTAGTTAGAGAATCTCTTTTGGCCGGCCCAACGAATTATATACGACTTGCCTATTTGTCGCGCTCCATCAATAAGCAACATCCTGTCCGAATCTGAAGAAAAATATTTCTCAATACGCTTGGTTATCTTTCTGTACAACATAATCACGTCATTTTCAGACACAAATATAGTATTTTTTCTACAAACTGGTGCGTTTTCCTATAAAAATCACACATAAAAAGGTGCGTTTTCCTAAAAAATCAACACCTAAAAAGGTGCGTTTTCCTAAAACGCCAACTACAAAGTACTGCAACCTTGACTGCTTCGACTTTGTATAAAAGCCATTCAAGCACAAGTTTTTTGCGCTCCAAATGGATAAACTTTCTATCATCTTGATATTAAAATAGTTTAATATTTGATAATTTGAATAAAACACACTACTTTTACAAGCAAGAAAAAATATCACTATTCAACCTAAAACACAGACAATATGAAAAAGTTTCTAGCAACAATCCTGCTTGTGTTGTGTATATCGCCATCCTTTGCACAGTCACAGTACAACAACGAAAACGGCAGATACTACTGCGAAATCAAGTGCTACGAGAACAGCATCAAATCAAGTTCAGCAGTCATCTTTGATTTTGGCAATGCAGTATCACTTGAAATCTGGGGATGCAAAAGCCACAAACTCAAGTTCGTGGACGAAAACGGAAAGAAAATCAAGTTCAAGAACATCATAGACGCCTCACATTTTCTGCGCTCAAGAGGCTGGACATTCCAGGCAGCATACTCATCACCATACGAGCAGAAGAAATCAATCAAGCATTGGATATTCTACAAGGACGCAGATGGACTTGAGGAGGTAAAAGAAGGCCTTGTAACCCCAAAGGAATACAAGATGATGAACAAATAAAAAACACTCTCCATTACGCATCAATGCCAGGCATCGCCTGGCATTTGTTGTATAATACAAATTGAGGAAAAGGGTTCAGTAGCAAAAAGGTGTGGATATCAATTTACTTATAGTATTATTTTACAGCGCAAGCAACTTATCAAACGGCAGTCCTCAACCTTAATTATTCACTTGTATTCTCTTCAAGTCTTTCTATACGTTCTTTTCATAACTGAAAAGAACCAAAAGGTTCCGGCACACGGGAATTTCAGTCCACCTTTTCTTTGTTCACGAGTTGTAAGCAACATCCCTCAGTCGAAAAGGGTGCTAAAGCACACTCCTTTGGGGAGCTAAAGCTCCCGTCGTCGCAAACATTGCTCGCCCGCAATGGTGCCACTTGAACTGTCTGCTTGATTTTTGGGTGATGCGGAACTTCCTCAGT
>JAZLBZ010000040.1:0-2460 GCA_045613945.1 Bacteroidaceae bacterium
CCGCTTTAACCACACTTCGTGCACCTTTGACAACATCGTCTTTGACTTTAGCCCCTACGGGCGTCGACCGTTGGTTCCGCGACCCGCAGGGCGCCACCTTTGCCGGCGCTACCTGCGACCTATCGCTGCCGATGTTGTCGAACCCTCGGTTTAATTAAACCTCGGCTTTCAGTTTCAGGCCTTAGCCTCTTCCACTTCAATCTTGCGGATGGCCTTAGTGCGGATCTCCTCGCAGATAGCCTGCACGAACTCTGCAATTGGCTTGACGCCCTCATCACCGGCAAAGCGGCTGCGCACCGCAACAGTGCGGTCAGCCTCCTCCTGCTGGCCAAGCACAAGCATATAAGGAACGCGGTTGTTACGCGCATCGCGAATCTTGTAGCCAATCTTCTCCGAGCGGTTATCAACGTGCACAAGCACGCCGTTCTTCTTGAGTTCGGCAGCCACCTCGTATGCATAGTCACCATACTTCTCCGAGATTGGGAGAATACGCACCTGCTCGGGGCACAGCCATGTCGGGAACTTACCCTCGTACTTCTCAATGAGCCATGCAAGGGTACGCTCGTAGCAGCCCATACTTGTACGGTGAATGATGTAAGGACGCACCTTCTCGCCATTCTGGTCAACATAGTACATATCGAACTGCTCGGCAAGCAATGGACCCCACTGAACGGTAATCATTGTATCCTCCTTGCCATATACGTTCTTGGCATTGATATCTACCTTTGGACCATAGAATGCTGCACCACCCACTTCCTCAACGAAAGGAATCTCGAGTTCCTTCAACATCTGGCGAATGTGCTCCTGTGTCTCTTCCCATACCTGGGCATCGCCAATGTACTTCGCGCGGTTCTCGGGGTTCCACTTTGCAAGCACATAGGTCACGTCGTTCTGCAGGCCCAGAGTCTCCATTACGTGCTTTGCAAGAGCAAGGCACTTCTTGAACTCCTCAACCATCTGGTCGGGGCGTACAATGAGGTGACCCTCGCTGATGGTGAACTGGCGCACGCGTGTAAGGCCGTGCATCTCGCCCGAATCCTCGTTACGGAACAGCGTAGATGTCTCGCTGTAGCGCAAAGGCAGGTCGCGATATGAGTGGTGTGTAGCCTTGTATACATAGTACTGGAACGGACAGGTCATTGGGCGCAGAGCAAATACCTCCTTGTCCTTCTCCTCGTCGCCAAGAACAAACATGCCATCCTTGTAATGATCCCAGTGGCCCGAAATCTTGTAGAGGTCGCTCTTTGCCATCAAAGGAGTCTTGGTGCGGATGTATCCCCACTCATTGTCCTCGAGGTCCTCAATCCAGCGCTGCAGAGTCTGCACAATCTTCGCACCCTTTGGCATGAGCAGTGGCAAGCCCTGACCAATGACATCAACAGTTGTAAACAACTCCATCTCACGACCAATCTTGTTGTGGTCAATGTTCTTTATATGCTCAAGGTGTGCAAGATAAGCCTCACACTCCTCCTTTGTAAAGAATGCAGTACCGTAGATGCGTGACAGCGATGGGTTATTCTTGTCACCACGCCAGTATGTTGTAGACGAAGAGAGCAGTTTGAAGCCCTTAATAAGGCGTGTATTCAGCAAGTGAGGACCCATACACAGGTCAACAAAGTCATCCTGTGAATATACAGTGATGCGCTCGCCCTCGGGGATAGCGTCAATGAGTTCAAGTTTGTATGTCTCGCCCTTTGACTTCATCAGTTCAACAGCCTCCTCGCGGCTCAGTTCCTTGCGCTCAATGCGTGGGCTTTGCTTGATAATTTTCTTCATCTCCTTCTCAATGGCATCAAGGTTCTCCTTTGTAAAAGGAGTACACTCAAAGTCATAGAAGAAACCGGTCTCTGTTGCAGGGCCAATGGTAAGTTTTGCCTCGGGGAACAGGTGCTTCACAGCCTGCGCCATAACGTGTGTTGTAGTGTGGCGCAGAACATTCAGCGCCTCCTTTGACTCAAGGCCAACAAGTTCAACACATGCGCCATCGGCAGGAACATCACGCAAGTCAACGACATTCTCGCCATCCTTCACAGCAACATAACTGCTCAGGAGTTTTGGATCAATCGCCGACAACAGTTCGATGTACGATTTGCCCTCAGCGGCAAACTCACGTACCTCGCCATTAAATGAAATCTTAATCATATCCTTTATTCTTTTTTATTTATACACATTGGTATGTATTACGGCACTACGCCCATAATACTCTATTCTGCAAAGATAATTATTCATTTCAAATTATGCAATAGCCGCAACCTTTTGCTGCATGACAACTCTCCCGCTTTTTAAAGAGGGAGTACGGCTTTAGCCGGGAGGGAGTTAATGCACTACGCGCGACCTTTTGCTACAAATTGCCCCATTTTTGATGCGCGCTGTTACGAGACCCGCGCGGTGTGACTGGCGCCACACTACGCACGACCAACCTCTGCGCGCATCAAAGGAGCCGCTTTGCGTCTCCACTTC
>JAZLBZ010000041.1:0-8421 GCA_045613945.1 Bacteroidaceae bacterium
ACACCCTTGCCGGTATTTACTCCGGCCGCCATAAATGTTGTTTTTGTAGCATTCTCTTCATTTTTCATAATCGGAACTCTTTTTTAAGACAAATTCATAACAAGCATAAAGGCATAAATGTTGTAGCCTTAAAAATGCTAAAAGACCGAACCACCTGAGCAACGGCAATGTTTGAAGAGTACAACAGTTCCAACAAACAACATTTTATTAACCATTAAAAAGAGAAAAAATGATGAAAGAGGAAAATTGCAAGACAACAGTGACCACATCGGTGTTCGGTTCGGAGGAGATGCTAAAGATTGCACCTTGCGACAAGATACCACAGCATTCCACCACCCCCGAAATCGCCTACCGCATGGTAAAAGACGAGACAATCGCGCAAACCCAGCCACGCTTGAACATGGCAACATTTGTGACAACATACATGGATCCTTACGCCACCAAGCTGATGAACGATGCTATTGACATCAACTACATCGACGAGACCGAGTACCCGCGTGTAGCAGTGATGTGCGCCAAGTGCATCAACATCATCGCCAACCTGTGGAACAGCCCCGAGCAGGCCAAGTGGAAGGCCGGAGCGTTGGGCATAGGTTCAAGCGAAGCCTGCATGCTTGGTGGCGTGGCGGCGTGGCAACGATGGAAGAAACGCCGCACAGCCCAGGGCAAGCCATGTGACAAGCCAAACTTTGTAATCTCGGCAGCCTATCAGGTGGTATGGGAAAAGTTTGCGCAACTGTGGCAGATTGAGATGCGCACCGTACCCCTCAGTAGCGAAAAACTGACCCTTGACCCCAAGGATGCCATTGCCATGTGCGACGAGAACACCATCTGCGTTGTCCCCATCATGGGTGTAACCTGGACAGGTCTCAACGACGATGTCAAGGCTCTTAACGATGCGCTCGAGGAGTATAACAAGAAGACCGGCTACGACATCCCCATCCATGTCGATGCAGCATCGGGCGGTTTTATAATGCCATTCATAAAACCAGAAGTCGAGTGGGATTTCCGTCTCAAATGGGTACTCTCAATCAGCACCAGCGGCCACAAGTACGGTCTTGTATACCCCGGCCTCGGTTGGGTAATTTGGAAAGACAAGAAGTTCCTCCCCGACAGTATGTCGTTCAGTGTCAATTACCTGGGTGCCGACGTGACACAGGTGGGTCTGAATTTCTCGCGCCCCGCAGCACAGATTCTTGGTCAGTACTACCAGTTCATCCGCTTGGGCTACGAAGGTTACAAAGAGATACAGAGCAACTCAATGGAGGTTGCCAAATACTTGCACGGCGAGATTGGCAAGATGAAACCATTCCAGAACTACAGCAGCGAAATCTGCAACCCGCTCTTCATCTGGGAGATGAAGAAGGAGCACGCCAAGCAGGCAAAGTGGACACTCTATGACTTGCAGGATAAGTTGCGCCAGAACGGCTGGATGGTACCCGCCTACACCCTGCCAAAGACACTTGAGACAACAATTGTAATGCGCATTGTGGTGCGTCAGGGATTCAGCCGCGACATGGCCGACCAGTTGCTTGGCGACATTCAGGCAGCGGTTACCGAACTTGAGAAATTACAGTACCCCACACCATCGCGCCTCAGCATCGAGAGCAACATCAAGGTCAAAGGTACGGTATACACCCACACCGGTAAAGGTGAAAAGTGAAAAGTGAAAACGAAATGTTTGTCATACTGAGCGTAGCGAAGTATCTGCTACCCACTTTCAGACTTCACTTACGTTCAGGATGGCAAAAAATACAACAAACAACATAGCAAGAAATAATTATGGACAGGGATAGAAGGATAACACGCGAGGAACTGAAAGCAGCCCTCTATGAGGCATACAGGCGTTTCAAAGGAAACACCGGCGGCAAGAATGCCGACTACATACCTTATCTTGCCAACGTGGACAAAGACCTTTTCGGCATATCAGTTTGCCTGAAGGATGGCGAGGTACTCACAGTGGGTGACTGTAACTATCGGTTCGGCATTGAGTCAATATCCAAAGTGGCAACGGCACTGCTGGTGCTGAAGGAGTACGGACCCGAAACAATCATAGACATGATTGGTGCAGACGCAACCGGAATGCCTTTCAATTCCATACTCGCGATACTGCTTGAGAACGAGCACCCTTCTACCCCTTTGGTAAATGCAGGGGCTATATCTGCCGTCAGCATGGTTTGCCCGGTTGGAAACAGTCGCGGGAAGTGGGAGACAATCGTGCAGAACATCACCGAACTGTGCGGCAGTGAGCCGCAGCTGATAAACGAACTCTACAGGTCCGAGAGCGTGAGCAACCACAACAACCGCGCTATTGCGTGGCTGCTTAAAAGTTACAACCGCATATACGACGAACCCGAAATGTCGCTCGACCTGTACACTCGTCAATGCTCGCTAGGTGTGACTGCCACACAACTGTCTACTATGGCAGCAACCATCGCCTTCGGCGGATATAACCCTGTGACAAAAAGGAGAGTCTTCCCTGCAGCGCTTGGCGAGAAGATAACATCTATGATTGCAAGTGTAGGAATGTATGAATACACAGGCGACTGGATGTTCAGGACCGGCATCCCGTCCAAGTCCGGCGTAGGCGGCGGTATCATTGGTGTACTTCCCGGCATCTTTGGTATAGCCGCATTCGCGCCACCAATTGACAATGCCGGCAACTCTGTCAAGGCACAGCTTGCCATCCGCTACATAATGGAGGAACTGCGGCTCCATATCTTCAATGGCGAACGCGTCGTGATGGTAGAGCACAAGCCCGCTCCTGTATAAATGATAAGAGGATAGCCATAACTATCCTCTACCTTACACAATGGAATGGCTAAAATTCGCTTTTTAGCCATTTCTTTTATTCTACATACTTTACCTTCCCCATATCCCTTGGCTTTGCCTCGGGCACCTCGCCCTCGGGGTAACCCATTGAAATACACAGGCAAAGTTCATAGCCCTCGCTGAAGCCGAGTTTCTCCAACACAGCATCCTTTTGTGGGCTGTCAAGGATAAAACGCACAGGGCTACCCAAGCATACCGAGCCTACACCCATTGCATTGGCAGCAAGCATCATGTTCTCGGCCATCAAGCCACAGTCATACGCAGAGAATGGGAAAGCACTGTCCTGGGCAATGAACACCCACACGGGGGCATTGTAAAAACAACCTGCAGCACGCTCGTTACCTGTCGCTGCCATAGTCTCCTTAATCTGTGCCTGCAACTCAGGGTTCTCAACAATACGCACCTCCCACGACTGGCGGTTTATGGCATTAGGCGCATTCACACCACACTCCATAATCTGGTTCAACACCTCGCGAGGCACAGCCTGCTGCTTATAGTTCCTTATACTGCGGCGCGACATAATGTTTTCAATGGCCGCATTCTGCTTACATTCACTCTTTTCCATACATTCGTTTTTTGTACACTGGGCAGCACAATCGCCACCACTACACTCTTTTTTGCAGTCAGTATCACCACCGCATGCCACAGCCGCCACCAACGACAAGCCACAAGCCAATGTCTTTAATATTTTCATACGCGTTAAGTATTTATACACCTCGCAAAAATAACAAGCTTTTACATTTTCAAAGAAAAATGGTGATTATTTTTTGTTAAATCAAAGCTACTTGACTGTAAAAGGGGGTGAAATACTATTCGTCCAAGTAGTATATTCTTCTTTTTGAGTATCTGTTACGGTAACTTTCCGGATCCTCATCCACAATCCTGCGCTCTATCCAATTGCCTTTTTCATCGTATTTGTATTCTACTTTTATGTTTGTCCAGTCGTTGGTATCGCTTGGAAAATTCTCTCTCTCTTCTATGATATTTCCATTTTTATCCCTTTTTCTTTTTGTAATTGTGTAAATGTCACCGGTTACCGCCAAACGACACTCCTCAAATTCCGTTCCATCGTCATTGTAATTGTAATAATATTTGTATGGAGGTATTCCATCGCAATGGTATTCAAAGGCATCACTTAGTCGATTGTTCTCGTTATAAGAACTCTGTATCATGTATAATAGGACCATTTCGGTTGTATCAGGATATATATATCCATAATCCCTGCATAGAGTTATATTCTTATTGTCATCGAATTCAACAATACTATAAGATAACTCCTTTTGGTTACTGTCGCAGTAATGCAGATCTATTCTATTAGGGCCATTATTGTCATATCCACAGTAACCATCTTCTTTTCCGTTTGAGTAAAAAACAATTTTCACAAGGTGTTGTTCTGCATTATATACAAACAAAGTTGAGTCATACCCTTGTTCATCATCATAGACGATTGAAGACACCTTGCCTTTCAAGAAACTAGTTCCGTATAAAGTAACAACCTCTGATGAGCAGCACGTTGAGGTTATTTCTACTTTCTTGTCACTGCAAGAAAATAAAACAAGAACAAAGATGAAAAGCGACCTGCAGGCTATAAAAGTTCTACTCATATATTTATTATTTAAAACCAATATTTATCTTAATTCCATGACACGGTTGCTGAATTGCCACTTTCTTATATCACAAATATACAATCCCAGACAAGGGTTGTCAATGATTTAGTTCATAAAAATACAAATCATTTTGTTTACTTTAACACCATGGTGCTAAAAAAACAGGACAACAGGTCTACTTATCTTGGCCTATTGTCCTGTTGATTATTTTTGGTTGTCATCTTTTGGGTAATCAATACTCCTCCTCGTCAAAAAAGTAATACTCCTCCCTTGTACCGGTGTCGGCATAGAATTGCCCCATGTTTGCAGCGTAGAACGCACCACGTTCTGTTGCCATTTTCTCTGGGTCGGGGATTATACCAACGCGCATAAGGTCAAGCCTGTCGGCGTCGAAACAGGTGTCAATTGTGAGATTGCCTGTACTGTGACAAACAGTGTGCAGTTCACAAGCCTTGCTAAGCAACGCGAACTCTTCATCGGTGAGCCATGCAAGCAAAGTGCCACGCAGTGCAGGCAAATTGCCGGCCGCACGTTTGCCATGCTCAAGATCCTCCCAGTTGTCGACGCGCCACTTGTCGTGCAAGTAGGCAAAGAGGCGAACAACAGTCCTGTTCACCTCATCGGTAGCCAACAGCAGGCCGTTACGCTCCACCCGCTCCCAATGCGAGATGCCATGACACACGCCAAGCGACCAGCCCTCGTTAGAAAACTGCTTTACCTTTTCAATCAATGAGTCAATATTCTTCACCGCCGGTTTTGTCTTTTAGCCAATTATTGCAAAAATATTATTTCTTCAAGAAACAGGTCTTCAAAACAATGCTGCTGCCGTCAATCTTGCAATCAACCTCCTCGGGGTTCTCGGTAAGGCGAATGCTCTTCACCTTTGTTCCACGCTTTATTACCATTGACGAGCCCTTCACTTTAAGGTCTTTGATTACTGTCACAGCATCGCCATCGAACAACTCTGCACCGTTGCTGTCACGCGCCACATCGGGAGTCTCCTCTACTGTATCTTCGGCACTGAACTCATGGGCACAATCGGGACACACATAGAGCATACCATCGAAATAGGTGTATTCACTGTTGCATTTTGGGCATTTTGGAATGTCTGTCATTTTTATGATTAAATTAAAAAATTGAGCGACCCGCAAGCCGCTCAATTCCATGTTATACAATTTCAATTACTTGAACTCGTCCCAGCTCTTGACCGGCATTGAGTTTACGTCAATCTTGCAGAATGAGCGGATGAACGCGCTTGCAAGGCGGGCGTTGGTAATGAGTGGAATGTTGTGGTCGATAGCCGCACGACGTATTCTGTAACCGTTTGTAAGCTCGCGCTTTGTGTGGTTCTTTGGAATGTTGATGATGAGGTCGAAACGGTGGTCGGCAATCATCTGCATTACGTTGTTCTCGGCTGTAGGATCCTCATCGGGCCACATTACAGGTGTTGTTGCTATGCCATGCTCGTTGAGGAACTTGGCTGTACCTGAAGTAGCGAAGATGTTGTAACCCTTCTGTGCAAGGAGCGCTGCAGGCTCAAGCAAGTCAACCTTTGACTTGGCAGCACCTGAAGATACCATTACGTTCTTCTCGGGCACACTGTAACCTACTGCAATCATTGCGTTGAGAAGCGCCTCCTCAAAGTCATCGCCAATGCAACCTACCTCACCGGTTGATGACATATCCACGCCCAATACAGGGTCGGCCTGGTGCAGACGGCTGAATGAGAACTGTGATGCCTTGACACCGATGTGGTCGATGTCGAACGCCGATTTGTCGGGCTTGCTGTATGGTGCACCGAGCATGATGCGTGTAGCTGTCTCGATGAAGTTGCGGCGCAATACCTTTGAAACGAATGGGAACGAGCGTGATGCACGCAAGTTACACTCGATTACCTTAACCTCGTTGTTCTTTGCAAGGAACTGGATGTTGAAAGGTCCTGAGATGTTAAGTTCTTTTGCAATGCGACGGCAGATTTTCTTGATGCGGCGTGCTGTCTCGAAGTATATCTTCTGTGCAGGGAACACAAGTGTTGCGTCACCTGAGTGTACACCGGCAAACTCAACGTGTTCTGATATTGCATATTCCACTACCTCACCGTTCTGTGCAACAGCGTCAAACTCTATCTCCTTAGTGTCGGTCATGAACTGTGATACTACAACAGGGAACTCCTTAGATACATCAGCAGCCATCTTCAAGAATTCGTGCAACTCCTCCTCGTTGTAGCATACGTTCATCGCAGCACCTGAGAGCACGTATGAAGGACGCACAAGTACAGGATAGCCGACTTTGTCAACGAATTCTTTCATATCCTCAAGGCTTGTAAGCTCCTTCCATGCAGGCTGGTCGATGCCAAGCTGGTCGAGCATAGCCGAGAACTTGTGACGGTTCTCTGCGCGGTCGATTGAAAGAGGAGATGTTCCCAGGATGGGCACTGCCTGACGATGCAGTTTCATCGCAAGGTTGTTAGGTATCTGTCCACCCACTGAAACAATCACACCACCCGGCTGCTCAAGGTCGATAACGTCGAGTACGCGCTCCAATGACAACTCATCGAAGTAGAGACGGTCGCACATATCGTAGTCGGTTGATACTGTCTCTGGGTTATAGTTGATCATTATTGACTTGTAACCGAGCTTACGCGCTGTCTGGACAGCATTTACAGAACACCAGTCGAACTCAACCGATGAACCAATGCGGTAAGCACCTGAACCAAGTACAACAACCGATTTATCAGTCTTATAGTAGTTTACATCGTAACCCTTTACACCGTATGTCATGTAAAGATAGTTTGTAAGCTCAGGATGCTCCGATGCAACAGTATTGATTCTCTTTACAGCAGGAAGGATTCCGAGTTCCTTACGGCGTGCACGCACTGCAAGGTTACCTATCTCCATGTTCTTCTCGCTCTTGAGAACGAAGCGTGAAATCTGGAAGTCAGAGAAACCGAGTTCCTTAGCCTTACGCAATACCTCCTCGGGCAGTTCCTCGAGTGTGTTGTAGCCTTCAAGAACATGCTTATAATCAACAATGTTCTTCAATTTGCCAAGGAACCATGGGTCAATCTTTGTAAGTTCGCTGATGCGCTCAACAGTATAGCCGGCCTCAAGAGCAGATGCTATTGAGAATACACGCATATCTGTCGGGTTGGCAAGTTCCTCGTCAAGGTTGTCGAAATGTGTGTGCTCGTTACCTACAAAACCGTGCATACCCTGACCTATCATACGCAATCCCTTCTGGATTACCTCCTCGAAGCTACGTCCGATAGACATGATTTCACCTACCGACTTCATGCTTGAACCGATCTGACGTGATACGCCTGCGAACTTTGTCAAGTCCCAACGAGGGATCTTACAGATAAGATAGTCGAGTTCAGGAGCCTTGTATGCGCTGTTAGGTGTACCCATCTCTCCAATCTCGTCAAGTGTGTAACCGAGAGCAATCTTTGCAGCAACGAATGCGAGAGGATAACCTGTAGCCTTTGATGCAAGAGCTGAAGAACGGCTCAAACGTGCATTTACCTCAATTACGCGATAGTCGTTTGTCTCGGCATTGAAAGCGTACTGTATGTTACACTCACCTACGATACCGAGGTGACGGATAGCCTTTACAGAAATCTCCTGCATGAACTTAACCTGCTCGGGAGTGAGTGAACATGTAGGAGCAACAACGATAGACTCACCGGTGTGGATACCGAGCGGGTCAAAGTTCTCCATGCTTGCTACTGTAAAGCAGTGGTCGTTTGCGTCGCGGATAACCTCAAACTCAATCTCTTTCCAACCTTTCAACGACTCCTCTACAAGAATCTGGTTCGAGAAGGTGAATGCACTTTCTGCAAGTTCCTTGAAGCTCTCCTCGTCACGGCAGATACCCCTACCGAGACCACCAAGAGCGTATGCGGAACGTACCATCACAGGGAAACCGATGCGGTGTGCCGCAGCAAGGGCATCTTCCATAGTCTCGACAGCCTGGCTCACAGGAG
>JAZLBZ010000042.1:0-34477 GCA_045613945.1 Bacteroidaceae bacterium
CGACACTATTATTCATAGCAACAATCTGCACCGCATTTGCCGATGAGGTCTCTTTCGTCGCATCGGCACCCAAGTCGGTGGTTGTGGGCCAGCGTTTTAAAATTGCCTACGAGGCAAACACCCGGACCGACAGCCAGCCCACACTTCCCGAGGTCGATGGAATGAGGGTGCTTATGGGCCCCAGCAGTTCTGTCATGACCCAGAGTTCAAACATCAACGGGCGAAGGACTTCGTCACAAACAATCACATTTACCTATACTGTTGTAATTGACAAGGAGGGCGATGTAACCATCCCCGGTGCATCGGTAATGGTTGACGGCAAGAATGTGGTCTCAAATCCTGTTACTATAAAGGTGTTGCCCCAGGGGCAGTCCTCATCGGCACAACAGCAGGGTGGTGGCTCGGCTGCAAAGCAAGGCTCGTCAACAAACATCTCAAATGATGAACTATTCATTGTTGCAGCGGTAAGCAAGACCAGAGTATATGACCAGGAGGCTCTGCTGTTGACATATAAAGTCTACACTACCGTAAACCTTGTCAATCTGGACAACCCCACACCCGACCTCAAAGGCTTTAACATTCAGGAGATTGAACTTCCACAGCAGCGTCAATTCGAACTGGAGCACTACAAAGGACGCAACTACAACATGATGGAGTGGCGCAAGTTTGTGCTCTTCCCGCAGGAAAGTGGCAGGCTGGAGATTCCGTCAATGGAGTATGAGGCAGTTGTTGCAGTGCAGACTCGCCGTTCAATGGACCCGTTTGAAATGATGTTCAACGGCGGATATTCATATGTCGAGGTCAAGAAGAAACTCCGTTCAAACAAGGTGGTCATTGATGTTGAAAAATTGCCCGCAGGCAGGCCCGATGGTTTCTCGGGTGGAGTAGGCCACTTTAGCATCAGCAGCACAGTGAGTGCCACTGAGTTGAAATCAAATGAGGAGTTTACGATGAAGGTTATTGTAAAGGGTGACGGAAACATGAAACTGATGGGTGACCCAGTCGTTGAAATACCGTCAGAGTTTGATGTCTATGACCCAATCATCACCAACAAGTACAAACTCACTGGCAAGGGGTTTGCCGGTGAAAAGATCTATGAGTATGTGATTACCCCACGTACGGCAGGTTCCTTTACCTTGCCTGCTGCAAAGTTTGTCTATTTTGACACTGCAACAGGCAGTTACAAGACAATAGAAGGCAAGGAGTACACAATAGACGTGGCAAAGGGTGCAAGCCAGGCTTCCCCAACCGGCAATGTCTATGTCGTCAAGGAGGATGGCAAACTGCTCGCAAATGATATCAGATATATCAAACTGGGAGCAGCGGGCAATGATGATGACAAGTTCTTTGCATCGTCGCTCTACTGGCTGCTCTACATTGTTTCTCTCCTGCTTTTCGCTGTTGCAGTGTTTGTATATCGCAAGCGAATCAAGGATAACGAGAATATAACTTTGGTTAAGACCAAGAAAGCGAACTCTGTTGCTGTGCGCAGGCTCAAGAATGCAAAGAAACTGTTGAACGACAACCGCATAAATGAGTTCTATGACGAGACACTGAAAGCAGTGTGGGGATATATGAGCGACAAACTGAATATCCCGCTCTCGCGCCTGTCAAAGGACAATATCTCTAGCGAACTGGCAAGACGAGGATGCGACGAGACTCTGGTAGCCGACCTTCTCTCTTTGCTCAATGAGTGCGAATTTGCCCGTTATGCACCAGGCGACCCCGGCGCAACAATGGACAAGGTATATAAGATGGCCGTTTCGGTAATCAGTAAAATGGAAAATTCAATAAGAAAGTGAAAATGAAAAAGATAATATCAACTTTGCTGCTCCTTGTGCTTCCTTTTGCAGCCTTTTCACAGGAAGTGACAAAGGAACTTGGTGACAAGGCCTATGCAGAATCAAGGTTCAATGAGGCAATAGATATATATGAGGCAGTCATAGCCGGTCAAGGCGCGTCGTTGCCATTGTATTACAATCTTGGCAATGCCTATTTCCGCACAAACCAGCCCGGCAAGGCGATCCTTAACTATGAACGTGCATTGCTGATTGATGCTAACGACGAGGATACAAAGGCAAATCTGGAATTTGTGCAGAGCAAGATTGTCGACAAGATACCGCAGGACGAAGTCCCTTTCTACACAGTGTGGGGCAGGTCAATATCATCGCTCTTCTCAAAGGACACCTGGGGGATAATTGGCTTTGCGTCGTTTGTAATGATGCTGGCAATGCTGTTTTTCAACTTGTTTAAGAGCAACGCCCGTAAAATTTCACTTTTTGTAGTTGGAATAAGCCTTTTATTTACTATAAATGCAAATGTTTCGGCTTACAGCCTGGGGAAATCCAACAGCGGAATGCCCGAAGGTGTGATACTTGACGAGATGGTTGTTGTGAAGAGTTCGCCCGAGAATGCCGGAACAGAACTAACGAAGATACACGAAGGACTAAAGGTCTTGATAATAGACGATACGTTGGCCGATTGGGTGAAGATAGAGGCCAATAACGGAAACCGGGTTGTCGGATGGATAAAATCCAAGTCTATGGAACACATCTAAGGCACACAACAAAAAAGGGAAAATTCAATGGACACAAACACAATAATAGACATAGACAAATACCTGTTGCTTGCCCTTAATGGCAGCGATTCAATATTTTGGGATGGATGTATGAAACTCTATACAACTATGTCCATTTGGATACCCCTGATATTGGTCCTTTTCTATATCCTTGTAAAGAACAACAGTTTTAAGGATTTTCTCCTGCTGCTGCTTTTCATAGCACTCCTTGTTCTGTGTACCGATGGAATATCCTCGGGAATATGCAAGCCATTCTTTGAAAGGTGGAGACCAACACGTGACCCCGAACTGATGTACCTTGTTGATGTCGTGGATAATATAAGAGGAGGGAAATATGGCTTTACATCAAGCCATGCAGCAAATTCATTCGGTATTGCAACGTTCCTGATATTGCTAATAAAGAATCGTGTGCTTTCAATCTCATTGATTATTTGGGCGTCAATCAATGCATATACAAGGATATATCTTGGAGTACACTATCCCGGTGACATCATTTGCGGAACACTCATTGGAGTACTCTCGGGGTGGGGCGTATATAGTCTGTACTCTTTCATACTAAAAAAACAGAAAAATCACAAGCATCGCGACTGGATATCGACACAGTACACAAAGACAGGCTATCTTGTGTCGGACATCTACCTGTTGCTGCTGGTAATGTACGGAACCTTTATTTCAATACCATTGCTTTCGTTTCTGAATTTCGTATATTGATGAAATACAATAAAAGGCAACCATTCATTTGAAGGTTGCCTTTTATTGTATCTTTGCAAATAAATACTTACTCTTCGCTGTCGGCGCTGTGCAGAATTAGCGTTGTAGCGCCAAGAGTGATAATTGCACCGTCCTCAATGAGCAGGCGCTCACGATTACCCAAAACGCGATTCATAACAAACGTGCCTGTTACGCTCTGGTTATCGCGTATTGTATACGTCAACTCACCTGCATAGCCACGCTTTACATTAATTATACAATGGCGGCGGTCCATGCTTGGGTCGTTTGTCTCAATGGGGTTGGAGATTACCGTACCCTTGTTGTAACGGCCAAACAGGTTGTCGCCCTCGTGCAACGGGATAATCTGCTTGTAGCAGAATGCATTCTCAATCACAACAATGTGACCAAAATCCTCGGTCTCAATGTCGTTCTCATTCTCTCCAATTCGTATTGTAAAACTCTTGCGGCAGTGTTCGCATTCAAAGACCAGTGACTGGCCCTCTTTGTAACCCTTTGCATCAAAGTCAATGGCATGGTCGCACTTGGGGCATATTATTTTGCTCATAACAACTTCTTAGTGATTATTTAATGAAAACCCAAGCGTCGGGGAATGTGGCGTGAATGCGCTCCAATGCAATGTTTGTCTCGGTTTCAGTGCTGTAACTCTCAATCGCTATGCGGAATCTCCTGTCACCCTCAACAACCTTGTAGTCGGCCTTGAAGACTGTGGATAACTCCTCAATAGCCTGCTGAGCCTTCTTTGCATTAGGAGTGCTGGCTACAATTATGTGGAATTGTTTTTGGCTCTCCTGTGGCGCTGTTACCACCTCATTGGCAACGGCTGGAGCAACCTCCTCGGTCACTTGCTGTGGCTCTTCAACTGCAACTGGCTCTACAATGGCAGGCTCAGTAAAAATGTGTGCTGTCACAGTCTCCTCAACAGGGGCAATGTCGCAAACGTTTTCTGCAACCACAGCCTCTGTAACAACAGCCTTAGTGGTATTCTCAACAGGAGTAAAACCAGCAATAGACAACTGGATATCGTTGTTATAAATGCTATTTCCAAAAGGAATGAGTACAAAGATTGCCACAATTGCAGCAGCCACAGCCGAGACATACTTGCTTACACTGCTTCGCTTTATGACAATATCCTTTTTCTTGAGTTCGCTGAGTGGGGCAATAACCAATGGCTCAAAGCCAAAGTTACAAGGGTCGTCAATGCCGTTGGCATTTGGAGTGAAGGCAATCTTGCCATCAATGTCCATTGTGAACGTACCCAAATCACCAAGACACACAACACCTGCCTCTGATAGTTTAATGCGCAGTTTGTCTATGTCGTTTGCCAGGCACTCGCTTGCCTCGTCAAATGACATAAGCCCGTCGGCCATATACTCGGACTGCAACAGGGCATCGTTCAATGTAACCTGTGGGTTAAATGCCAACGAACGGTGGGGTGGCATGAACACCTTCTCCTTTGCGCTGTAGTACGCAGGTACCCTATGCGCAAGCAACGCACCCACACCCGGTATTATAACGCAGTTGTGCAGTGCAATAAGCCTTGTTATGTTCCTAACTAATTTTTCCACGAAGCAAATTTAATAAAAAAAAACGTCGCAGCAATGGAAAACCAAATATAATTTTCAAGCGGAAAGTGGAATGGAAACTTTCAGTTTTCCATTTCCCGTTTTCCGTTTTAACCACACTAATCGTGTGCTTGAACCTCGACAGCACTCGTTGCGTACATAAATAAATTTCCGTCCACTCGTTTGCACGAGTTTTCACCTTTCAGTTTTCCATTTTCCGTTTTCCGCTTTAACTTCGCCCCGTCGAACCCTCGGTTATTGTTTGGCTTTGACAAAGCTAACTAATCGCATCCCGCGGGGCACAAACTACGGCTGTGCTACCCGCGACTAACTGCTGTTGGCTTTGTCGAACCCTCGGTTTTTGTTTAGCTTTGACAAAGCCAACTAATCGCATCCCGCGGGGCACAAACTACGGCTGTGCTACCCGCGACTAATTGCTGTTGGCTTTGTCGAACCCTCGGTTTTATACAAACCTCGGCTTTCAGTTTTCACATTTCACCTTCTTCGGTTCCATGTGAATACCAATGTGAGTATTTTGCCCAAATTCGCTCTTCAGTGCAGCCTCAATCTCCTTTGTTATGTCGTGCGCATCCTTCAAAGACATTGCGCCATCCATTCTAACGTGAAGTTCAATTGCAATGTTGTTGCCAATGCGGCGGGTGCGCAGATGGTGTGGCTGGTCAACCTCGGGGAATGCAGTCACTATTGACAATATCTTCTCTTCAACCTCATTTGACAACGATTTCTCAAGCAACTCATCAATGCATGGCTTTATCAAATCAATAGCCACCTTTATTATAAATACACTTACGAAGAACGCTGCAATAGGGTCCAGCACCCTCCATTTCTCGCCCAGGAATATTGCACCTGCAATGCCAATGAGCGTGCCAATTGACGAGAATGCATCGCTTCTGTGGTGCCACGCATTTGCAACAACTGCCTTTGAATCGAGAGTCTTTCCTTTATGTACTGTGTATTGGAACAACAACTCCTTAAACATAATGGAAACTGCAGCAGCCACCAATGCAATCATGCTTGGTGCCTCTAGCACCTTGCCGTTGAAAGCATCGATAACACCGGTAACGGAGTTTACAAGAATACCCACACCCACGGCAAACAGCACAACTCCAATTATTGCCGTTGCAAGCGTTTCATATTTGCCATGCCCATAGTCGTGGCTCTCATCCTGCGGTTTGCCCGAGATTCTCACGAACACAACTACAACAATGTCCGTAACGAAATCCGACAATGAGTGCACGGCATCGGCTATCATTGCGGCACTATGTCCAACGATGCCTGCAATGAACTTGAATACAAGCAAGATGAAATTTACAATGCTCCCAATTATGGTAACCTTGTAGATACCCTTTTCACGTGTAGTTGTATGTGGTGCCATAGACAATCATGTTTAGTCATTGTACTGCGAAATTATGTAAAAGCTATAAGATATAACAAGCAATTGAGTATTATTTTTTAAAAAAGATATTATTGCCATTTTTTTTCATCGTTCAAACTGTTGTGGGGTTAAAAACCGACTTTTATTCTTGCGGTATTCGCTTGCCGGCACACCTGTTATCCTCTTGAAATATTTTCCAAATACAGATTGGGAAGGAAAATTCAAATTATCACTGATTTGCTGGATTGACATGCTTGTTGAAAGCAATAATGCCTTGCTTTCTGTTATGACGTACTCCTCAATTATATTCAATGCTGTTTTGCCCGTAACATCTTTGACAACCTGGGACAGGTGCTTTGCCGTCATGCACAACTTGTCTGCATAAAAACGAACCTCTCTTTCTCTTTTGAAATTCGCATTCAGCACATTCAAAAAAGAAGTATAAATTTCTTTTTGTCTATCTGTTCCTTTAAGATTATTTATAACACGATGCTTGGTGTATGAATATCCATAGAACATAGCAAGTGTAAGATGTCGCGCCGCTTCAATCTTGAAATCGGAAAGAGGTGATTTTGCAATATTCCGCAGCAATTCGTAATATTGGTTGAAAACATAGATATCATTTTCATCACCAAGTATCGGATTTCCTAATAATGAAGCAATTATCCCTTGCGACTTGCCTGCAAGGTTTTCAAACATATTGTCCGTGAAGAACCTGGACATTGCAATGGCTCTGCTTTTCAAATCATTTGAGTAGCTTACCAGTTCACACGTCTCTCCTGTCATTACAACAACCGCTGCCGGTGCTTTAATATGGTATTGTTGCATGTTGATATTGAACACAACCTCGCCTTTGTCATATATGATGGTCATTGACTCTTCAATTTTGAATGGATGACCAATGTATCTGCTTGCTCTTTCCGCACCGACATCACCAATCAATATGACATCATCACCAATCCGGTATTCATTTATAGTTGTATTTATCATCATTTATTTCGGTCATTTGTTACAAATATAACAATTTTATATGTGGAAAAACTTGTTTTACACAAATATTCGGAAGTTTATACCAATGTAAAGGAAAAATCTCAAACTTACCATATCTTTTAATATTTACCTTTGCAATGGAAACAGGCAAATAATTAAAAATAGGTATCAGTATGACAAAGTACAGATTGAAGACTAAAAAGAGTGGTAAAAGCAATGGTGCTCTAAAGGAAATGTACAAGGAGATAGAAAGCGGGGTGGCAGACAGCAACAGAACTATTGGGAACGCGGTTGTCGATACATACAAGAGCATTGAAAACGGTACCGTTGGTGCATACAAGGCCATAGAAAATGGAGTGGTGAGCACATACAATAAAATTGAGAACGGTGTGGTAAACACTTATAAAAAGATAGAAAAGAAATTTGTAGACAAATTCCTTGAAGAAGTACCCGAAGAAGAGTAACTGGAATAAAGAAACACCACTCATTCCTCTACGTTGATATCTTATTGTATAAACATTCTGTTATTCTGCAATTTTTGAACTAAATTTGTAGCATATTACAAATAAGGAACAAGATGTCACAGACTCCACGCAAGATAGAGCTCCTTGCTCCGGCAAAGGATTATGAAACAGGTATTGCAGCAATCAACCATGGTGCCGATGCCGTGTACATTGGTGCGGCGCAGTTCGGAGCGCGACAAGCTGCCGGCAACTCGGTAGAGGATATTGCGCGCCTGGTAGACTATGCACATATATTTGGCGTGAAGGTATACGTTACGCTGAATACCATTATCTATGACGAGGAGGTGCCTGCTGTTGAGTTGCTTGTGAAAGAACTGTACGATGCAGGCGTTGATGCGCTCATTGTACAGGATATGGGTGTTGCAGGGATGAACATCCCGCCCATTCCTTTGCATGCCAGCACGCAGATGGATAACCGCACTGTAGAGAAGGTGAAGTTCCTTGCCAATGTTGGCTTTCCTCGCGTGGTGCTTGCGCGTGAACTGACATTGAAGCAGATTAAGGAGATACACAGCGCTGTGCCCCAGACCGAACTCGAGGTGTTTGTGCATGGTGCGCTCTGCGTGAGCTACAGCGGGCAGTGCTATGCATCGCAGCACTGTTACGGGCGAAGTGCCAACCGTGGCGCGTGTGCGCAGTTCTGCCGCCTGGCATTTGATCTTGTAGATGCCGAAGGCAAGGTGATTGAGCGCGACAGGCATCTGCTCTCACTCAAGGATATGAACCGCTCGGCATCGCTCGAGGAGATGCTGGATGCGGGGGTGACATCGCTGAAGATTGAGGGCCGCCTGAAGGATGCGTCGTACGTGAAGAACATTACAGCATATTACCGTGCCAAGCTTGACGAGATCTTTACGCGCCGCATGGAGTACGGGCGTGCCTCGCAGGGCAAATGCTATCCGCAATTCACGCCTGCGCCCGAGAAGAGTTTCAACCGAGGCTTTACCGATTATATGCTGCACGGCACAAAGGATGGAATGACATCGTTTGAGAGCCCCAAGTCAAAGGGCGAATATATTGGCAGGGTGAAATTTGTGTCACGTTACTATTTTACCATTGTTGGCGGTGACTTCAACAATGGCGATGGTGCCTGCTTCATTGGGCAGGACGGCAAGCTGCACGGCTTTCGCATAAACAAGGTCGAGGGCAATAGGATATACCCGCAGACAATGCCGCAGATTGAGAGCGGCGATGAACTCTACCGCAACTATGACTGCGATTTCGAGCGCCAACTCTCGCGCCCCGATGCACCACGCCGCATCGCCGTTTCCTTGCGTTTTAGCGACAGCGCCTTCGGGTTCAGCCTGCAGGCAACCGATGAGAGCGGAGCAGAGCACTGCGTGGAGTTCCCATTCAAGAAAGAGGTGGCGCGTTCATCGCAACGAGATAATATCATCAGCCAGCTTGGCAAGTGGGGCAATACACCGTTTGAGATTGCAAAGGTTGACGTTGAACTAGCGGATGAGTGGTTTGTACCATCGTCACTGCTGTCCGAGATGCGCCGCACATTGTGTGACCTTATCCTAAAGAACAGGCGTGCTGCTGTTGAACGCACTGACATGCGACTAAAGGATAACGATGTCAATTATGTGACAACCGCACTCGATTACAAGGGTAATGTGGCTAACAGATATGCACAACAATTCTACAAGCAGCACAGAGTGACCGATGTGCAGCCTGCGTTTGAACTTGCAGGCAAGGATGGCGCAACGGTGATGTTCTGCAGACATTGCCTCAAGTACAGCATGGGGTGGTGCACAAAGAGCGGCAAGCCTTCGCCTTATAAGGAGCCATTCTACATAGTATCGGGCGACGGCCGCAGGTTCCGTCTTGTATTCGATTGCAAGGAGTGCGTGATGAGGGTGGTGGCAGAGTAATACAAAAAGCTGCGCCTTAGGGGAACGACGCAGCTTTCTTCTCCAGGCAAACGCTTTTGCCCGCCGGATTCCGACCTTCACAGGCAGGAGTTTCCGAATTGAATCTATTACTATGAAAAACACATAAATATAACATTCTGTGGAAAAGATTTGTTTTCCACAGAATGTTAATTAATGTTATAATAATCTTTGTTTAGAGATTATTTGCCACAAATCTCCTTATAGTCGCAATATTCGCACTTCTTGCAGTCTGTCGCCGGGAGAAAAGGCTTGTCAACATCGAAAATCTCCTCAAGCACGCTCTGCAGCCTGCTCATGTATTCTGTTTCAATATCAGCGATGTTGTTGACAGGTTTTTTCTCTACATTAACCACGTAGTCGCCGCGCTTGGCATTGTCCTTTTGATGTATATACAACAACTGAGGCGATATTTTTCTATCACCGGGTGATGTGATTTTCTTTATCCACCCGTCACAATTGCCCGCAAGGGTATTCCTTAGAGCAATGGAGTAGAGGAACGCCTGCAGATGATAGCCCGCAGCTTTTGCCTTGTGAGCAAAGATATCATCGAGCGACATGTTGCCATCGAGTTTGTCGCCTCCACCGGTCTTGTAGTCAACAATGCTGACGGTATCGCCCTTGCAGTCGACCCTGTCTATTGTTCCGCCAAGCTTGACACTGATGCTGTTACCTGCACTTGTAATGGTGAATGGCATATCAATATCGGCCTCACTTCCAACGTACGTAAAAGGTGCGTACTCGGCATCCATCTTCACAAGACGCAACAGGAAGTGGTGCAGAACACCGCGCTTTATGTATTGCTCGCCGTTGTACACAGGCTTGTTGTTCTTGAAAAATTCTGTCCTGAAGGCCTTGTCAACAAAGTCATAGAGCAATGCCGGGTTCTTGATGTAGTGCTCAAAAGCCGATGCTGTCATTGTTGATGTATTGCAGTCGGCAATAATCTTTTCATACATATATTCGGCAGCCTTGTGGAATACTGTACCAAAGTCATTGTCCTTGAACTCCTCGTCAACATCCTGCAATGGTTTCATCTTCATCACATAGTAGTAGAAGAAACGTAACCCGCAGTCGATGTACTTGTTTATTGCCGAAGGCGTCATTGTGCGGGCATCGGCACTGTAGGATATATCGAACCTTTGGCGCAGGATGTCAATTATCTTGCTGTTCTTGGGCTGCTCCTTTATTTCGGCAATGGCAGTGCTCTGGTGTGAACTGAGTGCGATGCGCTCAATGTCGTAGAGTTTGCTGCCAAGCAACTGAAGGATGTATCGCGAACACTCGCCGCGTGTCTTGCTGTCAGATGAACTGTTGTACACAAGTGTGACGCGCTCAGCACGTTGCAGCAGGCGGTAGAAGTAGTATGAGTAGATTGAGTCACGGTGCTCACTCAATGTAAGCCCAAAGGCCTTGCGCAGGTTATAGGGGATATATGAGTTCTCGACGCTGCTCTTGGGCAGATTGCCCTCGTTGACACCAAGCAGGATGATGTTCTTGAAATCGAGGTTACGAGTCTCGAGCAATCCCATTATCTGCAGTCCCACAACAGGCTCGCCATGAAATGGCAGGCGCTGCGATGAGAGCATTCTTATGAGCAGTTTGCCCATAGTGGCCTGCTGTATGTCGAGTTCGCCGCTGTCAATGAGCTGCACATGGCGCTGGCATTGGGTGTAGACCTTGAGGATTGCCTCAACGAACAGTTGGTCATAGAGTGAAGTGTCGCTTTTGCTGTGCAATGACTGCGCAATGCCAAGTATTATCCGGCTAATTCCCTCAAGCCACTCCTTGTTGTCGGTTGTACGTGTGAAGAGGGCTGTGAGGAACTCATCAAGATGCAGCACGTCGGCACTGGGGAAGAACCTCTTCTCGCTTAGCAACTTATGGCGCAAGTCGCGGCTCTTGCTGCTTCCTTGTATTACGTAGGGGTGCTTGAGCAGTTCGCAGACATAGGACATTGTAAAGCACTCCTGCTTTTCGCTCCATCCACGTGTCTGCAGGTCAACAAGCAGTCTTACCAGACCAAAAATGGGTGTGTGCGTAATTGGGTATCCCATTGTAACATTCATCTGCCTTATCGGGTGACCGTTTGCGCAGGGTGGGATGGTGTGCAGTGTAGGCTCAAGCATTGTCTCGTCACAAAGCACAATTGCAGTGTCAATCTCGTTCTCGGTAAGGTTCTCCTCCAGCCACTCCGACACATAGCGTACAGCACTGCTGTCGTTGACGGTCTCCACAATTGTCACCTTTTTTGCGGTGCGCAGGTTGTCGAAGTATGCCTTGTCAAAGACTCCCTTGAAACGTGCGATGTTCTTGCGCATGAAGTAGCCCGCCTCGTTTGTGTCGTCGTTGGTGTAGAACTGGTCGTAATCCCAATAGAAGAGTGCCTTGCCTTGCTTGTTGACATAGTCGAACAGGCGGCTCTCAACCTCGTTCAATGCGCTGAACCCGACAAAAACGTATTTGTCATAGTTGAGCGCGATGTCGTTGCCGCTTTCAATGACATCGCGGTAGAGCATTCCCTCGTAGGCGATATCTGCATCGCGCAAGGATTGCTTGAAGTTGGTGTAGACGGTAAACAGGCGCTCCCAAATATTCTGGAACTTGCCCTCTATTTTTCCACCGGCCTCGGGTTTGAAGTTATTGAAGAACTGTGCTATCGACTCGGCCTGCCTAGCATCGAGAATATCTTTTGCGGTACCAATTTCGCGCAACTCCTTTATATTTGAAAAGAGTTGCCTTGCATCGGCAAGGTGCTTGTCGACATCATCAAAGTCCCTGATGAGCATTTCGCCCCAGTAATAGAAACTGTCGAGCGACTCGGCGCTCTTGTCATAGTCGGTATCCCTGCTACGCATTGAATCAACATAGACCTTGTAGAGTTTGCTGACAAGCATAATGGGGTCGCCAACGGCTAGCCTGCTGTTCTGCTGGAACATTTCGCCTATGGTCAGATACTTGGGACTCCACAGCGGTGCGTTATTGCTGCTTTCGAGCAAATAACGGTTAAAGAAGAGCCCTGCACGTTTATTGGGAAAGACAATGGCTACATCCTCGAGATGCCCGTTGAATCTTTTGTAGACATCATCTGCAACAAGTTTTAGGAATGGTGTCATATGATTATATCTCCTTTATATCATTTTTATATACATACCACAGATATCCGCTCACATTCTTGTAGCCAATCTGGTGCAGCAGTTTCATATATAACTGCACCTGGGTCTTGTGTTCCTCCCTGGGGCGTGCAAACTTGTAGTCAACAACAACAGCGGTGTCACCCTTTATCATTACGCGGTCGGGGCGACGGCTGTTCTCCTCACTGTCGGCAACAAGGATTGAGCGCTCGTTGAAGAGTTTGTAGGTGCCGTTGAACCACTCTTCTGCCTTAGGGTTTGCAAGTGCTCTCTCAAGCAGATTCCTGATTTTGTCATACTGTTTCTCGGTTGCAATGAGTCCCTTTATCACAAGCGCACGCTTGAGTGCCTTTTCAAGGTCATCCTTCTGCTCAATGTCTGAAAGCACAAGGTGCATGAGTTCGCCCTCGGCAATGTATGCCTGCTGCTGTTGCTCATCGTCATCGGTTGCAAGGAAACGGGTCAGTTCGCGCGATTGGCGGAACTCTATGCGGCTGTCATAGTAACTGAATGGCAGGCTAACCACGCGAGGTTTCTCCTCGAACGGGTTATCATTCTTCTCCTCGCTGGTGACAGCGCATTGCTTGCTTGGGACAATGTCACCGTAGCGCATGATGTTTGTGCAGGCATCAAATGTGCAGCCATCGAGCACTAGGCCGGGAATAACATTGTTTATAAGTTCAGAGATGTTGTTTCCCTTCTTTGCTGTGTTGTCACTGAACATTATGAGATTACTCTTTGCACGTGTTGTGGCAACATACAGGATATTCAGGTTGTCTACAATCTGATAGAGGTACTCCTTGTAGTAGTCGTCACGGTATATTGTCTGTGCCATCTCCTTCTTGCTGTTTATTGGCAACAGGCTTATACTGTTGAACGGTGCCTGTTTTGGTACACACCATAGTATGTTGCGTCCGTCGCCGGTCAGTTTCCAGTCACAGAAGGGGAGTATGACGGTGTGGAATTCCAAGCCCTTAGACTTGTGTATTGTCATCACACGCACACTGTTGATGCTTTCTGCGGGAACGCACTTGTCTTTCAGGCTCTCGTCCCAAGCGTCAAGGAACCTGTTGAGGTCGGCGTGGCGGCTGTTTATGTATTGCGACGCACAGTCAAGGAATGCATAGACGTACGCCTCCTCGTCATTTGAACTGCCAACATCGAGCAGTGCAAACAACTGTTCTATCAGTTCATACACCGGCAGCCCCTTGAGACGTTCGAGGTCTTCGCGCAGTTTCGCAGGGATGAGTGTTGCAAATTCACCATTGCCGGTGCTGTTGCCGGCATTGCCTGCGACTTGGCTGTAGAGTTTGACAAGGTTGGCGTTGTTCACTTTATCCTCGGGCGTGGCAATATAACGCAGGGCCGCAATTACCAGACGCACGTATCGTGACGATGAGAGTTTATAGGCCTCGTCCGAGACAATCTTCAGGTGCGGAAATTCCTTGTTAAAGGCATTCACAATGGGCTCAATCCTGTTGAGCTTGGAACGCAGGAGTATTGCAACGTCGCCCGGCGCTATCTGTTTCTCTTCGAACAGATAGTGCAGTGTCGACATCAGTTCCTTTATTGCCAATTCGTTGAACTTGTCCTCTTTCTCTACCTTCTTTAGCAGACGTACCTCGGCATATCCTTGCCAGGGCTTCTCGGCCTTTCCTGGCTGTGGTAGCGGGATTGCCTGCTCAACATCGTCATACGCAGCCTTGATGTCCTTTATACCCTTGCTACCAACAAGTTCCTCATACGTTGTAGCAATGCTTTTTACCGAATTGCGGAAAAGGGCATTGTTGAAGGCTATTATGCGGCGGTCGCTGCGATAGTTGGTCGATTTGTACGTAAAGCCATCAATAGTAACATCCTGGCTTGCAAAGGTTGTCTGGTCGCGACGGAAATAGCGTCCGATGTTGTTCATGATATTCCAGTCACTGTTTCGCCAACGATATATTGACTGTTTCACATCGCCAACAATGAGGTTGAACTTGCTGCGCGACAGCACCTCCTCAAGCAATACCTTGAAACAGGTCCATTGCAACTGCGAGGTATCCTGGAACTCATCAATGAAGATGTGGTCAATTTCTGTGCCAATCTTCTCAAAGATGAAGGTGGCGCTCTTGTCAATCATTGTGCTAAGCAGATGTGTAGTCTCGGCAAGCATAAAGCGGTTCTCGCGGGTGTTCTCCTCCTTGAGCGTGGCTGCAATGTTGTTGAGCATCGCAAGCTGGTGGTAGTGCTCGAGCGAGAGTTTGCAGTTGAGATGCGCGGTGTAGAGTGGTATGGCATCCTTTATCAGGGCTGCAATCTCATTCACATAAGGACATTTATCCGAAATCTTTTGGGGCGTCGTTGCAAGAGCCGCCTTTGTAGGCGCCCATTCGACTATGGTTCCACTGCTCATCTTCTTGAACGTTCCCCAAATGCCACCTTCGTTACCCTTGAAATCGGTTGCAACATACCCGTTGGCCAACCTGAAGAACTCATCTCCCAGAAATTTTGATTTCTCCTCAATGCGACGTTTCTCGGCGGTGACCTCGTTGTAGAATTTCTTCAACTGCATGCCGTTGTCGCGCTCCATCTCCTTGCGAAGCGTCTCGCCACGCTGCTGATACTCTTCCCGTAGGATATTCTTGGCAAAATCCTTTATCTCCTTGTCAACCTTCCACTTATCGCTGGTTTTCATCTTGTCCTCAATGTACCTGACGACCTGTGAAATCTGCTCCGTCTCGGGTTCCAGTTTCTTTATATATGCATCCACTGCATTGTCAAGCAGTTCCTCGCCATCGAGCGATATCTCCATGTCGCCATTGAGGTCAAGTTCTTTGGCTAGGCTGCGCAGAACCGACTGGAAGAAGGCGTCAATGGTCTGTATGCGGAAATGACCATAGTCGTGAAGTATATACTCAAGCGCCTCGCCAGCCTTTTCACGTATCTCATTGTAACTGTACTGCGGCAGTTGCTGCTTTATCTTTACAGTATAGTCGATTGCGCTCTGAAGGCCGTTTGCCACGCCATAGAGTTTGCCAAGAATACGTTCCTTCATCTCGCCGGTAGCCTTGTTTGTAAAGGTTACGGCAAGTATCCTGCGATATGATCTTGGATCGGCTATAAGCAGTTTAATATATTCAAGTGCAAGCGTGAATGTCTTGCCCGAACCGGCCGAAGCCCTGTATATGTTAAGATTCTCACTCATTGTTATGTTTTTGACTGTCTTTAATCTCTATCTTGCTTCTTCCCGGAGATAACCTTGCAACGTGCACCTTGACGGGTATCTGTTCAAGCATCTCATTCAAATGTGATATTACACCAATCTTGCGGCCATGACTTTGCAGTTTCTCAAGCATCATCAGCGCGGTCTGCAAGGTATCCTTGTCAAGAGCGCCGAATCCCTCGTCAATGAAGAGCGATTCAATCTTCATGCGGTTAGATGAGAGCGATGACAATGCGAGCGAAAGGGCTAGTGATACCATGAATGTCTCGCCGCCCGAAAGAGAGTGCGCCGAGCGGGTCTCGGACATCATGTCAAAGTCAATGACCTTGATACCAAGACTCTCCCCCTCAATCCTAGCAAGTTTATAGCGCTTGCTCATTTCGGCAAGATGTGTGTTTGCCACATCCAGCAGTATGTCCAGCGTGTACTCTTGCGCCGCCTTCATGAGTTTGTCGCCGGTTGAAGAGCCAAAGGCCTTGTCAAGGACTTCCCATTGCTGTTTCTGCTCGAACTTGTACTCATACTCCTTGCTGTATTTTTCAAATTTATTGCGATTCTCCTCGTCCTTGAGCAACTTCAGGTTGAGTTGCGCCAAGAGGGCGGTGTGCTCTTTTACCTCGACATCCAGCTTTGCGAGCCTCTCACTTATGACGTTCTCGTTCTCCTCTTCACCAGGCTTCACAGGCGCCTTGTAGTGGTTGGCAAGTACCTGGCGGCGTTCGCCGATTGTTGTCTCGGCAGCAGTCATTGCCTTTTGCAGGGCATCAATGCTATCACGCATTGCAGTGATGTCCGAGTGCTTTATCTGCAGCAGGGCAACCAGCATCTCCATATCCATGTTGTCATTGCGTGCAGCGAGGAAATCATTTATTTCGCCCAATAGAGCGGACTCTTTGGCAGTGGCATCGGCAATCTGCTGCTTCTTGCCGGCTATTGCACCCTTCAGTTTGTTACGTTCCTTTTCAATATCGGCCTTGCTTACTGTTGCCGCACTGAAACGGCTGTTGGCATCGGCAACAAGCAAGTTGAAGTACTGCAACATCTCATCGGCGCTTTTTTTCTCTCCCAGGATGGCTGCAAGGCGTTCCTTGCCCTCCTTTATCTCAGTCTCATTCTGCTGCAGCCTTTCTCTTTTTGCTATGAGTTCAGTCTTAAGTTCCTGCACATGTGTCTGATGCGCCTCCTTGCTGGTGGTACACACTGCTATCTCATTTGCAATGGTAGAGAGGCGGTCATTATATTTGTTCCAGTTGGCCGAGAGGGTGTTGAAGAAGTCAATGGAACCATTCTCCTCGAGCAGTTTCCCGGCATTCTCCACTCCTTGCAGATAGGCCAGACTGGCACTACGGTATTCCGCTATGGCGCTGCTGTGCAATTCAATGGCCGAGCGCAGTTTCTCAATCTCGGTCCTGCTGCTTGAGATATTGGATTCGAGATGCTCAATAAGGCGGCGGTTGTCCTCTTTGGCCTTCTCTAGCAGATCCTCCTCAAGGATATTTGCTGCAACCTCAATAACCTCGTGATGCTTGCTGCCGCAGACAGGGCAGGGTGTTCCCTCGACAAGCCTTTTGCGCAAAGCAGCAATCTCACTGGACATGGTCTGCTTGAGTTTTTCCCCGTTCTCCCTGGCTGCCAAAAGACTTTTCTCGTGCTCGGCAAGCAGCGCGCTGAACTGCGCAACAGACTTTTCCTTTATCTGCACATTCATCCTTTCATTCCTGCCGGACTTTATGTTTGCGATAATGGCGGGAATCATTGGTATAGCCTGGGAGAAGTGTGCGTGCCTTTCAATCCACTCGTTTTTCTCTTTCTGCTCGGCAACCAGTGCCGAGAGTTTTTTCTCGCACGCGGAAATCTCATCATTGTACTTTCCCTGCATGGCTGCAGCGCGTTCAATCTCGCCAGTGAGTTCCTTGTGTTGCTTCAAATCTTTTTCAAGTTCTTTCTCAAGCTGTGACGCCTCCGTTATGAGCGGCTGGGCCGCCTGGAACTCATGATTAATCCTTGTCTGCAGTGCATCGGCATCACTTGCTGCCTTTACGGCCTTTTCATAATCCTCGTTCTTGCCGTCAAGTTGTTTCTCAATCACAGCAAGTTGCTCAATGTCGGTTTTCAGTTGCTGTCTTGTCTGGCACAATGCCGCATATTCATCGCGAATCTGCTGTATGCTATCAATGAGTTTGAGTTTCTCAATCTCGGGCTTGGCAGCAAGCAATCTTTCCTTTGTCTCAGTTAGTTGCTTCTCGGCTGCTGCTATATGCGAGTTTATCGTGGCAAGGTGTGCAAGCCACTCCGACTTGATTCTGAGCACTTCATTCTCCTTGCCTTTCTGTCCAATCCCTGCATTGAGTTGTACAACCTGTTCTTTCACAGCAGCAAGTTCTTCGTCCTTCATAATCTGCAGTTCATTGCGCTGAGTCTCAAGGAACTCAATCTCTTGCGCGGCCTCTTTCTTCTTGGCAAAAATCTTTGCCGATATAAGACTGTAGATGCCTGTATCTGTAAGGGTGGTGAGCATACTTGCCTTTTCGGTAGCCTTTGCCTTGAGGAAGGCCGAGAACTTTCCCTGCGCAAGCAGTACGGAGCGAGTGAACTGGTTGTATTCAAGCCCAACGAGGTTACGAATCATCGTCTCGTGTTCCTTTACCTTGAGCTTTCGGAACTCCTCTCCCGTTGTCAGGTTGGTCATGTCCAGATTTGCGTTCTGCAGATTACCGGCAGGATTCTGCTGTGCTCTCGAGACACTCCATCTTGACCTGTATTCATTGCCATCAACGGCCAGAAAGTCAACCTCGGCAAATCCAAAGCCCCTTCCCTTGCGCAACAAGGTCCTGACATCATCTATATTTACTTTATAATCAAGGCTGTCGTTGCCTTCAATGTTGTCAAGACGTGGTGACTTACGGTACAATGCAATACACATTGCATCAAGGATTGTTGTCTTTCCGGCACCGGTGTTTCCGGTTATTGCGAATATTCCGGCCGAGCGCAGTGGTTCCTGACGAAAATCAACCTCGAAATTCCCATCTATTGAGGCTAGGTTACAGCCCCTGATTGCCAATATTTTCATTGCGTACTTCCTTTATTACCTCGTTCAACTTATCCAACAGGTGCTGAGCCATTTCCTCACCGTTGTTCTTTCTTCTGAAAATGTCCTGCATTATCTCTACTGGGTCCTTGCGCTTGAAATCGTCATATGTCACAGGCGCATTCTGCCTTACAGCCTGCGCGGTGCAGCCTTGCGCTATGACCCTTGCCAGACGAACCGACTTGCCCTCGAGCGCCTCTTCAATCTGCTGACGCAGAGTGGGGTCGATTGCGGTTACCTGCACATTCACTTCGAGATAGGGCGAGCGTTCGTCAATATCGCCATCGGGCAACTGGGCAAATTGTCTGATAGCATCTTCAATACAGGTGGCAGTTATGCTCTTCAACTTTACAGGAACGTCAAAGACAATCCTTTCAATTTCGCAGTTCCCGCCCTCAACAACAACCTGAGTCACGCTTTGGGTGTTGTTTCTTTCGGCAAATGACATTGGCAGCGGAGCGCCCGAATAGCGCACGTTCTCCTTTTTGGGTATGTGCTGCGCACGATGCAGGTGCCCAAGAGCTGTGTAAACGATGCCATTATTGGCAAATTGTGTATCAATGCCATCCAAGCCGCCAATGATGGCATACTCCGAAGAGTCATCGACAGAAACCGTTGCGCCCGATGCCTGCAGGTGCCCCATTGCCAGAATGGGCGAGTATCCCTGTTCCTGGGCACGGGTGTAGAGTTCCTTGTAGAGTTGTGCGACACCCTCGCTGTAGTTCTCGGCCTCGGGAAGGTCGTTGAAGCGCAGGTATGGCACTGCAAGGCAGCATCCGCCATTCTTCAAGGGGACAATCATCCTGTCATAGTCCAGTTCCCCATCGGTATAATGCACTATGCCCGACACTGTAGTATTGAACACTCCAAGCATGGGGTTTGGCGCCTCAAGGCGCGCTGCTGAGTCGTGATTTCCGGCAGTGATTATCACCTGCAGAGCAGGGTTGTCGTTTGTAACTCTTGTCAGGAAAGAGTAGAACATCCTCTGTGCCTGGGCCGATGGGTTTGGTGAGTCAAACACATCGCCGGCAACAAGCAACAAGTCTACCTCACGCTCCTTGATGACATTGCATAGCCACTCAAGGAACACATTATGTTCGCGATACCTCTCATATCCAAAAAATGTTTGACCAAGATGCCAGTCGGCTGTATGAATCAGTTTCATATCATTACTGTATTTTCAGCTAATATACATTTTTTTTTGCGCATTTAAAAGATATCTTTGAAGAAATACAACTGTTTTCCCTCTCTTTTTTTCGCACTTTAGAATGTTTTATACTACCTTTGCAACCGATTTTTAATTTAAGCGGCGCTTATGCCGGTAATGTAGAACAGTTTAAAGTTTTTGATAATGTCAAAATACTTGGTTGAAGACACACGAAAGGTAACAACACACCGTTTTACCGAGATGAAACGCAAGGGCGAGAAGATTGCAATGCTCACTGCATATGACTACACAACAGCCTCAATACTTGACGCGGCCGGCATCGACGCCTTGCTCGTTGGCGATTCGGCATCAAATGTAATGGCAGGTAACGTAACAACACTTCCCATCACTGTCGACGAGATGATTTTCCATGCAAAAGGCGTGGTACGTGGCGTAAAGCGCGCCCTGGTTGTTGTGGATATGCCTTTCGGCTCATACCAGGTTAATGCCGACGAGGCCGTGAAGAATGCAATACGCATTATGAAGGAGACAAACGCCGATGCCGTAAAGATGGAGGGTGGCGAGGAGATTCTCCCTGCTGTGCGCAGAATTCTTGATGCAGGCATTCCCATTATGGCACACCTGGGCCTTACCCCACAGAGTATCAACAAGTTCGGCACTTATGGTGTACGTGCCAAAGACGAGGCCGAGGCTGCAAAACTGCTTGCCGATGCAAAGTTGCTTGCCGATGCAGGCTGTTTCGCTCTTGTGCTTGAGAAAATCCCTGCGACACTTGCCGAGAAGGTAGCAAAGAGCCTTGAAATCCCAGTTATTGGCATTGGTGCCGGAGTGAATGTGGATGGTCAGGTTCTTGTTTATGCCGACATGCTTGGCATGACAACCGATTTCAAGCCAAAGTTCCTGCGCCGCTATGCCGACCTGCACACAATCATTACCGATGCTGTTGGCAGTTATGTAAGCGACGTGAAGGCATGCGACTTCCCTAACGAAAACGAGCAGTACTAAATATCGCAAAGCAAAAGAATAAGACAGGCTCTTTACTATAAGGGCCTGTCTTATTCTTTTATCCTCTTTTCAGCCGCTTCTTCTATCCTTATATAATAAGGAATGTTTGAGTTTGTAACAAAGGTGGGGATACGTTCTATCAACGAGGTGAGTTCGGCTGTGCTGAAAAGTTCATTATAGACAGCGAGCAGATAGAGCCCTAACGGATTGTGTATATTATTCTCTATTGCGCCTTTGATGTAGTTCACAAGTTTCTCCTGCAACAGCAACCCTTCGACTGAAAGATGCACAAGTTCATCATTCTTTCCGTCAATGGCATAGTATCGGTTTTCGATTTTATCAAGTACCGCTATGTAAAACCCTATGCTATCCTCGATAATAGAGTAGAGTTCATTGAGCGGAGTGCCGGTGACATGGCATGCTACAGTGTCAAAATGTATTTCAATCTCGCCTTTTTCAATAAAGAACAGGGAGCCGGCACTCTCCCTTGCACCCCTGCAACTGATATAAGCCACCTTGCCACAGTCAGCAATGCCGTCTATATGAAATCTCCCGTCTTTCACCTCGCATTGCGTCAAGGAAGACAAGGAATCGCCGAATGTCGTTATGGTGACTACCTCTCCATCGGCAATATGCTTTGCGCTCCCATCAATGCTGTATGTGTCGTCGGTGTCATGGCAAGAGAGGCAACAAAGAAAAAAAATGAGTAATGGCGCTGGGCTCCTCATAAAAGAATGGAATATGTATAAAAAGAACAAGCCACCGAACTGATTTGTTCGGTGGCTTGCAGGATATTTCCCCTTCTGCTTAATTAGCAGATATAGTGTGAACTGATTGACTGGTTGTTGAGCACACACTTGATTGCCTCGGCAAAACCGTGTGCAACAGAGAGTTGCTTAACCTTTGGACAGCCCTTAACATAAGGAATGCTGTTTGTGAATACAATCTCTGTCATCTTAGACTCGCGTACGCGCTCAGAGGCATTGCCCGACATAATGCAGTGTGATGCAATTGCACGAACAGACTTTGCGCCGTTCTCCATCATAAGGTCGGCTGCCTTTGAAATTGTACCGGCTGTGTCAACGATGTCGTCAACAAGAACAACGTTCTTGTCCTTTACGTCGCCAATAATCTGCATTGTGTCGACCACGTTTGCCTTTGCACGTGTCTTGTGGCACAATACAAGGGGTACACCAAGACACTTTGCGTATGCACTGGCACGCTTTGAGCCACCAACGTCAGGTGTAGCGATTACGAGGTCTTCGAGGTTGAGCGACTGGATATATGGCACAAATACCATTGATGCATAAAGGTGATCAACAGGAATATCGAAGAAGCCCTGAATCTGGTCGGCGTGCAAGTCCATAGTGATGATGCGGCTTACACCGGCAACGCTCAACAGGTTTGCAACAAGTTTTGCACCGATAGAAACACGTGGTTTGTCTTTGCGGTCCTGACGTGCCCATCCGAAATATGGCATAACGGCAACAATGCTGTTTGCCGAAGCACGCTTTGCTGCATCAATCATAAGCAACAGTTCCATCAGGTTGTCTGAATTAGGGAATGTTGACTGTACAAGGAATACGTCCTTTCCACGAATTGATTCTTCGTAAGAAACAGCAAATTCACCATCAGCGAAATAGGTGGTGTTCATCTGTCCGAGTTCGCAACCCAATTCCTTGCAAATTTCTTCTGCGAGATAGCGTGACTTTGTTCCCGCAAATACCATATAAGGAGTCTCGTTCATAATAAAGTAGTTATTAGTTATGTTATTTTTTTATTTTGTTCTTATAGTTTGTCAACGGCTTTTTTTATTCGCTTGAAGCGGTTGATGAGGTCGGTGTAATCGGTAGAACGGCAAGAGTCGAAATTGTCCCATATAAGTTCTTCGAGTATGACACCTCCGAAACCATACTTTGTGAGTCGTTTCAAGTTATCCTCGTCCAAATTTCCGAAAGCCCAAGTGTTCTTGTTTATCATCTTCTTGCCAATCTCATTCAGTTCGGTACTTTGATGATATGTACGGCCAAGCGGTCCGTAGCAGACAATGTCATAGATTTTACGCAAATCCTTCAAGTGTGTGAGGTTGTTTGCATAACCAACAAACTTCCCCTTTTCATTGCCGATAGGGGAGGTGCCCATTGGGAAAAGTGTACCGGCAAGACGGTACTCCTGCATGAGCCTGTTGTTGCAAGAATATATTTTTTTGTGATATTTCTTAGGGATGAGATTCAACAGCCTTTCCATGAATTGAGGATGGGCATACTCCTTATAAAGGAACAGATAATCAAGCCCTTCCTCGAACAGACGGGTGATTATCTTATCCTCCTCAACGAAGAATGTTGGTTTTGTGGCAATAGCCAATTTCATAATACAACGGTGTTTTAATCCTACTTGAGTGCAAATTTAATAAAAATTAAAATAACGAAAGCAATTATAACGGACAATTATTCTACATTGCCGCTAATATTTTGGCACTTCCCACAAAATACCGAGGCTGATAATTGCTGTTCGCCTTTAAAATCAAGAACAAACCACAAATGGACGATGTTTTCACTCTGTAACCGGTAAAATTTATGTTTATGGCACGAGAAAGTATTTTGATTTTGAAGCAGAGGATTGACTTGCATGCCTTGATTAGTCAACTGAATGCAGCCTTGAGCGAGGAGTGGCTAGCCTTTTACCAATACTGGATAGGCGCAAAGGTGGTTGAGGGCGCAATGCGTTCCGATGTGCAGCGCGAGTTCGAGGAGCACGCAATGGAAGAACTTGCACACGCAAGAATGGTGGCGGACAGGATTATACAGTTGGAGGGTACTCCTGTACTTGACCCCGCACAGTGGAGCACACTCGCGCGTTGCAAGTACACTGCACCTCTCAGTTGCGACGTGCTCAGCGTCCTTAAACAAAACGTTGCTGCAGAGCGCTGCGCCATAATCCGCTATGAGGAGATTGCCACCTACTGCAACAATGTAGACTACACGACCTGCGATATCGCAAAGCGCATAATGGCCGAGGAGGAAGAGCACGAGCAGGACCTCCAGGACCTGCAGCGCGATGTCGAGTGGATGATTAAAGAGGCAAGCATAAAGTGCTAGAAATAGACTTTCCTAAAAAAGATTGTTTGCAAGGCGACGTCGTCGCCTTGCAAACAGATGTAGCAGGATGTTCAATATATGTGGCAATAGTCCCGGTCATCGAATACCCATTGCGGAATACACAATAAAAGGAATCCCGCCAACCTTGCGGCCGGCGGGATTATCATTGGCATTACTGCAAAGAGTATCTCGCAATCATTAAGCCTCAGCAGCCTCCTCTGCAGGAGCCTCAGTTGCCTCTGCGTTAGCAGCAGCCTCTGCCTCAGCCTTTGCAAGAGCCTCGGCTGCCTTCTTCTCAGCAACCTTCTTTGCAATAGCTGCGTTTACCTCTTTTTCTGCCTCCAAACGTGCCTTCTTCTCGTCACGCTTAGCCTGCTCGTCAGCGCTCTTCACACCGTTGAGTGAGTTTGTCTTAGCTGTCTTCCAAGCATCGAACTTCGCCTGAGCTGCAGCCTCGTCAAATGCACCCTTCTTAACACCGCCCTGGAGGTGCTTCATCAAATAAACGCCCTCGCGTGAAAGGATGTTACGTACAGTGTCTGTTGGAGTAGCACCGTTGTTAACCCACCACAATGCGCGCTCGAAGTTGAGCTCTACAGTTGCAGGGTTAGTGTTTGGGTTGTAAGTACCGAGTTTCTCGGTGAACTTTCCATCACGTGGAGATCTCGAATCTGCAATCACGATAGAGTAGAAGGCATAGTGCTTGTGGCCTCTTCTCTGAAGTCTGATTTTTGTTGCCATTTCTTTAAAATGTTTTTAATGGTTAATGATTTGAGTTAGCCAATATCTCGTATTAGCGGCGCAAAGTTAATGCTTTTTTGCTTAACAGCCTTGTTTTTCGGCAATTATTTTTGGCGCAAGGTGCATTTTTGAAAACATTTCGTTAATTTTACCAGTGAAAATACATTGTTCTTATGAGAAAGCACATCTATAAGATACTCACACTCGCATACCTCCTTTGCAGCACAATAGCAAATGCTCAGGAAAAAGACCTTGTGAGTTACGTAAACCCGTTGATTGGCACTCAGTCATCGTTCGAGTTCTCGGCGGGCAACACCTATCCTGCAACCGCCATGCCATGGGGTATGAATTTCTGGACTCCACGCACCGCAAAGATGGGCGACGGCTGGCAATATACATACACTGCAAACAAAATCTATGGTTTTGAGCAGACACACCAGCCAAGTCCCTGGATAAACGACTACGGCGAATTCTCACTGATGCCAATGACGGGAAAACCGGTTGTCGACGAAACCGGGCGTGCAAGCTGGTTCTCGCACAAGAGCGAGGTTTCAATGCCACACTATTACAAGGTGTACCTTGCCGACTATGACATTCTCACCGAACTCACCCCAACAGAGAGGGCAGCAATGTTCCGTTTCACGTTCCCGCAGGGCGAGTCTTTTGTGGCTATCGATGCGCACAACAACGGCTCGCACATTGAGATAATACCAGACGAGAACAAGATTATCGGCTACTCTACACGCAACAGCGGGGGAGTGCCGGAGGGTTTCCGCAACTACTTTGTAGTGGTCTTCGACAAACCGTTTGAATACAGCGCCTCATTCTCGCACGACGGTTCAACAACTCCCGCACGACTCAACGAAAGCGAGATGAAGCAGACAGCGTACCACACAGGTGCAGTCATAGGTTTCAAGACAAAAAAGGGTGAGGTGGTGCACGCGCGCGTGGCGTCGTCATTCATTAGCGCCGAGCAGGCCGAGGTAAACTTGCGCGAACTTGAGAACAACGATTTTGACTCACTCGTTGCAGCCGGGCGTGCAAAATGGAACGATGTTCTTGGGCGCATTCAAGTAGAGGATGAAAGCGTTGACCACAAGCGCATGTTCTACAGTTGCCTTTACCGTTCATTGCTCTTCCCGCGCAAGTTTTACGAGGTTGCAGACGATGGCAGCATTGTGCACTACAGCCCATACAGTGGCCGGGTGCAGCCTGGGTATATGTACACCGACACTGGTTTCTGGGACACATTCCGCTCGCTGTTCCCACTGCTAAACCTCGTTTATCCTTCTATTAACGAAGAGATACAGGCCGGATTGCTGAACACCTATCGTGAGAGCGGATTCTTCCCCGAATGGGCAAGCCCAGGACACCGTTGGTGCATGGTGGGCAACAACTCGGCATCAGTACTGGCCGACGCTTTTATAAAAGGTACAGCATTTGAAGATACAGCGCTGATGTACGAAGGCCTGCAACACGGCGCAAACAGTGTTCACCCAACGGTATCATCTACCGGTCGATTGGGACACGAGTATTACAACAGTTTGGGTTATATCCCTTGCAATGCAGGAATACATGAGAGCGCCGCGCGCACATTGGAGTATGCATATAACGACTGGTGCATTTTGCAGGTGGCAAAAAAACTAAACCGCCCGCAAAACGAGATTGCAGACCTTGAAAAGCGCGCCATGAACTACCGCAACCTCTACAACAAGGATTACAAACTCATGTGTGGGCGCAAGAGCGACGGCAGTTTTGAGGAAAACTTCTCGCCACTAAAATGGGGCGGCAACTTCACCGAAGGCAACAGCTGGCACTATACGTGGTCAGTGTTCCACGATGTGCAGGGACTCATAGACCTGATGGGCGGCAAAAAGGAGTTTGTGCAGATGCTTGACTCTGTTTTCGCCACGCCACCACACTATGACGACAGTTATTATGGTTTCCCAATTCATGAGATACGGGAAATGACAGTGATGAACATGGGTAACTATGCTCATGGCAACCAGCCTGCGCAGCACATTATATACCTCTACAACTACGCCGGCGAGCCCTGGAAAGCGCAGGGCAAGGTGCGCGAGGTGATGGAAAGGATGTACACACCCACACCCGACGGCTATTGCGGCGACGAGGACAACGGACAGACATCGGCATGGTACGTATTCTCGGCACTAGGATTCTACCCTGTGTGCCCCGCAAGCAACGAGTATGTGATTGGCTCGCCGCTTTTTGACCGCGCGACAGTGCATCTTGAGAACGGCAAGCGAATAGTCATTGACGCAAAGGACAACAGTGCAGACAATGTGTATATATCAAGAATGACGCTGAACGGCAAGGCGCACACACGCAACTATATAACACACGAAGCACTCACCAAAGGCGCAATGATAAAGCTGCAAATGAGCAACACCCCCAACCGTTCACGCGGCACAGCCGATGAGGATGCGCCTTATTCGTTCTCAAAGGAGTGAGCGGCGGGTCATCTTTATCCAGCCGGAGTGACACGACGGAAGATTCTTTGCAAAGACTTCATATTTTAGCATTGCATCAATATTTTAACCCAATTATTTTGCTATTGGATAAAATGTATTAAATTTGCATCAATTGTGTGAAACAAACTTTTAATAAATATAAAGAAAATGAAAATCCTATTGACCGGTGGTGCAGGTTTCATTGGAAGCCACACCTTGATTGAACTTACAGAGGCAGGCCACGAGGCTGTAGTAGTTGACAACCTTGACAACTCGTCTCCAATTTCTTTGAAGCGCGTTGCCAAAATCATTGGCAAGGAGGTTCCTTTCTACAAGGTAGACATCCGTGACCGCGAAGGCTTGCAGAAGGTGTTCGACGAGCACAAGTTCGATGCGTGTATTCACTTTGCAGGCTTGAAGGCTGTTGGCGAGAGTTGCGCTAAGCCACTTGAGTACTACGAGAACAACATGAACGGTACATTCGTGCTTGTTGATGTTATGCGCAAGAACGGTTGCAAGAATATGATTTTCTCTTCAAGTGCAACAGTATATGGCGACCCTGCTATCATTCCTATCACTGAGGAGTGCCCAAAAGGTCACTGCACAAACCCTTATGGCCAGACAAAGTCTATGCTTGAGGAGGTGTTGATGGATATCCAGAAAGCCGACAACGAGTGGAACATTGTTCTGTTGCGCTACTTCAACCCAATTGGTGCTCACAAGAGCGGTACAATTGGCGAGAATCCTAACGGTATCCCCAACAACTTGATGCCTTACATTACACAGACAGCAGTTGGCAAGCGTGCCGAACTTGGTGTGTTCGGTGATGACTATGACACACACGACGCTACAGGCGTACGCGACTACATCCATGTAGTTGACCTTGCACGTGCTCACGTTGCTGCATTGAAGGCAATCGTTGCCAACAAGGGCATTGCAATCTACAACATCGGTACTGGTCACGGTTACTCAGTGCTTGACGTTGTCAAGGCGTTTGAGAAGGCTAACGGTGTTCCCGTTCCTTACGCAATCAAGCCACGTCGCCCGGGCGATATCGCAACATGCTACTGTAACCCTGCAAAGGCCGAGGCTGAACTCGGTTGGAAGGCTCAGTTCGGTATTGAGGAGATGTGCCGCGACAGTTGGAACTGGCAGAAGAACAATCCTAACGGATTCGAGGAGTAATCAACTCCTTATTATATAGTAAAAAACAGCACCGTGCTTGGCGGTGCTGTTTTTATTTGTGTCATCTTTCGAGCAATGTAATTATTTGGCCAGCATTGAATTGATTTTCTCAACCAACGCTGCAAACTCCTCGCTCTTGAACTTGCGGGTGAGCATTACAATGTTGCCATCGCGGTCAATGAGCACGTTGCGGGTGATGCCCGACTCGCGCAGGGCATACTGTGCAAACACATCGGCATTGCTGTCCATTGCAATGGGGTAGGTTGTGCCAACCTCCTGAATGAATGGCAGGATATCCTCGAGTTCCTCCTCGCGGTCAATGCCCACAAGCACAAAATTCTCGTTATCTTTGTTTGGCAGCCAGATGTCGCGCTCAATGTGCGGCATCTCCTCGCGGCAGATACCGCACCAGCCGGCGGTGAACTGCAGCATGACAACCTTTCCACGCTGCTCAGACAGGGTAAATGTAGAACCGTCGGTCATCTGCAAGGTAAAGTCGGGGGCAGCATCGCCAACCTTTACAATATACTCATTCTCATAAACAACAGGTTCCGCTGCAACGTTTTCTACAACGGGCTGCACTGTGTCCTGTTCTGCAGCCTTCTTGTTGCCGCCGCATGATGCGATAAGGGCTGCTGCAGCAAAAAGTGCAATAATGCTTCTATTCATAGTAATATTATTTAATTGTTTGTACATATATATGCAAATATAGAGCACATGGAATAAAATGCAGCATAAAAAGCAAGAAAAAACGTACATTTTGTTCATTTTTACCACTTGTTTTAATACATTTGCACTATGAAAAAGAAGAAATTCAAGATAACGAAGAAGTCGGGACTCATACTTGAGGGTGGTGGTATGCGTGGCATTTTCACTATTGGCGTGCTCGACAATTTCATGGACAGGGGCATACGTTTCCCTTATATAATAGGCGTGAGTGCAGGTGCCTGCAATGGTCTGTCATACATGTCGCACCAGCGAGGCCGCGCAAAGTATGCCGACATTGATCTGTTGAAGGAATACAACTACATTGGGCTTAAATATCTGCTCACCAAAGGCAACATCATGGACTTTGACCTGCTATTCCATAAGTTCCCCGAGGAGATAAGTCCTTACGACTATGAAAGGCTGGCAAGCAGCCCCGAGCACTATGAAATGGTGACAACAAGTTGCCTCACCGGCAAGGCCTGCTATTTTGAGGAGAAAAAGAATCCCAAGCGCGTGATTGAGATTGTAAAGGCATCGAGCAGCCTGCCTTTTGTATGCCCCATTGCATATGTCGACGGCGAGCCTATGCTCGATGGCGGAATATCCGACTCTATCCCCATTGAGCGTGCAATGTCGCTGGGGTATGACAACAACCTGGTGGTGCTGACACGCAATATTGGATATCGCAAGCCACAAAAGGCTACAAAGGTTCCATTCTTTTTCTACCGCAAATACCCAAATGTAAAGGATGCAATACGTGGCCGCAATGCAATGTACAACAGGCAAATGGAACTTGTTGAGACATTGGAGAGCGATGGCAGGATAGAGGTGATTCGTCCAATAAAACCTGTTGAGGTTGGGCGCATTGAACGCAACATTGACAAGTTGCTTGCACTGTACCAGGAGGGATATGACCTGGCTGCGCAGATTGAGTTTGAAATGGAGTAAATGCAAATATATAAGCGGCCGGCACTAATGCTGACCGCTTTATCCTATTAATACCCAGCCAGGCCTTCATTCACTGCATGGATGTATTTGTCTATTGTTGTTGCTTTGAGTATTGCTTTCTTATTGCGCTTGAGCATGTCTGGCAACAGATACTCCCAATAGGGTTTCATCTTGCTAAGGAACTGAGTGTTGCCCTGCAGGCGCGGCGTGAGTTCGCGCATCATTGCGTCGTGCATCTGGCGTACAAGGCTACTCTTTTCTGCGTTTGTCAGTTCGCGCCCGGCGTGGTATTCAATGCCCAGTGCTGGATTGGCTAGCAATCCCCGGCCAAGCATGATGCCCTTGAGCGCAGGGAACTGCCGAGCAATGCAATCTATGTCTGATAATGTACAGATGTCACCATTGTATATCACCGGATGTTTGCAGGCTTCATAGAATTCGGCAAACGCATCGACATCAACAGGCTTTTTATACTGTTCAACGCCCAGACGAGGATGCATGGTCACGTGGCGCAAAGGAGCATCGTTGAGAATTGGCAGCAATTCTTTCCATTCGTCATTGCTGTTGCAGCCAAGACGCATCTTGACCGAGAATGAAATCCCGGGGTGCAGCGCAACCTCTTTAATCAAATCAGCAACAAGGCCAGGGTGGGGTAATAGACCCGCTCCATGACGCTTGCGCATCTGCAGTGGGAAAGAGCAGCCCATGTTAATATCAACGCGGTTATAGCCTTCATTGGCTATGAGTTCGAGCAAAGGGCGCATCTCATCGGGGGTGGCAGCAATAATCTGCGGTACAAGGTTCTTGACACTGTTGTTCTTGCGTTCAATATCGCGGATATCCTTGTTGCGTATCTCTCCATGCTCATATCGTAGGAATGGGGTATAGTAACCGTCAATACCGCCAAAGACATCGCTGTGTACGTTGCGCCACACAGCCTCGGTAAACCCTTGAAGAGGTGCTGAATAGATTTTCATAATTCCAATTAATCTTTGGCGCAAGATACACTTTTTTTATAAATATTTAGGTGTCAATTGAACAAATTAGATAACTTTGTATCTGTACATTCGTAAAACAGTGCATGCCATAGACAAGGAGTCACAAATGGCTAAATAGATTATCGGATAAGTCTTTGCAAAATTCATTGGTGAGAGTATGAAAAGGATATTCCTAATTATTACAATATTACTGGCGCAGACATTGTCGGCGCAGGTTGTTCGTGGAGACAGTGAGACTTTCAGTTTCACATTTGATGACAAAGATAATTACAGGACAGAACTGGGGTTCATCAGGCATTACATAGGCACAAAAGGAGAAAGCACATATCTTGTAATATCAATTCCCGGCGAGAGCAAACCTGTAAAGATAGAGAAGAACAAGTCGGTATTCATAAAGTTAGCTAATGGGAAATACATAAAGACATTGGTGCACTCGGTCAAATCGTACAAGTTGTCAAAACCGTATGCAAAGAAAAAATTCTTTACGACTATTGTAGAGTGCCCAATAAATGAGAGCGAACTTTGCGAAAATAGAATCAAGGGTATATACATTGAAATGAATGAAGGCAACGAATACGAAATAAACGTTGGATACATTTGGGGCAGGGCACTAAAACGGGATTTGCCTAACTATTTTGCCAATGCCAGAAGCATTGCCCAAAAGAAGAAGGAGCGCAATGAGTTCTTTGCAAAAGAGTTTGAGACACCCGAAAACATTCAGCGTTTCATTGTCGATAAGCACCCCGACAAATCGCATAGAATCATTGAGTTAGACACTGTAAACCTGCCAATTACCGCAGTATCCTCACTCAATTATTTCATAACAAAGGAGACTATTGAACTTGAAGATAAAATAAATGATACCCCGGATTACGACAGCCTGATAGCAATGGCCGACAGCATTGTAAAAGAGTTCCGCAGGGAGGTCGAGATTTACGAGGCAGAATACAATGACCCACAGCCTGCCAAATATGATGGCAACGACTATCAGCGTGCAGTGGTGGAACTCATTGACCACAATGGCAATGATACGATTAGATTGCTTACAAGAATTGGCGAAGAGGAGTTCTCGTCTATTGATTTGAGTCTGGAAATAGAGAATTGCCGCAAGGGTATTAAGGAGATTGAGGAACTGGCCAAATGGATGCGTGAACAGCAGAAGATGGAAGAGTAAGAATGGGAAAATAATACAGATGTTGACCCCCAACTCAAATTTTCTACGTTGATCTCATGCCAGACCTTAATAAACAATCACATAGCAGGTTTTTGATGAGCGATATAACAGGATGTGAGAGATCTCTATACATCATTCAGAGACAAAACATTTTTTATCGCAACGCAGGCCTGCAACAAATCCCACATCCGTAATCTTGGTTGGTACATGGGTCTGTATAATAACACCAACATCCAAAAGGGAATTATAACATTCATATAGAAATATTATCAAAATTCTGACCGTTCCCACAGGTAGTGCAGAAATTCCAAAGTTGTATTAAACATAATATTTATTATCATTCAATAGGGCCGAAATTACAGGATAGGGCGCATAGCGTTGTAAAAAGGTGATTTCAGTTTGTTATAAAAGTCTGTAATAAATATATTTAAAACTAATTCTCAAAGGATTTCGTATTTGGTTGTAATTTTCTTAAATTTGCAGACCAAAAATTAATTAAGAAAATTATGCCAGAATTATCGGAAAGAGCTGTCTTGATGCCTTCATCGCCAATTCGTAAATTGGCGCCTTTTGCTAATGACGCAAAGGCACGCGGTCTGAAGGTTTACCATTTGAATATTGGTCAGCCCGACCTGAACTCGCCAGATGTTGCCATTGATGCAATAAAGAAATTTAACCAGAAAATTCTAGAATATAGCCCAAGCGACGGTTTTCTCTCACTACGTGAGAAACTTGTGGAATATTACGACCAGTATCAGATTAAACTGAAACCGGATGATATCATTGTGACTTCGGGCGGTTCCGAGGCTGTGCTTTTCGCCTTCCTTACCTGTTTGAATCCCGGCGATGAGATTATTGTACCTGAGCCTGCATATGCTAACTACATGGCATTTGCAATATCAGCAGGTGCTGTTATACGTCCAATACGTTCAAGCATTGACGAGTCGTGTGCATTGCCTCCAATGGAGCGTTTTGAAGAACTCATCAATGAGCGTACACGCGGTATACTCATTTGCAACCCCAATAACCCTACCGGCTATCTCTACACACGTAAGGAGATGAACCGTATTCGCGACCTTGTAAAAAAGCACAACCTTTTCCTTTTCAGCGACGAGGTTTACCGCGAATTTATCTATACAGGCTCGCCATATATTTCGGCATGCCATCTCGAGGGCATTGAAGACAATGTAGTACTAATAGACTCTGTTTCAAAGCGTTACTCGGAGTGCGGTATTAGAATTGGTGCCTTGATTACCAAGAATACCGCTGTGCGTCAGGCAGTTATGAAGTTCTGCCAGGCACGCCTTAGCCCCCCATTACTTGGTCAGGTTATTGCCGAGGCATCAATTGATGCTCCACGTTCATACACCATCAACACATACGAACAGTACATTGAGCGCAGGAACTGCCTCGTAGACGAGTTGAATAAATTGCCGGGGGTCTACTCCCCTATTCCAATGGGTGCTTTCTACACTGTTGCACGCCTGCCGATTGACGATAGCGACAGGTTCTGCCAATGGTGCCTGACCGATTTCAACTACGAGGGCGAGACTATTATGATGGCTCCTGCATCGGGCTTCTACAGCGGGGGGGGATATGGCAAGAACGAAGTGCGTATTGCCTATGCCATTGACAAGGCCGACCTTAAGCGGGCAATATTCCTTTTGGGCAAGGCGCTTGAACAATACCCCGGTCGCATTGAACCATAAAGCAATATAATAAAAATAAAACAAAAAATCAGGTTGCCCGGTGCAACCTGATTTTTTGTTTTTGCTATCATTCAGCGAATAGGTCGGTCAATTACTCCTCACCCATCAAAGACTCCTGCAACTTCTCGAGCTCCTTAACCTTGTCCGATTTGTTGAGGTTATAGTAGC
>JAZLBZ010000043.1:0-15678 GCA_045613945.1 Bacteroidaceae bacterium
CACTGAGCTATAACAGCGTTGAAAAAGAGCGGAAGACGGGGCTCAAACCCGCGACCCTCAGCTTGGAAGGCTAATGCTCTATCAACTGAGCTACTTCCGCAATACGTTTACATAAAGAATTTGCAAACAAACAAAGATAGAATCATTTAAAAAATCAAACTATCAAAGCCGGTTTGCATTCTCTTTTTCAACACATTGTGGGCAAAGATGGATTCGAACCACCGAAGTCGAAAGACAGCAGATTTACAGTCTGCCCCATTTGGCCACTCTGGAATTTGCCCGAGCCTTGTCACTATTTCAGAAAACGCATTTGCGACAACTTCATAACGAAATGCGCTTTCTTTTTTTTGAGCCTCTTGTCGGATTCGAACCAACGACCCCGAGATTACAAATCACGTGCTCTGGCCAACTGAGCTAAAGAGGCGGTCATCATTTGTAGCGCTGTTACCGTTGTAAAGCGAGTGCAAAGGTATGGCTTTTTTTTAACTACAAAACATTTTCCGCTTTTTTTTTGCAAAAGATGCGATTTTCTTCTCTTTTTTTGCCCAAAAGGCCATTTTTTACGAGAAAAGCACACCCGAAGACGCATTTCCAAACCGTACAGGCCACCCGGTCTTTCGCACACTCATTTTCACAACCTGCGCGTGAAAACATTGCAAAGATATACAAAAAGAGCCTAAATATTTTCAGCAATAAAAAAACAGGGCAACCGCACCCACACCAGGAGCGACACGCCACACTATATTACAAGCGAACGACAAGGAAAAACAACACCGCAGCCGCCAAATTTGGCGGCTGCGGCAAAACCAGTTATAAGAATTTATTTATTCTTATTCTTCTCGGCCTGAACCTTCACCGCGTCAATTGCGCCAAGCAGAGCATCTTCGAAGGTATCACTTATCTTTGAGGCAAAAAGATCGCCACCGGCAGCCAGAACACGCAAGGCGACCTCCTTGTTCTTGGCAGTCTCGGGCTTAATCAGTTTCATTGTCACCTCAAGGGCTGTTGCACCTTCGCAAAGTTTATCCAACTTCGCAACTTTTTTCTCCACAAACTCCATCAACTGCTGTGATGCATCGAAATGAACAGATTGAATTCTTGTTACCATAATAAAACCTCCTAAATTTAAAACGTTTAAATTTATCATTTGCCGGCCCTGGGATGAGCCTTCTCATAAAATCCTTTCAAATCCTCAAAACTGAGATGAGTATATATCTCGGTGGTTGCCAATTGACGGTGCCCCAACAACTCTTTAACAGCCCCAATCTCGGCATTGTTGTTGAGCATCGCAGTTGCAAAAGAGTGACGCAACACATGAGGACTCTTTTTCTTAACCGATGTCACATCCTCAAGACGGTTTCTCACCATCCTGTAGACACTGCCGGGCGCAATACGTTCTCCTTTTGCCGAGAGAAAAAGAGCATCGCAAGGTTGCTGAGCAAATGCCTCACGCTCCTGCAGATAGAGTTCAAGCACTGTCTTTAGCCCAGAGGCAAAAGGCACCATTCTCTCGCGATTGCGCTTGCCAAGCACCTTGACTACGCCGGCCTGCATATCAAGCGAGGAGAGATTAAGCCCTACAAGTTCGGACAAGCGAATACCTGTTTCATAAAAGAGTTGCAGAATAACCTTGTCGCGACAAGCTGCATAGCCTTCACCAAAAGAGACCTCATCGATGAGCGCATTCATCTCCTCCTCTTTAATAAAGGTTGGCAATTTCTTGCGACACTTGGGTCCCTTGAGGCTTGCGACAGGATTTTCACTCACGCCGCAATTAGAGCGCACGAAAGAGAAAAAAGAACGCAGGGCACTGAGTTTGCGACAGACTGTCGAGGGCGCTGCACCGGCATCCATCATTGATGCCACCCAAGAGCGGACAACATCAGTATCGGCCTCATGAAACAAGAGCGACTCATCCAGACGGGCCACATAATCCTTGAAAGCGAGAAGGTCGCGCTCGTATGCCCGCACAGTGTGCGCCGAGTAATGCCTCTCGACTCTCAAATACCCGATGAATGAGTCTATAAACATATTCGTTGCCGAAAGAGATGGTCTTTCGGCAACGAATATAAATCAGTTTTAATTAAAAAACAAGAAAAAGCGGGAAATTATTCCTCGTTAGCGCGAAGCTTCTGTACGTATACAGCGTGCTCCATCTTCAAACGCTTCAAAACTGAAGGCTTGTCAAACTGCTGACGCGCGCGCAACTCCTTAACAACACCGGTTTTCTCGAATTTTCTCTTGAATTTCTTGAGAGCTCTTTCAATGTTCTCGCCCTCTTTAACAGGTACTACAATCATTTCCTATTCAATTATTTAGTTTATATTATTTTTCACTTTAGACAAAATGCAGCGCAAAAGTAGATACTTTTTCTCAAATGGCAAAACTTTCGGGCTATTTTTTGCAGAATTGAGAGCAAAGTTTCTATTACATCACAAAAAAAGGATGGCGACAAATGCCGCCATCCTGTATATAACCTTATATAATATATATTAGAGGTTAGGATTGATGCTGCTCCACTCCTCGATTGCAGGAACAATGTTGAGAGTAACGAGCTCATCACGCATCTTGCAAAGGTGCTCGTAGCTAGCGTCGAGCTTTGCAATCTCCTCGGGTGTACCAACAGGCATCTTGTATGAGCAACCGTTAGCATCGAGAACTGTATCCATAGCCATCATGATGTGGTTATACTTCTCGTTAGATACGTATGTACCTGCAGGGTAACGGAAAGTCTCACCGCCCATAACTGAACGAATCATCTCAACAGAGAGGTAAGATGGGCTCTGGAATGATGAACGGCCACGCAACTTGATGATAGCCGCACCACCCTGTGTCACATCCTTCTTCATCTGCTCCCACTCCTCCTCGGGGAACTCTGCTGTGCCGATGATGTCTGTCAATGGCTTGCCGGCAACTTTAACTGCGCTACCGAATACCGCCATCTGCTCACCGTGACCACCGTATGTTGCACAGCCGGTAACCTCACTCATCATCACGCCGAACTTCTTTGCAAGAGCGTTCTGGAGACGTGTAGAGTCAAGACCTGCGAGTGTTGTAACCTGGCCTGGTTTCAAGCCTGAGTAGAGCAATGTTACAAGACCTGTCAAGTCAGCAGGGTTAAAGATAATAACCACGTGCTTAACATCGGGGCAGTATGTCTTGATGTTCTTACCGAGTTCCTCGGCAATCTTGCAGTTACCAGCGAGCAAATCCTCACGTGTCATGCCCTCCTTACGTGGAGCACCACCTGAAGAGATGATATATTTTGCATCCTTGAATGCCTCGGCAACATCAGTTGTTGCTGTGATATTCACGTTGTCGAAACCGCTCTGACGCATCTCCTCGGCAACACCCTCTGGAGAGAATACATCATAGAGGCAAAGGTTGCTTGTCAAGCCCATCATAAGAGCCGACTGTGCCATGTTTGAACCAATCATACCGGCAGCACCTACAATAACCAACTTCTCGTCTGTTAGAAATTTCATAACTTTAAAATTTTAAAGGTTTATATTAAAAACTATCTATACTCAAAAATCACAATCCCAAATGGGCAAATATCCTGGATGTCGCTCCCGCATTAGCAGAAACCAGGTTACCGGCAGCCCTCCCGGCACATTCGAGCAACTTTTCATCGGCAGCAAAAGCATCCATCTTTTCGGAAAAGTCACAGGTTGCAATAATCTCAATACCGCCGCCGCAGGCTTTCAATTGCTGCGCCTCCTGGAACTTGCGGTTATGCGGGCCAAAGAACACCGGAATACCATACACCGCAGCCTCGAGCACATTGTGGATTCCGACACCGAAACCACCGCCCACATAAGCCATTGTGCCATAACGGTAAATAGATGAGAGCAGGCCATAGCAGTCAATGATGAGACAATCGGCCTTGCGCACCTCGTCCATTGTTGCTGCGGAGTAACGCACACAAACACCCTCATACTGTGACACGATGGACGATATACGCTCCTCGCCCACCTCATGCGAGGCAATTATCAGTTTCCACTCCCTGTGAGCATTAAAGAACGGCATATATACAGCCTCGTCGTTCCCCCATGAACTGCCAACCACAAAGACCTTTCTGTCGCCCTCGACAAACGCATCCACCAATGGCAACTGGCGCGCTTGCTCCAGTATCTTTGCCACACGGTCGAAGCGTGTGTCGCCAACAACTGTCGCATTCTCCACGCCAACAGACTTCAGCAGTGATTTTGACTCTGCATTCTGCACAAAAAGGTGAGTAAGGCTATGCAAGGCCAGACGATAGCGGCCACCCCAGGACTTAAAGAACACCTGCTCCTTGCGAAAGATAGATGACACGCTGTATGAGGGGATTGCACGTCTCTTCAGTTCAAGCAAGTAGTTCAGCCAAAACTCATACTTTATGAAGAATGCCATTTTAGGGCGCACCATGTCAAGGAAGCGCACCACATTATGTTTTGTGTCGAACGGCAGATAGCAAACAATATCGGCCTGCTGGTAGTTCTTTGCCGGCAGATAGCCCGAGGGCGAGAAAAACGTGAGCACCACCCTGTACTCGGGATGTTCGGCACGCATCTTCTCAATCATGGGACGTCCCTGTTCAAACTCACCGAGCGACGAGGCGTGGAACCATACATAATCAACATCGGGGTTCAGCCTCTCCTTCAGTGTCGAGAAGATTTCGCCATGACCCGCAAGCATCTTCTTAGCCTTCTTATGACCAAAAAATGCTGCCAGCCTCACAAACAGGATATATATGTATATTCCTAAACTGTACATCTACTTAACCCAAAACTGTTATTGCACGACGCAGGCGCGACAAAGTCTCTTCCTTGCCAATGAGACCCGAAATGTGGAACATCTGCGGTCCCTTGCCTTCACCCACCAAAGCAAGGCGGAAGGCATTCATTATATCACCCATGCCATATCCCTTGGCCTCAATCCACTCATGGACTGCCTTATCCTGGCTCTCGATTGAGAAGTCGTCAAGCGACTCGAGCAGATTGGCAAGTTCGGTCATCTTCTGGGCAGAATCCTCTTTCCAACGTTTCTTTGCAGTCTTCTCGTCATAGGCTTGCGGTGCCTCGAAATAGAAACTTGAGGCATCCCAAAGTTCATGAACAAAGTTCACACGTCCCTTCATCAAAGAGACGATTGTTTCAAGATGCTCCAGTGTTGTCTCTACACCATGCTCCTTGACAACTTTCATGAAGATTTCAGCAATCTCCCTGTCAGGCTTCTGCAATATATACTCATGGTTAAACCACACCATCTTCTTATAGTCGAAACGGGCACCGGCCTTGCTGCACTTTGAGAGGTCAAACTTCTTCACAAGTTCCTCCAAAGACATCATCTCCACATCATCACCCGGGTTCCAGCCAAGCAGGGCAAGGAAGTTGACAACAGCCTCGGGCAAGTAGTCGCTCTCGCGGAAACCTGTTGACACAGCACCACTCTTGGGGTCGTTCCACTCAAGCGGGAAGACAGGGAAACCAAGACGGTCGCCGTCGCGCTTGCTGAGTTTGCCATTGCCCTCGGGCTTGAGAAGCAGAGAGAGGTGAGCAAAGCGTGGCATTGTATCCTCCCAGCCGAAAGCACGATAGAGAAGCACGTGCAGCGGAGCCGATGGCAGCCACTCCTCGCCACGAATAACGTGTGTAATCTCCATCAAATGGTCGTCTACAATATTTGCAAGGTGATATGTAGGCAGTTCGTCGGCCGACTTGTAGAGCACCTTGTCGTCAAGGATTGACGAGTTGATGGTCACCTCGCCACGAATAACGTCGTTAACCACAACCTTTTCGCCCGGTTCAATCTTGAAACGCACCACATACTGGTTGCCGGCAGCAATGAGTGCCTCAACCTCCTCGGCAGGCATTGCCAACGAGTTACGCATTGAGAGGCGGGTAGCGGCATCGTACTGGAAATTCTCAATCTCAGTACGCTTTACCTCAAGTTCCTCGGGGGTGTCGAATGCAATGTATGCCTTGCCGGCATCAAGCAGTTGCTTTACATACTTCTTGTAAATCTCACGACGCTCGGACTGTCGATAGGGGCCATAGTTGCCACCGAAAGAGACACCCTCGTCAAACTTGATTCCCAGCCAGCGGAACGACTCAAGGATATATTCCTCGGCTCCGGGAACAAAACGGTTGGAATCGGTATCCTCGATACGCAATACCAAATCACCTCCATGCTGTTTTGCAAACAGATAGTTATAAAGGGCGGTGCGCACACCACCGATATGTAATGGTCCTGTGGGACTTGGTGCAAAACGCACCCTTACTCTTCTTTCAGTCATAGTGTTCAAATATTTTAAAACCCAATACTGCCAACTGTTTTTGCCGCCATCACAAGCACAACCGCAATCACCCCAATTAACAGCATATACAGTACAAAAATAGCACAACTTACGCTGCCTGCAAAATAAAATCACAGATTTTTGCATTGGGAAAGACAAAAGCCCAAGCGCACAGGTGCAACAGCAAAATAATCCATATAAGTTTGTTTTTAGCCGTTTTTTAGATACATTTGTAGGATAAATACTCTTTAGTACAGGATTATGGAAAGTAAAGACGCAAAATCGGGCAGCGCAGCGGGCGGAGCCAAAGATTTCATAATAAAATATGGCCGCAGAATCTGGAGTGGCCTGCTGGTTATCACATGCATAGGACTGATAATATATTTCATGCCAAAGGAGAAAAGCGTGTACTACGACTTCAAGCGCGACACCCCCTGGGCACACGAGCAGTTGAGGGCCGAGTTTGACTTCGATGTCCCAAAAAGCGAGGAGGAAATTACAGCCGAGGAGGACAGTATCAGAGAGTTGGCAATCCCTATATTCAGGCAAACCGGCTCGCTGAACGATTTAAACAGCGCTGCAACACCTGTCAACAACGCAGATTTTGAGAAAAGGCGCGCCCTGCAGGCATCCCTTAAGAGCATTTTTGAACGAGGTGTAATAGAGGATGGCGACACAGCCTACCTGAACCGCAACACACCTAACAGAGTGCTGACATACCGCAACAGCGTGGAGCACAGGCGCTACGAGTCGCGCAACTTCATAACACTCTCACGCGCACGCCATATATTGCTGAACACGACAGCCGACACCACAGGAGTGATGCGGTTCCTGAAGCCCAACTACAAATGCGACGTACAGGCAACCCAGCAAGAACTGGAGAAGCAGATAAAGGCCATAAGCCCCGTGAGCAAGCACGTGAAAGAGGGCGAGAAAATCATTGGCAACGGCGACATTGTCGATGGAGAGAGCGAAAAGAGCATAAAGGCCTACCTTGCCCAAAAGAAGATAAACGAGAAAACAAAGTCAGCAAGCAACCGCAAATACATTCTTTTCGGGCAGATTCTGTTCATCGTGGTGTGCATGATAATCCTGCTTGCATACCTGAGCATCTACAAGAAGGAGGTGATGAGCAATGCCAACAAGTTCACGTTCACAATCATATCGGCCACAATATTCCCAATATTCGTGGGAATCATAATAGCATATGGCGGTATAAGCGTCTTTGTGCTACCCTTTGCAATCCTGCCCATTACGCTGAGCCTTTTCATTGACGAAAGCACAGCGTTCGTCACCAGTTGCATATCACTGGCCATGTGCTCCATTATGCTGGCATCGCCTTATGAGTTCATGCTGTTGCAGATACTGGCTGGGTGCAGCGCCATCCTCAGCCTAAAGGAACTCTCATCAAGAGCACAGATGTTCAAGTGTGTAATCATAACATTCCTGACATACGCCATTGTATACCTTTGCTACAAACTGGTGATAACTGCCGGCCTGTCAAAGATAAGCACTCTTATGTATGCATACTTTGCAGTGAGTTCAATACTTACCCTGCTCATATACCCTTTGATGCTCATCATAGAACGAACATTCGGCTTCATTTCTAGCGTGACACTCATTGAACTTTCAAATCTCAACAGTAAACTGCTGCAAAGGATGTCACAAGAGGCACCGGGCACTTTCCAACACTCAATGCAGGTTGGCAACCTTGCCGCCGAGGCAGCCATAGCCATTGGCGGCAACCCGCTCGAGGCGCGCACAGGCGCATTATACCACGACATCGGCAAACTTGAGAATCCTGTATTCTTTACCGAGAACCAGAACGGCGGCATAAGCCCACACGACAGCCTCACGCCAATTGAAAGCGCACAGGCCATCATAAAGCACGTCACTGACGGACTCGCCACAGCAGAGCGCGAGGGACTTCCAAAGAAGATAAGGGAGTTCATAGCAACCCATCATGGATTGTCAAAGACCGGCTACTTCTACATCACATACAAGAACGAGCACCCAGGCGAAGAGATAGACGATAGCCTCTTTACCTATCCCGGACCAAAGCCCACTACAAAGGAGCAGGCTGTCCTTATGCTGGCCGATTGTGTTGAGGCGGCATCGCACAGCATTCAGGAGTACACCGAGGAGAATATCTGCAAACTTGTGGACAACATCACCGACAGTAAACTCAAGGAGGGCGAACTGGAGATGACACCGCTCACATTCCAGGATGTATATGTGATAAAAGAGGTCTTCAAGAAGAGACTGATGGCCATATACCACACAAGAATAAGTTACCCAACTGAAAACAAGCAATAACCACCGCCAACAGCGGAAACAGGGAGTTTATGAGCAGCACAATGTCTTGCCCTTATTGCGCAGAAACTATTGCCGGAGTGCCGAAAGCAGAGTTCAAAAACCTGCTTGCTCAGTTGCTGACAGAGCGCATTGAGGAGAAACGGAAGATCATAGAACGCATCTTTGCACAATGCGAGCAGAGATGGGACGACACCTTGTTGAAGGTTGCAATACGCAGTTTCGGGTTCGGCATACAGGGGCCTGTATTTGAGAAATGGGCAAGCGTGCTCAACACCCAGGCTTTGGGAAAGCACCGCGACAACCTCACACAGATTGAGGCAATACTGTTTGGGCAGGCGGGACTACTGGATGATGAGAGCATACCTTATTATTATAGGAACGACGCAACGCAGAGCGGCTACTACAACGAACTCAAACGGGAATACCGTTTTCTTGGCAACAAGTTCGGCCTGGAGAGCATTGACCACAATATGTGGAACGGCGGTAATTCCACCCCACATCTGCGCATAGCAAGAATAGCCATGCTCTACTATCAGAGCAGGCTTACAATGTCAAGCATCACTGCCGTCAACACGCTCAATGATGCATACAGGATATTCAGCCACTCACTGGATGGATACTGGCAAAACCACACCTGCTTTGGCGGCACTGAGACAACCGGCAACGGCAGTATGAGGCAGAAGCAGGTCGATGTAATCATAATAAACTCAGTTGTTCCAATGCTATACATCTATGGCAAGCATCGCAAAGAGGAGCGATTCTGCACAATGGCAATGGAATTGCTGCATCAGATAGAACCCGAGGAGAACAGCATCATCAAGAAATGGCACGCGTTGGGAATAAAGACAGAATGTGCCGCCGATACACAGGCACTGCTCCAGCTAAACCGCAGTTATTGCAAAAGCAACAACTGCACGGCATGCCCGCTCGCTAATGTAAAAGCGGAAATCTGAAAGGTAAAAACGAAAGCTTTGTACAACGAGCGTAGCATACAAACACAATAAAACAACAGATGCGTCTCAAGCTTGAGACGCATCTGTTGTTTTATATAATAAGGTTTACTTATTTCTTGTTCACCTGCTTTGCAATCATCTTGTAAGCGACAGGAGCTGCAATGAAGATTGACGACAGTGTACCGAACACAACACCAAGTATCATTGCAAATGAGAAACTGCGGATGCTATCACCACCGAGAATGAAGATACAGAGCAACACAACCAATGTACTGAACGATGTATTCAATGTACGCGCGAGTGTTGTATTCAATGAGTTGTTGAACAGTTCAAGCTTATCGTGCTTTGGATAGAGCTGGTTGAACTCACGTATACGGTCAAAGATAACCACCTTGTCATTGATAGAGTAACCGATAGCTGTCAGGATAGCACCAATGAATGTCTGGTCAAGTTCAAGCGACATTGGCAACAGGCCATGCAGCAATGAGTAGCAGCCCATAATCATAAGCACGTCAACAGCAAGAGCGAAGATTGAACCAACGCTATAAGCCACATTGCGGAAACGCACGAGGATATAGATGAAGATTGCAATCAGGGCAAGAATCACTGAAACAACAGCGCCCTCACGGATATCGTCGGCAATGCTAGCGCCAACCTTCTGCGAACTCTTGATTGAACCGCCCTTGTCGTCCTGTGTATCGCAGAATCTCTCGAATGTAACATCCTCGGCAAGCATACCGCCCTTCTTCAATGCTGTGTAGATCTTATGCTCAACCTTCTGGTCTGAATCGGTTGCAGTGTCATCAACGAGGTAGTTGGTAGAGATACGAACCTGGTCACCGCTTGTACCGTAAGAGATTACCTGAACATTAGCATCCTGAATCTCAGCCTTCAACAGGTCGCGAACCTCGGCATCAGAAACCTTCTGCTCGAACTTGACAACATAGTTGCGGCCACCGGTGAAGTCAATGCTCTTTGCCATGCCGCGCAATGCGAATGAAGCAACCATTGCCACTGCCAGCACAGTGAACACAATGTTCACCTTCTTTGAAGATGCGATAAAGTTGAACTTTGTATCCTTGAGCATCTTGCTTGAGAGCTTTGTGGTAAAGGTAAGATTCATCAACTTGTTCTTGTTAAGGAAACGCTCATATACTACACGTGTAACGAACACTGCAGTAAAGAATGAACACAACAGACCAATAATCAAAGTTGTAGCAAAGCCCTTGATTGGACCTGTACCGAAGTTATAAAGGATGACACCGGTGATGATTGATGTGAGGTTAGAGTCAAAGATTGCAGAGAATGCATTCTTGTAACCGTCGGTGAGCGCTGCACGTACGTTCTTGCCGGCACGCAACTCCTCCTTAGCGCGCTCATAGATGAGCACGTTGGCATCGACTGCCATACCCAGTGTCAACACAATACCTGCGATACCAGACATTGTGAGTGCTGCCTGGAACGAAGCAAGGATACCCAATGTAAAGAAGAGGTTGAGCAGCAATGCACCGTTTGCAATCATACCCGGAACAACGCCGTATATTGCGCACATATAGAGCATGAGCAGTACGAATGCGATCACGAATGAAATCATACCCTGATTGATAGACTCCTCACCGATAGAAGGACCTACAACGTTGCTCTCAACGTCTCTCATTGGAACAAGCATCTTACCAGAGCAGAGCACGGTTGCAAGGTCCTGTGTCTCCTCGATAGTAAAACTGCCGTTGATAACACTGTGACCACCCGCAATGCGGCCCTCAGGAACCGGTGCGCTGTATACCATACCGTCAAGCACAACTGCGATAGGACGAGCGCTCTTTGCGCACTCTTCGGTCAAGTTAGCCCAAGTGTGAGCCACAGCACCGTTCATTGTCATATTCACGCAAGGCTTGTTGTTCTGGAATGCAGCAGTAGCCTCTGCAATCACATCACCCTGCAAAGGAGCGATACCATCGGCATCCTTGTCCTTAATTGCATAGAGAGTATATACGCCATCCTTTGAGTCGGCACCCCAGCAGAGGTTCAACTCACGTGGCAATATTGTACGTGGGTTAAGAGCATCTCTTTCCATTGCCTTGCCTGCAGCGAGGACCTCGTCAATCTTAGCCTTACCCTCACGGTTGACATAAGCAACAATGCAACTGCCGGCGTTGCCTACAAGGCCAGCCAATGGGTTAACAGTCTCGCCCTTGCTCTTTGCAACCTCCTCGCCCAACTGCATGAGTTTTGGAAGAATCTTTGCAACCTCCTGGGCTGTATATGTCTCCCAGAACTGCAAGTTTGAAGAACGTGTAAGAAGTTCAATTACACGAGCCTTGTTCTCAACACCGGGAAGTTCAACCATAATGCGGCCCTGGCCACCGGCGAGTTTCTGAATATTAGGCTGTGCCACACCAAAGCGGTCTACACGCGAGCGTACCACATTAAAGGAGTTTTCAACAGCATTCTCAAGTTCTGCGCGAAGAACTGCCTCAACCTCGGCGTTTGTAGAGTTCTGGGTAACCTTGTGCTTCAAGGCGCTTGACGCGAAGATTGAAGCAAGAGTCTTGTCGGCCGGCAAACTTGTAATGAATGCACCGATAGCGTCACCATTAACCTCTGATGCCTTCTGTGCTGCAGCAATAGCCGCCTCAACATCCTGGTCTACACTGCCACTTGCAAGTGACTTGAGGAACTCAGGCACTGACACCTCCAATGTAACACTGAGTCCGCCCTTCAAGTCAAGGCCAAGACCCATTTCCAACTCACGACACTGCTGGAGGGTGTAGATACCCAACCATACTTTCTTCTCCTTGTTGGTTTCGAGATACTCCTCCTTCTTGAAGTTGAAATATTCGTTCTCCTGGTCAGCTGTAACGGTTACGCCGCTGTCCTGAAGCTCAGAAACCCAACTTGCAGTCTGCTCTGTTGCCCAGTTGTTCACCTTCTCGCTCTGGCTGCTTGTAACCCATGAGAATGAGAGGTAAAAGAGACACACAAGTGTCAGCAATACTGCAAAAACTTTTACAAATCCTTTGTTCTGCATTTCAATTAATTTTTATTGTGATTTATTTTGTTCCTGTTAAAAACGCGCAAATATAGCGTTTTTTCTTTAAAAAAAAGCATTATTTCCCGCATTTTCTTTATTTTATAATACAAAGAGGGCGAAAATGACGCAAAAGAGGAACATTCGGACACCCTACGACGAAAAAACAGGAACGCTACAAAGCGCCCTTGACCAATGGGAGGCGACACAGCCGGCTGCTGCCCGTTCAAAAAAAGGAAACCGTTTTTCTACTTGGACGAGGCGTCGAACAGGCGCTTTTTCTCGCTTTCGCTCAACGATGCATAGCCACCTTTCTTTATCTTTTCAAGAATAGCATCAATCTCGGACTCAGAAGCCTTTTTGCGAGCATTGTAGTCATAATCGGCCTCGCGTTTCCCACCCGAAGAGTATGTAAACCTGCGTTTTTCCTTGCGTTTGAAAAGAGTGCCAGAGAAGAGAGTCTTCACCCAATCTATCGGGCGATTTACAATTTCAGTAACATCATATCCTTTGCCAAGCAGAAATGCAAAGATAAAACCGGCAAAGGCACCGCCAAGATGGGCAAAATTGCCGCCGGCATTGTCACCTGCCAGCAAAAGCACAGACACGAACACCACTACAACAGCAAAGGTAGAGAGTTTCACGCTACCAAAGAGAAACAGGCTGATTCTGTATTCGGGAGAGCGGACAGCAGCAGCAACCACTACGGCAATCACAGCAGCCGACGCACCGACAAGATATGATGAGCCCACGACATTGGCAAAATATGGGAAAACATTGTACGCCGTCACAAAGAAGAGCGCGCCCATAATACCGCCGAGTATGTATATGCCGACAAAATGCCTGACCGACATGAATCCAAGAAAAATTCGCCCAAACGAATAGAGCGCAAACATATTCCACAGGATATGCATGAGACTATGATGCACGAACATATATGTGAAGAGGGTCCAGGGCCGGCAAAGGAGCGATGCCGGCGACGCCGGCAATTCCAGCCATGAGTTCACTGAAACAGCAAGGGACTTCTGGTTCAGCAGAACCGAAAAAACACCGATTAAAACGAGGATTATATACACAAATATATTTGCATATATGAACTTCCAGACAACATCGGCCTGTTTGAATCTTGCAACGATATTCTTAAACATAAGGCCCTCCTATCTTTCCTTTCTTGCGCCAATAAAGAATCATCACAAGGCCAAAAAGCATACCTCCAAGATGCGCAAAATGCGCTATTCCATCCTGTGTGTTTGCAAAGCCCAGCAAAAGTTCAATAACAGCATAGCCCATCACAAAGAACTTCGCCTTTATTGGGAACGGTAGCGGGAAGACGAACATTTTCTCATTGGGGAATGACATACCAAAGCCCAACAGTATTGCATAGATAGCCCCCGAAGCGCCTACGGTGGTCCAGAACGAGTTCAGGAAATCACCCACAAGCATAACTCCCCCCGACGGCAACCTCACACTCTGGTAATGCACAAGCCCCGACTGGACAAAATCTACATACTGCACGACCTCCTGCAACAGGCCGGCCCCGACACCCGAGACAAGATAGAATATAAGAAAACGCTTGGCACCCCATACTCTCTCAAGCACGCCACCAAACATATATAGCGCAAACATATTGAAGAACAGGTGCGAAAAACCGCCATGCATGAACATGTAGGTCACGAATTGGTAAGGGGCAAAATCGGTAGCCTTGAAGAAATGGAGCCCAAGAATGGACACCAAGTCAATGTCTTGTCTCTTCAACACAAATGTTGCAAAGGCCATCAGTATGTTTATTGCCAAAAGATTTTTGGTAGCCTCGGGTAACTTATTCATATAAAATCCGGTTTTTATTTCTAAGACGGCACGATTAACATCGCCGTATATGAGCGTGCAAATATAGTGCAAACAACGGCAATAAGCACAACAGCATTGCCAATATCAATCTATAATTTATTATTCAAGTATATTTCGGGTGATTTTTGGTCGCAAAATTACCGGTATTTATTATATTTGCAAATTATTGCGGCTTAACAAAGCCTAAAAAAGCGAATTTGAACAAAAAAACATATAAAACGATGAATCTTGAAATCACATTGGCACAAAGTGTTGCCGAAGCAATCAAGCAGCTGTACGGAGTTGAAGTAGAGACCGGAAAGATACAGTTGCAAAAGACACGCAAGGAGTTTGAGGGCGATTTCACCCTTGTTGTTTTCCCATTTCTGGCACTTTCGAAAAAGCGCCCCGAGGAGACAGCACAAGAGATTGGCGAGCAGCTGAAGAGCATCCTCCCCATTATAAGTTCATTCAACGTGGTAAAGGGATTCCTGAACCTTGCCATTGCACCAAGTTATTGGGTCGAGCTGCTGAAGCACATTGATGCAACCGACAAGTGGGGCACAACACCCGTAACAGAGAACTCACCGCTCGTTATGGTAGAATACTCATCACCAAACACCAACAAGCCTTTGCACTTGGGACACATACGCAATAACCTGCTGGGATATGCCTTGTCAAACATCATTGCAGCAAACGGCAACAAGGTGGTAAAGACCAACATTGTCAACGACCGAGGTATTCACATCTGCAAGTCAATGCTTGCTTGGCAGAAGTGGGGAAATGGCGAGACACCCGCAAGCAGCGGCAAGAAGGGCGACCACCTCATCGGTGACTACTATGTAGCATTCGACAAGCACTACAAGGCCGAACTCACAGAACTTATGGAGAAAGGCATGAGCAAGGAGGAGGCCGAGGCTGCATCACCATTGATGGCCGAGGCACGCGAGATGCTCGTAAAGTGGGAGGCCGGCGACAAGGAAGTCCGCGCTCTTTGGGAGCAGATGAACGGCTGGGTATACGAGGGCTTTGACGAGACATACAAACGTCTTGGCGTTGACTTTGACAAGATTTATTACGAGAGTGACACATATCTCGTTGGCAAGGAGACTGTACTGGGTGGACTTGAGAAGGGCATATTCTACCGTCGCCCGGACGAATCGGTATGGGCCGACCTCACCGGCGATGGACTTGACGAGAAACTCCTGCTGCGCAGCGACGGCACATCGGTATACATGACACAGGATATCGGTACTGCACAGTTGCGTTTCCGC
>JAZLBZ010000044.1:0-2130 GCA_045613945.1 Bacteroidaceae bacterium
GTCGAAAAGGTGTTGCCACTTGAACTGTCTGCTTGATTTTTGGGTGATGCGGAACTTCCTCAGTTAGTCACTCGCCAAGCGAGCGCCTAACTAGCGGGCGAACAGTCCTGTCACTTGATCCAAAAATCAAGCAGGTTCAAGTTGTGAAATTCAACGGTGCCGGTTTTATTTGATATTACCATTGTATACGTAAAGTTCGAGAAGATTTACCCACACCTTTTTGCTACTGAACCAGAATTGGGGTCAGTAGAAAAAAGGTGTGGTGAACAATGTTTTAAAAACTTATTTTACCTATCGTTTTTCCCCTTAATCTTTTATTCTTTTGACAGTCTGCGAAGTATGCGGGCTGCGCTCATCGCTGGCAACATTGCGCCTCGCACACTTTACTGCGTACAATGGTAATGGAATTTACAGGCGAACCAAAAAACAGACCGCTATATTTTTTTATCATTACGGATTTCATTATCTTTATCACAGATAATACCTTATTATATAATAATACTAACCATAAATATCTGTTATGAGAAAAACCCTGTTATTAATGTTGCTTGCTGTTGCTATGCTGCTTGGCAGTTGTGCCACACAGCGCAAGCATTCATTTGAGATAAAGGACGGCAAGTTCCTTTACGATGGCGAGAAGGTGCAGCTCATCTGTGGCGAGATGCATTACCCACGCATCCCGGTAGAGTACTGGCGCGACCGTATGCAGCGTGCTAAGGCTATGGGACTTAACACCATCTCGGCTTATGTATTCTGGGCGGTTCACGAACCACAGCCCGGCGAGTTCAATTTCGATGGGCAGGCCGACATTGCCCGCTTTGTTGAGATTGCTGCCGAGGAGGGGCTCTTTGTCCTTCTGCGTCCCGGTCCATACGTATGTGCCGAGTTTGACTTCGGTGGTTACCCCTATTGGCTGCAGAATGACTCCTCGCTAGTTTGGCGCAGCGATAACCCTGCATTCCTTGCTGCCTGCGAACGTTACCTGAACGCATTGGGCGAGCAACTTGCACCGCACACTGTTACCAATGGCGGCAACATTATCATGGTGCAGGTTGAGAATGAGTATGGTTCATACAGCAACGACAAGGTATATCTTGGCAAGATGGCCGAACTTATAAAGAATGCCGGTTTCAATGTTCCATTGATGACCTGTGACGGTTCGGGACAGATGCCCAATGGCTATATCCCCGGCATACTCCCAACTGTGAACGGTGCGGTGGGCGATGATATCATGCGCTCAATTGACCGTTACTGGCCTGGTGGCCCATACTTTGTTGCAGAGTTCTATCCCGCATGGTTCGATGTGTGGGGCCTGCCACATTCGGCAGTGAACTATCAGCGCCCTGCCGAGCAACTCGACTGGATGCTCAAGAACGATGTCTCAATAAGCATATATATGTTTCATGGCGGAACAAACTTCCACTACACCAATGGTGCTAATACCAACAACGGTTCGTACGAACCGCAGCCCACAAGTTATGACTACGATGCACCGCTTGGCGAGTATGGAAACGCCTATCCAAAGTACCACGCCTTCCGCGAGGTGATACAGCGCAACCTGCCCCAGGGCAAGGTGCTGCCACCTGTGCCGGCTGATAACCCAACAACAACTTTCGCTCCTGTGGAACTCACTGAGTGGGCACCTTTGTCAATAGCATATGGCAAGAGGGTAGAGGCCGAGCAGCCGCTTACATTCGAGGCAATGATGCAGGACTATGGCTATCTGCACTATCAGACAACTATTGCTACCCCCGATAGCGGCAAGCTCGTGCTCGACGAGTTGCGTGACTATGCTGTCGTAATCCTCAATGGCGAGGTTATTGGCAGCATTGACCGCCGTTTCCACCAGAATAGCATTGCGTTGAATGTTACTGAGCCAAACTCTGTCCTTGAGATTCTTGTCGAGAACGGCGGCCGCGTGAACTATGGCAAGGACTTGGTGAACAACCTCAAGGGTATTACCAAACGCGTGCTGTTCAATGGCGAGGAACTCAAGGGCTGGACAACGACATCGCTTCCATTGCATCGTGCCGACGTTGCCTCTTTCCGTTTCCCAAGATTGCGCTACGAGGGTAACCTCCCCGGTTTCTATCGCGGCACATTCACCATTGACAAGGTTGGCGATACCTT
>JAZLBZ010000045.1:0-18089 GCA_045613945.1 Bacteroidaceae bacterium
GAATTATAATGCGTCAGTAGAAAATCAATGTGTGAACTATTATTGAGGGTCAGTTATAGTGCGTCAGCGTTGCGTGTGCGTAGCGACTCGCGAGCCTTGCGTGTGTATAGTCTTATGACATCGGCAGGCAGGCGCGAAGAGCGTGCGTATACCCTTGTCTGTTCTGGGAACTTTGCCAGTGCTGTTGCCAGCAGCCAGGCCACTCCCATGCGCACATAGTAGGGCGCATTGCCCTGTACTGTGCCTTGCTGTGCGGTAGCGGGCTTCCCTTTTACACTCCTGTATCTTGATTCTATGCTGTCAAGTTCTATTTTGTCAATCTCTTCAAAGACCATTGGCAGCCACTCCTCGTTGAGCAGATAGGTCATTGAGACAACAATGGCAAAGCGCACCTCGAACTCCTGAGTGGAGCGAAAATATGGCTGTATGAAATTCCATAGCATACTCTTGTCGGTGCGCGCCATCCATTTTGCATTGGCGCAGAATGTGTCGCACACTGCCCAGTTGTCGAGCACCGGGATATAGTTCTTGAGCATAGCAAGGCGCTTTTCAAGCGGGCACTTTTCCTGGTTGACCAGAAAACCCCAAATGACCGTTTCTTCGTAGCACAGGCTTTCGTTTGGGGCGGCTTCAAAGCAACTGATGATGCCGGCGCCATTACTGCAGGCAGTGCCTGCTCCATCGCTTGACAGTGCCGGGTACCCCTCGCGCGATAGTTGCCTTGCAATCTGTTTCATCTGCGGTGTGTGCAGTCCCAGGACACGCCTGGCGGGCAGTGCGTTTACAACGCGCAGGTGCCCCTCCCTGTAACGGGCATCGTTCCTGAACCGCTCGCACACCAGTGGTGTCAATAAATGTTCAATCATGATTTTAGAAAACCTTGTGTGGGTATAGCGGCAACTCCTTGCAAATCTCCTGTGCAACTCCAATGCAGCGCAGTGACTCGGCAAACTGCTGTGGTGTGCGTGCCCCCACCAGCACCGATGTTACGCCCTCCTGTGCAAGCACCCATGCAAGCGACATTGTGGCAAGCGACTCGCCGCGTTCGACGGCTATTCTGTTGAGAGTGTTCAAGTATTCCTGCAGTTGCGGCGTGAGTTTCTCCTGTTGCAGTGAGCCGCCTCGTGCCATGCGCGAATCGCCTGGAATGCCGTTCAGGTAACGCGATGTCAGCAGTCCCTGTGCCAGTGCCGAGAAGGAGATGAAACCAATTCCCTCGGCCTTGCAGTATGCCGGCACTCCCTCATCCTGTACAGCCCTGTCGAGCAGGTTTAGGCGCCCCTGGAATATCAGCGGCGGCACTCCCTGCTTGCGCAGGAATGCGTTGGCATACTTGAGCGCTTCAAGTGGCCAGCGCGATATACCGATGTAGAGTGCCTTGCCTGCGCGTACAATGTCTACAAGTGTCTGCAGCGTTTCGTCGAGCGGTGTAACAGGGTCATAACGGTGAATATAAAAGAGATCAACGTAGTCGAGCCGCATGCGCCCCAGGCTCTGGTCAAGGCTTGCCATCAGGTGTTTGCGTGAGCCCCAACTGCCATAAGGCCCCTGCCACATATCATAACCCGCCTTGCTGGCTATGAAAAGCTCATCGCGGTGGGCAGTAAAGTCTTCCTTCAGCATGCGGCCAAGCAACTCCTCGGCAGCGCCCGGTGGCGGGCCATAGTTGTTGGCAAGGTCAAAGTGGGTAACACCGTTGTCAAATGCCAGGCGTGCTATTGCGCGGGCATTGTCGTATGATGCATCGGCGCCGAAATTCTGCCAGAAACCGAGACTCACTTTGGACAGCAGCACGCCGCTGTTGCCGCAACGGCGGTAGATATCTGCATCGTATCGGGTAGCAGAGGCTATGTATTCTTTCATGGCTATACGGTCTTTATGTGTGTCAGTTCTTCTTGCTTACAAAGAGATCGGGGCGGTCTGTAATCACGCCTTCCAACTTAATGTCGGGGATTGCGCATGGGTCGTTGAATGTCCATATGCGTGTGCGGAATCCGTTCTTGTGCAGGTATTCCGATAGTGACTTCGATAGCCCCTTGTGGTAGAAGTTGAATGAGCGTATGTGGCTGTACTTCTGCGGCGAGAAACGGCTGAATGTGCCATCAAAGATAACTGGAATGCCCAGGAATTTGCAGATGAGCAGTTTCTCGAGATGCAGGGTGCTGTCAAGTGTGTGCAGCGCCTCCAGCACGCTGTCGTCAAAGGACTGTATCACAGTGTACTTCAAGGCGTCGTGCTGTCTCAGAATCTCCAGCACGCGTTGCTCTATGCCCTTGTTGTTGCCGTTGGTGCGCTTTATCTCAAGCAACAGTTCTACGCTCCCGTCAATGACATCAAGGACCTCTTCCAGTGTGGGAATCTGCTGCCCTGTCACAGTATTGGTGCCGCCTGTCAGGCGCTGCCAGCGGCTCTTGCCACGCTCAAGCAGGCGCAGTTCCTTTATCTGCTCAAGAGTCATATCGTTTATTGCGCCGCTGCCGTTTGTGGTGCGGTCGACAGTGGGGTCGTGGCACACGACGATATGGCCGTCGGCGGTAATGTGTACATCAATCTCAATTGACGACGCTCCGGCGTCAAGACCTTTTCTTATGCACTCAAGTGAGTTCTCGGCTCCAAGCAGGGCACCTCCTCTGTGTCCTGTTATTGTCAGGCCTTCAACTGTGCTTCTCTTGGGTGTGAACACTCCTCTTGTAAACGATGCAATCATCCACACCAGTATAATTGCCAATAGCGCTAAAATTATCCAAATCACCTTTTTCATACTTTTGCGTTAAACAAATCCTTAAATAATATCCTGATTACCTTGTCGAACCATTCAAAGCAGTCTTTTGCTCCCTCGGCGCTCTCCATTGCCTTTATTGAGAAGTTCTCGACGGCTGGCTCGTGCAGCAGCGACCACATAAGGAAGTTGCCGAACTTGTGCGTGAAGAGGTCCGACAGTGTCTCGCCGCTGGGGTTGTACGAGAGAATCTGCTCCCTGTACTTTGAGACGCCTGGGAATGCCAGGCCTACAATGTCGCGCTTGATAAAACTGTTCACCTCGTCGCCAAAATAGTTCTTGGCGGTGCTTAGCGTGTTGCCAATCAGCGACACAAGTGTCTGCGTGTAAATGCCGTCGCGCTCTACCTTTACGTTGTCTAGCCCTCCTACCTTCTCATCGGTGTCGTAAGCCTTCATTATGTGCAGCAGCAGGTCGAGTGCCGTATGTATGTAGCCGAAGTCCGATACCAGTTCCGATATATTCTCTATCAAGTGGAACAGCAGTTGCTTGTCGTTGGTTGCAATTGCGCGGTCAATCATGTCATAGAACAGTGGAACGCAGCGCTCATCGCCCTCCAGCGGCTTGCCGTCGCCCGCGTGGGTGCAGTACATCACTGCATACCAGTTGATGACGTTGCGCTTGTAGAGGCCAAGCGTGTTTGCCTTGTGGCTGTTGCGTGCCTTGAAGAAACCTGTTGTGCGCAGTGTCCACTCCTCGGCCTCGCGTGCGTAGATGTCCAGTATCTCGCGGTTGAAGGGCGAGTATACGGCGGTCTGGTAGAGGCTGTAGAGCAGTGACATCTGTGTGTAGTCGCGCCACTCGCTTTGGCGGCATTCGTCGAACACCGTTGTAACCACATCCCGTATATTCTGCCAGCTGGCAACGCCCATAATCACCATAATGCGCTCAAGCACAAAATAACTCATGCTGTCACCGGTTGTGTAGCCGTCAATTATTGCAGGGTGCATGGCTTTGAACCGGGCCGACATCTCATCCCTGCGCTTCTCTTCCGATGTGTGGCACAGCAGGAATGGCAACAGGCTGCACATCGCCCTGCGGCTCCACTTGTCATCGCCGGCACTCTTGGGTACAATGCTGTCGTCCCAGAATCCCTGGTACTCTATGATGTTGTTCACGTAGGCCGACTGGAATGTAAGTTGCTTGCGCATGACAAATTGCAGGAACGGCATCATGACCCTGATGAGCATGAACTTGGCTGTTATGTGACTGAATACCGAGCGTATGTGCCCAAGAAGAATTGCTACGCGCTCGTGACCGTTCTCTCTCTTTGACAGCAGTGTGTCAATGATGAGCAGCACGGTTAGCCTGACAGCCGTTTCAAGCAGTGAGACGGCGCTGTTGCGGTTGCGGCGCAATGCAAAGTTGCCTATTAGTGACCTTGAAAGCAGTTTGCCATACATGCGTTCAATTATCTGCTCGGCAATATTCTGTTTCAGTGGCGAGTCGTCCATCGTGTACTGGCGCACCGACAGGTAGTAGATGTACATCACTGCGTCGTTCTTCACCTCCACAATAGGCTCGTCCATCAGTCTCCACAATAGGCGGTAGGGGTCGGCAGTGTACAGCCCCTCGTTGAAATAGTCGGTCGTGAACAGTCCGTTCAGGGTGGCGATGGTTGCATTCTTGCGCAGCCTTATCACTGGCAGCAGCGCTGCATGCAGCTCTTTGTGGCGCTCAATAATCTGCTCAGTTGCCTTGTTGCTGTCTATCAGTTTGGTTATCTGGTTGAACTCCTCGGTTAGCGCCTTGCCATTCTCAACCTCGGTGCCCAGCAGCATGTCTATGAGTCCAAAGGCATGCTCCTCGTAGTTCTCGGCAATGAGCGTGTTGCTCAGTTCGCCCACAAGCAGCGTTGCCTCGTAGTTGTCGGCATGGTCGCGCATCATTGAGATTATGGTGCTGAAATCATTCGTGCGCAGCACGTCAATGGCCAGTGCGTTGCGCATTGCGCCCATGTACACAACGCTGCCGGCGCCCTTTGTCAGGTGGCGCATGTATGCCTCGGGTGCTATTGGTGCTGTCATCTCGCCGTTGCTGCACTCCCTGGCAACGAACACGCGCGCCATAGCATACTCTAGGAATCTTTCATATATGAACTGCACCTGGCGCTCTGTTCCGTCGGTCGACTCGGCGATGCGCAGCACCGGGCGCTCGGGCTTGTTGATGAGTTCGGCATATGCCACTGAAATCCCGTCGCGCTTGTAGATGAGCGTAGCCAACTGGTGCAGCGGCGCATCGGGGTTGTCTAGCGCCTGCTTCAGTGCAGTCTCCGATATGCTGTCGGCCGCCACGCCGCGCTCATATTCGTTGAGCAGATGCTGTGCCATGAGTTCAATGATGCGGCACTGCTTGTTGCCGGCGTATGATGTTGCGATGTCGTTGAACATCCTGTTGAAAAGTGCAACGGATGTAAAGTCCTTGCTCTGTCCGGGCAGGGGTTTGCAAAGGTAGTTTGTGCAGGCGACCTTCAGGATAAGCGGGTCCTTGAGGCGAATCCTTGCCGTTGGAGTGAGCGCCTGGAAGTCGGTCTCCATCTGGTAGAGTTCCCTGTATATGCCGTACGCCTTTTCAAGTTCTTCGGTGGTGAAGCCCTTGATGGCGGTCTGTCTGCTGTCCTCGAGTGCAAAGGTGAACTGCATGTATTGCTGTGAAGGGCGGCTGAGCGCGTGCTTCCATGTATAACTGCGGCATGTTGCCACAACCTTTATGCGGCTGTACTTCTCTGCTGCGAATATTCTGGTAATGGCATTGTAGAGCGCCACCACGCCCATCTGCTGCTCGTCGTCCTTGTAGTGCAGGCACTCGTTTATGGCGTCGAAGAAGATGTATACATACTCATTGCTCTGCACTGCCTTTTCGTGCAGGCTATCTATGAGGCGTGCAACGTCCTTGCGGGGCGAGTATCCAAAGATGCTCTTCAGGCGGTTCTCCAGTGTCTCGGCGGCAAAGTCTGTGCTCGAGAATATCAGCACGCACTTGCCTGCCTCAATCAGTTGCTCAGTCCAGTAGCACAGTTGGTTGGTCTTGCCCTGGCCGGCCTCGCCAAGTATAGGGAACAGGATTGCGTCGCTGCCGTAAAACGCCTCTAGTGCCGATGATATCTGCTTGCGGTTTACGAACAGTTCGCGGTTGTACTTCTTCTCGCGGTAGATGCGTGAGAGGAAACGCCCCGACTCGCTCTGTGCCAACGATGTCATCTGCTCCCAGTTAAGGTCCTTTGAAATGTCAAAGTGTGGCAGTGCCTGCTGCAGCAGGGCGTCAAAGGCGTCGTTGTGGCTGTCGTCGTTCAGCGTTACTGCATCCACGTTCGATGATGTATAACTTATGCTCTCCTCCTTCAGTGTCTGGAACACGTATACATATCCCTTTTCGTTGACAAACGCCAGGGGGTAGAGGTCGGTGGTCTTGCCGTTGTGGCTTATGTAGTAGTGTGCTACCTCGTCGCCGCCTGTAGGGGTGCTGCTCTCACTGGGCTCAAATCCCTTGTTGTTGAGCCTTTGGCCTGCTGTGGGAATGGAGTGGAACTGGTATTCGCATAGCGGCTCTACGGCCTTCAGTATGGTAAGTATTCTTGGTTCGAGAGTGTAGATGACGTCTCGGTATATGTTCTCGGATAGTGTGGTACTGTGGCCTCTGTATTCGTTGCGCACCTGTACTACGCTTGGTTCGCGCTTGTCGTTGCTCAGCACGCAACTCTGCTTGCGCAGCAGCGTGGCAGTGAGCGATGCCACCAGCCCGTCGCCTTCCATGCGCTCCTTTGCAATGAGGAGCAGTGGCGTCAGTATGTCGTTTATCCAGTCGCCGAGCGACAGCGGGCGCTTGTTGTCAATCTTGTGTATTACTTTTGCCACACGCCTTTGCTCCAATGGCAGTTCCCGCTCGGTCTCTATCAGGCGGGCAAGCAGTATTGCCGAGATATACTGTGTGGATATCTCTATGAAGTCGAGCGCATAGTTCATTGCTTTGCTGTATTCGTTGGCGGAAATGTGGTCAAACATCCGCTTGACGGGAGCTGCAAGAGTATAAGGCAATGAATTGATACTCTTGTCAATAAGAGTGTCGGCTGCCTGTTGTTCCTGCGGGAGTGTTTCCCTGAGATAGACGTAACGGCTCATAAGTAATAGCTTTTTACAAAAATAGTAACAAATGGGCTAGTAATATGAGATTTGCCTCAATATTTTTCATTGCATACAGAGAATCTCTCCCTGTTTTATCCCAAATGTACGAATATTATGGTATATGTGTATGATAATATCCAAAAAAAAGATATTAACTTTGTGATGTTGGCAATCAATAAATTAGGACTGTTTGTAAAAATCTTACTATGAAATATACCGGTTTTCTGTGTGGCGCCTTCTCTGTGAACGGCACAGTGCAGGCAGATAACGGCTGGCGCAGCGTTACGGTTGATGACGCTATGCGCGCTGTCAGCAGCAAGTTCTACTATCCCGAATTTGTCGATTTTTGCTTTGGGGCAAACATCAACTCCATTCACAGGCTTGTGATGGATGTAAAGCAAAAAGTGGCTATAACGGTGGGGCGTGCCGCTACGCAGCGCGAGGTGGATGTCTTTATTCCCGAGATTATGTTCTATCAGGCACCCTTTGGCCTAGCACTTTTTGCCGTGCGTGTGGATATTGATGCCTGCAACAATGATATCACAGCGGTGATTTCGCGCCTTCGCTCAATAGACAGCGTTGCCGATGGCAATGCATCCTTTGCCTCTTTGGTCCTTGACCCGCTCATGAAACTCTATCGCAAGCATGCCAGGTCTGCCGCCGATGTCGCAGGCAGGGAGAACAAGGAGTGCTATGCCCGTCTTGTAGAGTATGGAAACAAACTCAAGGCGTTCCAGATTGCCGTAGTCGAGGGCTGCGAGTGGAACAGTGAGACTGCCGACAACCTGCTCTATGAACTTGGAACCCTTGCACCAATTGGGTCATATAACCCCGAGGACGACTACTCATCATCAAAGGAGTATTTCGACAGCATAATGAAGGATGGCAAGGTCTCTGTCTTTAACAACTGGAAAGCGCTGGCCCTTTTTGACACCTTTACAATGTTTGGGCACGATATCTCGGAGAGCACAATCGCTAATTGGGTTGAGAACTACTTTGGAATGCTTTATATCAGCGAACTCTTTGTCAAGTTCTATCTCTTTCGTCTTAACAACGATTTCCGCATCAATCATAAGGGTGCCGACAAGTTGCTTGAACAGTTCGATGACTTTGAGTACGGCTGCTGGTTCGACAATGTATCTTACAACTTCCTGCCCCGCATCATACATCACTCAATGGAGCAAGGGCTTGAGGTCCTTTCCGAGAAACAACTCCTTTACCAGATGATTGCCCAGCAGAAGAACCGCCGCGAGGAGCGCGACAACCAACGAATGAACAACCTGCTGTTCTACCTCACGCTGCTCACCACCTTCTCAATGGTGTGGGATGCCAGTTCGCTGTTCAATGAGATGTACCCCTATGAAACCTATATAGGGTCAAGCATGGTGGGATTCCGCGTTGTCTCCTATGCACTTATGCTGATAGTGCTTGTCCTTATAATGACGGCACGCTTCAAACGCAAGTAGCATGCGCATTTATGGCAGACTTTATGTGCAGGCGTTGTTGAGTGCTGCGTAGGTGTGGCCTGTTACAAACCTTCCCGCTCCTTTTCCAGTAACTTGCGCTTGCGCTCAATCATCTCTCCATCGCGCTTGCCAAAGTAACCGCCTATTGACCCACCGGCGGCTACCACGCGGTGGCATGGAACCTCGGGTGCGAAAGGGTTATGCTTCAATGCCTGCCCCACGGCCTGCGCACTGCGGCAGCCTATTCGCTGTGCCAGTTCGCCGTATGTGATGGTGGTGCTTGGCGGAACATTCAGCACCTCCATGTACACCCGCCGTTGGAACGGCGTTATTTCCGTGCACTCTTCCAAGCGTTTGCGTATATCCATTAATGTTATGTTGTCCCAATTGGTGTCATCCCGACGGAGCGTAGCGACGAGGGATCTCTTGTTGTAAGTTAAATGAGAAAATGTAAAAATAGTGTAAATTGCCCGACGTGTCAATGATAATCTTGTGAAAATACAGCGTAGCAAAAATTTTTTATCGGTATATGTGTCATCTTGAGCGTAGCGAAAGATCTCTTATATCCGCGAAAACGTGTATCAGCAAACTCAAAATTATTATATTCCCCAAAAAATGTTTAGCTTTGCGGAGTAAAAATTCAACTATGGCAACTCTTGAACGAGCAATAGAGATAGCAACCGAAGCCCATCGCGGGCAACTCGACAAAGCCGGTAACGAATATATCGGCCACCCCTTGCGTGTGATGGCAATGGGACGCACCACCGAAGAGAAGATAGTGGGCGTGCTGCACGATGTGGTAGAGGACACCGCCTGGACATTTGGGCAACTTGAGGCCGAGGGATTCTCGGCAGAGATTATCGAGGCACTCCGCAGTGTCACCAAACTCTCCGAAACCGAACCTTACGACAAGTTCATAGCGCGCATAAAAGGCAATTCTTTGGCAGTGGCAGTCAAACTCAATGACCTCACCGACAACATGGATATACGCCGTTTGCCCTACCTCTCGGACAAGGATGTCAAGCGCCTGAAAAAATACCTCAAGGCCTACAAACAACTCACCGGCACACCAACCTATTCAGTCTATGCCTGCCAGCAGGAGTACCCCAATGCCTATGCCCCCTGGAGCGAGGAGGATGACTGGACGCTTACAAGAATGTGGTGCGAAGGCGCCACAATTGCGGAACTTGCCGCGCACTTCCAGCGCAAACCCGGCGGCATCAGGTCGCGCATAAAGAAACTCGACCTTGAGAAAACCTACGGCGTGGGAGAGTAGGGGATAATAAGAAACGCGGCAGTTGTCTGCCGCGTTAGATTTTTTTGCTGTGTCGGAATGAGGCGACTCGAACGCCCGACCCCTACGTCCCGAACGTAGTGCGCTACCAACTGCGCTACATTCCGTCACTTTCAATGGTGCAAATATAGTACAAATATGGAAAACTGAAAAATTTTTGAACTTTTTTATCGAAACATTTGCACAAATAAAAAACTTGTCATACCTTTGCACTCGCAAACAAGACGGTGCCATAGCTCAGTTGGTAGAGCAAAGGACTGAAAATCCTTGTGTCCCCGGTTCGATTCCTGGTGGCACCACTTGAAAGAAACGCTAATAACTTACAAAACAAGTTGTTAGCGTTTTTTCTTTTGCCTAAAAACCTAAATTTGGCTACATTTTGACTACATTTTGATATCTCCGGCTCAACGCAAAATTCGGCAGGGTGGAGCAGAAGGTGGAGCAAACAGGTGTTCCAAATATCTCCACCTCGAAAGAGTGTTTTTCGCACACAGATGTAGCGTAGGAGTGGCGGGCCTGGCTAATGGCGTGAGCAAAGAGAATGTGGCAAAGATGCTCGGACACTTCAATATCAAGATGACGCAATACTATGCAAAAGTACTCGACAGCTCGATATTGAAGGACATGATGAATGTGAAGAGTGCAATAAATATATGATGTCTTTATTAATTTTGCCCTTGCACATTATATGTGAGGGCAAAATTAATTCTATCAAATAGCATGCTCCCTTCATCAGACTTATAATCTAGACTGAATCAATATCCTCTAACTCATCAATAAGTTCAATTAAAGGCCTGCCGTTAATTTTAAAATTCTCAAGCAACTCCATTTCGTTAGCATAGACCTCATATTCCTCTGTAAAATGTTCATCACATACAGCTGCATAGTTTTGTTCTTTCAACAAGAAATATTCTTTATTTTTATAAGTAAAGCAAACATCGTAGCATAACACCCCAAATCTATGAAATAAGACCTCCTCGGCCCATGTCTTATAGCCTTCATATAAATCCCCATATTTTTCCCTATTTGGAGGATACTTAGCGTTAATAGGATTGCCATTGGCATCGTTAATTATATAAGGCTTACTCATTTTTTGAAATTTATAATTTTATTTACAAGTTTTTTCATCTCAGTTGTTAACGTATGGGTCTCGCCTTCAATCGGTTTGCCATTAGCCCATTTGTGGTAATGTGGTCCCAAACCTTTATGGTCGACAATGTGTATTTCCTCTATTTTCTTACCATCAGGACCATATCTGGCAATTTCTTTTAATCCCTTTCCATTACGATAAAATGTTGCATAAGTTCTATTAGGCGTATGGCTCTCTTCTGGAAGTTTTACACCTGCTTTTGGATTTTTTGTTTCAAGTACTTTTATGTTATCACCTATACTAGAAACAGTCTTATACATTCTGCCGTTTTCAAAGTTAGTTATTCCGCTTAAAAAACTACCGTTTCCTCCCATCTTTTAACTTTTTATAATTCTCATTCTCAAAATATGTACTTATCTCTTCATTTTCTTCGGGCACCGGTATCACCGTCCGAGTTGAGAATGGTTTTGTGACAAAGCAAGCGAAGCGACCTACGACGCATAAATTAAGGTCAAGTTTATTAAGGATATCAATATTCAAATTACAATCAAGCCGCTATTATTATAAAAAACAGAGTTGGGGACAAAGGCAGCTCGCTCCCAACTCTGCATAAATTTAGTGTTGCGTTGTTACGCTAATAGGTTCAACTTCTCGGTAATGATAACCTTAAAAGCCTCTTTCATTTCGTCTGGCAAGAAAGAGAGGTTGATAAACTCAAACCATTTATCTTTGGCCTTTGCGAATTTGGCAAAGATGTTATTGATAACTTTCTCCTCCAACCCCGATGCTTGCATTGAGGTTGCGAAATCAGCTTTTTTGATTTTGCGTTTCTTGCCGTTAAGGGTCAGTGCCAATTCCTCGGTATCTTCAGGCATAACCAATGCTGTTGATAGCATATCGTATGCAGGCGTAAGCAGATATTTCCCTTGTTCCTTGCTATAAAGCGAAAAGTTTTTCAAGTGCATATCGGCATTGCCCGTTATCCACGAGAAAACCACCTGCTCCCAATAGTTTACCATATCCAACTTAGGCACGGCTGAAAAACGCTGTATTGCCTTGGCAATCTGCTCATACGAGCCTTTGTACTTATGCTCGGTAAGTCGCTCCGTAAGTTGACACATATCCTCCATCGGGAGTTTGTCACCTGTGGCTGTACGGTCGATGCGGCGGGTTATATAGCACAACTCACCATCAGCAAAACGGATGAGGCTATGAGGCACTGTTTGCACCTTTGCCAACTCTGCAAGGTGCATTGTCAAATCCTCCAATTCGGGTAGGTGTGCAAATCGGTCGGTCTGCGGTTTTAAGATATATCGACCCCACAAGCCGACAATGGTGAAACGATCAGTCTCGTTTCTGCCACCTCTGTTTATGTCGAGCGACAACTTCGCTTGAACACCAGTCAGGGTCGTTTGACTACGGATTACCTGTTTGGCAAGGTCGGTTAGGTTCTCGCGTGTATATGGCAGTTCGGGGACACTAGGCGTGCCGAACATCTTTTTTGAACAAGCCTTGTGAAAATCCTTTTCACCCTCGTTCAGTTCCTTGTAACAATATAGACACTTTGCCATACTACTTCTCATTGATTATGGGTTCAACACCAACAGCACCGATACAATCCTTGCAACACGCAATGAGCAACGACATACGGTCGCGGGCATCAATTTTCCAGTTCTTCTCAGCAATATCCAAAAGCCAGCCTTCGGGAATCAAACCATCGAAAAACGGAAATAATACCTTGTCCCGATAGGGTTTGTCGCTCAACGGCAAGGTAAGGCTCACCGCCTCAGCATCGGCAGTTGCTAAATAATCGGCATCATACTCAAATGTATAACCGTTTTCATCTTCCGTCAAGATTCCGGCTTTTATGCCACGCAAAAATACTACAGCCTGTTTCATCGCTCATCGGTTTTAGTCATTGGCACGACACCAACCTCGCTGCCAAAGAGGTTTAATATCTGGTTTACCTTATCAAGGCGTAAGGTCTGCTTGCCCTGCTCCAATTCTCGAACAAGACGCAACCCAACTCCCGACTTTTCGGAAAGTTCCACCTGCGTAAGATTATACTGCTTACGCATCGCCTTCACATATCTTGAAAGTGTTGTCTGCTCCATAGATGCAATAAATTATACCCTATCGGGTGCAAAGATAATAAAAGTTTTTTCAATTTACACCTTATCGGGTATAATTTTGCTATTCATGATTTGTTTTACACCCGATGGGGTATAATTGCTGCTTATTCGCGTCATATTTTGACGCGAATAAGCAGTGTAATCGCTTCATTGAGAGTGTGGTTGTATTAACTTTTGATAATTTAAACTTCGGCTCGGACGTGTTGTTGAGCAAAGCGAAAAATAAAAAATAAATGAATTTATTTTGTTCTCCTCTCGCCTTGTATTAAATTTTGATAATTTAAACTTCGGCTCGGGATAAAAAATAAATAAATTAATTTTGTTCTCCTCTCGCCTTGTATTAAATTTGCGGAAAACGCCAATATATTGTAGTAAAATGAAAGACTTAAATAGGTTGAAAGTAGTTTTGGCAGAACAGAAGAAAACCGGCAAGTGGCTTGCCGAGCAGTTAGGCAAAGACCCTTCAACAGTTTCCAAATGGTGCTCAAACAAAATGCAACCATCGTTGGAGATGCTGGTGAATATTGCAAAGGTGTTAGATGTTGATACCAGAGAATTGATAGTTGTTACAAAGTAATAATCAAATGAAATTCGAATAACGTTTAAGAAATACCTTTTCAGACAAGCATATGTTATGCGAAGTGTATCGCATAAATAAGAGGACTGAAAGTTTTGTTTTGGGAAGTGCAAGCCGCGAGGTAGAATAAAAGGGGTATAAAATGAAAAATCAACAGACACAAATATTGCAAAAATCTTGTGAGATTTGCGATGGTATAGCAAATGCCATTTCTAAAAGGAATAATGGTCAACCTTTTTGTAAAGATTATTGTCCAGGAGAAGATTGTCTAATTACAACAATTAAAAAACTTGCGGAAAGATTTGAAGATATTGAGCCAGAGTGTAGCAAACGCTTAACATTGGAATTGCAAAAGGTAAAGAATACTTTTCCTGAACAATGTGTAAATCCATATGCGTTTGGTGCAATTGTTGCGATTGTTAGTATTTTAAGACTAAAATACATAGAGACTAAAACCGAGACAAAGAAGTTTTTTATTAGCCATTCATCAGAAGATAAAATCATCGTAAATGGATTTATTAAAGAAATTTTAAAAATCGGATGTGGTTTTAGAGATTGTGATATATTTTGCACTTTGGATCCTACCGTAATCCGAACAGGAGATGATTTCCGCGAAAAAATTGTTGAAAACATGAAAGAGTGCGATTTCATTCTTTTATTTATCTCAGAAAACTATCTGAAAAGTGAGATTTGCCAAAATGAAATGGGTGCAGCGTGGGCATTGGACAATAAGCGCATATTACCGTTTATACTCCCAAATACCACATTTAATGACATGGGATTTATTAATGAAGTTAAGCAAGGTGCGTCAATTGCAGATAAACGCAAATTAGACGAATTTTACAGTGAGATTTGTGAATATTACGGAATCTCATCAGACTGGCCAAGTTTCAACAAAGCAAAAGAGGATTTTATAGAAATTATTAATCAATTACCTTAACTGTGCAATAGATTTGATTATAGAAATCATTTTGCTGATACAGAATTATACTATAAATCGTTATATATTATGCCCAAAGAAAGCGTTTTGTCAATAGCCGATAAAGAAGCTATAAAAATTGAAAAATTGATATTTCACATTATTTTAACAGATGATGTAAAGCCAACATTCCTTGAAGAAGTAGAAGTTACAGATGAACAACAAAAGTTTTTTAGGGATAGGTTAGCTGATGCAAGTCAAGGCAGACAATTTATTTTTACGGAAGATAATCCTCCTATTAAAACTCTTGCAGAGGAGATAATAAATGCTTCAGATGAAGATTTTTTACGAATATCTAAAGATATTACTAGCAGGTTTAGGTCTACACATACTTCTAGTATGAATAATGGAGTATTTATCATTTCCATCGCATCAATTCATGCCAGGAAATTACTTTTCTTAATAAAACTTGACCATAAAAAGGTCTATGAATACAAACTAGAAGGAAGTAAAGCCTTATTGGAAGAAGTAAAAAACACCTTCAGTGAAGATAAAACAGCGATACAGAAAGTTGCATTAATAGATATAAATACGAATGTCGTATGGGATGTATTAGTGTTTGATAGGAGTTGTCCCTCAAGTATTACAAAATACTTTGGTAATTTCTTATCTGTTATTCCTCGTGAAACAGAAACAGATTTGACCAAAAAAGCTCAATCATGCGCTAGACGTTGGGCCTCTTCTCATAAAGATGAAGGAATAAACGAACCGTCTGTATATAAAAATAACGCCCGAAATTACCTCTCATCTGTAGATTCCTTCAACTCTGAGCATTATATTGAAGCTGTAATTCAAGATAATGATAAGGAGAAAGAAGAGCTTTTAAGAAATTCCTTTAGAGATTTTATGATGGAAGATGGGCTATATGGACAAAATTTTGCACCTAGGAAAGACGTTTTATCAAAAAAAGAAAATAAAAATATTCGCCAAACAGCAGAAGGTGTCAAAATTGAATGGGAGGGAACCTTAGAAGATAATAACATTTCAATATCTGATGCAAAAGATCGACAAGGGCAATATAAAATAGTTATTAAAACTAGTGACATAAAAGATATACAGTAATGCTATTTAAGAACATTGTTGAAAAGTTAGAGAATATAAATGGTGTTTCGACATCTCATTCTGAGAGTTGGACTCACTTGTCATACGAAGGTGTTTACAACAGTAAATATTCAAGTTCATTTTTTTCTGACCTGTATGGTGCTTTTGTGAGTCAAAACATTGAAAATGCGATTATTTTTTATATTGATGATGAACGAGTTTCGTCTTCTGATTTCATAGAAGAATTAAATAAAGGTAGTAAATGGGGCATACACATAAACAAAACTAACTGGTTGAATAAGTTTGACAATACTAATATATGTCATACATTTTTTTATTATAAAGACAGTTTTATAGAGTGGATTAAAGGCTCAGATCCTTTTGAAGAAGATTATCCGCTAAATAAAGGACATTATCATATTTATGTAAAAGATATAGAAGAAAATTTTGGAGGCTCAAATATTATTGTTAATAATGCAGATATTATTGATGGGTACATTGGGGTTGAACCTATACCAGATTACCATGTAGAAGATCACATTAGAATTAATTGTAATTCTGATTTTATTATTACACCTCATAAACATATTATAAGTTGGGGAAATGTAAATCATATATCTAAATTCTTTTATCGAAATGCTATTCTAGTACTCTTGTCTTCTTTATGTGATGAAATTACTAAAGATAGAAAAATTATCATTAGGGGACATAAGAATATACTATCTGATATAGGAGGCGAAATCTTTATTGAAGACAATTTGTTGGAATATCAGGATTTGCTGTTGGAGACCTATAAATGGATATACAATAATGAAGACAGCTTTGCCGTAAAAAAGAGACTCTTTGCGGAACGTGTTTCACTAGATATAGATCAAAGATTAGCCCTCTATGTTTCGTTATATCCTATTCTTTCAGATGTCTTTTCTCAAATCAAAGAGCAGTATTCCTATATTATGTATGACAGGAAAGATGCTTATCAAAGGGAATTAAAAGATTTATTAAGAGATATAAAAAATATAACCGAATTATTCTCTGGAAAAATTAGAAATATATTAGGGAATTTATTACGAGACATTCTTGCTGGTTTAATACTAATAGGTATAACATTATTTTCTAAGGTATCGGAACTCACTGCCCTATTAGAAAACAATCTAATCAATTATGTATTTAAAGCATTTGGTCTTTATTTTTGGGGCTCAGTTCTATTACAAACTATATTTGATTATATAGATGTTAATAGATCATTTAAAGAATTCGATTATTGGAGAAATATTACACGTTCATATATAAGTTCAACTAAATTTCATGAATATAAAGAACAAACAATATATAAAAGATTTAAAGAATTACTAGGATATTATATTCTAATAATATCCTTATATATAGGTATTGGCTATTTTTGTTTTAATTATCAATTTTTCTGGGAGAAAACAATTCAGTCTTCAGAAATGGAATATATTGAGAAGTCAAACAATATACCTCAACATAGTTTAGATAGTATTAATATTTTAATCGAAGAAAAAAATGATACAATTATATGATGCAAATATAAAAAGTTGTATAGTTCATTTTGTTGGGAATAAAGCAAATGATGAGGGACTTAAAGTGTCTAAGAATCCTTTGATTTTGAATAATACTACAAGAAATGCTCTTAGCAACTATTTTTATAAGTCCTTTACAGTTAAAGAAGAATTTTATTCGTTCCATCATCAAACGAATATCGGGCTGAATACAATATATAGTTATATAAGGGAAATATTTAATAATAATGCTGTATTTTGTGAGCAATCATTAAATATAGCAAGGTATCTTTATGAGCAAAGTACACATCCTAAAATTAAAGGGGGCGAATTGTACATTGCACATATAGACAATTGTGTAATAAATGGAAAATATGCAGAAGTCATAGGGTTATTTAAGTCTGAGAGTAAAGACACCTTTTTAATGCTCCACCAAAATGAAGTTGGATTTGAACTTTCAAGTCAAAGTGGTGCAAGTATAAACAAATTAGATAAAGGATGCCTGATTTTCAATATTGAAGAGGATGATGGTTATTTAGTAGCTATCGTAGACAACACCAATAAAGGGTCAGAGGCGAAATATTGGACTGATGATTTCCTTCATGTACGACCAAGAAAGGATAGCTTTAACCAAACACAGAATATGCTGTCTCTTTGTAAGAGTTTCGTTTCTCAATTACCCAATGATAATGGTAAAATTGAGAAAGCAACATATATGAATAGAAGTGTCGAGGCACTAAAAGAAGAATCTGTTAATATAAACTCTTTTGCTGAACAAGTTTTTGAGACGCCAGAGTTAGTTTCTGAGTTCAAGCAGTATAAAGAAACTTATCAAAAAGAACGAGATATAGAAATTGACGATACTTTCGAAACTGCATTGACAGCAATAAAACGTCGAGCCACTGGTACGATGACAACGATTAAACTCGACAAGAATTTTGATATAAACATTCACGGTGGAGAACAGTATATCGTGAGAGGTTACGATGAAGATCGAGGCATGTACTATTACCAATTGTTCTTTAAAGAAGAGAAATAATATGCAAAATATAGTAAAAGTATTAGCAGATACATTGCTCGTAGATTTATT
>JAZLBZ010000046.1:0-4939 GCA_045613945.1 Bacteroidaceae bacterium
CACAAGCGGTAGTACATATGCGTAAGAGCCCAGATATTATTCGTATATGCATCGTTATTCTCGGTATTGAAAGCACCGAGTACGCTATTCAAAGAACCTTCGCTACCATTCACTCGCGATGTTCCCATACCCATGTACCAGACTGCAATATTTGCAAACATATTGTTTGTTACCTCAGTCTGGCCATTGAGATTGAAAATTCCTTGATGCTGGTGGCCAATCTCGTGCGCAGGACCCCATGTCGGGCCCGGTTCGCTGGCCAATGTACCGATAACACCACCCATTGTATTATGGTGGTAACCGCAGTGATCCCAACCTCCGTACATATATGAATCACCTCCTACACCTAGCGCAACGCCGTGGTGGTTGAAATATTCGCTGTAGTCGACACCCTGACAGAATTCCTTGTAGGTTTTTGTCTCATCGTTAATTGTAGCCTCGCCATAGTTGTATATTTCGGCGGCAGTTCCCTCACTTGTCCAGCGTGGATAGAGCGAGTTCATCTTCTCCATTGTGGAGGTACTCACAAGACCCATTGTTGCAAGCTCGCTGTACATGATTCTGTCCCACGCCTCCATCATGATATTAACCTTGTAATCTTCGTAGTCATTATTGGGTATACCCAAGCCCAAATCGGCCCATTTTCCTGTACGGTTGTAAGGTGTAGCTGGTATATTAACTAAATCGGGCAACATGGTTTTCATACCCTTATTACCTTCGGTATCCTCGTCATTCAATTGGAAAAGCAATATCTGTCGGTGTCCAAGTACAGGGACAACGCTAAGGTTTGCACGTGTCTCCATATATTCCCAATCAGCATCACAGTCAACGCTTGCACCCGTGAATGTTTTCCAAAGATTATCTGCATCTGTTGTTGCGCGGAAGTCACCCTGTGCGTTATAAAAGCCATTGATTGCGCCACCCTCGATGTGGATTTTCAACGGCGCGAACTCAAAGAGTTTATGAGGGAACTTTTCGGCATGTGTTGCTCCGTCGGGGTTGTAGGTATCGACATTGTAGCAGATATACAACATTCCGGTAGCCTCGGTGAAATTTATTATATTCAATCCTGTCTTCAAGGCATAACCGTCACTTGTTGCATTGCCAATGCGCCAGTTGTGTCCACCGTTGATGAGACGCAACGTCGCACCCTCCTCAATATCGCCATCAACCATGACATAGAGAGTGCCGGCTGCAGGCATATATATACCTGTGGGGTTATCGTTGTTGGCATGAGCATTTATTCCCAACCACGCTGTAATGTCGCCGGCGATGCTGTAAGGCTCATACATCTGCACACGGAATTTCTTGGCATATTCAGCTTCCCAATTAAGGTTGTTCGCTTGTTTTGTTGCATCGGCATTATCCTCGGCCCAAACATTGTTTCTAATCTTGAGGACAGTCTTTTGCAATGCTGCAGGGAGTGCTATATAATTGGCATCGGCCTTAATACTCTCGACTGACATTGAAGCATAACTGTCTTTCAGAGCAGTGCAAGCAGCATCGGCAAAAATTGCTGCAAGCGCATCATCATACGCCTCAACCTCGGCGATTGTAGGAGCGGCATCGAGCAAAGCCTTAATCTGTTCTGCAGTATAATTAACCTTGGTAATTGTCCAATGAGAACCTGCTGCATCATCTGCGTTTGTCCAACCCACAATCTCATAGCCACCATTGTCGCCATTGTTGCTGTCGTGCATATAAGCGTGGGTTCCAAGTGTCTTTGTATGCAGGGTGTTGTAGGTTGTATTGGAAATATAGAGTTCAAACTTATTGTAGTCGTGACTGTAATCGTCGGTCATGCTCCAAGCACTTGACTGGCCGTTACCCTTGAGATACTTGGCTGTAGCAAGATTACGCAACACATAGTAATCGCCGTCCTTGGTCACATACCACTGTTGCTTGGTATCGTTGACATCGGTTGCCATTGTATGCACATCGTCTGTACCATCGGCGCTGAGCGAACGGTCGGTGTCAGGTCTTGCATTCTTGAACATATAGACCTGACCAACCTCCAGGATTGGAGTCACTGTAAATGTCAGTTCGGTGACGATGATTGCCACATTGCTACCTGTCAACTGGAAGGAAGCGACCTGTGCATTGACATTGTTTACTTCCAAGGTTTTCTCCTCGGAATATGACGATGTTATTGTCTGACTACCGGCAACAACATTAATATCCTGGTTATTGTTCTTTGACTTGAACTTGAAGCTGTAGGACTCAATCTTATAGCCCGGTACAGAAAAGTTCCAAGTGTAATTACTATTGCCGTTAGTGCCTACTGCCATTTCAAAGCCACTGCTTGTAGTGCCGGCATTCATGTTGTTGATACCACCAGCAACATCAATTTTAGTTACAGGATATTCGCTGGAATTTGATGTCCAATTGGAACACCAACCGGTTTGGTTATAACTTCCATCCGATGGACTCACCGTGAAGGTTTTTGCAGCATTCTGCGCCCACGATGTTGTACTCAACATCAGCAGCACAGCAACAAAAAGATGTGTAAAAATTCTTTTCATTTTATTTTAGTTAGTTATTTATTTTCAACACGTTACAAATAATGCCATTTCAACAGTTATTTACAGTATAAAAATCCACAATCGGGCATTTGCAAAAACATGCGCGTTTTATGCATAAAGTATTGCTACACAATGGCGCACAATTCTGCAAAGTTACAAAAATTCACGTATTTTCACAATCAAAAACAGGTAATTCTTCGCGCACGTAAACTTTATAAACGAACAATGGAATTTATACAACGAACACAAGTCCCGCTTAGTCTGCAAGCGCCACCACCAAATAGGCAAAAGTGGCAAAAGGGAAAGAAAAACTGCGCCACATACGCTTGTTTACAGAGATTATTCGTACCTTCGCGACAAATGAAAACAAAAACAATAAAAACATAATACTATGACAAAGAAACTTAATACAGGCACGCTGTGCGTGCAGGGCGGATGGCAGCCAAAGAAGGGCGAGGCGCGCGTGCTGCCCATTTTCCAGAGCACTACATTCAAATATGACACAAGCGAGCAGATGGCGCGCCTCTTTGACCTTGAGGACAGCGGCTATTTCTACAGCCGCCTGCAGAACCCCACTGTTGACGCTGTTGGCGCGAAAATCAACGCGCTCGAAGGCGGTGTGGGCGCAGTAATGACCTCATCGGGCCAGGCAGCGAACTTCTACGCGATACTCAACATCTGCCAGGCGGGTGACCACTTTGTATCGGCAACAACCATTTACGGCGGTACATACAACCTATTCTCGGCAACATTGAAGAAGATGGGCATTGAGGTTACATTCGTGGATGCCGATGCCCCGGCCGAGGAGATTGAGAAGGCGTTCCAGCCAAACACAAAGGCACTCTTTGGCGAGACAATCTCTAACCCAAGCGTGAACGTATTGGACATTGAGAAATTTGCCGACATTGCTCACCGCAACGGCGTGCCCCTAATAATTGACAACACATTTGCCACACCGGTGAACTGCCGCCCAATTGAGTGGGGTGCCGACATTGTTACACACTCGACAACAAAATACATGGACGGCCATGCGGTTGCCGTTGGCGGTTGCGTGATTGACAGCGGTAACTTTGACTGGGAGGCGCAGCACGACAAATTTACCTGCCTCACCGAACCGGATGAGAGTTATCACGGCCTCATATACACAAAGAACTTTGGCAAGGCTGCCTACATAACAAAGATGGTTTCACAGGTGATGCGTGACCTGGGTGCGATGATGGCCCCCGAGAATGCGTTCCTGCTGAATTTGGGACTGGAGACACTGCATCTGCGCATGCCACGCCACTGTGAGAATGCACAGAAGGTTGCCGAGTACCTTGAGAAGCACCCGAAGGTAAAATGGGTGAACTACTGCGGCCTGCCAAGCAGCAAGTACTACGCCCTTGCACAGAAGTACCTGCCAAACGGCGGTTGCGGCGTGATGGCTTTTGCCGTTGAGGGCGACAAGGAGGATGCGATACGATTCATGGACAGCCTTAAGTTCATTGCCATTGTGACACACGTTGCCGATGCGCGCTCATGCGTACTGAACCCGGCGAGCCACACTCACCGCCAGTTGAGCAACGAGCAGCTCATTGAGGCAGGCATCGACCCCTACTTGATTCGTCTGTCAGTGGGCATTGAGGATGCCGAGGATATCATTGCCGACCTTGAGCAGGCGTTGCAGGCTTTCTAAGACATTGTATATGAGAAGAGTGCTGATACTTGCCTGCGTTATGTTATCGGGAGTTGCTGTTGCCAAAGGAACAGCAACTGCCCCGGTGTGCAGCAGCATGGGAACAACATTCCAGGCTAGGCAGGACACCACAAAGACGATAACTCAGAACAGAAGGGATGTTGTCAAGGGTGAAAGAGATTTCAGGTTTGTTGGAGAAGGTGTAGAGAAGAACACACGAATTGGCCACGAAATCAAACTTAACAGGAGCGAAAAAGAGCCTAACGCCATTATAAAGGAGCATCCCAAACAGGAGGATGGGAAAAGCAGTTCGGCACAGGAGATGAAGAACATGGCAAAGAGGGAGAACAAGAAAACAACAAAGCCTCCCACTATTCCATTGGTGAGTTACCCAAGTTTCCCCGGCGGCAACTTTGCAATACGGGAATTTGTAAAGAAAAACCAGCAATATCCCCAGGAGTGCAAGGCCGAGCGTCTGCGAGGAAGGGTCGAGGTTCTTATATCGATTGCGCCCGATGGAACGCCACACAGTGCGGTAATCTCAAAAAGCAGCGGAAACGTGCACATGGATGCCGAGGCACTGCGCATAGCGGAACTGATGCCTAAATGGAACCCTGCGCCGGAGAGCGAGGACCCGCAAGGAACGGAATGTGTGATATTCGTAAACTTCCGCCCGGGAAGGTAAGGGAAGGTGAAAGCGGAAAGCGGAAAGCGGAAAGCGGAAAGGTGAAAGCGGAAAACG
>JAZLBZ010000047.1:0-11390 GCA_045613945.1 Bacteroidaceae bacterium
GGCGCAAACAATCTCAAACCTCTACATGGCAGTTGACCAGGGACTTGAAATCATTCCCGTAATCAACAAGTGCGACATGATAAACGCGATGCCCGAAGAGGTTAAAGACGAAATCGTTGACCTTATCGGCTGCGACCGCGACGAAATCATCGAAGCATCGGGAAAGACAGGTATGGGTGTCGAGGAGATACTCAAAGCAGTGGTAGAGCGTATTCCTGCACCAAAAGGTGACGAAGAGGCTCCATTGCAGGCTCTTATATTTGACTCTGTGTTCAACTCGTTCCGCGGTATCATTGCCTACTTCAAGATAACCAACGGTGTGTTGCGTAAAGGTGACAAGGTGAAGTTTTTCAATACCGGCAAGGAGTACGATGCTGACGAAATAGGTGTGTTGAAGATGGATTTGTCGCCTCGTCAGGAATTGCGTACAGGCGATGTAGGTTATATAATTTCGGGTATCAAGACATCGAAAGAGGTTAAGGTGGGTGATACCATTACACACATAGCACGTCCTTGTGCTGCGGCTATCGACGGTTTCGAGGAGGTTAAACCTATGGTCTTTGCCGGTGTCTATCCGATAGATGCCGAAGACTATGAGGATTTGCGTGCTTCGCTCGAAAAACTTCAGTTGAACGATGCTTCGCTCACATTCTCGCCCGAGTCGTCGGCAGCCTTGGGATTTGGTTTCCGTTGCGGTTTCCTTGGTCTGTTGCACATGGAGATTGTGCAGGAGCGTCTTGACCGCGAGTTCGACATGAGCGTTATCACAACCGTGCCTAACGTGTCGTATATGGTCTATGACAAGCAGGGTGGTTGCAAAGAGGTGCATAACCCCGGCGGTATGCCTGACCAGACACTTATCGACCACATTGAAGAGCCATATATAAATGCAAGTATCATCACACGTGCCGAATATATAGGCCCTATCATGACTCTTTGCTTGTCAAAGCGTGGCGAATTGCTCAAGCAGGAATTTATTACAGGTAACCGTGTCGATATCCGTTTCCTCTTGCCGCTTGGCGAAATCGTAATTGACTTCTACGACAAGTTGAAGAGTATTTCTAAGGGTTATGCTTCATTTGATTATCATCCTGCAGGCTTCAGAACATCAAAGCTTATCAAGCTCGATATATTGCTTAACGGCGAGCCTGTCGATGCCCTGTCAACCCTTACACACGTTGACAATGCATACGGCCTTGGTCGTCAGATGTGTGAAAAGCTGCGCGACCTGATTCCAAGACAGCAGTTCGATATTGCCCTTCAGGCTGCCATTGGTACAAAAATCATTGCTCGTGAAACAATCAAGCAGGTGCGTAAGGACGTAACGGCAAAATGTTACGGTGGTGACGTGTCGCGTAAGCGCAAGTTGCTCGAGAAACAGAAGAAGGGTAAGAAACGTATGAAACAGATTGGTAATGTCGAGGTGCCTCAGAAGGCATTCCTCGCAGTGCTTAAACTTGACTAAGAATAATTGAGAATATGGGAATATTCAGTTTTTTCAGTAAAGAGAAGAAAGAGGTCCTTGACCAAGGCTTGTCAAAGACCAAGGAGAGCGTGTTTGGAAAAATTGCACGTGCCATTGCCGGCAAAAGCGAGATTGACGATGAGGTGCTTGATAATCTCGAAGAGGTTCTCGTGACATCGGACGTCGGCGTTGAAACAACATTGAAGATTATAGACCGCGTGCAGAAACGTGCCGCACGTGACAAGTTCATGAACACAAATGAACTCAACAGGCTGCTCAAGGATGAGATTGCGCAGCTGTTAATGGAAAACAATACCGAGGATGGCGGAACATTCGACATCCCCACAACACCAGGCAATCCATACGTGATAATGGTTGTTGGTGTCAACGGCGTTGGCAAGACCACAACAATTGGCAAGCTTGCGCACCAGTACAAGAAGGCAGGTAAGAAAGTCTATCTTGGTGCTGCCGACACATTCCGTGCTGCTGCCGTTGAGCAGCTTGTTGAGTGGGGACACCGCGCTGATGTGCCTGTCATCAAGCAGGGAATGGGTGCCGACCCCGCATCGGTTGCATACGACACTCTCTCGTCAGCCGTTGCCAATGGTGCCGATGTGGTAATCATTGACACAGCAGGCCGTCTGCACAACAAGGTGGGATTGATGAACGAGCTTACAAAAATCAAGAACGTGATGCAGAAGGTTGTTCCCGGTGCTCCCAACGATGTAATGCTGGTACTCGACGGCTCAACAGGACAGAACGCCTTTGAACAGGCAAAGCAGTTTACTAAAGCAACAGAGGTCACATCGCTTGCAATTACAAAACTTGATGGCACAGCAAAGGGTGGTGTAGTCATTGGCATCAGCGACCAGTTCAAGATTCCGGTGAAGTACATTGGCCTGGGCGAGGGCATTGACCACTTGCAGATTTTCAACCGCGAGGAGTTCGTTGATTCATTATTTGGATAAGAAAGATGAAAAAGAACCGTGTAGATGTCATCACAATGGGTTGCTCAAAGAATCTTGTCGATTCGGAACACCTTATGCGCCAGTTGCAGGAGTGCGGCTACGAAGTTACCCACGACAGCGAAGAGCCTTGTGGCGAGATTGCCGTAATAAACACCTGCGGTTTCATAGGCGATGCAAAACAAGAGTCTATCAATATGATTCTTGAGTTCTGCCAGCGCAAGGAAGAGGGCGATTTGAAAAAACTCTATGTCATGGGCTGCCTATCGGAGCGTTATCTTGACGAGCTTCGCGAGGAGATTACACAGGTAGACAAGTTCTATGGCAAGTTTAACTGGACAGAACTGCTCGCCGACCTCAAGCAGCAGTATCGCGAGGAACTGGCCCAGGAACGTGTGCTGACAACGCCGGGACACTATGCATATATCAAGATTTCGGAGGGTTGTAACCGCCGTTGCGCATACTGCGCAATACCCATCATAACCGGTGCGCACAAGTCGCGCCCGATAGAGGAGATTGTTGACGAGGTTCGCGGTCTGGTGGCAAAGGGAGTGAAGGAGTTTCAGATAATTGCACAGGAACTCACATTCTACGGTGTCGACCTTTACAAGAAACAGAGCATTGCCCAGTTGGTTGAGCGCATATCGGACATTGAGGGCGTGGAGTGGATTCGCCTGCATTATGCCTATCCAAGCAACTTCCCCTATGATTTGTTGCGCGTGATGCGCGAGAGGGACAATGTGTGCAAATACCTTGACATTGCGCTGCAGCACGTGAGCACAAAGGTACTGAAGAAAATGCACCGCAATGTCACCAAAGAGGACACATACGCTCTTGTTGAGCGAATGAGACAGGAGGTTCCGGGAATATGCCTGCGCACAACAATGATGGTTGGTTTCCCTGGCGAGGGCGAAAAGGAGTTCGAGGAACTTATGGACTTTGTAAAATGGGCAAAGTTCGACCGTCTTGGTGCTTTCGCCTATTGCGAGGAGGAGGGTACATTCGCAGCCCTGAACTATCGTGACAGCATCTCAAAGAAAAAGAAACAGGAGCGCCTGGATCGACTCATGGAGGTGCAGCAGCGCATCTCGACAAGGCTGAACGAGGCAAAGATTGGCAATGTGTACAGGACAATCATTGACAGAGTTGAGGGCGACTATTACATTGGCCGCACAGAGTTCGATTCGCCCGATGTGGATACAGAGGTGCTCATTCATGTAAGCGAGGGAAAACTTACGGTAGGAACTCTCTACAATGTGCGCATAACTGATGCAACTGAGTTTGACCTGATGGGTACGGTAGAGAATTAATATTCATATTATCATAGTTGAATAAAGAAGATGAACAACAAGGACTTTATCAGCAAATTGGCAAAGAAGTGCGGTGTCACAGCCGCCGATGCAACTGCTAGCGTCGATGCGCTTGTGGGGCTGATGACCGAGTGTCTCAAGGAGAATGACCAGCTCAACATTTCGGGCTTTGGTATTCTTGAGGTAAAAATGCGCAAGGAGAGGCTGTCTGTGAATCCAAAGACCGGCCAGCGCTTTCTGGTGCCGCCAAAGATTGTGCCGGCATTCAAGCCAAGCAACAAGTTGAAGGATAAATTTAAATAACATTTAGGGGATATAGCCTATGGATGCAAAACTAAACCAGTCCGATTTGATTTCGCTTTTGGCGAAAGGGAGCAATATCTCTGTTGCCAAAGCAGAACTGTTTACAAAGAACTTCTTCGACTTGATAATTGAAGGACTTGAGCAGGACGGCATTGTAAAGATTAACGGTCTTGGCACATTCAAGATTACTGATGTCGCAAGCCGTGACAGTGTCAATGTGAATACCGGTGAGAAGATTGAGATTAAGGGACACAAGAAACTCACATTCATCCCTGCCGACGCCTTAAAGGATGAGGTGAACCAGCCCTTTGCCATGTTTGAGCCAGTTGAGGTTGATGACACTTACCAGCCCGACGCCGCTAATGACGCAGAGGGCGAGGATGCTGCAGACACCGCTGAACCTGCGAATGAAACGGATGCAACACCACAGCCTGCCGTTGAAGAGCCTGAGGTTGCAGAAACAGCCAGCGAGAATGTTCTGGAAAATGCTGTCAATGAAGAAATCGCTGAATCGGAGCCCGAGGCAAAAGAAGAGACTGATATCGCAGTAGAAGTTGCAGTAGAAGAAGTCACGGAAACTGCAATAGAAGAAGAAAAAGAAGAGACTGTTGCACTGCAGCCTGTTGAGAGCGCACAAGAAGAAACCGCGCAAGAGCCACAGGGTGAGCCAGTTGTCCAGGAAAGACCTGCCGAACCTGTCATTGTACGTGTACCAAAGAAGAAAGGCGCCGAGGAAAAACATTCTGTGCCGGCAAAGAACAAGAAGAGCAGGTGGCATTTTTATTTGATTGCCATAATGGCTGTTGCAGTCGCTCTGATATTCATAAACAGGAGAGACGCAGACAACGTTGTGGCAGTTGAGAATAGCACAGACATAAAGAGTGCCGTAGCAGTCAATGATGTGAAAGATGTGGTGCCCGAGGTAACAGAACCGGCAACAACACCACAGACGGAAAATAGCGATGTGGACACAACCGGAGTGACCAACGAGACTGCGTCCCTGGTTGAGACTCCTGTCGTGAATGAACCTGTGGCAGAAGAGTCACAAACTGCCGATACATATACTTTTGTTATGGTTGATGAACTTGCATCAAAGAGTCTGAAGGATATTACTCTTGCCGACACTATGCACTATTTTGCCGAGGGCGAACTGTGCAAGCATACCGTTGCTGTCAACGAGACCTTGACAAAGATTGCAAGACAATATTATGGCGACAAGAAACTGTGGCCATACATTGTTGAATATAATAACATGAAAAATCCCGACGGTCTGTGCTGTGGAACGCAGATTTCTATTCCGCGCTTGATACCAAGAAGATAACACCATAGCGTTAAAGTTTGTTTAAACCTAACAATGGTTAAATCTATTTTAATGAATTTAACATAAAAGAAACCTTGTTGGTTGTAATTTTGTACAAGAATTAAACTAAAACATACAAGATATAATTATGAGTGCAACATTTGACATTCGTGAGTTGAACGAAAGGATTGAAGGACAGAGCGCCTTCATCACTAACCTGCAGACCGGCATGAGCCAGGTTATCGTTGGACAGAAACATCTGGTTGAGTCATTACTCATTGGCCTGTTGTCCGACGGTCACATTCTGCTCGAGGGTCTTCCCGGTCTGGCAAAGACTCTTGCCATCAAGACATTGTCCGAACTGATAGATGCCGATTTCAGCCGCATACAGTTTACCCCCGACCTTCTCCCAGCCGACGTAGTTGGTACAATGGTATATAGCCAGAAGAGTGAGGATTTCAAGGTTAAGCAGGGACCTGTCTTTGCAAACTTTGTGCTGGCCGATGAGATTAACCGTGCACCGGCAAAGGTGCAGAGCGCACTTCTCGAGGCCATGCAGGAGCGCCAGGTAACAATTGGCAAGGAGACCTTTAAACTGCCCGAGCCATTCCTTGTGATGGCGACACAGAACCCCATTGAGCAGGAGGGTACATATCCGCTGCCCGAGGCGCAGGTAGACCGTTTCATGCTCAAGGTGATTATCGGTTATCCCGAACTTGCCGAGGAGAAGCGCATCATCCGCCAGAATATTACCGGCGAGAAGATTGAGATAAAGCCACTTCTCAAGCCCGAGGATATCGTAGAGGCACGCAAGGTTGTGCGCCAGGTATACATTGACGAGAAGATTGGGCAATACATTGCTGACATTGTCTTTGCCACACGTTTCCCCGACAGGTATGGCATGAAGGAGATGAAGGACTACATTTCGTTTGGTGCATCGCCACGTGCGTCAATCAACCTTGCGCTTGCAGCGCGCGCCTATGCATTCATCAAGCGTCGCGGCTATGTAATCCCCGAGGATGTACGTGCTGTTGCGCACGACGTGCTCCGTCACCGCATTGGCCTGAGTTATGAGGCCGAGGCAAACAACCTCACAACCGATGAGATTGTAAGCCGCATATTGAATAGTGTTGAGGTGCCCTAATTTAATGGAGAAGGTCTGATATGGAGACAAGTGAACTCATTAAAAAGGTTCGCAAGATTGAGATAAAGACACGTGGTCTTTCGCACAATATCTTTGCAGGACAGTACCATTCGGCCTTCAAGGGACGTGGTATGTCCTTTAGCGAAGTGCGCGACTATCAGTATGGCGACGATGTGCGCGATATTGACTGGAACGTCACAGCGCGTTTCAACAAGCCCTTTGTCAAGGTCTTTGAGGAGGAGCGCGAGTTGACGGTTATGCTTCTTGTCGACCTCTCGGAGAGTCTTGACTTTGGAACATCGCTCCGCACAAAACGCGAGATGCTTGCCGAAATTGCAGCGACAATTGCCTTTGCTGCAATACAGAACAATGACAAGATTGGCGTGATATTCTTTACCGACAGGATAGAGAAGTTCATCCCGCCACAGAAAGGCCGCAAGCATATACTTTATATAATAAGGGAACTGCTCAGTGTTGAGCCCTTGAGCAACAGGACCAATATAAAGGTTCCTTTGGAATTCCTTACCAATGCTATCAAGAAGAGGTGTACGGCGTTTATGCTCAGCGACTTCATCTGCACCGACGACTATAGCAATGCAATGACCATTGCTAACCGCAAGCACGACCTTGTGGCAATACAGGTGTATGACCGCAGGCTATCGGACCTGCCGGACATTGGCCTCATAAAGGTGCGTGATGCCGAAAGCGGCGAGGAGATGTACGTTGACACATCATCAAGAAAGGTGCGCGAGGCACAACGCTCGTGGTGGCAGGCTCAGAGCGGACAACTCAAGGAGAGGCTGCAGCGAAGCCGCGTCGACTCGGTTTCGGTACGTACCGACCAGGATTATGTCAAGGCACTTATGGCTCTTTTTGCACAACGCAGTTGAGCCTGTAAAGTATTAAATGACCGATGAAAAAAATATTATCTTACATAACAGTATCTGTTCTGCTCCTTGCGGCGATGCCGTTGAAAGCGCAGAATGTACTCTTCAATGCCTATTTTGACTCGCTCTATGTCGATGCAAAGGAGATGCGCATCGGCGAGCATGTCAAACTGACCATTGAACTAAGCGTGGACAGTGGTTATGAGGTAGATATGCCCATTCCCGATGCTTTGGCAAGAGACGTCGAGGTGCTTGGCCATAATGACTACAGGAGTGTTGATACAAAAGGACGCGAAACCTACAGGAGCGAGTGCATTATCACATCATTCGTTGACTCGCTGCAGGTAATACCGCCTGTCATTGCGTGGGTAGGTGGCGATGAGTACTACACAAACCCTACAAGCCTGCTGGTGAATACAGTCCCGGTGGACACCACCGACCTCAAGAATATAAAAGGATTCAGGCCTGTATGGGAGGCAAGGCTCACTTGGAACGAGTATCGCGACACAGTCTATCTCTCATTCCTTTTCATTGTGCTGTTGGCACTGCTTGTTTGGATTATTGTTCGATACGTGAATAACAAGCCCATCATACGCATTGTAAAGGTAAAGCCACGAAACCCGTCGCATTTTACCGCACTGCAGAAGATTGATGAGATAAAGAGCGACAACACGCTGCATGGCGAGGAGAGCGTGAAGGACTATTACACCCGCCTGACCGACACCTTGCGCGAGTATATGTTTAATCGCTACAAGTTCAATGCTGCCGACATGACAACCGGTGAGATTATCGAGAACCTGTTGCGTTTCAATGACAAGGAGGCGATTAAGGAGGTACAGGAGATTCTTGAGGTTGCCGACCTGGTGAAGTTCGCAAAGATGAAGCCGTCGCTCAATGAGAACGACCGCAATATGCTCTATGCCATAGACTTTGTCAATGCTACAAAGGATGTGGAGGAGGAGAAACAGAAGCCGGTTGAGGAGAAGGTTGTCAATCATCGTTCCCTGAAGCAGAAGCGCTGGCTCATTGCCTCCATTGCCGTTGTGCTGTGCGTTCTTGTGGCTGTGGCGGCGCTGCTGATTACGGATATTGGTCATATGTTAGGCTAAAAGTTTAGGAATATGCATTTTACAAGATTTATATATCTGCTGCTTTTCATACCTCTGATAGCGTATGCCGTATGGTACCTTTTGAAGGGACGCAGAATGTCGCCCTCGATGAAGGTATCCACGATACTGCCATTCAGCAAGGAGTTAAAGACCTACAGGAACTATCTTGTTCACGCTCCTTTTGTGCTAAGGATTGTTGCATTGTCCATGCTCATCCTTGTACTTATGCGCCCGGTATCTACCAACCGCTGGAGCGAGGAGAGCGTCGAGGGTATTGATATAATGCTTGCAATGGACGTCTCTACCAGTATGTCGGCTGTCGACATTGAGCCAAACCGCATTGATGTCGCAAAGGATGTGGCATCACAGTTCGTGTCGGGACGAAAGAACGACAACATCGGCCTCACCCTCTTTGCCGGCGAGAGTTTCACACAGTGCCCGCTGACCATTGACTACAGGAGCGTGCTGAGCCTCATTGACAAATCGGGCATTGAATATGCTGCAAACGGCATGCTCAAGGACGGAACAGCCATTGGATTGGGTATTGCCAACGCAGTGACACGCCTCAAGGACAGCAAGGCAAAGTCAAAGGTAATTATCCTGCTCACCGACGGTTCCAACAACAGCGGCGAGATTACCCCCGAGGATGCAGCCTACATAGCCAAAGAGTATGGCATAAGAATATACACCGTAGGTTTCAGGACCGACAAGGAGGTTGTGCAGACACCTTTTGGTTTGCTTGACAATTCAGAGTTCGATGAGAAGACCCTTAGAACCATTGCGTCGATTACAGGCGGACAATATTTCCGTTCATCGAGCAAGGAGAGCCTGATGGATATATACAAGGAGATTGACCAGCTTGAGCGCACAAAACTAGATATCAAGCATTTTGGCAGCGAAGAGGAAAAGTTCATGCTCTTTGCACTCATTGCCATTGTGGCACTGATTATGGAGATATTGCTGCGCAATACAATTTTGAAGAGAATACCGTAATAAAGTACAGAGATGAAATTTGCAACACCTGAATATCTATATCTTCTTTTCTTCATTCCTTTGGCTATCGTAATATACCATTACGCCTGCTACAGGAGAAGAAAGAGCATCAAGAGATATGGCGACCCCCAGCTTGTGGAACGCCTGATTCCTGCCTATTCAAGAAGGCGCTCGGCCATCCTTTTCTGGTTGCCGCTGCTTGCGCTGTCGTTGATGATTATTGCATTGGCAAGACCGCGCTATGGCAAGGGCAAGACATCTGTTACCACGCGTGGCGTAGAATTGGTTGTGGCATTGGACGTCTCCAACTCAATGCTTGCCGATGATATATACCCTAATCGTCTGGAGAAGGCCAAGAGGCTTGTGAAACGTCTGGCCGAGCAGTTAAAGGGCAACAAGATTGCATTGGTGGTCTTTGCCGGCGACGCTTTTGTCCAGTTGCCAATAACTGATGACTTCATTTCAATAGAGATGTTCCTTGAGAGCATATCTACCAATCTTGTCTCAAGGCAGGGCACAGACATAGGTGCTGCCATCAATTTGGCATCACGTTGCTTTACCCCGAACGAGAAAATAGGAAAGGCAATAGTGCTCATCACTGACAGCGAGAACCATGAGGGTGGTGCCGAGGATGCAGCAAAGAAGGCATCGGAAAGCGGCAAGCAGGTATATATTCTTGGTATAGGTACGGCAAAGGGCGGGCGCATCCCATTGGGCGGCAACAACTTTCTGCGTGACCGTAGTGGCCAGGTGGTGGTGACAAAACTCAACGAGGAGATGGCAATGAATATTGCACAGGCCGGCAATGGAATGTATCTGCAGGTTGACAATACCAACGATGCACAGAAGATTCTATCGGACCAACTTGAGAAATTAACAAAGGACGAGACAACAACCGATGTCTACACAGGCTATAATGAACTCTTCCTCTATCCGGCAACACTGGCTGTAATACTGCTGTTCCTAGACTTGATTCTGGTTGCTGTTGCCGATGTAAGAAGCCGTAAGAGGATTTGAATTTCAAAACAGATATTGGAATATGAACTTTGACAAAAGAAAATTTACATATATTTCAGTTGTGGCCATTATTGCTGCAGCAACGCTGTACGTGACATTTTCGCTTATAAGTTATGGCAGCCCAACAGTCAAGAGCCAGAACGAGTATCTGGTTGAGGCAAACGGCCTGCACAACGACAGTCTCTTTGAGGAGGCCGTTGAGCCATACATGAAGGCTGCGGGTTTCAATGAGCAGCGTAGCCTTGTAAATTACAACATTGCCACAAACTCCATAATGAAGAATTATCCGGCGCTCAGTGAGTCGTTCAACAATGATGGGAGACTGGACGCCGAGATAGACTCTGCATTGGTGGAGGCTATCGCTCGCCTGGATGATGCCGGCGAGGAGCAGCCCGATACAGCAAGATACTCTTCGGTCTACCATAACATGGGCGTAGTAAACCATATGCGCAATGACCTTAAAGAAGCAGCCGAGGCATACAAGATGGCATTGCGCAAGAACCCTGCCGACGAGGACGCACGCTACAACCTTGCAGTGGTGCTGTTGCAGATGAAGAACAACGACCAGCAGCAGAACCAGCAGGATCAGCAACAACAGCAACAAAATCAGCAGCAAGAACAGCAACAGCAGCAAGAACAGAAGGAGGAACAAAAGCAGCAACAGCAGCCTCAGGAAGAGAAAGAGCAGCAAAACCAACCTCAGCAGCCCCAGGAGGACAAAGAGAAAATGGAGCAGATGCTTAAGGCTCTGATGCAGGATGAAAAGGAGATAAGGGAGAAGATGGAAGAGGCCGAGAAGGCGAAAGCCAAGAGAGGAATACCCGAAAAGAACTGGTAAGAAAGATTTTAAGGATAAGAATTAAGCCAACACAATATATCAATGAGAAGGATATTATT
>JAZLBZ010000048.1:0-31028 GCA_045613945.1 Bacteroidaceae bacterium
GGGGGGGTAAAAAGTGTTGTGCTGTTTGGAAATTTTTACTTATCTTCGCGCTCAAAATAAAAGATTGTATGATTAGAAGCTTACTCTTGTCGGTTGTCATTTCCCTCATTGTCTTGAATGTTGTTCAGGCGCAGGGTATTGGCGGCCGTGTAATCAATGGAGAGTCTGTGCCGGTTGAGGGCGCAAATGTGGTACTTCAAAGCATCGATTCTGTTTATGTGGATGTTGCGCTGACCGACAGTGCCGGTCTCTTCTCTTTCTCGCATAATATGGAGAAATACCGCCTTGTGGTAAACCACATGGCCTACCATTCGCGCGAGGTGGAGTGCAACACTCCTTCAGTGGGTGATATTATCCTTGAACCGCAGGACAGGATGCTTGGCGAGCTTGATGTGGTTGCCGAGCGACCATTGGTGAAGGTGGAGAACGGCGCTTTGGCCTATGACCTTGAACAGCTCACGCGCGACAAGGCAGTGAACAATACCTACGATGCACTGACAAGGTTGCCGGGCGTGAGCGAGAAGGATGGTAGCCTTACCCTTGTTGGTGCAAACTCCCTGGCTGTAATAATAAACGGCAAGCCATCGACTATGAGTGCCGAACAGGTTGCCTCGCTGCTCAAGAGCACACCCGTGGGGCGCGTTGAGAAGGTCGAGGTTATGTACAGCGCTCCGCCGCATTATCATGTGCGTGGTGCAGCACTCAACATAGTGCTGAAACGCGATACTCAATACTCGCTGCAGGGCGAGCTGGGTGGTGACTACATAAACCGTTTTACAGACAATGGCGGTGTGCATGCCTTTTTACGTGCTGCAACTCCCAAGTTTGCGTTCGATGCAATGTACAACATATCGCGCATCTCAGAGGTGCAGGACCTTGATATGATATCACTGCACACGCTTGGCGGCGTGCAGCACGATATACGGCAGTTGCAGGAGATTCGCGGCAGCCTGTGGAAACATAGTGCAAGGGCTGCGTTTGAGTATAATTTCAACGAGAAGAACAATATAAGCTTTGCATATAACTACCAGACAAAGAGTGATGCCGAGAGCAGTTCGACATCGGTCGGCAACTACCAGGACTCCGAGCAGAGAAAGGTGGTTGACAGCGACCACATGCATAACTTCTCCCTGCAGGCATTGACAGGGATAGGGCTCTCGCTTGGAGTGGACTACACCATGTACAAGAACCACAGCACGCAGCACATGAACGTCACTTTCCTCAGTGACAGCATGCAACTCTTCATGTCACAGAATGCAGGGCAGGATATACGTTCGCTACATGCGTATGCCGACCAGAAGCACTCTTTCGCAGGCGGTTGGACACTTGGATACGGTGCATCGTACCGCAACAGCGAGAGCAACGATTACCAATTATTCGATGCCGGTAGCACACTGGCGGGAACTGACGTTGAGGCTTCATTGTCCGAGCACACCGCCGAGGCCTATGTCTCGTTCGGGCGTCAATCTCCGCTTGGACTTTCGTTTTCATTGTCGGCTACGGCAGAGTATTACAAGGTCAACGGGCGCGAGCGCTGGACATTCTACCCCCAGGCGTCGCTCACATATATGCGTCACCCCGACCACATTTTCCAGTCCACGTTCAATGTGAACAAGCAGTACCCGTCGTACTGGCAGATGCAGTCGGCTGTCAGTTACATCGACGGCTACTCCGAGCTCCACAACTCGCCCGGCCTTGAACCTTCGAAGTCATATATGTTCAACGCGAACTACATTTTGAAACAGAAGTATGTTTTCGGTGTGTTCTGTAACTATATTGACAAGTTCTTTGCACAGGCAATGTACCAGTCGACCGACCGCCTTGCCCTCATCTACCAGACCCACAATTGGGACTATTTTTCGCAATCGGGTATTATGGCTGTGTTGCCATATGCTCCCGCGAAGTGGTTCAACACACGTGCTACGTTGGTTGGCTTTTATATGGCACAGCGTTGCGACAATTTCTTTGACATTGGCTTCGAGGACCGTAAATTTGCAGCAAGTGCATCGCTCAACAATAGCTTTATTGTGAACAAAGACCTTCTCTTTGAACTCAATGGTTGGGTGCAGTCTCCAATCACGCAGGGTACATTCTCGGTAAAGACTATGTGGAGCCTCTCGGCCGGGGCAAAGTGGAACTTTGCCGGTGGCAAGGGTACATTGAGTTGTTTCTATAATGATATCTTCAATTCCACTCTTGGTGAAATGGTGATGGACTACAAAGGACAGAATCTTGTCCACAAGAATAATATGTACACACGCAACTTCACGCTTTCGCTTGTATATCGTTTCGGAGGATACAGGAAAAAGGAAACAAAAGAGGTGGATATGTCACGCTTTGGACATTGATAGTGACAAATAATGGTTCAGTAGAAAAAAGGTGTGGGTAAATCTTGAAGTTTAGGCAGTAGATTTTACCCTTAATCAGTTGTCTTATATTCTTATTGTTTTCGTTCTATCTTGTACTTTTTAGAAAAAAGTACGAAAAACTTCGGCACACGGGAAAGGCTTTAGCCTTCGACAACACGAGCAGCGAATGGTCAAACGTAGTACGGGCGTAGCTCGTACCGTTTGGGTCGCTAAAAGCGAGTGTTGTCAAAAACAGTATTATTCAAACATTGGATTTTTAACTTGGTTGAAATTGCTTCCGCTCACTTTGTGTGTAAACAAGTTTTCACACACTCGCTTACTCGCAATTTTCAACGGTGCCGTTCCGCTGTTGGCGGGGAATTACCTTTGCAATGGGATACTCCGCGAACTTTGCTGCGTACAATGGTAATGTCAAATAAAACCGGCATTAAACGCTATCGGGTGGCTCAAATGAGCCACCCGATAGCGTTATTATAGTATGTTCCTTTACTTTACAAGGAACTTCTTTCCGTTCTTTATGTAGATGTGTCCCTTCTGCGGATTGAGAACCTTGCGACCCTGGAGGTCGTAGATGGCATTGTCGCACTCGCGCTCAACGGTCTCAATGACAGGCTCAATGGCGGTCAAGCCGTCGGCCTCAAGATACTCGGTATTGTCACGCTCAAGTTCGAAACTCTCGATGGTCATACATATCTTGTCGTTCATGTTCACGAGTAGGCCGAGTGAAACCTCTGTCTCCTCTTCAAGGATAAACTCTACCTTGTTGGACATTACTGTGCCCTTTGCTGCCATTTGTGTGTAGGCAAGTGCATTCTCTATGCTTGCCACGCCAGGGATGCTCTTCGCGTCATCTACAACCACGTAGCTGTTGCCGCACTGTCCTTCCCATTTGCTATGGTAGTTTGCAGTGAAGATGTATGCACCTGCGGGCAGGGTGACTGTCTGGTAAACCTTGTGGTTGCTCAGGGTGCTGAATCCGTCCCAAGTGGTGGTGAATGTCATACATTTGTCCTTCTGGGCATCGACATGCGCACCTGTGGTGATGCCACCCGATGTAACGGCGTTCTCAATGGTCCAGCCTGTCAACTTGTAGAAACGGTTGCTTACACTTGAATTTACAAGAGTTGTGCTGTGCTGGAAGGCTGCGCGGTAGTTGGTGAGGAATTTTGATGTCACGTCGCCACTCAATCCTCCAGCCTCGCCGCTAAGGCAGAATACGCCTCTTGACAATCCCCAGGCATCACCGTCGGGGCCAAAACCGCTGCGCACACCGTCGAAACCGTTACCGCTGCGGTCAATTACGCTGCCGCCGCTCTGGTTGAAGTCGTAGTAGAGCAGCAGGCCATCCTGTGAGGCCGGGTCCTCCAAAGGAGCGTTGCACACAGCCTTGAGGGCATCGCCTTTGACAACCTTTGTCCAAACGCGCAGTTCGTCAATCTGTCCGTTCATCTTGGCATTGTCGTTACCAATGGTGAACTTGCTGAGTGACGGAACATATGCACTGGCCGATACATAGCTTGTCGTGCTGTACTCTCCGTCGCGGTAGAAGTCCATATAGCCGCCATCGACAACCACGGCATAGTGGTGCCATTCGTTCTTTATGACAAAGTCGGTTGAACCGCTCTTGCCAGTGTAGCCGTTTGCCGATACCATCATTCTTCCGCTTGCATCGGTCTTGATGAAGAATGTCGATTCGCTGTCACCGATACCCAGGCAGCTGCTTGACAGGCTCTCGGGGCGCATCCACCACTCAACGGTGAAGGCATTGCACTTTGAACTTGTGACAGGTGCTGTGACCTTGGCATTGTCGCGGCCGCTGAAGTTGAGGCCGTTCTTGCTGTCGGCGTTGCACACAACCAGCGCACGCTCTCTTGTGGTGCTGCTTGTGCCAACAAGGTTGTTCACCTTGAGTGTCACATCAAACACACCGCTTACGGCAGGAGTGAAACTGCTATGCTGGCCGTTGATGACATATCTTTTGTTTGCACTCTCTATTGTCCACTGCCAAGCATCGGGGTGGTACTTCGAGATGTCGGTGAGGTACGTGGTCTCGCCCTTCATAATTATTGCCGGGCTGATTTCAAATTCAGCCTCAGGCTCTGAATCAAGGACTTCAATATCTATGCTTGATGTCGCACTCTTTGCACCCGATGCCGATGTTACCTTTAAGGTAACGGCGTGTGTGCCGGCCTCGGTGTATACGGCGTTCACGCGGAGTCCCTGTGTCTTTTCCTCCTCTGCTCCCGGTGTCGACCACTCATACAAGTAACCAAGTTGTGGGTTTTCTACAATGAAGAACACCTTTTCGCCCTTGATTATAGGTGTCTTGCTCACTTTGAAGGTGGCATTGGCTTCTGGTTCTTCATTTACGGTTACGGTAATTGTCTCGCTCACTGTGTTGTCATTGCTGTCTGCTGCAGTCATTGTGATGCTCTTTTCACCGGCCGATGCGAATGTTACAGTCGGCTCGGCTATTGCAACGTTGTTGATGCCGGCATCGGGGATATTCCAGGTGATTTTTGTGGCAGCATCGCTATATGTAGCCGACATCTTCACCGGCACGCCGGCATAGATGGTCTCTGTTACAGGGTTGATGCTTGCCGAGAGTGTGGCCGATGTCTTGCCCATACTCTGGCTGCTTGTCTCGACGCTGTAGTTGTTGTTGAGAATCTCGGCGTGGTTGCCGCTGTAGTATTCGCGCAGTTTGGCTGTTCCGTCCTCTGTGATTACATCGCCCTTGTAGTATGCAACAAGCCCGTCGGGGAGCATACTGCCCGAGAACTGTGCATTCATACTGCTCTTGATTTCGTTCGCGGTGCGTACTTTGTTCCATACGCGTATCTCGTCATAGCTTGCATCTGATGCGTTAGTCTCGCCGTTTGCACTGAAAATGAAGTTGCCCCAGCCGCCTACGCCGCTGTATGCATTGGTCGAGAATGATTTCTTGCGCACACCATTCACATATACAATCATTGTCCTGTTTTTAACGACAAAGGCTATGTGTGTCCAGGTTCCAACCTTCAATGTTCCGGGGTCGGTGTTTGTGCGGTTGCCGGTGTCCCAGCCCACAGTGTATGAACCGTTGGCATTTGCGTGCATCATAAACTTGCCCCATCCCGGGCCGGCGCTCTGGTTCCAGTCCTTCAACGAGTTGGGCTTGATGTAGAACTCCATCGTCATTTCTTCATACTTCTGGTCGAACACATTCGGTATGCTGAAACCGGAATTCTTCAGGTTGATGACCTTGTTCTCGCTGTCGAAGGCAATTGGTGCAGACACGGTTATCTTCTGCGACTCGTTGCCGTTCTCATAGAGTGCCGCGACGCTGAATGTTCCGTCAATGTTAATGTTGTCGGGTATAGTATAGGCCAATGTAGTGCCGTTTGTTTCGGCAATGAGCTCGTTGTTGTGGTATATCCTGTATTTTGCGATGCTGTAACTTGAGCGTATCGGCTTTGTCCAGGTGAGTCTTCTCTGGTTGAGCGAGAGGTTCTGTGGAGAGTAGTACTCCTCGCCATACACTACAACGGATATTATTGTCTTGTTGCCGGCGCTCTTAATCTCCACGCCATTGCCAATGTCGAATGGAGTCTCCTGGCCGTCAAGGTTGAACTCATAGTCCATAATTGAGGCGTTGTGGATTTTGCCGCTGCCCTTGCCCCAGGCTCTTGTCTCCACAATAAAGAAGTACTTGAGCGGCATGCTCCTGTCATATCCGTTTGTGAGGTCTGTGAGGTCGTAGCCGAACTCCATTGGCTCGGTGTGCAGTTTGCCGTCGGCCCAGCGACCGAGCATTGGAATCTCGGGAGCCGGGTTGGTGTTGCCGTAGTTACCGTCGCCGGCATACTTGAAGTGCTCGAACTCAATGCTCTTCTCGGGCGCAGTTGCGTTGATGTCGGCCGAGATTCCCGCCGAGAGCTTAATCTCGCTGCGGCGTGAGTACTCCATCTCCAGTTTTATGGTGCGCAGTGGACGGTAGTCCTTTCTCACCTTATAAATCTCGGGTGCCCACCAGTTCTGCGAGAATGTACCGTCGGTGTTGAACGATGCACCGCCGTATGCGTATGGACAGTAGATGAAACCGCTGTTTCCCCACCAACTGCCCCATGAGTTAACAATAATCCATGCGCCGACCTCGTCCTTGCTTTTCTCGCCGGCTACGCCGTTGCCGTCGAGGTCGAACTCAACGCGGTCGTCATATCCCACAATGGTGAGGGCATGGTCGACCTGTGGACCCCATGCCTTTACATATTTCTTGTTCACGACACCAGCCGAACTGTTGGCCGATGTGTTGGGTATTCTGCCCTCATAGTTACCGTCGGCACTTGCCACGCCGATACCGCAGATTCCACCGGCCTGGAAACTCTCGTCGCCATTGTGGTTCCACAGCCAGTTCTTCACAGCCTCGCGTCCCTCCTCGGTTCCTACATTTACCGGGAAGTTCGAAGGTGCAAGCATGCGGTTGTTCATTGCCTCGAACCATTTGTCATATCCCTGCATCCAGCCGAAATCGTTGTTAGAGCAGTCCTGGTTTCCAAAGAGCGTTGAGTAGGTCTGTCCGCCGTATGTGGCAGCCGAGGGTACGCCTATGCTGGTAACAAACTCATCCTTGCCCGAGTTGCCGTTGGTGAGCAACCACACGAAGTGTGAGGGGTAGTAGTTCTTGGAGCTCTTGCCGTCGAGGTTGCGGTATGCGTTGAGCTCGTATGTGAACATGTAGCAGATACGCGATGCCGAACCGCACGAACCGCCGTCCTGGTTGAATACAGGCGGGAAGAATTTCTTCTCGGCGTTGTTCACATAGGCTGGGCGTTGTGCTCTTGTCGCGCCATCGGCACGCTGTGCCTTGTTGGCGCCATGCTGTGGCATCAACGACCAGTCAGGGTTTACTTTGTCACTGTAATCGGGATATGCTGCCCTGTTTACATTGACCTGTGCGCTCAGGCTCATTGGCAATGCAACCGCCAGCGCAAGAATACTCTTTAAAAAGTTCTTTGTTGTCATAAGTTTTTTTCGTTTTTAGTTTTCTTAGTTGCTTATATTTTAATGTGAAAGCGGAAAGGGGAAAACGGAAAACTAGTTTTCACTTTTCACCTTACAATGATTTCGTCTGTGAATAGCCAGCCGCGCTGGGGGCCGCACTTTGCGCGGTAGTTAATGTATCGGGCCCTTGCGTTGCCTTTCCAGCCATACTCCTTGAAAGAGAGTCCCTCGTCCCTTACAACAGTGTGCTCAATGCGTGCCAGTTCGCCGAACTCGTTGCCATCGCTCGATGTGCTGATGATAACCTCGGCGGGCATCCACACATCGGGGATGCACATCTGCATAAACTGTGCTGTTACCTGGGAAATATCCATCTCTTCGCCCAAATCAATTGTGACATCCACGCCGTCTCTGATGAATCCTTGCCACTTCTTGTCGGTATATGTCCAGCCGCCGCACACTCCGTCAATGAGTGCCCTGTCGCCACCAGCCTTGTAACTGTCGCTGTATGGCGCGCCCTCGGCATATTTTATGCTGCCGCTCAGGGCAAGGTGCTCAGCGGGTGCCTGTGCCTCCTTGCGCTGGCCCACTTCGTTGGCAAGGTCAAAGGCGTTATAGCCCTTGCTGCGCAGGCCGTTGGTGGCCTTGATTGCACGCTCCTTGAACGCTGCATAGTCGCGGTTGGCAGGGTTGCTCCAGCCAATCTCGGCAATGGCAAGAATGCGTGGATAAATCATGTACTCAACGAGTTCCTCTGTTGGTATGTACTCAACCCAAAGGTTTCCCTGAACGCCATAGATAAGGTGTGCCTTTGCGCTGTCAATCTCGGCGCGTGGGTCGTATGAATAGACTTTCTCAAGCGGCATATATGGACCGAATGCCATTGGCTGTGTGTGCGGCGCATCCTGGTATGAGTCGAGATAGCAGTATCCGCCAGGTGTCATAATTGCCTTGTGCCCACTCTCAACGGCAGCGATGCCGCCCTCGGTTCCGCGCCACGACATTACTGTAGCATTCGGTGCAAGGCCGCCGTCAAGAATCTCGTCCCAGCCTATAATCTGCCTGCCCTTGCTGTTCACAAATTTCTCTATGCGCTGTATGAGGTAGCTCTGCAGTTCGTTCACATCCTTGAGCCCCTCCTCCTTCATGCGCTTCTGGCACAGCGGGCAGTGTGGCCATGACGCCTTGCCGGCCTCGTCGCCGCCAATGTGTATATATTCACTTGGGAACAGTTCAATGACTTCGCTCAGGACATTCTCAAGGAACTCAAATGTCTTTTCGTTGCCCACGCAAAAGTCGGCCTGCTTGTATGGCTCGTGTGTGCACGACAGTTCGGGATAGGCAGTGAGTGTCTCCTCGCTATGTGCGGGCATCTCAATCTCGGGGATGATGGTTATGTAGCGCTCTGCTGCGTATGCAACAAGTTCCTTTATATCCTCCTGTGTGTAGTAGCCGCCGTATGCGCCTTCGCTGCCTTCCTCAATATATTTGCGGTCGCCGAACCACCACTCCTTCCAGATGGCGGGCGAACGCCATGCTGCAAACTCGGTGAGGCGTGGGTATCTCTTTATCTCTATGCGCCAGCCGGCAGCATCGGTGAGGTGCAGGTGCAGGCGGGTCATTTTGAAGTGCGCCATTGCGTCAATCTGCTTCTTTACGAACTCCTTGCCAAAGAAGTGACGGCTGACGTCGAGCATCAAACCACGATAGGCAAACTGTGGCTCGTCGGCTATTGTGCATGCGGGGATGGTGTTTCCCCCATCGGCAAGTTGTTGCAGTGTCTGCGCTGCGTAGAAAAGGCCGGCTGCCGATGTTGCCTTTACATCAATTCTCTCTCTTGTGACATTGATTGTATAGCCCTCGGGCGATGTGATGTCATCGACATTGTCGCAAACCTCCATTGCAATGCAGTTGACGGTGGAGTTCTCACCGGCGGTCTCCAAAACACCGTCCCAGGTTGCAAATGCATTAGCAATGGCACTCTTGTCCTCGTCGGGGGCTGCAATGTAGAGTCTTGTCCCCTTGCCTATGGTGAAATGGCCCTTTGCTGTCTGCATATCCTGTGGAACAGGCAGCAGGCAGTGGCTTGACTCGGTCACCTCATTGTGCGCGCACGCGCATAATAATAAAAGGCTCGCAAGCCCAAAGAGAATTTTTTTCATATACGTGTTGTGTTAGTTGCTTCTTTCAGTGCGAAGATATTACTTTTTTGTAAAAAATATCACTTTTTTCTTGGAAAGTATTAAAAAAGTGTTTTATATTTGCGGTGTACTAATAAACTAATACACTATGATAACGATTAAGGATTTGTCATTTGCTTACTCAAGCGAGAAGGTCTTGGATTGCATAAGCACCACTTTCGAGAAGGGTAGGGTATATGGCCTGCTCGGTGCAAACGGAGTGGGAAAGAGCACACTCTTCAAAATGCTGTGCGGGTTGCTCACAACAAAAGAGGGTAGTATTGACGTTGATGGCTATTCGCCTGCCGACCGCAAGCCGGGTTTCCTGTCAAGGATATTCTATATCCCCGAGGATTTTGAGGGTCCCGCAGTGTCAATAAAGAACTATGCAAGGGGCATCTCGGCCTTCTATCCCAAATATGATGAGCAGCGTCTGCGTACTCTGCTTGGTGATTTCCAGATAGATATCAACCGCAAGTTTACCACGCTGTCGCTTGGCCAGCGTAAAAGGGCCATCCTGTGTATTGCGCTTGCAATGAATACCGAATATCTGCTGCTTGACGAGCCTACCAACGGTCTCGACATCCCAAGCAAACTCGAGTTCCGCAAGATGGTGGCAAGCACTATGGACGAGAACCGTACAATAATAATCTCCACTCACCAGGTGAAGGATGTGGAGAACCTGCTAGACCACATCATGATACTTGACAAGCGTGCTGTGCTGCTCGACAAGAGCGTGGCCGACATTCAGAGTGAGTATCTCTTTGAAATCTCCAACACCATCCCCGACGATGCCCTCTTTGTAGAGGCCGGCCTGGGCGGTTGCTATTCAATAAGGAGAAATGTGTATGGCGAGGAGAGCCGCATAAATATAGAACTGTTGTTCAATTACATCAACTCAAAAAAGTAAACTGCTATGAATGAAGTTTTTGATATAAAGCGTTTGTGGAAACTTATGCAGTACGAGGTTGTGAACTATATTCCCAACTTCTTCAAATCGTTGCTTGTTTTTGCCAGTGTGATAGCCGCAGTGTGGATTTTTTCACTCACGGTAGACTTCCCTGTGTTGCCCAATGGCAGAGCCGAACTTGTAACAATGCTTTTCACCGTATCGATTGTCCTGAGCCCGTTCATCGTCTACAAGGATATGAACAACAGAAAGAAAGGCTACATCTATGCGATGATTCCCGCCAGCACTCTTGAGAAACTCTTGTCAATGACGCTGATTAGTGTGCTTGTTGTGCCGGTTCTCTCTTATGTCATGCTCACCGGTACCGACCTTATTCTGTGGATGCTTTCCAATATGGGCATTGGCTCATTCCATGAGATGGACTTCTACAATCCTTTTGCCGATACGTTGGCAATGGTTACATATGACGAGGATTTGCTTGCATGCTCGCTTCCAATACTTGACGGCCTGCTCTATTTCTTCGGGCTCATCTCCTATACAATGATGTTCAACACCATATTCCGCAAGAACAAGGTGATGAAGACCATACTTTTCAATATATCAATGATATTTGCATTCATAATATTGACAGCGATGCTGGTGAACATGACGAGTCCCGAGTTTTGGGAAGACCTGTTCAGGCCGCTTGCTGAATTCATGGAGAATAAGAGTGTTGAGGAGCAGTGGAGATGGCTGATGAATACCGGTCGCTTTTTCAATGTGCTTCTTTCTGTCTTCTTCCTTGTGATGACCTATTTCAGAATAAAGAGAGTAAACTATTAATGAGTATCTATTATGGAGTATAGCGAACACAAGCCCATATATCTGCAGAATGTAGACCTGATGCAGGAGAACATTCTGCGCGGCGACTGGCGCGAGGAGGAGCGCATCCCCTCGGTGCGTGAGATGGGTGCGATGGTTGGTGTAAACCCCAATACCATTGTGCGCTCCTATCAGTTGCTCGAGGCACAGGATATAATATACAACAAGCGCGGACTTGGCTATTTTGTCAGGGAAGGTGCAGTTGCGCGAATAAAAGAGAATGTCAAGCGTGAGTTCATTGCTAACGAACTGCCACAGTTCAAGGCAAAGGCGCAGATGCTTGGCATTACAAAAGAGGAACTTATAGAACTATTATAACCATGAAAAAGTATCTTTCCCTGTTGCTGCTGACAGCGCTGTTTGCCTTGCAGTCGTGCGTGCGTGTCAACACCGTCGGTGGCAGTTTCAAGCGACTCAATGTAGAGGAGTTCAAGGCGTTCATCGCCGATAGTACGGTGCAACTTGTCGATGTGCGCACTGCCGAGGAATATGCTGCGGGACACCTGCCAGGCAGTATAAATATTGATGTGATGAAAGGGCATGAGGAACTTGCCACTGCGCTCGACCCCGAGCGCCCCGTTGCTCTCTACTGCCGTAGCGGCAGGCGCAGCGAAAATGCCGGCAGGGTGCTGGAGAAGGTATTCTTCAAGAATGTTGTAGACCTTGAAGGCGGCTACAATGCCTGGATGGAGTATCATGGTGACGGTGAATAAGCGTAATTGCCACCGTTATAAAGACAACGATTAATAAAGAATATTATGAAAAGTTTTTTTAAGATCCTGCTTGCCAGCGTGCTTGGCATGGTGATTGCCGGGATTATTCTCTTTGTTTTGGGAGTGAATGCCATTGCCGGTATCTTTGCATCCTCTGATGCCAATGGCGATATTGAAAAGAACTCGGTGCTCTTCCTTGATTTTAATGGAGTGCTTGGGGAGCGCGCCTCGGAGAACCCCCTTGCGTCAATAATGAATGATGAACTCAAGACCTACGGGCTTGACGAGATTATTGCGGCCATCAAGGAGGCAAAGACAAACAAGGAGATAGTGGGAATTTATCTGCAGGCCGGTACTGTCGAAGGTGCGTCATCGGCCTCGCTTGAGGAGATACGTGGCGAACTCGACTCTTTCAAGCAGAGCGGAAAGTTCATTGTTGCCTATGGCGACCAGTATTCTCAGGGACTCTACTACCTTGCCACAGTTGCCGATAAGGTGATAGTGAACCCACAGGGAAGCATTGCGTGGCGTGGCCTTGCATCAACCCCAATATTCTACAAGGACCTGCTTGAGAAGGTTGGCGTTGAGATGCAGGTATTCAAGGTTGGCACCTACAAGTCGGCAGTGGAACCATTCACTGCAACAGAGATGAGTGATGCAAATCGTGAGCAGATTACCGAACTGCTGACCTCTACCTGGGACGAACTGCTAACAGCCGTTTCTGTTTCGCGTAATATTCCAAAGGAGCAACTTGATGGGTATGCCGACAGGCTTATGGATTATTGCCCGGCACAGGAGTATATTGAGTGCGGCATGGCCGATACATTGCTCTACAAGGACGGCGTGTTGGATTATCTCAAGAACCTTGCCGGTGTTGCGGCCGATGATAAACTAAGCCTTGTTACAATGGAGACAATGAAGGAGAGGCTTAAAGCGAACCAAAAGGTTGAGGACGTTGCGGGCAAGAGCAAGATTGCCGTATACTATGCGTTCGGCGAGATTGACGGCTCAACATCATCCATTGAAGAGGGCATAAACTCAAAGAAGGTCGTCAAGGAGTTGCGCGAATTGCGTGAGGATGATGATGTGAAGGCGGTTGTTCTTCGTGTGAACTCTCCAGGCGGTAGCGCATACGGCTCGGAGCAGATATGGCGCGAGGTAACACTTCTGAAGGCTGTCAAGCCGGTTGTTGTTTCAATGGGCGACTATGCTGCGTCCGGCGGCTACTATATCTCATGTGCTGCAGACTGCATTGTTGCCAGCCCCACAACGCTCACAGGCTCAATAGGTATCTTTGGAATGATTCCTAATGCCGAGAAACTGCTGAAGGAGAAGGTGGGTCTTGATTATGATGTGGTGAAGACTAACCGTATGTCCGATTTCGGTTCGCTTTCGCGCTCATTCCGCCCCGAGGAGAGGCTTGTCCTGCAGGAGTATATCAATAATGGATATGACCTCTTCCTCAAGCGATGTGCCGATGGGCGTGGTGTCGCAGTTGAGGATATTGCAAAAATTGCCGAGGGCCGCGTGTGGACAGGCAGCAAGGCAAAGGAGATTGGCCTTGTTGACGAACTGGGCGACCTTGACAAGGCTGTTGAGATTGCGGCGCAGAAGGCCGGGCTTGCCGGCTATAGCGTGAAGGCGTATCCAGAGCGCAAGGAACTCTTTGAGCGCATTATGGATACCGACAAGGAGGACTATATGGAGACAATGGTCCGTGATGCCTTTGGCGGTTACTATAATAGCATCAAATTCATTCGCAACATTGGCAACTGCGATCACATCCTGGCCCGTTTGCCTTTTGAATTGAATATAAAATAGTTTTTAAAACCTTATGAATATGAAAACAGTAAAATATATTCCAACATTATTGCTTTTTGCATCAATGCTGCTCCTTACGGGATGCGAAATCAGATATAACGGCTGTAACATATCGAAAAGCAGTGGCAGTCGAGAATTGAACAATGAGTGTACATACACCATTGACGGGGAACTTACGGCGCTTGAAATAAGCGGTGGAGTCGATGTGGTTGTAGACACAACTATTGCAAAGAATCAGATACGTGTCCTTGCGAACACCGACGACTTCAGCCCGCTTGTGGTAAAGGCCGAGAATGGCAAACTTTTTGTGTCGCATAAACGCAATACCGGTGATAAGGAGTACAAGGTTTATGTACCGGCATTCGACTACAATGCTTTGGCTCTTGCCGGTGGCAGTGACTTGGAGTGGAATTGTTGCAATGCTGACGAGTTGGCTTTAACAGTATCCGGTGGCGCCGACTGTGAAATTAAAGGCAAATGCAATACTCTCGCAGTTATGGCATCGGGTGGTGCCGATTGTGAAATCAAGGGCGAATGCAATTCTCTTTCAGTTGTTGCATCGGGTGGTGCCGATGTGGATATGAATGAACTCATTGCCGGTGAGGTTACGGTTGTTGCATCGGGTGGCTCTGATGTTGAACTGCATGCAGTGAGAACAATCTCTCTCACCGCCTCGGGTGGTGCCGATGTCTACGTGGATGGCACACCGCAGATTTCTGAATGGAATGTGTCGGGCGCTGCCGATGTACACATCAAGAAATAACGCTGTTTTATGAAAGTGGATATTAGGTTAATGGCATCTGCAGGCATCAAGTTCATCTTGGGACTTGTGCTTGTGGGGCTGTTGGTCTTTCTGCCGGCAGGGACAATGGATTTCTTCAACGGCTGGCTTCTTATAGCTGTGCTTTTTGTGCCAATGCTCATTGCCGGTGTGGTGATGGCAATATCTTCGCCCGGACTGCTCAGGAAAAGGCTCAATGCCAAAGAGAAGGAGAGTGAGCAAAAGAGCGTTGTTGCAATGAGCGGCATTATGTTCATTGCTGCGTTTGTGGTTGCCGGGCTTAATTACAGATATGCCTGGATTGTGATGCCGTCATGGGCGGAGTGGAGCGCGGTTGCATTGTTACTCTTGTCCTATGCCATGTATGCCGAGGTATTGCGGGAGAACGCATACCTCTCGCGCACCATTGAGGTACAGGAGGGGCAAAAGGTCGTTGACACAGGACTATATGGCATTGTGCGTCACCCCATGTACCTGGCAACCATCCTTCTGTTCCTCTCAATGCCGCTTGTGCTTGGTTCGTTGCCGTCGTTTGTGATAATGCTGGCATATATACCGCTTATCGTTAAAAGGATAAGGAACGAGGAGAAGGTCCTTTTGGAGGGGCTTGGCGGCTATGAGGAGTATTGCAAAAGGGTGAAATACAGGATTATACCGTTTGTGTGGTAAACAAATTGAGAGAGCCAATTGACTCTCTCAATTTGTTTTTAGAATACTAGTTTCACTGCGAAGTTCTGCTTGTCGGCAACCTTGCCTGTGATGTAGTAGACAAGGCCGTCCTCGGTCTCCTGGCGCATGCGTGATATTCTCACTGTGTCGCCCGGCATAACCTCGGCATCGTAGTTGATGAGCATCTCCTTCAATGGCCGCTCCTTGATATCCTCGGCCTTTACTGCATCGAGTGCCCAAACTGCATACTTTACGTTGTTCACGTGTCCGTTTGTGTCAATCTCGGACCATGTCACTGGGTGCTTTCTCACAAGTTCGGGCTCAATGTCAACAGGCACAACAACCTTGTCGGCCGGTGTCTCAATGGCATGCTCCGCTGTGTCGCAGAGTGCGAGGTCGTTGTTGCGTACAAGGCGGCGTGTGTTGAGGTCAATGATGAGCCATGATGTTGTGGCCAGCGCCAAAGTATTCTCGTCCTTGTCACTGAGAATAAAGTCGCGGAGATAGAACAACTTTGCCACGCCCTTGTGCCAGGTCTTGAGGTTTACCTCCTGGCGCCATTTGGGTGTGTTGATAAACTTTACATGTATGCGTGAGAGCACCCATGCAATGTTGCTGTTTATCATCTCGTCATATCCGAATCCCAGTACCGAAGCATTGACATTTGCTGCCTCTTGCATAAGGTCGAGCATTGCTGTGGGGCGCATCAGTTGGTTGGCATCGGCCTCGTAGCATGTGATGATATGGTCCTGTGAAAGAATCTTGCTCATAAGTTCTATTTTTTCTAATTATTTACAATAGTATTTCAGCCAGTTGCCGAACAGTAGCCTTGCCGTTGCCTGCCAGCGGTTTACGGGCTCATTGTCGGGGTTGTCATCGCGGTAGTAGTTGAGCGGCAACTCAATGGGCAGGTTCTTGGCAACGTCGCGCTTGTACTCCCCGTCAAGGGTGTAGAGCGCATACTCGGAGTGCCCTGTGATGAAAAAGTCACGCGTGCCTTTTTCCTGCATAATGTATACTCCCGAAATCTCCGACTCCGACAGCAGTTCTATGCGCTCCTCGGCAACAATGTCCTCGCGCCACAGTTCGGTGTGACGGCTGTGAGGTACATGAATTGTGGCGCCAAAACCGCTGAACAGTGGCAGTTCGGGCCTTGCAATGGAGTGGGGGAATACGCCGAACATCTTCTTTGGCAGTAGGTGCTTCTGTATGCCGAACTTCTGGTACAGGCCTGCCTGTGCGGCCCAGCAGATGTAAAGGGTCGATGTCACGTGCTCCCTTGCCCAATTGAAGATAGTGCATAGTTCGGGCCAGTAAGTAACCTCCTCATACTCTATCTTTTCAATGGGTGCGCCGGTGATTATGAGGCCGTCGAAACGTGTGCCGCGCACCTGACTGAACGCTGTGTAGTAGCGTGCCATGTGCTCGGGGCTTGCGTGCTTGGGCGTGTGGGTATCTAACTTGAGCAATGTCAGTTCTATCTCCCTGTCGCTCGAGGCAAGCAGGCGTATGAAGTCGGCCTCGGTGGTCTCTTTCATGGGCATTATGTTGAGCAGGGCAATGCGAAGGGTGTTCGCGGAAGACTCCTTGAGAATCTCTACCGCGTTACCTTCGTCAATTACTGCTTGCAATGCAGGCAAGCCTGCAGGAACTTTCAGTGGCATAATTAAAGGTGAAAGGTGAAAACTTGTGCAAGCGAGCAAAACATAAAGCTTGCTTTGATGTTTTACTGCGGGCGTAGCCAAGTTTCAATCACACGTAGTGTGGTTAAAGGTGAAAACTTACTTTCTTTAGCAGAAAGGAAATATTGCTCCCCTGTTTTAGGGGAGCTGTCGCATAGCGACTGAGGGGTTGGAGATTACCAGATGTTCAAACGCTCATCCTGTGGCACGAACATTGGGCTCTCCTCGGTGATTCCGAATGCCTCGTACCATGCATCGATGTGTGGGAGTGTACCGTTAACCCTCCAGCGCGAGAGTGAGTGAACGTCGCTCTTTGTAAGGTTACGTATCTCCTCGTCGCGTACGTGGCCTGCCCACACACCTGAGTATGAGAGGAAGAAACGCTGCTCTGCTGTGAGGCCATCAACAACCGGCAATGGGCTGTCCTTTGTTGCATTGCGGAACGCCTGCAATGAAATCATGATGCCGCCGTGATCGGCTATGTTCTCGCCCAAAGTAAGTTTGCCGTTTGCGTTAAGGCCTGGGAGAACCTCAATCTTGTCAAAGAAGTCAACAATCACCTGTGTGCGCTCGTTGAACTTGGCAGCATCCTCGTCGGTCCACCAGTTTGCAAAGTTACCGTCCTTGTCAAACTGACGGCCCTGGTCATCGAAACCGTGAGTCATCTCGTGACCGATAACCACGCCAATAGCACCATAGTTGAATGCATCGTCCTCCTCCATGTCAAAGAATGGGTACTGAAGGATACCTGCAGGGAAACAGATTTCGTTTGTAGTAGGGTTGTAGTATGCGTTCACTGTCTGTGGTGTCATGTGCCACTCCTCGCGGTCAACGGGCTTGCCCCACTTCTCGTCAACGTGCTTCTTCCAACCGAACTCTGACATGTTGCGGCAGTTATCGGCATAACTGAGCGCAGGGTTAATGGTGAGTGCGCTGTAGTCATCCCACTTGTCGGGGTAGCCAATCTTTACAGTGAAGGTGTTGAGTTTCTCGTGAGCCGCCTTCTTTGTTACCTCGCTCATCCACTCCTGTGCGTCGATGCGCTCGCCAAGTGCAATCTGCAGGTTCTTTACAAGTTCTGTCATGCGCACTTTTGCTGCGGGCGGGAAGTGCTTTGCTACATACAGTTCGCCGATGATGTCGCCCAGTTCGCCGTCAACGGTGCTCACTGCACGTTTCCAGCGTGGCTGCTGAACTTTCTTGCCGCTCAATACTGTGCCGTAGAATGCGAATGTCTCCTCCTCAATGGCATCGCTCAGTTCATTTGCTGTCGAGCGGATGATGCGCCACTCAAGGTAGGCCTTGATGTCGTTGAGTGGGGTGTCCTTGATGATAGCCTCAACCTCCTTGATTGCCGCAGGGTGTGCAAGGTTCAGCACCTCAATGCCATCAATGCCCAGGATGCTGTAGTATACATCCCAGTCGATGCCGGGGATTGTGCTTTTCAACTCGTTGTATGACATCTTGTGATAACTGTTCATTGGGTCGCGGCGCTCAACGCGGCTCAGGTGCTTTGCTGCAAGGCGTGTCTCAATGGCCATCACAGCCTCCATCTTTGCTGTTGCCTCCTGCTCGTTGTTGCCAAAAAGCTTGAACATGTTCACTACATGCTCGCGGAACTTGGTGCGTATGTTTGCGGCCACTTCGCTGTCCTCGCTGTAGTACTCCTTCTCGGAAAGTGAGAGTCCGCCCTGGTAGATGCCAAGTTGGTTGCTGTTGCTGTCCATGATGTCGGTGCCTATGCCTGTGCCAAAGAAACCACCCAGGCCTACGCGGTAGTTCTTCGCAATCAATGGAATGATCTCGCTCTTCTCCTTCATTGCTGCAACGGCATCAATGTATGGCTTTACAGGGGCAATGCCCTCGCTGTTGCGGCGTGTGCTGTCCATTACAAGGTTATAGAGGTCGCCCACCTTCTGTGCGTTACTGCCAGGCTCGCTCTCCTTTGCAGCCTGCTCAAGAACAAGGTCCTTGAGTTGCTCGCGGTTCTTCTCGCGCAATGCGTCGAACTGTCCGTAGCGTGCATACTCGTCGGTGATGGGGTTTGCGTTCTGCCAGCCGCCTGTTGCATACTGGAAAAAGTCCTCGCCTGCCTTGTAGGTGGTGTCCAGGTTTTCCGTCAGTTTAGTCTTCATAGTCTCTTTTGTTTCGCAGCCTGCTACTCCAAGTGCAATGGCTGTCATGATAAGTAATTTTTTCATTTTTATATGTTTAAATTATCAAGTTCTTCCATGTTCTGCTCCCATGTGGCAACAGCTTCGTCAAGTTGTTTCTTCAGGGATGCGTATTTGGTGAAGTTCTCCTGTGTGCTGCCGTCAACGGTGCTCATCACTGCCTCCAGTGCCGCAATGGCGCCCTCAATTTCGCTAATTGCCTGCTCATCGCTCTCAATTTGGCGTTCCAGCTTGCGGCGTTGCTTCTGCAGTTGCTTCTCGGCCTCGTAACTGAGGCGGCTCTCGTTTACCGGCTTTGCTGTTTCGGTTGCGGCGGGTGCCTTGCTGCCGGCAAGTGCTTCGTTGATGTTGCTTGCGTTCTTTGATGCAAGGTAGTCATATATTCCACCCAGATGCTCGCGTACCTTTCCGTCGCCGAACTCATAGACCTTTGTCACCAGTCCGTCAAGGAACTCGCGGTCGTGGCTCACGACGATTACAGTGCCGTCAAAGTCGCGTATGGCCTCCTTGAGCACATCCTTCGACTGCATGTCGAGGTGGTTGGTGGGCTCGTCAAGGATGAGCAGGTTCATCTGGCGCAGTAGCAGGCGTATCATCGCCAGTCGGCTGCGCTCGCCGCCCGAGAGTACCTTTACGGGCTTGTCCGAAGCCTCGCCGCCGAACATGAATGCGCCCAGGATATCGCGTATGCGCAGGCGTATGTCGCCGGTTGCAACGTTGTCAATGGTCTGGAACACTGTGAGGCTTTCGTCAAGGCTCTGCGCCTCGTGCTGTGCAAAATATGCTGTCTCGACATTGTGGCCAATTGTTATCTCGCCATCGAATCCAAGCTCGCCAAGAATGCAGCGCACCATAGTGGTCTTTCCCTCGCCGTTACGTCCAACGAAGGCAACCTTCTCGCCACGATTGATGGTGAAGTTTACGCCCTCGAACACTGTGTGCTCGCCAAAACTCTTCTTTACGCTGTTGCAGATGACCGGGTAATTCCCGCTGCGTGTGGCAGGGGCGAACTTCAGCCTCAAGCGGCTTGTGTCCTCCTCGTCAATCTCAATGGGTACAATCTTCTCGAGCTGCTTTATGCGGCTCTGCACCTGGACTGCCTTTGTTGGCTTGTAGCGGAAACGCTCAATGAACTCCTTTATGTCGGCAATCTCCTTCTGCTGGTTCTCGTATGCACGTATCTGCTGTTCGCGGCGCTCCTTGCGGGTCTCCATGAACTTGTCGTACGACAGTTTGTAGTCGTATATCCTGCCGCATGAAATCTCTATTGTGCGGTTGGTGACGGCGTTGAGGAATGCGCGGTCGTGGCTCACCAGCAGCACGGCGTTGCTGCTGCGTGCAAGGAACTGCTCAAGCCACTGGATACTCTCGATATCCAGGTGGTTGGTGGGCTCGTCAAGCAGCAGAATGTCGGGGTGCTGCAACAGCAGCTTCGCAAGTTCAATGCGCATTCTCCAACCGCCACTGAACTCGCCTGTTGGGCGTGTGAAGTCGCTTCGGCGGAATCCCAGTCCCATCAGCGCGCGCTCAATTTCTGCCTCGTAGTGGCTGCCGCCCATCATTGTGTACTGCTCGTTCAGGTGAGTGTACTCCTCAATTAACTGATGATACTCCTCGCTGTCGTAGTCGGTGCGCTCGGCAAGCTCGTTGTTCATGCGCTCAAGTTCGGCCTCCATCTCGTGGATGTGTGCAAAGGCCAGTTCGGCCTCCTCGTACACTGTGCGGCCGTCGGTGTGGTGCATTACCTGTGGCAGGTAGCCAATTGTGAAACCTTTAGGGCGCGAGAGTGCGCCTTCTGTGGGCTGCTGCTGCCCGGCAATAATCTTCAGGAGCGTGCTCTTTCCCGCACCGTTCTTTCCAACAAGCGCAATGCGGTCCCTCTTGTTTATTATGAAACTGACATCGTGGAACAGATTTGTCCCGCCAAAGTCAACCCTGATGTTGTCTATTGAAAGCAAAATACTATTTTATTTAATAATGTATATTAATTCCCGTCGCACCTGTTGGTTTTAGTCCTTTTTTGTGCGACCGTTGGTCGCAAAGGTACATATTTGGAGCGAAAAATACAACTATAACATTCTGGAGGCTTGCTATTTTCGTTTTTTTAAAAAAAATTGTAAAAAAAAGATTGAAATACTTGTGTGGAATATAAATTGCTTGTATATTTGCAATGATTTCAAAAATGAAATCTTCCAAAACAATAAGGATATGGCAACAAGAGCAGAATTGAGAGAAGAACTTATCAAGGCCGGCATTCGTCCATCAGTGCAGCGCCTGGCAATATTTGAATATGTACGCCAGAGTTGTGAGCACCCTACAGCCGAGGTCGTTTACGAGGCCTTGTGCGACGAACTTGGTTCGTTGTCACTGACAACAGTCTACAACACCTTGAAACTGTTTGTTGATGCAGGGCTCATATCAATGCTCACCATTGACGACACCTTCCGCTGTTTCGATGGCAACCGTTGCTGTCACGCGCATTTCCGTTGCGACCGCTGCGGCAGGATTGTTGATTTGCAGATGAAAAAGGACTTTCTCTCTCTTGTTGAGGGGCTCGATGCCTACAGCATCAACGATGCCCAGTTATATCTGAAGGGGTTGTGCCCCGCTTGTAAGAATAAGAAATAAATACAAAAAGATAATAATAACAGTTTAAAATTTTACGACTATGAAAAAGTACATTTGTTCAGTGTGTGGTTATATACATGAAGGTGAATCGGCTCCCGAGCGTTGCCCAATGTGCAAGGTTCCCTCAAACAAGTTCAACGAGTTGCAGGAGGGTCCCATCCAGTTCGTTCAGGAGCACGTGATTGGCGTTGCAAAGGGTTGCGATGACGAGATGATAAAGGATTTGAACAACCACTTCATCGGTGAGTGCACAGAGGTAGGCATGTACCTTGCAATGAGCCGCCAGGCCGACCGCGAGGGCTATCCCGAGATTGCCGAGGCCTTCAAGCGCTATGCATGGGAAGAGGCCGAGCACGCAGCAAAGTTTGCCGAACTCCTGGGTGACTGCGTTTGGGATACAAAGACAAACCTCGAGAAGCGCATGAACGCCGAGGCCGAGGCCAACAGCGACAAGTACCGCATTGCAAAGCGCGCAAAGCAGTTGGATTTGGATGCCATCCACGACACAGTGCATGAGATGGCAAAGGACGAGGCTCGTCACGGCAAGGGATTTGAGGGTCTGTTCAACCGCTACTTCAAGTAATATAAAGGTTGACTTAATAAGTAAAGGTTGGTTGTCATAGAGGCAACCAACCTTTTTTATTCTTTTGACAGTCTGCAAATAAAAAATATAAAAATCCGGCACCGGTGAGATCACTCATACAGCCTGTACGTCGTGCGCAGTACCTGGAACTCTGTGCGGCGGTTAAGTTGGTGGCAAATTTCCTGTTCATCCTTGTCAAGGGTCTTTATGAACTGCTCGGTAAGCACATCACCCTCCTTTAGGAACTTATATTGCTCGGACATCTTCTTTGTTACAGTCTTTGGCGTGCCCTCGCCATAACCTACGGCTGTGAGTCGTTCCTGTTCAATGCCCTTTTCAACAAGATACTTCATTACCGACTCTGCACGTGCCTGTGAAAGTTTCAGGTTGTACTTGTCGCCGCCTCGGCTGTCGCAGTGCGCGGCAAGCTCAATTGTAACATTTGAGTTCAGTTCAAGCATGGTGACAAGTTCGTCAAGCGCTGCTGCCGATGAGGCTGTGAGTGTGGCCTTGTTGTATTCGTAGAAGATATTGTCTATGAGCACAGGACGTGCCGCCGATGCCAATACAAAGTCGAGCTGATAACTGTGTTCGCCCTCGTCTAGAGTGGTCTTCAGTTCCTGCATTGCATTGAGGTATCCCTTGCAGGTGCCAAGCAATACATATTCCACGCCCGGTGTCACGCGAATGCTGTACGAACCATCCTTCATCACTCCAAAACTGGTGTTTGTGCCGTCGTTGCCAATCATATATATGACACCGTCGGGCAGTTCGTAGCCGTCTTTTTCATATATCCAGCCGCGCAGTGTATGCACTGTCTCGGGCAGCATAAAGGAGTATATGTGGTCCCAGCCGCGTGCGTCGCCTCTGTTTGAACTGAAGTATCCGCGATAGAGTCCCGGGGCAAATGTGATACCAAAATCATCGCCGTTTGAGTTCACCGGGGAACCCATGTTCTTCACCTCCCAAATGGTGTCGTTCTGCAGTGTGGCGCTGTAGATGTCGAGGCCTCCCATTCCGGGATATCCGTTTGACGAGAAGAACAACTCGCCTTGCGGGCCAAAGGCAGGGAACTGCTCATCGCCCTCGGTATTTATGCCCTTGCCCAAATTTTCCAGTACACCCTCCATTGCGCGGCTCTGCCCAATATATAGCCTCCAGATATCCAGTCCTCCAAAGCCACCGGCCATGTTCGATGTGAAGTAGAGCCATTCACCACAGGGCGATACGGCTGGGTGCGCATATGCCGAGAGTGTGTCGCGTGCAATGACTACCTGCTCTGGCTTTGTCCATGCTGCATCGCTACGGTTGCTCTTGAATATGCTTGCATAGCGTGGGTACTGCTCGTCAATGGCGCAGCGTGTAAAGTACATCACCTTGCCATCCGTGGTGAAGGCGCATGCGCCGTCCTCGAACTCACCGTTTATGTCGCTCTCAATCTTTTCGGTCTTTTGCCACTTGCCTTTCTCGTCGCGCTTGGTAAGGAACATGTCTGCGCTCTTCTGTCCTGTAATGCTGCTGAGTTCGTCGCCAGTTGCCTCCTTACGTGTGCTGGTGGTGATAATCATAGTTGTGTCCTCGCCAACGTATGCCGGGCAGTAGTCGCTGCGCTGTCCGTTCAGTTCCTTCGATTTCTTTACAATGTAGCGGGTGGGGTTCTTCTTCCATTCGGCTGACTGCCTTGCCGACTCAAGTCCAATCAATGCCATGCGGTCACCCGGCGCCAGTTCCAAATATGCCTCATAACTTTTCTGTGCAGCCTTGTAGTCGCCTTTTACAAGTTGGGCATCGGCAAGGTAACGCAAGGCTATGGAATCGGGGTAGCCATAGCGCACTGCGTTCTGGTACGCACCAACAGCCGGCACTGCGTTGTTGCTCTTGCGGTAGCACTCGCCTAGTTTCCACGCCACCTCGGCGCGTTTTGCACGCTCCTTTGGCGAAATCTTGCGGTATCCCTTCTTGTACTCTTTGGCAGCTTCATAATATTCCATCACAGCAGCATACTGGTCACCTTTCTTGATGGCCTTTTCGCTGCTGCAGGCTGCTGTCAGCAGTACGCATACGGCAAGCAATATTATGTAGGATATCCTCTTTCGCACAAAAACTGTTGTTATGGTCGCTGTTATACAATAACTGAAAAAACAGTCTTTTATTTTATAATAGTGAAAATTTATTGATGAAAAAGCGTCAGCAACCGTTGGCTGCCGACGCTTTTGGTATACTGACGCTCTATAGTCCGTTACTTAACCAGCATCTTTTTACCGTTAATGATGTAGATGCCCGGCTCGGTTATTGCATTGAGTCTGCGGCCTTGTAAATCGTAGATAGTTTTCACCTTTCCGTTTTGACTTGCGTCGACCGTTGGTTCACCTTTCACCTCGTCAACTCCTGAGTTGATGCGTGATTTCGCATAGATGTTCACTGCTTGCTGGGTTCCCTTGTAGCAAGAGAATCGTGGTGAACTTGTGTTGTATTGCAGTACATTGCGTGTCTTGTCGCCCTGTGCTGTTATTACAGCGAGTCCGTCATTGATGACAATTTTCCAACTGCCATTAGCATCAAGTGTTGTGCTGGTTGCAATATAGTTGCTGCTGCTTGATGATGCAGAAAGGTAACCGTTACCGACATTGAATGCATATGTGCCGTCTACAGCACCCTCTTCAAGCAGAATAATCTGTACGTCATCGGCAAGGTATGTTATTACGCCGCCGCTTGTCATCATGTCGGTCTTGTATCTGTAGTTCCCGGCAGATTGTCCCATCACGTAGTTCTCGAATCCAATAACTATTGAGTCACCGACTATGAGCTGTGCGGCATCGGTCACAAGCACAAATTGACCGCTGGTGAAGTTGCCGTTGTTACCCTCGCCTTCGCCGTTGTTGTCATCGCCATTATTATTCTCATTGTCGTCACCATTGTCACCGTCGTTATTGCCGCCATCGTTGCCGCCTTCCATAGCCTTTACAACTACATTGTCAATCTCGAATGTGCCGGCCTTTGTGGTTGTTCCCTTGTAGAAGAATGCAAGGGTCACCGCCTTTTCGCCCATATACTTCTGTGGAATTACAATGTCACCGCTCTTTGTCAATGTCCAGTCGGTGGTGTTCTCTGTCGCGCCAAAGTCGATTGCCTCCCAAGTAGCGTTTTCCACATCGCCGTCGAAGTCGTTGCAAATCATGAGTGCATGGTGTTCGGCAGCCTTGCCGCTCTCGCAATAGCGGATTACGTATTCGAATGAAACTGTTGCCACGCTGTCGTTAGAGAAATCGAAGAATGGTGACAGGAGCCAGCTCTCGGCGTTATTGTTGGTCTTGCTGCTGCTTACGTATGATGTTGCAACGGCATATTTGTACTGGCTGTTGAGCGACCAGGGATAGTCGCCAACACCCTCGTATGTGGTGAACTTCATTGATGTACCGTCGAAGTTCTCGTTGAGGTAAATCTTCCAGCCATCAATGATTTCAAAATCATCGTTCTCGCCGTTGTCATCACCGCCACCGGTGTTGCCGCCATTGCCGCCCTCAACCTCGCCTGTGAGGTGGAAAACATAGTTTATTGAGTCGCCCCATACATAGTCGGCAAGCTGTGGATAGTCGACGTATGGGTTGCGGTTGCCCTGCACGGCATACACTGCATTGTTGCGGTTAACCTCTTTTTCGCTTACGGGGTCCTGTCTGTGCCATTTGAGCAGCAGTTCAACGGCCCAGGGCTTGAGGGTTGGATAGGTGCTCTTCTCATAGTTCATCCAAGTGTATTCCCATGTCAGGTCCTGATAGCAGGTGAACATGTACATGAATACGCGTGCAAAGTCGCCCTTGTACTCGTCACATGGCTCATAGGCGTTCATGCTGCTGCCGTCAATGTTTGCTTTTCCCACAAATGTCACTCCATTCTCCCACGATACGCTTGTGAGTTCGCCAAGAGGGTAGTTGCTCTTGCGGCTATTTGCGTTCTGATCCGATGGGTTCAGGTGGTGGATGTCGCAGTATGCATTATTCTTGTTACCGCCCCACCAACTCTTTGCAACGCTGTGCTCGATGTTCATGCCGCTAACGGCGGAACCCTTGCTGCCAAAGTAGCGTTTCTCGGCAGAATACATGTCGAGCACACGGCGCCGGCCGTTCTCAACAACCGCATCGGTAGTGTAGAATGCACTCCATGTGCTGCTTTCGCCACTTCCGTAGCTTATCACCTTGTGCTCCTTTATAAGGTTATAGAGCGCTGTCTTCAGTGCTGCGCCACCCTTCACACCGTCGACCGATGTGTAATACTCCTTCTGTGCAGTGGCGCAAACCACCAATAGAAGCAGGAATATTGATAATGCAAAGCGTTTCATTTTGTTTTGTCGTTTATTTTGTTGCGCAAAGATACTTATTATTTTTAACAAAGTGACCCTCGTGTGAATATTTGTTCACATGCCTTTGTTTCTGTGAATAAAATCATTCCCTTTTCTTGCAATAATCAAAATTTATTGTGTATGTTTGCTTTCGGTTTGCCTGTATGCGGGCGTCCGGTAATGAACATAATCACAAAACTCAATACTATGAACAAGGAAAAGGAGAGGCTTTTTAGCGATTTCTCGCCTGTATCGTCCGAGGATTGGAAAAACAAGATTGTAGAGGACCTCAAGGGTGTTCCCTATGACAAGAAGATGATTTGGAGAACCCCCGAAGGGTTCAATGTCAACCCCTTCTATCGCAAGGAGGATTTGCCTGCAGGATGTGAGAACCTGCAGCCCGGTGTGTTCCCCTACACAAGGGGCAACAAGGCGTGCAACTGTTGGCTTGTGCGCCAGGATATAAAGGCCGGCGATGCCGCGCAGGCCAATGCACTTGCAAAGGAACTCATTGCCGAGGGTGTCGATTCCATCGCATTTGGAATAAAAGGAAAACTGGTGACTCCCGAATATATACCCGCTCTGCTCGACGGCATTGATGCCGAGAGTGTCGAACTCAACTTCAATGTCTGCGTGGGTAAGGTGTTGCTTTTCACACAGCTGCTTGTGGAGTATTATCGCCAGCGTGGCTTCGACCTTGAAAAGGTGAGGGGCAGCATCGGCTATGACCCCATTGGCAAGGAGATGCTATCGGGCAAGGTGAACGATTCATATACCGAGGTCATCAAGGCACTTGTTGCCGAGACGGCCTCAATGCCAAAATATCGCTGCATTGCCGTAAATAGCGGCAAACTCAACAATGCGGGTGCCTACATTACCCAGGAACTTGCCTGTGCGTTAGCCTGGGGTAACGAGTACCTGCACGCTGCTACCGAGGCTGGTATCCCGGTAGATGTCGTTGCCAAGAACATAAAGTTCAACATGGGCATCTCGAGCAACTTCTTTATGGAGATTGCCAAGTTCCGCGCTGCACGTACGCTGTGGGCAAAGATTGTAGAGCAGTACCAGCCCCAGTGCAAGTGTGCCTGCAAGATGATAATCCATGCCGAGACATCGGAGTTTAACCTCACGCTGTTCGATGCCTATGTGAATATGCTGCGCACACAGACCGAGGCCATGAGTGCCGCTCTTGCAGGTGTGGAGTCAATCACCGTTACGCCATACGATGCTGTGTACGAGGCACCAACCGATTTTGCGGTGCGCATTGCAAAGAACCAGCAACTTATATTGAAACACGAGAGCCACCTCGATAAGGTTGCCGACCCTGCCGGTGGCTCGTACTACATAGAGAGTCTCACCGCATCCATCGCCGCCGAGGCATGGAAGCAGTTCCTTGCCATTGAGGAGGCGGGCGGTTTTCACAAGGCGGTGAAAGAGGGGCGCATCCAGGAGGCCATTGAGGCTGCTGGCAATGAGCGCCGCGCAGCCTTTGCAAAGCGCAAGGAGGTTCTCATTGGTACCAACCAGTATCCTAACTTCAGCGAACTCTCCGATGGCCGACGTCCTGCGTCAAAGGGCTGCAACTGCGGCTGTAACTGCGAGGGCACAAAGCAGACCGGCGGGCGCACATTGGCCATCAACCGTCTTGCCGAGGAATTCGAGCAACTGCGCCTTGCTACCGAGGAGAGCGGCCGCCGTCCAAAGGCGTTCATGCTCACCATCGGCAACCTTGCAATGCGTCAGGCAAGGGCGCAGTTCTCTTGCAACTTCCTTGCTGCAGCAGGCTATGAGGTAGTAGATAATCTTGGCTTTGTAACAGTTGAGGATGGCGTGAAGGCTGCACTGGATGCAAAGGCCGACATTGTTGTTCTCTGCTCAAGCGACGACGAGTATGCTGAGTATGCAATCCCTGCATACCGGGCAATCGGCGACAAGGCAATATTCATTGTTGCGGGAGCACCCGCCTGCACCGAGGAGTTGCAGGCCGCAGGCATAGTGAACTTTATCAACGTGAAATCCAACGTTCTTGAGACCCTCAAGGTCCTGAACGCAAAGTTGGGAATATAATAAGCGGGCGTTATGAGAAAGAATTTTAACAATATAGACCTGTTTGGCTGCACAGCGGCCACAGGATGCTGCACAGCGGCAGCCGATAACAACAGCGTTTGGGAGACCCCCGAGCAGATAAAGGTAAAGCCCCTTTACACTGCCGATGACCTCAAGGATATGGAGCATCTTGACTACGCGGCCGGCATTCCGCCGTTCCTGCGTGGTCCCTACTCAATGATGTATGTGTTCCGTCCCTGGACAATACGCCAGTATGCAGGTTTCTCTACTGCCGAGGAGAGCAACGCCTTCTACCGCCGCAACCTGGCATCGGGACAAAAGGGACTCTCGGTGGCATTTGACCTTCCTACACATCGTGGCTACAACCCCGACAACGAGCGAGTGGTGGGCGACGTGGGTAAGGCCGGCGTGTCAATATGCTGTATGGAGAACATGGAACAGTTGTTCGACGGCATTCCGCTCAACAAGATGTCCGTTTCAATGACAATGAACGGTGCTGTGCTCCCTGTGCTTGCCTTCTACATCAACGCGGCGCTCGAACAGGGCGCAAAACTGGAGGAGATGGCCGGTACAATACAGAACGACATTCTCAAGGAGTTTATGGTGCGCAACACCTACATATATCCGCCGGCATTCTCAATGCGCATAATTGGCGATATCTTCGCATACACATCGCAGAAGATGCCAAAGTTCAACTCCATCTCAATCAGTGGCTACCACATGCAGGAGGCCGGTGCATCGGCCGACATTGAACTTGCATACACCCTTGCCGATGGTTTGGAGTATGTGCGTACAGGTGTGAACGCCGGTATCGACATCGATGCCTTTGCACCACGCTTGTCGTTCTTCTGGGGCGTTGGCATGAACCCCTTCATGGAGATTGCAAAGATGCGCGCGGCACGTATGCTGTGGGCAAAGATAATCAAGAACTTTAACCCAAAGAATCCCAAGTCAATGGCGCTGCGCACGCACTGCCAGACATCGGGCTGGTCGCTTACCGAGCAGGATCCTTACAATAACGTGGGCCGCACAGTCATTGAGGCAATGTCGGCAGCAATGGGACATACACAGTCACTGCACACCAACGCGCTCGATGAGGCCATTGCGCTGCCTACCGATTTCTCGGCACGCATTGCGCGCAACACACAGATATACTTGCAGGAGGAGACAAACATCTGCCGCGTGGTTGACCCATGGGGCGGTTCGTACTACGTAGAGAGCCTCACACAGGAGATTGCCCAGAAGGCTTGGAAACTCATTCAGGAGATTGAGGAACTTGGAGGTATGGCAAAGGCCATTGAGACTGGCATCCCCAAGATGCGCATCGAGGAGGCTGCGGCACGCACGCAGGCACGCATCGACAGCGGCAAGCAGGTGATTGTGGGCACAAACGCCTATAAACTCGACGAGGAGGAGCCAATTGACATCCTTGAGATTGACAACACCGCAGTGCGCGAGGAGCAGCTTGCTGCGCTCGAGCGCAACGCTGCAAAGCGCGATGAGGCAGCAGTGAAGGCTGCGCTTGCGAAGATTAGCGAGTATGCACGCAGCGGCGAGGGCAACTTGCTTGAGGCTGCTGTTGAGGCCGCTCATCTGCGTGCCACATTGGGAGAGATATCAGATGCCTGCGAGGATGTTGCCGGCAGGTATAAGGCAGTAATCAGAACAATATCGGGAGTGTATTCAGCAGAGAGTAAGGACGACGAGAGCTTCAGGGAGGCCTGCCGTCTCACAGACGAGTTTGCAAGGAAGGAGGGACGCCGTCCCCGAGTTATGGTTGCCAAGATGGGCCAGGACGGTCACGATCGTGGCGCGAAGGTAGTAGCAACAGGCTATGCCGACTGCGGATTCGATGTGGATATGGGAATGCTCTTCCAAACACCCGCCGAGGTTGCCCGCCAGGCAGTGGAGAACGATGTTCATGCCGTTGGCGTGTCATCGCTTGCAGCAGGCCACAAGACGCTCGTTCCGCAACTCATTGAGGAACTCGACAAACTTGGACGTGGCGATATCATGGTGTTTGCAGGCGGTGTAATCCCTGCGCAGGACTATGACTTCCTCTACCGCGCAGGTGTTGTGGGAATCTTCGGCCCCGGTACAAGCGTGGCAAAGGCGGCGTGTGAGTTGATGAAGATATTGCTCGACAAATAAAAGTGAAAACTTGAAAAGCGTAACGCAGTAATATGCTTTTTATTCATCCACTTGAAGAAATAGCAAAGGGGCGGCTAAGTATTTAGCCACCCTTTATTACGGAATAGAATACTTGAAAGA
>JAZLBZ010000049.1:0-63578 GCA_045613945.1 Bacteroidaceae bacterium
TTTTATTTGTTTAATATGTACTTTCACTGCTGTAAATGTTAAACCTTTAAACTTTACGACTATGATTATCGGTGTTCCAAAGGAAATCAAGAACAATGAGAACCGTGTGGGTATGACCCCGGCGGGTGTTCAGGAGATGACAAAGCATGGTCACACAGTCTATGTGCAGGCCGGTGCGGGTGTTAACAGTGGTTTCAGCGATGATGCGTACATTGCGGCAGGGGCAAAGATTCTCCCTACAATAGAGGAGGTTTATGCCATAGCCGAAATGATTGTAAAGGTTAAGGAACCTATTGCAAGTGAGTATGCCCTTGTGCGCAAGGGGCAGCTGGTGTTCACCTATTTCCATTTTGCTTCGAGTGAGCCGCTTACAAAGGCTATGGTCGAGAGTGGGGCCGTGTGCTGCGCCTACGAGACAGTGGAGCGCAAGGACCGTTCGTTGCCGCTGCTTGTGCCGATGTCCGAGGTTGCCGGCCGCATGGCTGTGCAGGAGGGTTGCTACTTCCTTGAGCGCCCACGTGGCGGCAAGGGCAAGTTGATGGGCGGTGTTCCGGGTGTGAAACCTGCAAAGGTGTTTGTCATTGGAGCAGGCATTGTGGGTACGGCTGCTGCACGCACGGCTGCCGGCATGGGTGCCGATGTGACAATATGCGATATCTCACTGCCTCGCCTTGCTTATCTCACCGATGTCATGCCACGCAATGTAAAGACACTGATGTCATCGGAGTACAATATCCGCGAGGAACTGAAGACCGCCGACCTTGTTGTCGGTTCAGTTCTCATCCCGGGAGCAAAGGCACCAAAACTTGTTACACGCGATATGCTCTCGCTTATGCAGCCGGGCTGTGTGCTGGTGGATGTTGCCATTGACCAGGGCGGTTGCTTCGAGACATCGCGCCCCACGACACACGAGGAGCCAACATATTATGTCGACGGTATTCTGCACTACTGCGTGGCTAATATCCCCGGTGCCGTGCCTTATACCTCTACTTTGGCACTCACCAACGCAACACTGCCTTATGCTCTGCAACTTGCCGACAAAGGTTGGCAAAAGGCATGTGCCGATAACGAGGAGCTGCGCAAGGGTTTGAACGTTGTCGAGGGTAAGGTTGTCTACCGCGAGGTTGCCGAGGCATGGGGCTTGCCATACGAGCCGTTGGCGCTATAAAATTGCTGCTTATATTCTGAAATACTAACCAATAATATCTATTACTATGGAATTACCATTTGCCGAATCATGGAAAATAAAGATGGTCGAGCCCATCCGCAAGAGCACGCGCGAGGAGCGTGAGCAGTGGATGAAGGAGGCCGATTATAATCTGTTCCAACTGAAATCGGAACAAGTATACATTGACTGCCTTACCGACTCTGGTACAGGTGCTATGAGTGACCGCCAGTGGGCTGCAATGATGATGGGCGACGAGAGCTATGCCGGCTCTTCATCGTTCTTCCAGTTGAAGGATACCATTGAGAGACTTACCGGTTTCTCATACGTAATCCCTACCCATCAGGGCCGTGCAGCCGAGAATGTGCTTTTCAGCCACCTTGTAACTGCCGGTGCCGTTGTTCCCGGCAACTCGCATTTTGATACCACAAAGGGACACATTGAGAGCCGCAAGGCCGTTGCTTTGGACTGCACTATCGACGAGGCGAAGAACACACAGCTTGAGATTCCTTTCAAGGGAAATGTTGACCCGGGGAAACTGGAGGCTGCGTTGCAGGAGCATGCCGACAAGATACCTTTCATTATTGTCACCATCACCAATAACACCGCCGGCGGACAGCCTGTTTCAATGCAGAACCTGCGCGAGGTGCGTGCCTTGGCCGACAAGTATGGCAAGCGTGTCGTTTATGACTCTGCACGCTTTGTCGAGAATGCCTATTTCATCAGGACACGCGAAGAGGGATATGCCGACAAGACAATCAAGGAGATTGTAAAGGAGATGTTCTCGCTTGCCGACGGCATGACAATGTCCTCAAAGAAAGATGGTCTTGTGAACATGGGCGGTTTCATCGCTACCCGCCACGAGGACTGGTACGAGGGCGCAAAGAAGTATTGTATTCCTTTCGAGGGCTATCTCACCTATGGCGGTATGAACGGTCGCGACATGGCTGCGCTTGCAGTCGGTTTGGAGGAGAATACCGAATTGGACAACATTGAGACGCGAATCCGTCAGGTGCAGTATCTTGCTGCGCGTCTGGATGAGTTCGGCATTCCTTATCAGCGCCCTGTGGGTGGTCATGCACTCTTCATTGATGCCGACCGCGTGCTGTCAAACGTTCCAAAGGAGGAGTTCCCTGCACAGACATTGGCTATCGAACTCTATCTTGAGGCCGGCATACGTGGCTGCGAAATAGGTTACATCCTTGCCGACCGCGACCCTGTAACCCGCGAGAACCGCTTTGGCGGCCTCGACCTGTTGCGCCTTTGCATCGCACGTCGTGTATATACCAATAACCACATGGATGTGATTGCCGTAGCATTGAAGAATGTTTACGACCGCCGCGACAGCATCAAGCATGGTGTGAAGATTGTTTGGGAGACAGAACTTATGCGTCACTTCACCGTGAAGCTTGCAAGAGTAGAGGAGTAGCCTCATATACACTTGCAGAATATATAACGAGTGCTGCCCGATAATCGGGCAGCACTCTTCGTTTCTATCAGTCGTTGTTCATCTCCTTGATGTCGACTTCGCTCTCTTTTGCTTCGCCAAGCAGGTGCTTGCTGAAGAAGTCAGCCATCTTCCAGAAGAAGTACTCGTCCTTTGTCTCAAAGCCATGACGGTCGCCTGGGAGAATGAGCATCTCAAAGCGCTTGTTGGCGCGGATGAGTGCATCAATAACACGGGTGGTGTTCGCCGGGTGCACATTGTTGTCCATGTCACCGGTAACCAGCAGCAAGTGGCCCTTGAGGCGGCCTGCAAGTTCCTGGTTGGTGCTGATGTTATATGAGAATGTTGTGTCACACTCAACAACGCCGTCCTTGTTCTTTTTCTCCTTGATGTTCTCCTTTATACCGTGATGTTTCTCGCTCCACCAGTTGTTGTAGATGCGGTTATCGTGGTTGCCGGCACATGAAACGGCAGCCTTGAAGAAATCATTGTATGTGAGGATGGCTGCTGTTGACATGAAGCCGCCGCCCGAGTGTCCGTGAATACCAACGTTGTTGCCGTCGATAAAACTGTGGCGTGCAATGAGTTGTTGTGCTGCCACCTTCTTGTCGGCAAGACCGTAATCGCGCAGGTTGCCGTAACCGAAGTTATGGTACCATTTCGAGCGGTTTGGGTGACCGCCTCGGTTACCCACTGTGATTACGATGAATCCCATCTGTGCAAGACGGTCGATGCGGTTCATGCCGCTTGACCAACTCTCGTTCACAGCCTCGGTCTGTGGGCCTGGGTATACATATTCAATAAGTGGATAGCACTTTGTCGAGTCAAAGTCAAATGGCTTGTACATAACGCCGTGCAGGTCGGTAATGCCATCAGCAGCCTTCACTGTGAAACGCTCTGGGAACTTGTAGCCTGCCGCAAAGAGTTGTGAAAGGTCGGCTGTTCCAAGTTCAACGCTCTTCTTGCCGTTCTTGCTGTAAACGTAGTTCACCGGTGTTGTATCAACGCGCGATGCTGTGACTGCAAATGCCTCGCCGTTGTCGGCTGCAGAGTAGAAACTGATGTTCATGTCGCCCTCGTCAATCTGTCTGAGGCCGCTGCCGTCAAAGTTCACGCTGTAGAGGTGCATGTAGTATGGATTCTCCTCCTTGTTGTAGCCACAGGCGGTGAAGTAGATTTTCTTCTCCTTCTCGTTTACAGCAACTACATCCTCAACGTGGTATGCACCCTCGGTGATTGGGTTAACGAGTGTGCCGTCTGCGTTGTAGAGGTAGAGCATTGCCCAGCCTGTGCGCTCGGACCACTGGATGAACTGCTTGCCGTTATTTACAAGGCGAATCTGCTTGCTCTCGATGCTTGTGTTCATCTCCTCGTGTACAAGCATGTTTGTTGTGTCAAGGCTCAGGTCATAGTAGCAAACCTCAATCTTCTTCATGTCGCGGCTGATGCGCTCAAAGTAGAAACCGTTGTTGTCGCCAAGCCAAATGCTCTTGTGTGGCGCCTCATAGCCGGTAGCGTGTGTGCCGGGCTTGCGGAACATACCCAGGCGTTGCTGCTTGAACTGGTCTACATTGATTGTCTTGCTTGTCTTGTTCTCAAAATCGAACAGTTCAACGGTTGTCTTTGGTGTCTCCTCTCCGGGCATCTGATAATAATAACTCTCCAGTGTTGGACGTGGGTTGCTGAGCGAGTTGATGACCCACATCTTTGAGAGGATAGAGTCGGCGCGGTGTGTCATTACAAAGTGACGTGAGTCGGGGCTCCACAGTGCATGCACGCGGTGGCGCTTTGTGCTGTCGGGTTTCTCATCGAGCGAGTGGTGTGCATAGCACCAGTTGGGGCGTCCGTTGAAGGTGAGCTGATGTTCGGTAACGGTGCTGTCCTTGTCCCAGATGCGCAGTTTCTCCAAGTCCTCGCGTGTCATGTACCACAGGTTGTAGTTCTTCTCATAGATGGCATACTTGCCGTCGGGCGAAACGTTTGCCCAACCTGGATATACAGGGTAGAGGTCCTCTATCTCATCCTTTGTGCGCTCAAAGAGTTGCTTGGTCTTTATGTCATATTCAAAATAGAAGGTCTTGTTCTCCTTCTTCCCCTCGTTCTCCTTAATCTTTGTGCTGTCGTTGCGCTCGTGGCGTGGCAACTGCTTGGGTACCTCAAGTTTTGACGCAATGTCGAAACGTACATAGCGGCCCTCACGGATGATGCGGTTTATGCCAATGGGCAGGTGCTGGGCATCATAGGGGTCGCCGGTGCGCATTGTAACCTCTTTGGCAAGCCACTCCATATCCCAGAGTTCCTTCTTTGTGCCCTTTACAGCATCAACGATGTAAAAATTACGATCCTTTGTGTCGCTCCATGCATAGATGAACTGCTTGCCGTCGGCAAACCATACGGGCTGTATTCTGGTTTGTCTCACCATACGTGAGATTTTTCTTGGCGAGAAACGCTCTGCGAGTGCGTAGTTTGGACGCACCTTGTTCTCATCCTGTGCCTTTAGTGCGGTTGTTGCCAGCAGGGCAGGCAAAACCAATAGTAATAGTGCTTTTCTCATTATTTATTGTTTGGTGTGTAATTAGTCCTCTTTTTTGTGTATGTGCAGGGTGTCGAGTATCTTTCTGAATCCTCGGCGCTTGTTGATGTCAATCTTTGCAATGCCGCCTGTTGATGTCTCCTTGTAGAGACTGGGGAGGTCGTGACCGGTCTCCTTCATCACCTGCACGATGCGGTCAAAGTCAATCTTGTGCTTGCCGTCGGACAGTGCCGAGTATGTGCAGGCGTCAAGGGCACGCGACGCGGCAATGGCATTGCGCTCAATGCAAGGTACCTGTACAAGGCCGCATAGCGGGTCACAGGTAAGTCCCAAATGGTGCTCAAGTCCCATCTCTGCCGCATATTCAATCTGGTTTATTGTGCCGCCAAACAACTGGCAGGCTGCAGCCGCCGCCATTGCGCAGGCAACGCCAATCTCGCCCTGGCAGCCAACGTCGGCACCCGATATTGAGGCGTGTTCCTTAGCCACGTTTCCAAACAGGCCGGCAGTTGCAAGGGCGCGCAGAATGCGTGCATCCGAGCACTCATGTGCTGTTGACAGATGGTACAGCACAGCAGGCAGCACGCCACTCGAACCGCATGTGGGGGTGGTTACAATGGTGCTTCCGCTTGCATTCTCCTCGCTTGTGGCGAGAGCGTAGGCGTAGAGCTTTGCCTTGCTGCTCACCGCAGCGTTGTATGACATGGACTTGTTAAGGTAGGTGAGTGCCTTGCGCTGTATGCCCAGGCCGCCGGGGAGTACGCCCTCGTTCTCAAGGCCGCGCTTGATGGTGCTTTGCATTGTGCTCCATACCTCGCCAAGATAGTCCCATATTTCGGGACCCTCGTACTTCTCTACATATTCCCAGAATGTGCAACCCGTCTCGTCGCACCAGTCCATTATCTCGTGGATGGTTGTGAGCGGGTATATGTCCTCCTCGTTCTTTGTGGTCTCTTCGTTTGCCAGTTCGCCGCCGCCAATGCTGTATATCTTCCAACTGTCAATGATCTTGCCATCCTTTATACCCACGAACAGCATGCCATTGGGGTGGAAAGGCAGGAATACATCGGGTTTCCATATTAGTTCAAGCCTTGCTATTGGCTCAAGCACCTTTATAATAGCAATGTCGGTCATGTGTCCTTCGCCTGTGGCTGCAAGGCTGCCATACAGCGTCACGCGGTAACTGTCAACGTTTGGGCAGCGCTCTGCAAATATCTTTGCTGCACGGTTAGGGCCCATCGTGTGGCTGCTCGAAGGTCCAAGTCCTATCCTGAAAAGTGAACGTAGTGACTTCATATTGTTTCTTATCGTGGTTTTATAAGTTTATTTCGCCGAAAAGGATATTGTTACTTACTTGTGTAAATGATGCGGCCTTGTGGCTCGCTGTACTCTGCGTCTATTCTACCGCCCAGGTTGTCTTCAAGGTAACTGCGCAGAATTTCGATGTCGGCACCCCAATATGCCGGGTTGGGCTTTACATCCTTGAAAATGCCCGAACCACCCAATTCAAGAATCAAGTAGTCAAGTGTTGCCATTGTGTATATGTGCGACTTGTCAACATCCTTGTACTCTCCGGTTTCCTTGTCGAGTATCTCTACGTCGGACACGCGGCGCTCTCCATACTCAACGTGCGAGAACATTTGAGTCACAGAATCCATGACTGCAGGTGAAGGAACATTGGGGTTTATCTTGAAACGCAAGCCGCTGACCTGCATGAAGACGCCTGCCTCGTCGGGCAGGTACGAGACTGCAAATTCCAGCGCGTCGGTCAATTGCTGCCCGGTGAGGCTGCCTGTTGCAATCATGTCGCCGAATGGCATGACATTGTACAGGTCGTTGAACACAATTTCCCCTTTCTTTATATCCTTGCGGATGCCGCCGCCGTTTATCAATGCAATGTCGGCTCCGGTGAAAGCACGGAATGCATCGGCGCAGAAATCGCCAATGTTTGTCTCCTGCTTGCGTACAATACGCTTTCCGTTCTCGTCATATATTGTCAGGTCTACATCGCTATTTCCAATGACGAAATTGCCCTGGCTTTTGACCTCTTCCTCTACATCCTTGACAAATTGCTCGGTCCGGCTGTCGGGTACAATGCCGCTGTCGCTTGTGCTGACAAGTGCAGAGCGCAATTCTCCGTTGGTGTCAATGGTGAGTTTGCCAATATATTGGAAGTTTGTGCCCGATGAGGTGAGCAGCACCGGGTTACCCTCCTTGTCGTTGATAAACATCTCCTCAATGACGTGGTGGTCGTGACCGTCAATTACAGCGTCGAGTCCTGTGGTGTTGGCAATGAGTGATGTTGATGCAGGGTGCATTCCGTCACTTTGGCTGTCGCCCAAATGCGACAGGGCGATGACATAGTCGGCACCTTTGCTGCGTGCCTCGTCAATGAAATGCTGCGCGTTGATGTAGAACTCTTCACGCATAAAACTGTAAAGCACATTGCCTTGTGCATCGCTCAGGCTTGTGACTGTGCCGCTTGTTGTGGTGGTAAAACCAATGTAGGCGACATCTACATCTCCATAACGTACAATGTGATAGGCGGGGTAGGGAAATTCCTCAGTCTGCACGTTCTTGAGATTTGCACACAGTACCGGCGCATTTAATGAGTCGGTAATGCTGAACATCTGCGCTATTCCATAGTCAAGTTCATGGTTGCCCAGTACAACAGCATCGTAGCCCACATGGTTCATGATTCTGACAATCTGCTCGCCTTTCGATACTGCCCCTACAAGTCCGCCGCTTGCGAAATCACCGCAAGATACTGTTGAGACATAGTCTGTGACAGATTTGCACTCGTTGCGCACGGAAACGAGGAATGGATACCCGTCAATGGCGCAATGAACATCGTTCTCGTACAGAATTACAATTGGCTTGGCCGGCAAGTCTGGCGTTGTGTTTCCTGCGTTCTCTTCGTTACATGCAATGAACAGCATTGATAGAACAAAGAAAAAACCTTTAAGCAAATACTTTATTTTCATAGTGACTGTAAACTATAATCTTTAATTTGCGAATATACGAATAAACGAGCGAGAAATAACAAGTTTACTTGATTATTTTTCAAAGCGAGTGCAATCGTATATCTGCCGCAGGCAAATTCGAATAAACGAGCGAGAAATAACAAGTTTACTTGATTATTTTTCAAAGCGACGACGCGAAAGTAGCGTCGTTTGCGACGCCAATGCGAAAAAAGCATTGGTTGCGACGAAGGGAGGTTTACCTCCCCCGAGGAGTGTGCTTTAGCACCGAGGTTTATCTCCCCAAAGGAGTGCGGTTTACCGCCTCAAGGAAGTATATCTGCTGCAGGCAAATTTGAATAAACGAGCGAAAGTTTGTACAAATGAGTGAATAAAATTTATTTTATTTCCAACGAATGCCGGCAAACTTGGGCGAAACCAAAAATAACAAGTTTACTTGATTATTTTTTCTTTGTTTTCATTTCATAATTGTAATCATTTGTGAAATTTTCGTACTCTTAACATAATTTATCGATATAATTTGTGAAATGTTAATGCTAATTGTTAAAATTGCGCTCGAAAAACTGAAAACTCTACCATAGATAAATGAAAAAACAACTAAGGATTTTGTTGCTGGCAATACTTTGTGCCGGAGCATTTTGTGAAACAGCCGTTGCTGCCAATCTGACAGATGCAGACTCCGCTGTTGTAAGACATGTGAAATATGACCCATATTTCGTCGAGTCTCTGCCGCTTGGCTCGCCAGCGTGGATGCAGTGCATTGCAGCCGACCCTGCAGGCGTGAACTTCAAGGAGATGCAGCGTCTGTACAATAAATGGCGCGCTGCCGATGACGATGTGCGTGTGCGCACAGTTGATAACAAGCAGGTGGTGAACTACTACCGTCGTTGGATGGCCGCCTATCGCGACTACGTTGCCCCCGACGGCAGCATTGAATTGCTGTCGATGGAGCAGTATGCCGCACAGGTCGATTCAATGAACCGAAAGACGGCTGCTGCAAGGCGTGGCAGCGCTGAACCTATCTGGCGTAATATTGGTCCTAACCGCACATACTCCAACGATAACGGAGAACTCAGGCGCAAGGACTCGCAGGTTTGCGTGTTCCGCATTGCCGTTGCGCTTAGCGACAGCGCAACGCTCTATTGCGGTACCGAGTCGGGCGTGGTGTTCAAAACTACCGATCATGGAATGAGTTGGCAGCCCTGCGCGCCGCAGCACAATTTCGGTGGTTCAATATTCAGCATTGCAGTACATCCCACAGATAAGAATACAGTTTATGTTGGTGGTGGTCCCTGGCTATGGAAAAGTAGCGATGGCGGCGAAACCTGGAACCGTTGCGGCGGCATCAGCAACCGTGTGAACTCAATAAGGATTAGCCCCACGAATACCGATTACGTAACTGCTTCGGTTGGAAGCAAGCAGGAGGGCACATCGGCAGCAGGTTTCTTTATATCATCCGATGGCGGTGCAAACTTCTCTTGTACCCTGCGTGGTATCTGTTTCGACCACGAACTGCAGCCCGGCAACCCCGACAGGATATATCTTGTGCGTCGCGAGTCAGGTCCCTGGGCGGGGATATATCTCTCGGAGAATGGCGGAATGAACTGGCGGCCTCTTGAACTGCCAGTGGATATGATGATTTGCGGCCGTCTGGCGGTGAGCGAGGCTTCCGGTGGCGAGGACTATGTCTATGCCCTTGTAACCTGTGACTCATGGGGGTACGATGCCGGCCCGCAGGGCGGCAAGGGCACGCCTCACATCCTTATGTCAAGGGATGGCGGAGCAACTTGGGAAGACCAGACCGACAAGGGCGGCAAGTACTACGATACAACATTCTCCCCCATTATGGACTCGGCAGGCGGGCAGGGTTTCTTTGATATGATGATTGGCGCGTCGGCGCAGAATCCGGCTCACGTGCTCTATGGCCTTACATCGCTCTACCGTTCAACAGATGAGGGCGTGGCCAACTACCGCGACAATGCCATTGGAGGTTATCAGCGCAGCGACTGGATGCACTGCGACATTCAGGATATTGCCATTCATCCTTGTGGCGATACATGGATATGCAACGACGGCGGCATAAAGTATTCGCGCGACTTCTTTGAGACAAAGGGCGAGGACAGATACGATGGCATATATGCATCGGACTATCAGGGGCTGGGCGTTGGCTGGAACGAGGATGTGATGGCTGCAGGCCGCTGGCACAATGGTGACGTTGTGCACGCTGCAAGTTATGGCGAGGGCAACTCGGTGCATGTCGGAGGTGTGGAGATTGCAACCGGCTATGTGATGAAGAGCAACCCCTGGAAGGTCTATTTTACCGATGCCTCTACGCGCATCATGCCACGTGAGATGGATGGCACGATAGAGTCCGATGTCTGGACCTGGTTCTATGACAAGAAACCATACGAGGCACTGCGCATAAATGGCGAGATTGCAACCGACCCGCGCTATGCCCTGAAGGTATTCCTGCAGGACATGACAGACAACTGGGGCGGCTATCTGTCGTATGACGAGGGGGCATCGTTCCAGAAGGTCTTTGACAGCGATGGTGAGCAGTTCTACAACTATGAGTTCGCACGCACAAACCCCGACAGGGTGTACATCGCAGGTTGCTGGAACCTTTGGCGCTCCGATGACGGCGGCCTCACATTCCATGAGTGCACACAGCCCTTCTCCATTACCGATGACTACATACACTATAACAGGGTGGTTGTTGACCCAAATGACGAGAATCACTTGCTTGTGATATGCAACGACCGCTATGGTGCTGTGAGCGAGAGCCATGACGGCGGCAACAGTTGGAGTGCATACGATCTCGCAAACCTTTCAGATATAAGGATACACCAGATAATCCTTGTTGGCGATGAGTATAACAGTACCTATGTCACAAGTTATGATGGCGCGAGTGTCTACTTCCGCGACAATACAATGAGTGGGTTTATTGACTATTCAAGCGGTCTGAACCCTGGTGCGCGCATCTCAAAGGTCGTGCCTTACTACAAGGGCGGCGTGCTGCGCATGGCAACCGATCAGGGCCTGTGGGAGGCGCCGCTCTATCATCAGGATTTTATTCCTGTTGCACAGCCAATGGCGCTGAATCTTGGCAGTGGCAACCTCACTGCTAATCCGCAGAAGAGCGTGCAGTTTGACAGCTACAGTATTGTGCGCCAGGACGAGAATACCCGTTGGCGGTGGAGTTTCTCGCCGCAGCCGCAGTATGTTAGCGATGCAGCGGTGCGTAATCCTGTTGTGGTGTTCGGCAACCCGGGCAACTACGATGTCACATTGACCGTAACAACTCCTGCTGGCACATCATCGCGCACAATAAAGAATATGATAACCATTGATGGCGCGACTTCCATTAACGAGGCTAATGTGGGCGAGGTGGGCATTGAAAAGAGCGTGCTTGCTGCCGGTGAGCCGCTAGTGGTGCTTGCAGCCGGACTATGCGAGGATGCACGCTTCACAGTGCATGGCATGAAGGGCAACCTGCTTCACAGTGCGCAGATTCGCGCAGGAACAGAGCGCGTGACGGTTGCCGTTAACGACCTTGCAGCAGGCGTGTATATCTACTCGATAAGGAGTGCTACACAGAAATTCTTCGGACAATTCATCATAAAATGACAACCATGAAAAAAACAATATTGTCACTGCTTTGTGCAACGTCAATCTTTTGCGCTAGTGCGCAGGAGCAGACTGCGAATGACATCTATTTTACTCCGTATAAACTTAACTATCTGCCGGCAGGTGCTCCGGCATGGATGGTATTGATGCAGGAACCCAACGGCCTCGACTACAATGCGCTGGTCGACAGTTTCAATGTCTACTTGCGCGACAATCCGGGTGCACGCCGCAAGAGCCCCGATACAAAGCAGGTGGTTAACCACTTCCGCCGTTTCCAAAAGGCATACGTGCGCTTTGTGCAGCCTGACGGTACTATAAAACTGCCTTTGGCAAGCGCTTATCACAATGATGTTGACAACGCTGCCGAGGAGGTGCGTGTGGAGCGTACTCGTAAACGCGCAACAGCGCGTGACGGCGTTGAGCAGAGTGAGTGGGAGGTCATTTCGCCAATTGTGACATACGACTATCTCACAAAGAAGGAGTCACCCGCGCAGGCGAACATACAGCGTTTCAGAGCGTCGCGCTCTAATCCCAACGTGCTATATTGCGGTTCGGAGACGGGTCTTGTGTTCCGCACCGATGACAAGGGCGAATCGTGGACTCCCTGCAACGGTGGCGAGTGGATGGCGGGTGAAATAACCACCATTGACATAAGCAGCACCAATCCCGACCGCGTGATTGTTGGTGCGGGCGGCGTGTTCTGGATTAGCAACGACGGCGGCGGGAACTGGGAAAACATCACTCCTGTAAAGTCAACATACGCCCGCACCAGTGTGGCATACTTTCACCCGTCGGATGACAATATTATCCTTGCCGGTGACCGCGCACAACTGTGGCGCTCTACCAATGGTGGCGAGTCGTGGGAGTGGATGCTGGGCGGCATGGTGTTCGATATCAAGTACTCGGTGCAGAACCCGAATGTCTGCTATGTGGCAATTGAGCAGGAGAGTACAGTAAAGATGTACAAGAGCACCGATGGCGGTGCTTCGTGGAACTTACTCACGCTCGACGACCAGCCGCTCATCAGCGCGCGCATCGGCCTGAGCGAGGCACCGGGCGGCGAGGATTATGTATATCTGTGGGCCTGCCGCCGCAATCATTTGTCACAGCCCGGCCCCCTCTATTTCAGCGGCCCGGCATTGCTCTACAAGAGTACCGACGGCGGTGCGTCGTTCACAGTTACCGACCCTACACCGCAGATGGAGGCAGTTGACAAAAATGGTGGTCAGGGGTACTACGACCTTGTGTGTACGGCATCGGCAACAGACCCCGAAGAACTGCTTGTGGGCATAATACAACTCTACCGCTCAATAGACGGCGGCCAGACTTTGGAGAACGTTGGCGGTTATTATGGCCGTTTCGACCTCCATTGCGACATGCAGTGCGTGCAGACAAATGGCGCGGGCGATACTTGGCTGTCGACCGATGGCGGAATGATATACAGCAGCGACTTTTTCCTTGTCGATGCGCAACCGAAACTCAACGGTCTCTATGCCTCGGAGATGTGGGGCTTCGATCAGGGCTGGAACGAGGATGTGATGGTGGGCGGCCGCAACCACAATGGTAACATGTCGCAGATTGACCGCTACAACGGAGTGACCCTCTCAATGCGTGGCTCGGAGCGCCCCACAGGTTATGTATTTCTCTCCAATCCACGCAAGATTGCTTTCAGCGATTCCGAGAATGTTATTATGCCCGATGATTGGCGCGATGAGTTCGTGCCCTTCCTCGACTACTGGACCTACCCGAAGGAGTCGTCGCAGCACGGCTTCTACTTCGAGTTCGACCCACGTTATGCGCAGTGCTTCTACATAGTGCAGGAGAGTGACCGCATAGACGCCAACACTCTTTGGCGCACACGTGACGATGGTGCTTCATTCTCATCGGTATATACATTTGATGACCCCATAAACGCAATAGCGGTGTCGCGCTCGAACCCCGACAAGATTGTGGCTGCAACATGGGGACGCTTGTACTGGTCGCTCGATGCCGGCGCAACATTTACAGAGTACAATCTCCCCGAAGAGTTGACCTATAGCATCTGCTATAAACTGGCAATTCATCCCACAAATGAAGATGAAATTTGGGTGAGCGACGGCAATCCGGGTGGTTTCTGGCGCACCGTAGATAATGGCGATACATGGGAAAAATTTGATGACGGCCTCACAATTGTCAATTGGGAGGGGAAAACCGAGGCGCATAGCGTTGGGCGTTTCTTCCTCACCGGCAATGAGAAGAATGCGGCCTATGCCATTGCTTTTACAATTGGCTATCTCAATGAGACATACAACACAACCCGTGGCAGGGTGCTCTATCGTGACGATACCACCGACGGATGGGTTAATATTAGCGACGGCCTGCCAAAGGTGGTTAACCTTAACCGCATGTTGCCTTTCTACAAAGAGGGTGTTATACGCCTTGCAACAAACAACGGCATTTGGGAACGTGAACTTGTCGATGCGCAGTTCAAACCCATTGCACAGCCCATGATACTGAATGCCGGTTCGGGCGACAACACGCAAGGAGGCTATCCACGCGAAATAAAACTTGACAGTTACAGTATTGTGAACCAGAACGATACCGAGTGGCATTGGGAGGTCTATCCCGCACCGCTTTCAATGAGTGCCGACAATGTGCGTAACCCTGTGATTACAATTGCCCCCGACCAGACATACGATATCTCTTTGACTGTTACAACCCCTGCCGGCAGTGATACCAAGTGCATTGAGGGAATGATAAAGGGAAACAAGCCTGTGCCCGATGCAACATCTGTTGCGGCAATGATGCAAGGCAAGGAACTGCTGCTCACAAGCGGCAATGTGGTCTTTGCCGGCGATAGTTTCCGTTTTGCCCCTCGTGACCTTGACGGCGATGTGTCATTTGTGGTCTATGATGTAAAGGGCAACGTGGTTCACAGTGCTGTTGCACAGGATGAATTTGAGGTGAGCACTGCGGGGTATAGTGCCGGAATATATTTCTATATGGCAACTGATGCTGCCGGATTCAAGAAAACCGGCAAGTTGCTTGTAAAGGAGTAAGCGTCTATGAAAAGGATTCTGCTGTCATTGCAGTTGTTGCCATTGGCCGTTTTTGCTATGGCACAGGACAGTCTTGCCTACAGGCTCGATGAGAATGTAGTGTCGGCTAGCCGTTGGTGCCAGCAGAGTCAGGCACAGCCCGTTAAAGTCGCGCGCCTATCGTTCGATGAGGCTAATGCCTTTAATCCGCAGACAGCGGCCGATCTCCTGGGGCTAACAGGCGAGGTGTTCATACAAAAGAGCCAGTATGGCGGCGGTAGTCCAATGATACGCGGCTTTGCCACAAACAGGCTGCTTTACAGCATTGATGGCGTGCGCATGAATACGGCAATTTTCCGTTCGGGCAACATACAGAATGTCATTTCGCTCGACCCTTTTGCCATTGCAGGCAGTGAGGTGCTTTTTGGTCCCGGTGCGGTGGGCTATGGCAGTGATGCCATTGGTGGCGTAATGGTCTTTTCAACGCTTGAGCCACGCTTGTCTGGTGGCAAGTCACCGCTTGTGTATGGCGCTGCAACCGTGCGCACAGCAACCGCCTCTAATGAACTGACGGCGCACATCCATGCAGGGGTGGGGTGGAAACGATGGGCGTTGCTCACCAGTCTTTCCTACTCCTCTTACAATGACTTGCTACAGGGAACGCATGGTCCCGAGGACTATGTGATGCCATACGTGGTAGTTCCGGGCTTTGCCGCCGATGGGACTGTGGATGACCGCGTTATTTCCAATGTAGACAAGAACAGACAGGCGCCTAGCGGATACTCGCAACTGAATTTTATGCAGAAGGTGCGCTATGCACCCGGTGGCGGGTGGAACCTTGAATATGCTTTTCATTGGAGTGAGACATCGGAGTATGCGCGCTACGACCGCCACCAGCGCATGCGCGGTGGCTTGCCTCGTTATGCCGAGTGGAACTACGGGCCGCAGTTCTGGATGATGAACCACCTGCGTGCCAGTCACATTGGCGGCGCTGTTATGTACGACTCCATGAAGATAAACCTTGCCTTGCAGCGCTTTGAGGAGAGCCGTATAAGCCGCGACCTCAACAAACCGCGCCGCGAGACTCAGAGCGAGGCTGTCAATGCGTGGAGTGCGAATGTTGATTTTATAAAGTCTGTTACTGACGGGCTTTCAATCTCGTATGGCGCTGAGTATGTGCAGAATAATGTGTGCTCAAAGGGTGTGGCAACCGATATTGTCGCTAAAACAACAGAACCAATGGCGGCGCGCTATCCAAATGCCGAGTGGTACAGCGCCGGTCTTTTTGCGCAGGCTGAGTGGCATGTGACCAACCGTCTTAATCTTGCTGCAGGAGTGCGTTATAACCATTATCTCATAGACAACGACTTTTCTGCCGTTGGCTATGAAATACCTTTTGAACCGCGCCAAGTATCATCGGCAGGCAGTGTGAGCGGAAACGTGGGTTTCAACTGGCGACCTGCATCGGGGTGGCTGCTGCGCGTGAACTATGCGCGCGGTTTCCGTGCACCCAATGTCGATGACATGGGCAAACTCTTTGACAGCGCCGACGGTTGTGTGACAGTGCCTAATCCTGCACTGAAACCCGAGTATGCCGACAATGTAGAACTTGGTGTAGCAAAGCACATAGGCTCTTTCCTTAAATTTGATGTAACGGCCTATTATACCCACCTCGCCGATGCCATTGTGCGCCGCGACTTTCTTTTCAATGGCTGCCCAACGATGGATTATCAGGGCAGTGAGTGCCGCGTGCAGGCATTGCAAAATGCTGCAACTGCCAATGTGTGGGGCGTTCAGGTAGCGGTTGATGCCAACTTCGCCAAGTGGTTCTATGCCGATGCGCGTATCAGTTGGCAACGCGGTTTCGAGGAGATGGACAATGGCGAGGTGTCGCCGTCGCGCCATGCCGCTCCGCTATTCGGGCGCGTGGCTCTGGGCTTCAGGAACGAGAGGTTGAACATTGAGGCCTTTGCCGCTTTCCAGGCGCAGTGTGCTGCAGCCGATATGCCGGTAGAGGAGAGGGAAAAAACAGAAATATATGCCCTTGATGCCGATGGCAATGCCTATTCACCCGCGTGGCTCACACTGAACCTGCGCGCATCGCTGCAACTCGCGCGCGGTCTTTCGCTCAATGTAACGCTCGAGAATATCGTCGACAAACGCTACCGCCCCTACAGTTGCGGCATCAGCGCCCCCGGTAGGAATGTTACGATGAGTCTAAGTTATAAGTTTTAGCAATAATATAGCATTTGCCCCAGCGTGCTTTGTCATACCGACAGAGCGTAGCGACGAGGGGTCTATAAACAATATATTGAGGTATCTCCCATGCCTTGACTTAGCCCCTACGGGCGTCGACCGATTAAAAAGTTTATTGGTAAAAACATTTTCCTAATAAAAAATAATTACCTTTGTGCTGTGCATGCAAATAGTGTGCACGGACATATTTTAGAAAGCGCATTCGCTTTATTCTGACCCTTGTAAACTTGGACACTTTACAAACGTAATTTCAGAATATTGGGATGAACGCTCTCTTGGTTTGTATTTGTTTATATCGAAAATACATTCCAAGTGGGGCTGTCTATCCTTATCTGTATTACGGGGGAGTCCAAGCCCTACAAGGAAGATAAGGTAATGACTGGCTCCACTTTCTTTTTTATGCCTCCATTATTTTTACTATTTAAAAGCACCGCAGAGCCATTGGTGTAGGAGGATTTATGAAACATATAAAAACTTTGAAAGGGCTATTGTTAAGCCTATTACTAGTTTGTGTGGGCAATGTTTCTGCTCATGATTTTGAGGTTGATGGGATATATTATAAGATTTTATCCGAAACTGACAAAACTGTTGAAGTTACTTATAAAGGAAGTTCTGATAGTGAATATTCAAATGAATACATTGGTAATGTGGTGATACCAACAACTGTAACTAAATCTGCAACAACAAATTCAATTGTTATTAATTCATATAATGCTTGGACTTCTACTAACAAAAGCCATAGTACAACATCGCAAACGAATTATACACTAAATGTTGATGCTGGCAACATACTTAAATTTGATTGGTCTGTAAGCAGTGAAAGTAATTATGATTGGTTAATAATTACACTTGATGGAGTCGAAATCATTAAAAAGAGCGGAACCCAGTCCGGTAGTTATGAAAAGACATTTGATTCAACAGGTTCCCACTCTCTTGCTATAAGATATACTAAGGATGGTTCTCAATCCAAGGGAAATGATGAGGGGAAAATTTACAACATAACTTTAAATAATGTGGTAAGTACTACTAACGGAATCACTTATCGAGTTACAGCCATTGGAGATTGGGCGTTTTATAATTGCAGCGGTATTACAAGCGTTGAAATTCCTGGCAGTGTTATGGATTTAGGTAAAATGGCATTTGCATATTGTACTTCACTCAAAGAAGTTATTATTAAAGATGCCACAGAAGCGTTAAATTATAAATATGATCAAACAAACTTGGGCTACTTTTTTAAAGATTCCCCAATAGAGTATATGTACATTGGTCGTGATTTGGAAAATTGTCCATTTAATTACTATTACGGTCAATGGAGAAAAACCTTGAAGACAGTTGTTTTTGGTAGTGGCGTGACGACTATTTCAAATTCTTTTTTTGACACTTGTTCAAAGTTATCGTCAGTAACGTTTTCCAATAGCGTAAAAAATATTGGTATAAATGCATTCTTTGAATGTAATAATATCACAAATATAGTATTTCCTAATAGTTTGGTTTCAATTGGAGCTTGTGCGTTTGAGGGTTGTGCAATAGCGAATATAACAATTCCTAAAAATGTTACTCAAATAGGAAGGCGGGCATTTGGTAAAAGCAAATATATTGAAAGTATTTTAGTAGAGTCTGGTAATTCTGTATATGATAGTCGTTCTAATTGTAATGCAATAATAGAAACATCTACCAATACGCTTATAAGTGGCTGCAAAAATACAAAAATACCAAATAGCGTTACAAGTATCGGAGATTGCGCGTTTCATGTTTGTACGACACTTACGGATATTGAGATCCCAAATAGTGTTGTAAGTATTGGCGAAAGCGCATTTACAACCTGTACCGGTATTACAAATGTTATAATTCCAAGTAGCGCAACAAGCATTGGAGATTATGCGTTCCAAAATTGTCAAAACCTTAATGATATTAAATGTAACGGTAATCCATCATTTGGAGAATATGCAATCCCATCAACAGCAAAGTGCCACCTGATACTTGATGACAGCAATGCTACTGATTTTGACATAACAAACGCCAATACTTACGCTGATGTGAGTTATTCACGTACCATTACAGAGGGTAAATTTGGAACAATCATTCTGCCTTTTGCCCCTAATGCGGCAAGCCTTGAAAACTATGCATTCTTTAAACTAGCAGAGTGTGGTGATGGTTATATGAAGTTTGAAGAGGTTACTATTCCTGTTGCAAATACTCCATATATTTATACTCTGCGCGAGGGGAAAGAGAATGTTGCAATAGCCGGTGGTGAAACAACAATTTCCTCAACAGTAGAAACTCCTGTTGTTGATGGTTGGCAAACAATCGGTTCATTTACAAATCAAGCATTAGACACGAGCGATGGCAACTATTATGCTTTTTCACCTTCCAAAAACGAAATAAACAAGATAACAAAGAAATTAACCGTATTGCCATACCGCGCATATTTCAAGAGCGACAATGCTTCAAAGTCTGCATTCAGTGTATATATAAGCGGAACAACTAGCGTTAAAGAGGTTTTGTCAAGTGAAATTGATGGCTTTGAAACCGAGGTCGTTTATGATTTGAGCGGTCGTAAAATTCTTGACCCAATAAGAGGTGGCATTTACATTATAAATGGTAAAAAAGTAAAATTTTAAGAACATGAAGAAAATATATACAGAACCTACAATAACAGAGACAATAGTAGTTACAAATGAGATGATAGCAACCTCTATTCCAGTTGGTGAGGATGTTGAAAGTGGCGTTACCGGAGCAAATCAACATCGTGGAGAATGGGGTAATTTGTGGAAATAAAGTTATACCCCTCGTTTTTTACGCCCCCTTGTGGCGGGTTTTACATAGAGTGCATTTAGGTGCACTCTATTTTTACTTTAATAACTTTTCCTTATCTTCGCACTATGAAAAAGATTCTTATTACCGGTGCGAGTGGTTTTGTGGGCAGTCGTGTTGTTGCGCGGTGGCGCAATGAGTATGCCGTGCTTGCTCCAACGCATGCCGAACTTGATATTACTGACCGTGAGTCGGTGAATGGTTTTTTTATGCAGCATACTCCCGATGTAGTGGTGCATCTTGCTGCGTTGTCGAACACCGGTTATTGCGAGCAGAACCCCGAGGAGAGTTACCTTGTGAATGTGGAGGGTGCTGCGAACATTGCGCGTGCAGCGGCTCTTTGTCGGGCAAAGTTGATATTCTTCTCAAGTGACCAGGTGTATAACGGCAACCTCGAGAGTGGTTTGCTCGGTGAGGATGTGCCTGTTGCGCCCGAGAATGTATATGGCCGTCATAAACTTGAGGCCGAGGAGCGTGTGCTCTATTTCAACCCAAACACAGTGGTGCTGCGTGCTACATGGATGTATGACCGTGAGCGCGAGGACATGCCGTCGCATGCAAACTTTGTGCTGAATATTGCAAAGGCAATAAAGGAACGCACGCCAATTGTATTCCCAGTGCGTGAATATCGCGGTATAACGTGGGTGCGCGAGGTGGTGGAGTTCCTGCCACTGACATTCAATCTGCCATCGGGCATATATAACTATGGTGCAGAGAATGACACGAACACATACGAGGTTGCATGCTGTTATTGCGAGATGCTTGCTGGCTTGCAGTCGGGGGCTCTGCTCTTCCCCGATTACGACCGCTACCCGGCACACGAGCGCAATCTTTCAATCTCCACCGACAAGATTTTCCGCGCATCGGGCGGTGCAATATGTTTCAGCAAAACGCTTGATGGTTTGAGAATTTTCCAAGATATAGATATGTAGATTAATATTTTATTACAGTACTATTTATGAAGGCAAAGAAATATGATATTTTTATCAGTTATAGACGTAGTTCCTATGACACAGCCAATTTGATTGCAACGCGTTTGAGAGGTGTCGGTTATTCGGTATTCTTCGATATGGAAACCTTGCGTTCGGGAAAATTCAATGAACAGTTGTATAATGTCATTGAAAATTGTACCGATTTTCTTTTGGTGCTTCCGCCCGGTGCTCTTGACCGTTGTGTAAATGAAAATGATTGGGTGCGTTTGGAGGTGCAGCATGCAATGCAGCACAACAAGAATATTGTCCCGGTGATGCTAAATGGCTTTAAATGGCCATCGGAAATGCCGAAAGGCCTTGAAGAACTGTGCTACTACAATGCTTTGACAGCCTCTTCTGTTGAGTATTTCGACCTCTCAATGGAACGATTGCAGAAAAACTATTTGAACAGTAAGCCTCATTTCATGTACCACAAGTATGCAAAAGTTGCATTGGTATTTATTGTATCGTTCTCTTTGCTTATAGGTTTGCTTTGGGGTGTTTTCAGATATTTGTCGCGTGATGTTTGTACAACTTTTGCTACAGAACTTGTTTCCGAGGCTTGTGCTGTTCATATGATTGCCGATGAGTATCATAGGCTCGAACAGGAGTGGAATACTTTTGAAAATGCATACAATTATGGCGCACCTTCGGTGAAACTTGAGGAGATGAGAACCCGTTTGTTGGAGAAGATTAATGTGTCCGAGACTTTTATACTAGACTATTGGAAAAACTCTGGTATAGATTCAGTCCCGACACAAATTGGAGCATATCACTCGTTCTTGCTTTATATTAACGGGGTGGATGCAAAGGATATCGCATACTCGGCACCGTTTGCCACTACATATTTGACACGCTTCTTGGACGATGTGGCTACATTGCGCACTGCCGTCAGTGCACCTTACGAACTTACCAATCGTTTTGTAAGAACAAACTTTGCAATACAGAAACATTTTGTCAATGTTTACTATGCCGAGGTTTTGAATACATTGTCTGAATTCTCGGAGAATTCACTAAAGGCATTCAATGATGTGTCGCCTATGTGGCAGCATTTCCCCACCCATTACGAATTTGGTCGCGACGATGAGTATTATGAACAAATAGCGAAAAAAGAGCAGGCACAGGCCGAGAATCTGCAGTCTGAATTCTCGGCGGAGTTGAACAAACTCGATGCTAATATGGAGGACTTTGCCCGTGATAATAATACCCCTGGTGCAATGAATGACATAATGAAGAGATTGGACCAGAGTTTGAATGATACTTTCAATGGGATGAAAGAGGAGAGTGTGTTTGCTCCCGGTGACAATCAGTATGCGAAATTCTTAAAGTCGGTCTATCTTGGAAGTTTCATTTCATCGGTTAGGGAATGGCAATATCAATTGTATGACGATGGTTATAACTTCAGATTCTCATTAACTTCAGATTCTGTCTGTGCTGAGACAGTTCGCCGGCTCGACGCTTACGAGAGGGAATTCCCCGATAGTCATGAATATGTCTTGTCGTTGAAAGCATTCTTCAAGGCTGTGGCAAAGGGGAAATGTGAGTATGCCGGTGTTCTCATTTATGCATTCCGCGAGGGCTTTACACATCCCAATTTGAAGGTCGGTGATATTTTGGTTGAGTATGATGGCATTGTTGTAAAAACGATAGAGGAGTTGGCCAAAGTGTATAACGCTAAAAACAATGCATCCTTTACTGTTTTAAGATTGACCAATGATGTACTTAAACCGGTGTATATATCCAAGTTGGAGTATGTCGATGAAACTTCTTTCTTGGATTTTGTTTTTGATGTGGATGTGCCTTTGGAAGAGACCGAGGAGTAATCCCAAAAGAGAAGAGTAGCCACGTTACCACGTGGCTACTCTTCTCTTTTGGGATATTTGCTTGTTACCAGAACTTGTTATGCTCTGCACTGTATTCAAATCCCACAGCGCGGAGTTTTTCTTCCAGTTCTGCGCGGTCGACATCAAGGTCTGCGCAGAGTTCGTCGAGCGACGCATAGCGGTCGCGCAAGTACATGTTCACTGTGCTGAACAGCATCATTGGGTCATTGGGAAGTTCCATATACCGTTGCTTGCAGTTATTCTTCGATCATGCTGCCCATTGCATTGAAAAATCCTTCAATGCTGCCACCAAGTTCATCGGTAAATTCTTCAATGTCCTTGCCCCAACCCTTTATGGCGTATTTTGTCATGTATCCACTGATGCGGCCTTTCTGGCGTCCAAACTCTTTCAGTTCTTCTTTTGTGTACTTGCTCTCTTTAAATTCAGTCTCAAGTTCCTCGCATTTCTTGGTGACTATTTCCCAATCCTCGTCTGTGTATGACTCATAGTTCAGTTCTACTTCGTCTGCTAAATTCTTGAGTTTTTCAACCGGGGATGCGCAGCCGGTAAACAATATAACCGAGGCTAAAATGAATAGTGTGGTTAAAAGACATTTTTTCATGTTTCTGTTAGTTTTATTGTTAATCTTCAATCATGTTCTCAATTGATTCAAAGAATCCTTCTATGCCTCCTCCTAACTCATTGGCAAAATCTTCCATTTTTTTACCCCATTTGTTCAAAGTTTTCTTGGTCATATAACCCTTGATGCGGCCTTTCTGACGTCCAAACTCCTTGAGTTCCTCTTTGGTGCATTCATCTTCCTCAAACTCAGCTTTGATTTTGGCATATTCTTTGGCAATCTTTTCCCAATCCTCATCGGTGTAGGACTTATGGTTTTTCTCAACCTTGTCGGCCAATTTTGTCAGTTTCTCGACAGGCCCGGCAAATATGGTTGCCGACGCGAAGAGAAAAGTGATGATAAAAAGTAATTTCTTCATGTCTATCTGTTTTTTTTGTTTGTTATGTGTGGTGTGTATGCGAGTGGTCAAATACCCGCGTCTACCGCAAATGTAGGCAAAAGTAACTGAAACGCAAAATCAGGAGTGAAAAATGTGCGAATACAAGAAATTTAAACAACTTATAAAAAACAGTCGGCGGCCGCTGGGCCGCCGACTGAACTTATAAATCGTTAAAGTGGTTTTACTTCACCTCCTCGAACTCAGCGTCCTGAACGTCGTCGCCATGCTGCTGGCTGCTGCTCTGCTGCTGGCCGCCCTGTGCACCCTGTGCGCCCTGGGCACCGCTCTGTGCGTACATCTCGGCACTTGCTATCTGCCAAGCGTTGTTCAACTCTGCCATTGCTGCGTCGATGCCTGCGAGGTCCTGAGCCTTGTGAGCCTCCTCGAGTTTCTGCACTGCAGCCTCAATTGGAGCCTTTTTGTCGGCAGGAATCTTGTCGCCGAGTTCGCTGAGTTGGTTCTTTGTCTGGAACACCATTGAGTCAGCCTGGTTGAGCTTGTCGATCTTCTCGCGCTCCTTCTTGTCGGCATCGGCATTTGCCTCAGCCTCCTGCTTCATACGCTCAATCTCCTCCTTGCTGAGGCCTGATGATGCCTCGATGCGGATAGCCTGCTCCTTGCCGGTAGCCTTGTCCTTTGCAGAAACTTTGAGGATACCGTTGGCGTCGATGTCAAATGTTACCTCAATCTGTGGAACGCCGCGACGTGCCGGTGCAATGCCTGTGAGGTTGAACTGGCCGATTGACTTGTTCTGGTTTGCCATTGGACGCTCACCCTGGAGTACGTGGATAGTAACCTCGGTCTGGTTGTCGGCTGCTGTTGAGAACGTCTCGCTCTTCTTGCAAGGAATTGTTGTGTTGGCGTCGATGAGTTTTGTCATAACACCACCAAGTGTCTCAATACCCATTGAAAGTGGAGTAACGTCGAGCAATACGATGTCACCTACACCGCCCTCGTTGTTAAGGATGGCACCCTGGATGGCTGCACCTACTGCAACAACCTCGTCTGGGTTAACGCCCTTTGAAGGAGCCTTGCCGAAGAAATCCTCAACCACCTTCTGAACGGCAGGGATACGTGTTGAACCGCCTACGAGGATAACCTCGTCAATGTCTGCATTGTTAAGGCCTGCGTCGCTCATTGCCTTCTTGCATGGCTCAAGGCAAGCCTGGATGAGGTTGTGTGCCAATGACTCGAACTTTGCACGTGTCAAAGTCTTTACAAGGTGCTTTGGCATGCCGTTAACGGCTGTGATATAAGGAAGGTTGATCTCGGTAGATGTTGTTGATGACAACTCGATCTTTGCCTTCTCGGCAGCCTCCTTCAAGCGCTGCAATGCCATTGGGTCTGCTGTAAGGTCTGCGCCCTCCTCGGCCTTGAATTCGCTTGCAAGCCAATCGATGATAACCTGGTCGAAGTCATCACCACCCAGGTGTGTATCACCGTTTGTTGAGAGAACTTCAAACACACCGCCACCGAACTCAAGGATTGAGATATCGAAAGTACCGCCACCGAGGTCGAATACTGCAATCTTCATGTCCTTGTTTGACTTGTCGACACCGTAAGCAAGGGCTGCGGCTGTTGGCTCGTTCACGATACGCTTGACCTCAAGGCCTGCAATCTGGCCGGCCTCCTTTGTCGCCTGGCGCTGTGAGTCGCTAAAGTAAGCAGGAACAGTGATGACAGCTTCTGTTACCTCCTGACCAAGATACTCCTCGGCAGTCTTCTTCATCTTCTGAAGAATCATTGCCGAAATCTCCTGTGGAGTGTAGAGGCGGCCGTCGATGTCAACGCGTGGCATGTTGTTCTCCTCAACCACCTTATAAGGAACGCGTGAGATTTCCTTGCTCACCTGTGCCCAGTTCTCACCCATGAAACGCTTGATAGAGAAGATTGTGCGCTGTGGGTTTGTCACAGCCTGACGCTTTGCCGGGTCACCAATCTTGCGCTCGCCATTGTTGTCGAAAGCGACAATTGATGGTGTGGTGCGCTTGCCCTCGCTGTTAGTGATTACTACAGGCTCGTTGCCCTCAAAAACCGATACACATGAGTTGGTTGTACCCAAGTCAATACCAATAATTTTTCCCATAATTCTATTATTTTATTTATTATTAATCGTGTTTGTCTGCAGCCGGACTCTAGCCGCTTCTGCTAAATATTAAACAAAGTGCGTGCCAAAGGGTTTTTGATTGATTTGATTTGTCACACTCTGCTTTTGTGACACTGTTTTCTGTCAAATGGAATGAAAATGTGTGACATTGTGTCATGTTTTGGCTTTTTGTGTATATTGATTTGTCATTGTGCCCGCCCTGTGAGTGCTTGTTCGCATGTTTCTCAAAAAAAAGTAGTCCAGCAGTGGCTGCACCGTTGCATTTCTCTTTTTTTTATATTACTTTTGTGAAAATGTACATTGCGCGGTCTGTGCTGCGTGGTGTGCTTATGGATGAAACAGTAATAATTAAGATATTTATCAACTTTTAATCGTTCAGTAAAATGGGAAAAGTTCTGATTATAGGAGCCGGAGGCGTGGCTACTGTTGCGGCACATAAGGTATGCCAGAATACAGAGGTGTTTACCGAAATAATGATTGCCAGTCGTACAAAAAAGAAGTGCGATGCATTGGCTGACGTACTTAACAAGAAGTACGGAACAAACGTGCAGACAGCGCAGGTGGATGCGGACAGTGAGGAACAGTTGGTAGAACTGCTTGGCTCATATAAACCCGATATTGTGATGAACCTGGCCTTGCCTTATCAGGACCTCACTATCATGGAGGCTTGTCTGCAGACCGGTTGCAACTATTTGGACACCGCCAACTATGAGCCAAAGGATGAGGCACACTTTGAATACAGTTGGCAGTGGGCTTATCGCGAACGCTTTGAGAAGGCCGGTCTTTGCGCCATTCTGGGTTGCGGATTCGACCCGGGTGTGACAAGCGTGTTTACTGCTTATGCAGCAAAGCACTATTTCGACGAAATCCACTACCTTGATATCGTCGATTGCAATGCGGGTAACCACCACAAGGCATTCGCTACCAACTTTAATCCCGAAATCAATATCCGTGAAATTACTCAGAAAGGACTTTACTACGAGAATGGAAAGTATATTGAGACTGAGCCAATGGAGATTCATCAGCCAATAACATATCCAAATGTAGGTCCACGCGAAAGTTATCTTTTGCATCACGAGGAAATTGAAAGTCTTGTAATCAACTTCCCGACCATAAAGCGTGCCCGTTTCTGGATGACCTTCGGTCAGCAGTATCTGACCTATTTGGATGTGATTCAGAATATTGGCATGAGCCGCATCGATGAGGTGGAGTACAAGGCACCCAAGGCCGACGGTACCGGCGAAGAGGTTGTAAAGATTGTTCCTCTGCAGTTCCTCAAGGCTGTGCTTCCTAACCCACAGGATCTGGGTGAGAACTACGATGGCGAGACATCTATCGGTTGCCGCATTCGTGGTATCAAGGATGGCAAGGAGCATACATATTATGTATATAACAACTGTAGTCACGAGGAGGCATACAAGGAGACAGGTATGCAGGGTGTGAGCTACACAACAGGTGTTCCTGCGATGATTGGTGCAATGATGTTCTTGAAGGGTATCTGGAGCAAGCCAGGTGTTTGGAACGTTGAGCAGTTCGACCCGGATCCATTCATGGAGCAACTCAACAAGAAGGGATTGCCCTGGCACGAGGAATTTGATAAGGATTTGGAACTTTAATAAAAAGTGTAGGGGCGGGGTTTGCCTGCCCTACTTAAACGAAATAAAAACAAATGGCAAAGAAAGAAGAACTTGACAACATCGCCGGTAACGAGAAGTTGCGTGCCTTGCAGGCGGCGATGGATAAGATAGAGAAAAGTTTCGGCAAGGGTTCAATTATGAAACTTGGCGATGATAATTTTGAAGATGTTGATGTCATTCCAACCGGTTCGGTCGGTTTGAATGCGGCACTTGGCGTGGGTGGCTATCCACGTGGTCGTATAATTGAAATCTACGGTCCCGAGTCATCGGGTAAGACAACGCTCGCAATCCACGCGATTGCCGAGGCGCAGAGAATGGGTGGCATTGCCGCCATCATCGATGCCGAGCATGCCTTTGACCGTTTCTATGCGCAGAAGTTGGGTGTTGATATCGACAACCTTCTTATTTCGCAGCCCGACTGCGGCGAGCAGGCTCTTGAGATTGCCGAGCAACTTATCCGTTCGTCGGCTATCGACATCATCGTCATCGACTCTGTCGCGGCATTGACTCCAAAGGCCGAGATTGAGGGCGAGATGGGCGATAACAAGGTGGGTTTGCAGGCGCGTCTTATGTCGCAGGCCTTGCGTAAGCTCACATCGGCCATCAGCAAGACAAAGACAACCTGTATCTTCATCAACCAGTTGCGCGAGAAGATTGGTGTGATGTTCGGTAACCCCGAGACAACAACCGGTGGTAACGCCTTGAAGTTCTATTCATCGGTTCGCTTGGATATCCGCCGCGTGAGCCAGTTGAAGGATGGCGAGGATGCTATCGGTAACTCTGTGCGCGTTAAGGTTGTAAAGAACAAGGTTGCTCCTCCATTCCGCAAGGCCGAGTTCGATATCATGTTCGGTGAGGGTATCTCACGCGCAGGCGAAATCGTTGACTTGGGTGTGCAGTACGGTATCATCAAGAAGAGCGGCTCGTTCTTCAGTTATAACGATACCAAACTTGCGCAGGGACGTGACCGTACAAAGGCTCTCATTGCCGACAATCCTGAACTTGCCGAGGAACTCGAGGCAAAGATTGCCGAGGCGATAAAGGGCAATACTGAGATTGTTGCAGAGTAAAAACAAAAATAAACCAATTTTATACTATGAAGAAAAATCTTTTATTGGCTGCGCTTGCTTTCGTAGGCTTTGGCGCAGTGGCACAGGAGAATGCTCCTGAGTTTACAGTTGTGAAGGAGAACCCTATCACAAGCATCAAGAACCAGAACCAGGCAGGTACATGCTGGTGCTATTCATCATTGGCATTCATCGAGTCAGAACTTTTGCGCATGGGCAAGGGCGAGTACGATTTCTCTGAAATGTACATTGTTCACAACACATATCTTGACCGTGCCGACAAGGCTGTCCGCACTCACGGTGATGTATCTTTCTCACAGGGTGGTTCATTCTACGATGTAATCTACGGTATGGAGACATTCGGTCTTGTTCCCGAGGCCGAGATGCGTCCAGGTGTAATGTATGGCAAGGAACTCAGCGTTCACAACGAACTTACAGCAGTCAGCGATGCTGTTGTGGCTGCAATTGCAAAGGGCAAACACCGCAGCCTGCAGGTGTCTCCTGACGGTCAGCCACTCTGGAAGAAGGCAATTGAGGCTGTTCATGACATCTATGTGGGCGAGCGTCCCGAGAAGTTTGTTTACAACGGTAAGGAGTACACTCCAAAGTCTTTCTATGAGTCATTGGGCTTGAATGCTGCCGATTATGTTTCTTTGACATCTTATACACATCACCCATTCTACAAGCCATTCGTTCTTGAGATTCAGGACAACTGGCGTTGGGCGCAGTCATACAACCTTCCTATCGATGAGTTGATGCAGGTGTTTGACAATGCTATTATGGAGGGTTATACCATTGCTTGGGGTAGCGACGTGAGCGAGGCCGGCTTTGGCCGCGACGGCAAGGCTGTTATGCCCGATGCTACAAAGAACGCCGACCTTCAGGGTTCAGATATGGCAAAGTGGCTCAAGTTGAGCGAGGAGGAGAAGAAGAATACTCCAAAGCCATCTGCTGAGAAGTGGTGTACACAGGAGGAGCGTCAGATTGCTTACGACAACTGGGAGACAACCGATGACCACGGTATGCAGATCTTTGGTATCGCAAAGGACAAGGACGGCGTTGAGTACTACATGGTAAAGAACTCTTGGGGCGAGGCAGGTGCATACAAGGGTATTTGGTATGCTTCAAAGGCATTTACACGTTATAAGACTATGAATATCGTTGTTCACAAGAACGCTATTCCTAAGGATATTCGTAAGAAACTTGGTATCAAGTAATATATCCTTTCTTGAAAATACAAGGCGGCTCACATTTGTGGGCCGCTTTTTTGTATGGCAATAATAATGGGACTGTTGCCTCAAAATATTCTTTGCTTAATGTCGTCCGACAGAGCGAAGCGACGAGGGCTCTCTAAACGATATATGAGATATTTCACATATGTTCGATATGACATCAGTGTGAGGTTTTTTTATGCATTGCGTCAAGTTCTATGTTATGACCTTTTGTTTTTTTATTTAACGTTATGTAGGTTAAAAGCGTGAAAATGTGTTAAATTTTCTGTTCTAAATAGCGCTCTTTTTCTCAATAATTGCACAAATGGGGTTAAAATGTGCAATTTTTAAAGGTGTGTTCTCTTTTTGTAATAATTTTGCAGCGGTTATAAAGAGAAGAAGATTTTAAATACTTATATATGGTTCACTTTTTAAATTACGTTGACGACGCAATCAAGAAAAATTGGGACAAACCCGCGGTATCAAATTATGGTGCAAACACCTACACTTATGGTGAAATGGCTGCATCCATTGAGAGAATGCACCTGTTGTTCAAGGAGTGTGGCATAAAGAAAGGCGACAAGGTTGCGCTTTGTGCGAAGAACTCGGCAGAGTGGTGTATCTCGTTTCTTGCGATTGTATCATACGACGCTGTTGCAGTTCCCCTTTTGCCCGATTTCCTCCCAAGCAATGTTGCCGACCTTACACGTCTGTCGGGCAGCAGAATGTTGATGCTCGACAATAATATATATGATGCGCTTTCACGTGACGGTGTACTGTCACAGTTCGAGTCGTTCAAGGATTTCCATGGTCTTGTGGATGTTGTGTCTTTGGATGCTGTGGCAGGCTCATCGAAGGAACTTTCCAAGATGTGTGCCGATGCAAAGAGTGCATTTGCGAAGAGATTCCCCGGCGGTGTGACTGCAAAGGATGTAAGCTACTGTAAGGACGACGTGGAGAGTCTTGCACTCATCAGCTATACTTCGGGTACAAGCAGTGCTCCAAAGGGTGTTATGCTGCGTGCGAAGTCAATCTCCGGCAACATTGAGGTGGCACGCCGTCTCATCTGTCAGAAAGAGGATGGCAAGGTGCTTTCAATGCTTCCTTTGGCGCATATCATGGGGCTTTCTTTTGACTTTATCTTTACACTTGCAGGCGGTTGTCACTTGAATATCCTCACTGCAAAGCCCACACCTGCGCGTCTGCTTGCAGCATTGGCCGATGTTAAGCCTTTTATGTTCATCACTGTGCCGTTGCTCATTGAGAAGATTTTCCGTTCAAAGGTCATTCCTGTGCTCAAGAAGCCTGCAATGCGTTTCATACTTGCAATTCCAGGCTTGCGTGCCCTCGTAATCAAGAAGATACGTTCAAAGGTGCTCTCGGTCTTTGGCGAGAACATCGAGTATGCAGGTCTTTTTGTGGGTGGTGCAGCCATCGGCAAGGATGTCGATGATGTGATGCAGCTGCTCAAGATTCCTTATGTTGTCGGCTATGGTATGACCGAGTGTGGTCCGCTCATCAGCTACAAGGGCTGGTCGCACCCCATGATTGGCAATAGCGGTGATGTTGCATCTCCTACAATCGAGGCGCGCATCGATTCTCCGCATCCTGCACGAATCCCGGGCGAGATCCAGGTGCGTGGCGAGGTTGTTACCGAGGGGTACTATAACAATCCCGAGGCTACTGCTGCAGCATTTACAAGTGACGGTTGGCTCAAGACCGGCGATATGGCAATACGTGACCGCAAGGGGCACATCTACATCAAGGGACGTTGCAAGAATATGATTCTCACCGGCAGCGGACAGAATATCTACCCCGAGGAGATTGAGGAACTGATAAACAGTCTGCCAATGGTGGTTGAGTCCTTGGTTGTGAGCCGTAAGTTTGCTATTGTGGCGTTGGTGGTTGTTGACAAGGAGGTGGTAGGCAGTGATGAGAAACGTGCGGAACTTGAGCGTCAGGTGTTTGCATTGAATGCAAAACTACCTTCGTATAGTCAAATCAGTATCTGCGAGATGCGTACCGAGCCTTTTGAGAAGACTCCAAAGCAGAGCATCAAGCGATTCATGTATAATTGATGATGTTTGCAGGTTAACATATCTCTTTGTTGAGAACGCTGTCGATGGCAATGCCTTCGATTGGCTCTTATGGAAAAACATTGGTTCTGTAAAAATTTTTACGGAATCAATGTCTTTTTTATGACACTTTTTCCGTATCTTTACAAATTGAGAGAATTATCTTGCACGGAATAGGCGTTTTTTGTTCCTGTCCGTGTTGCCGATGGGCTTTATATGCCCTTCTCGGCGCGGTTGATATATGAACGGGATGAGTGTCGCTTTTGTTGATGAAGGTAGTTCTCGCCTTGAAATGAAAAATAAAAAATAATATATATGGGACAGAAATGGAAATATGAACCTCTTACACAGGAGCAGGCAGGCTTGGCCGCAAGGCTGTCGGCCGAACTGGAACTTAGTCCGGTGCTGTGCTCTCTGCTTGTAAAGCGAGGTATCACTTCTGTTGCCGAAGCAAGGAACTTTTTCCGCCCCAAACTGAGCCATCTCCATAATCCGTTCCTCATGAACGACATGGATATTGCTGTTGCCCGCCTCAACAAGGCGCTCGGTAAAAAAGAGCGCATATTGGTCTATGGCGATTATGATGTTGACGGCACCACAGCTGTGGCTCTGGTATATAAGTTTCTGCAACAGTTCTCGTCTAATATCGACTACTACATCCCCGACCGCAACGAGGATGGATATGGCATATCCAAGCGCGGTGTGGATTATGCAAGCGCAACAGGCGTAAAGCTTGTCATTGTGCTTGACTGCGGAATCAAGGCTGTCGAGGAGATAGCCTATGCAAAGTCGTTGGGTATTGATTTCATTGTGTGCGACCACCACGTCCCCGATGAGCAGTTGCCCTGCGCCGTTGCCATATTGAATCCCAAACTCGAGGGCTCTACATATCCCTATCCGCATCTGTCGGGTTGTGGCGTCGGTTTCAAGTTCATGCAGGCATTTGCAATGGACAACGGCATCCCGGCCGATCAGTTGTATCCTTTGCTTGACCTTGTTGCAGTGAGCATAGCATCGGACCTTGTGCCCATTATGGGCGAGAACCGCATTCTTGCCTATCATGGCATAAAGCAAATCAACCACAGCCCCAGTACAGGCCTCAAGGCTATCATCAACGTTTGTGGTCTCAATGAGAAGGAAATAAATATCAATGATATAATTTTCAAGATTGGCCCCCGTATCAATGCATCGGGGCGTGTGCAGCAGGGAAAGGTGGCTGTTGACTTGCTCATTGAGAACAATCTGAAGGCTGCTCTTGAGATGAGCCACCAGATAAATGAGATGAATGAGGCTCGCAAGGAACTTGACAAGAGTATGACCGAGGAGGCTAATCGCATTGTCGAGGGGCTTGAGAGTTTTGACGAGCGACGTGCCATTGTAATCTTCAATCCCGACTGGCATCGTGGCGTAATTGGCATTGTGGCATCGCGTCTCACCGAGGTATATCACCGCCCGGCAGTGGTAATCACCTGTACCGGTGACATGGCCACAGGCTCGGCACGTTCGGTGACAGGCTTTGACGTTTACAAGGCTATGGAGAGTTGCCGCGACCTGCTCGATAACTTTGGCGGGCACACCTATGCTGCTGGCTTCTCGCTCAAGGTCGAGAATATCGAGGCTTTCGCAAAGCGTTTTGAGGATTTTGTTACCGACAACATCCTGCCCGAACAGACAGCGCCTGTCATTGAGATAGATGCCGAACTTGAATTCCAGCAGATAACTCGCCGTTTCTTCAACGACCTGAAGAAGTTTGCTCCTCATGGTCCCGAAAATGCAAAACCGGTATTCTGTACGCATAACGTCTGCGACTATGGAACAAGCAAGGTGGTAGGCCGACGTCAGGAACACATAAAACTTGAACTTGTAGACAATAAGTCAAATAACATTCTCAACGGAATTGCCTTCGGCCAAAGCCGTCAGGCAAAATACATTAAGTCAAAGCAGTCGTTCGATATCTGCTACACCCTCGAGGATAATGCCTACAAGCATGGCGAGGTGCAGTTGCAGATAGAGAGCATCAATACAAAGGTCACACGATAAGGCGATGAAATATCGCGAAATCCTTAAGACATATTGGGGATATGACGATTTTCGTGGCATACAGCGCGATATAATCGAAAGCATAGGCCGAGGGCAGGATACCCTCGGCCTTATGCCCACCGGTGGCGGCAAGAGCATTACCTTCCAGGTGCCAACACTTGCCGGCGAAGGATTGTGCATTGTGGTAACGCCACTCATTGCGCTCATGAAGGACCAAGTGGCAAACCTGCGCAGTCGTGGCATTAAGGCGCTTGCGATATACACAGGAATGAAGACAAGTGAGGTAATCACTGCGCTCGAGAACTGCATCTTCGGTGACTACAAGTTTCTTTATATATCTCCCGAGCGCATAGGTTCGGAACTTTTTCTCAAGAAGATAAGGCGTGTCAACGTGCAGTTGATTACAATTGACGAGGCTCACTGCATCTCGCAGTGGGGGCACGATTTCCGCCCTGCTTACAGGCGCATAGCCGAACTGCGCGATATCTTTCCTACTGCGCCCCTGCTTGCACTCACAGCAACGGCAACTCCCGAGGTGGTCGATGATATACAACAGCAACTCAACTTCCGCGAGAAGAACTGCTACCGCATGAGTTTCGGGCGCAAGAATCTTGCCTACGTGGTGCGCAATACCGAGAATAAGGCTGCCGAACTGCTGCATATCCTGGGGCGCGTTGACGGTTCGGCAATTGTCTACACGCTCAACCGAAAGAAGACAAAGGAGGTCTGTGAATTTCTCACTGCCAACGGCATAACTGCCGAATATTATCATGCAGGCCTCTCGCCCGAGAGCAAGGATGCAAAGGAAGAGGCCTGGAAAACCGGCAAGGCACGCGTGATGGTTTCTACCAATGCCTTTGGAATGGGCATTGACAAGCCCGACGTGCGTCTTGTTGTGCACATTGACTTGCCAAGTTCCATTGAGGCCTATTTTCAGGAGGCGGGCCGTGCCGGGCGCGATGGCGAGAAGGCCTATGCTGTCACGCTCTTCAGTCGCATCGACAAGCAGATTGTTGCGCGCCGCCTCTCCGATAACTACCCGCCGCAGGATTTTATCCGCGAGGTCTATGACGAGATATGCTACTACTACAATATGGCATTGGGCGACGGTCTTGACTGTACCTTTGAGTTCTCGCTAGGCGATTTCTGCAAGAAATATCATCGTCCCACCCTGCAGACCGACAGCGCACTGCGCCTGCTAACCAGGATGGGATATCTTGAGTATGTCGAAGAGATGGAGTACGCATCGCGTGTGCGTTTCATTGTCGACAAGGATTCGCTCTACCGCTTCAGAGGGCTGCCTGCCGACTATGAGACACTGATAAATGCTATACTGCGTAACTATAGCGGCCTGTTCAATGACTTTGCCTTTATTGACGAGCGCTACCTTTCGCGCGTCACCAAACTGTCGCGTCATCGCATGTATGAAATCCTTGTGTCGCTTCACAGCAAACGCATTGTGCAGTATGCCCCGTCGAAAAAATGCCCCATAATAACCTTTACCCGACATCGTGTTCTTGGCAGCGACCTGCGCTTTGAGCGTGCTGTCTACGATGAGCGCAAGGCTATCTTTGGCGACAGGCTGAATGCCATTATAAAATATGCTACAACAACCGACAAGTGCCGCAGTGCCCTGTTGCTTGAGTATTTTGGCGAGAAGAATGGCACCCCATGCGGCTGCTGTGATGTCTGTGCCGATGAGCGTGCCCGTGCTGCGGCCGAGCCCCCACAAATTCCTGTACATGGCGTTATTCAACTGCTTGCCGATGGCGGGTTGCATCCACTTGAGGAACTGGACTCGCTGGGGCTCACCCGCGCCGAGATGAAGACCCTGTTGCGTGAATTGTGTGACGAGGAGAAGATTGTGATAAACGGAGACAAGATAAAACTGAACAAATGATATAGACCATGATAACATTCCTTATTTGCCTTGTGGCACTTGTTGCCTCATACTTTACTTATGGCAAGTACCTTGATAAGACTTGCGGAATTAACCCGGATAACCCTGTCCCCTCAAAGACTATGTACGACGGTGTCGACTACCTGCCCCTGCCGCGCTGGAAGGTGTTCCTCATCCAGTTGCTTAACATCGCCGGCCTGGGTCCAATCTTTGGTGCGCTGCTTGGTGCAGCCTATGGCCCGGTGGCATTCCTGTGGATAACGCTAGGCGGCATATTCATGGGCGCTATGCACGATTTCGTGGCTGGTGTAATTTCCTTGAAGAACAACGGCCTGAGCCTGCCCGAGATTATTGGCAAATATCTTGGTGGTGGCACAAAGGTCTTTATGCGAGCCTTCTCACTGTTGCTTATGGTGCTTGTGGGCGCCGTGTTCATGTCACAGCCGGCAGAACTCATTGCGTCCAATATCTCTTTGCCGTCGCTTGAGACTATTGCCTTTGGCACCACAACCTGGGAACTTTTTGCGGTGCTTGGTGTGATACTCGTCTACTATATACTGGCCACCCTGTTGCCCATAGACAAGATTATCGGCCGTTTCTACCCAGTATTTGGCGTGGCGTTGCTTGTAATGGCATTGAGCATCCTCTTTATCCTCTTGACAAAGAGCGATGCCTATCCAATACCAGAACTCACCTCACTTGATAACGGCATTGCCGACCCGCATAAATTCCCCATTGTGCCAATGCTCTTTACGACCATTGCCTGCGGTGCGCTCTCTGGTTTCCATGCAACCCAGTCACCAATGATGGCGCGTTGCATGACCAATGAGAAACAGGCACGCAGCATCTTCTATGGTGCAATGATTGCCGAGAGTGTCATCGCGCTCATCTGGGCTGCCATCGGCATGGCTTTCTGGGGCGGAGTGAAGGGACTTAATGCTGCCATTGCCGAGTACGGTGGCAGTGCCGCAAAGATGGTGGATGTGATTACCGAGACCACTCTCGGCCCCGTCATTGCAGCCTGTGTGCTTGTTGGCGTAGTTGGCTGTGCTGTCACATCGGGCGATACAGCATTCCGCTGTGCAAGGCTCATAGTGTCGGATATGTTCAACATCTCGCAGAAGAGCCTGCTCAAGAGAGTTCTTGTCTCTCTGCCACTGTTTGCTGTGGCTCTCTTCATTATTTTTGCCTTGCCCTTCCAGACAATATGGAGTTATTTCGCATGGTGCAACCAGACATTGGCAGTGCTCACACTCTGGTGCATTACAGTGTATCTTTATCTTAATAAAAAGCCGCTTGTCATTGGTGCAGTGCCGGCGTTGATAATGACATATGTCTGCTCTTCGTATATCTTTATCTCGCCAATGATGTGTGGCATGGAGAACCGCGCGTTGGCTTATGTTCTTGGTGGCGTGCTCACACTGATAATTGCCGCCGCTGTGCATTTCAAGGCCAGGAGAGGATAATCACGACATAATATTTTGCTGCTTAACGAGTGCAAATCCGGCATGCCGGATATGCACTCGTTGTGTCCAAATGGTAAAATTCTCGCAAATCCGGCATATTTGACAGAATGACACCCTGCGAACAGAAACAATGTCTACATTAGCAATACCGCTTTGCGGTAATCTTGATTTGATATATAACACAACTCAAATATTATAGACTATGAAAAGACATTTTTCAATTCTTTTGGGAGTCCTTCTTGCCTTCACCTCGCTTTTGGTTTCATGTGACTGGCTTAAAAATGAAATTGACTCTCCTATTTGTGAAATTACCGTTGTGAGTGACGGTGGAGGCACTGTTTCCATTACCAACAACATTGGCAATACGATGAATGCGGTAAAGGGCAATACTGTCGAGGTCGTGGCTGTACCCGATGAGGGCAATGAATTTGTGGGCTGGTTTGTTGGTGACAGCAAGAGTGCTGTGAGCAATGATGCTACTTATGCCTTTGTTGTCAGTACGGATGTTTCCCTGCATGCAAAATTCAGGTTCCCGTTTGTCTCTACCGGTGCAATCGATGATTATGAGTTTGTCGATTTGGGCTTGCCAAGCGGGTTGAAGTGGGCTTCGTACAATGTCGGTGCAACATCGCCCGAGGAGTATGGCTGGTATTTCTCTTGGGGCGAGACATACAATAAGGTTCCATGTACCTGGATGTACTACGAATATGGCGAGGGCGAGAGCAATACTATGACCAAGTATTGTACAAACAGTTCAAACGGTACTGTTGATGACAAGACTGTCCTTGAGCCCGAAGATGATGCGGCGAATGTTAATTGGGGTGGCCGTTGGCGCATGCCTACCGCCGAGGAGTATAAGGAGCTGTGTGAAGAGTGCTCTTGGGTGTCGATGAATCTCAACGGTTCCATCGGCTACAAAGTGAAGGGCCCTAACGGTAACTGCATCTATCTCCCTGCTGCAGCCTATCATTCATCACCTTATAGTACAATACTTCGTGGATATGTATGCTATTGGTCAAGTTCACTCAATGTAAGCAACTGTAATCAGGCTTATTGCCTGCATGATTTTATTGGTACTGTAAATGTTGAAACTGTGCTTGAGCCTTTTAGCAAGGATCGTTGTTTGGGTTATACGGTACGCGCAGTGGCTGAATGATAGGACTGATGAGAGTATTGCAATAAAAAAGACATCAACTTCAATTGCGAAGTTGATGTCTTTTTTATTGTTAAAGTGTAATTACTTGTTGGCCTCGCGCATTTTCTCAGCCTCTTTGTTCTGCTTTGCAATCTTTTTGGCCTGCTTCTTTGCCTCTTTCTCAGCAGCCTTTGCAGCCTTAGCCTCAGCCTTAGCGTCTGCCTTGTTGCCGGCAGCCTTCTCGCCTGCGCCCTTAACAGCAGCCTTGCCAGGAGCAGCCTTCTCGCCAGCACCCTTAGGACCAGCAACCTTAACAGCCTCCTTTGCACCAGCGCCCTTTACGGCAGCCTTGCCAGGAGCAGCCTTAGCACCTGCCGCCTTGCCACATGCCTCTTTCTCAGCGGCTCTTGCACCTGCAGCCTTAGGACCAGCGAGTTTTACAGCCTCCTTAGCACCGGCCTCTTTCTTTGCTGCCTTGCCACAAGCCTCCTTCTTTGCAGCCTTCTCGCCTGCAGCCTTTGGACCGGCAACTTTTACAGCCTCCTTTGCGCCTGCGCCCTTAACAGCAGCCTTCTCGCCTGCAGCCTTAGGACCAGCAACTTTTACAGCCTCCTTTGCACCAGCGCCCTTAACAGCCGCCTTTTCGCCGGCAGCAGCGTTCTCGCATTTCTCACACTTAACTTCCTTCTCTGTAACCTCCTGAGCATTAACGGTTGTGCCGAATGCAACAACCAATGCAAACATCAAAAATTTAACTTTCATCGTATATATATATTGTTAAAAAAGAATTTCTTACTCAATGAGAACGGCCATTTTGCAGATATAAAATGGGACGTTCCTCAGAAACGGAGCGCGAAATTACTGCTTTTTAACAAAATAGCAAAGTTAATGCCGTGAAAATATGTATAAATGATGAAAAAAAATACAAATCAGGGAGTGACAAGGTGAAATTTTTATTGTTTTCTCCATTTTCCGCGTGTGAAGTCGGGGATTTCAACAGGCACTCCGCCGTTGTTGGCCGATGTATCGGTGAGTTCTACAAGGCAACTCCACAGGGCTGCGTCATATACATTCATGTCAAGCGGCAAGCCGTTGCGCAAGCAGTGTATTAGACGGCAGTCCATTGCATAGTCAATCCAGCGGCGGCCGCACAATTCCATTCCGCGCTCCTTGTATTCAGCAACAAATGGGTGCCTGTATTTCTCTACAATCTCATCGCAGACAGTGCCTGTAATGATATTCTCGCTGTCTGTGGCAAAGGCGTACATTGGCACCGGGTATTTCTGTGCAAAGCCCTCGGTGCCGCTAATGAGAAATGCGCGGCTGTAGGGGCGTGGTAGTGAGACGCAGTGCTGCACCAGTATGGTCTTCCCCTTTTCGGTAGTTATGAGCGAACTGTTCATTGTGCCGCTGAGACCATCCTTGTCGCCCACGCGCATTGATGATACCGATACAATGCTCTTCATCCTGTCGCCACGATTTATCTCCATTGCAAGGGCGATGGGGCCAAGACCATGTGTGGGGTAGGGGTTGCCGTTGTGCTTGCCCATGAACTCCACTTGCCAGTTGCTCCATTTGCGCTCTCCGTTGTCGTTTGACGATATGCGTTCGCGCAGGTCGTGCAGGTATGACCCCTCGGCATGTATAATCTCGCCAAGCACGCCTTGCTGTGCCATATTTATGGTGCAAAGTTCAAACTCGTCATAGCAGCAGTTCTCCAGCATTATGCAGTGGCGCTGTGTCTGCTCTGCTGTCTCCACCAGTCGCCAACAGTCGGCAACGGTTGTTGCAGCAGGAACCTCGGTTGCCACGTGCTTGCCTTGCTGCATGGCGTAGACAGCAATCTCGGCATGGCTTGCCCAGTCTGTGCAGATATATACAAGGTCAACATCGGGCTGTTCGCAAAGTTGTTTCCAGCCCTCTTGCCCGGTAAATGCAGCAGGGGTGGTGTGCTTATACTCTGTGATTATGCCAACTGCGTCGTTTATGTTCTCATCAACAAGGTCGCACAAGGCAACAACCTTGCATCCCTCAATGTGCATCATGCGGTGCACAGCGCGCTTTGCACGCACGCCAAGCCCCACGAAACCTATTCTCACGCACTCGATAGGCTCGCATCGCAGTTGCAGGGCACTGTAAGATATGTTGTTGCTCTTGTCCATTGTCTTTTTTATACGCTTTGCAAAATAACAAAAAATGTGCCGGTTTTAGAAGTTTTTATTACAATTTTCTAAGTTTTTCTTTAGCCTCCTTGTTGCCGGCTCTGGCAGCTTCGTAGTAGAGATCCTTTGCAAGGCGCCTGTCGCGCGACACACCCTTGCCCTCATAGTAATAGTCGGCAATACGCCTTGTACCCTCGTGGTTGCCGGCGTTTGACAACATCTTGGCATACCGGTATGCCTCCTTGTATCTCTTTTGGCTATCAAGGAAGTCAAACATATATATCATTGCCTTTTCGTAACCCAGGTCGGCTGCAGCCTCCATATATGGCGTTCCATCACCGCCATTGGCAATCAGGGACTCGGCATATTCAAAGAGGGCTGTAGGTTCCTTGAGTTCTGCTGCCCGCCTTAGCAGTTCGGCACTCTTTTCGCTGTCCTGTGCCACAATCTTTCCGTTGCTGTAGCGGCGCGACATCTCAAGCAGAGCGCGAGGTTCCTCGTTGGCTGCAGCGGTAGTATACCAATGGTGCGCCAGCGAGTCATTGCGCTCAAGCACGTCTCCCCTTGTCAAGGCCTGTGCAAGTTCATACTGTGCCGGGGCATATCCGCGCTTGGCAGCCTCGAATAGGAACTTTATTGACAAAGCAGGGTTCTTGCTCACGCCTTTGCCATCGCGGTAACAGAGCGATACATAGTACATTGACGGAGCGTACTTGTACTGGACAAGTTCTGCGAATATTGTTACGGCATCCCTGTAGTTGCCCTTGTTGTAATATATTACTCCCTTTTCGTGCTCCCAGGCACAGGCCTGTTCAGCCTCGGGGCTCAAAGCCTCTTCTCTCTGCTCTACTTTGGCCTTTGCCTGTGTATTGGCGGCCAGCCTGTCGCTTGCACCATTGAGCCTTGTTGTGGTTACGGCATCATTGCTGTAGAGTGATGTTCCGTTGCGGCCTGCAACGTCCACCACAATATTGCTGCAGTTGTTAGTGTTGTATAACTCAACAACGGCTTCGCCATTCTCGTTTATATCAATCTCGGGTACCCAAATGAGCGTGCGGCGGTAGTCGTCCTTCTGTGGCTGCATACTGCTATAGTCGGGCGAGTAGAACTGCTTGCTTTCGCTGTATCCCTGTACCGATGTGTAGCGCAGTGAACTGCCTGTTGCTGCAAATTCAGGGACAATAGTCCTCTCTCTTTCCCCCTCCTTGTATGGTATGAGACAAGCCACATAGTTGGGGTTTGTTGGGTAGGACAACCCAATTTGGGGTGCGCGGGAGTCTTTGCTTGTCTGTCCTTTGATAGCGCTATAGAAACGGTTATAGTCGGGGCAGCCGTCTATGCCGTCCCCTGCAAAAAGATACATCTGTGACAGGAATCCAAGATAGAACTTCTGCATTGCAATCTTGTTGTCGAGCATGTTGGCGAGCGGAGCCCAATAAGTGTCTCCGTTCACAAACTGTTCACGTGTTTTAGCGTCGCTGCGTATTACAATCTCCTTGAAGTTTGTCATCTTGTCGGCATCGGGCAGTCCACGCAAATACTCCTTGTCGGGCTGTGGTACGGTATATGGGCTGTAGTCGCCAAGCACCACCATCAGCTGCACCCAATATGCCCAGTTGTAGTTATGGCGTTTCATTGCGCTTGTAACAACATCGGCTGCGGTGAGCGTGTGGTCATACTCCTGTTTTTTTGTAATTGTAATGGCCTCCTTGCCCAGTCTCATGTTACCAAGATATTTGGTAGTCGTGCGTCCCTCTTCGGCAATGGATATTATCTGCCCGATATCGTGTACAATAGTCCTCTCGCCCAAAATTGCATCTTCGTCCTCAACAATGCCTGGTTGTTCATATACAAGCGCATCATTCTTTATGCTTGTGTATATTTCATCCTCATAGGTGTTGAAGTCATTGATGAATGTTACATCCTGTGCATATTCCCATTCGTCAAGATAGTTGAACCTCATTTCGCTGTGCGGCGGGCGTTCGTTGACCTCCTTATTGCGTTTTGCCACCACGTCAACCGATGACAGCATATATTCAAACGGGTTCATCCTCACCAGGCTGTCGGCAGTGCTCTTTGCCATCGCCTCGCCCAAGTGACGCTCCCAATAGTCATACAGGCGGAAATCGGGCGAGTAGTAACGGTCAAGCGCAAACTGGTACGATATGTTCTGGCTGTGCTTGAATGTGGTCTGCGGTCGCAGTGCTGCAATGCGTGTGCCGTAGAAATCGTCGAACTCAATCATAAAGCCGCCAACGCTGTCTGTGCGGAATGTTGACGATGTAATTCTCCCACTGTCGCCTTCAATGTCCACACGGGTGAGGTTGTAGGTTTGCGGAGTGAGCCTTGCCTTGCCATAGCTGCCAATGTCGGTGCTCACGCGCTTTTGGAAGAATTTGCCTTTCAGTGAGATGCCGCGTTCAATGGGCTGCATATCCTCAATCTTGCTGCGTGTGAGCATGTGCCAGTTGTACGATGTCCAGCCATGAGTCAGCATCAGCAGGTCGAGTTGCTCCTTCCGGTTGCTGTTGCTGTTGTCAAAATATTGTGCGGCGTTGGGGATGTAGCCCTTGAGTTCAGAACCTAGCAACAGGTAGGTATACATATTGTGGCTGTATGATGTTGACTGCTTGCCAATGGCATCACCCGCCGACAGCGAAAGGCTTGCGCTTTGCGGGATTGGCTTGCCGTCCTCTCGTGTAACCTTCAGTGTAATCTTCTCACCCGGTTTGGGTACAAGATTGTGCGTGTGGAAACCGTTGGCAGTGATGTGCAGTTTTACAGTCTCGCGGTCGCTTGCAGTCATGGTGTCGTGAGTAACAAAGAACTGTCGCTCGGCAAGCGGTGTGTGTTCGTTGGCAAACAGCACCACGCGGTTCACACCCTCGGGCAACTCCTTCTTGCTCACGGTGTAGGTCATTGTCCTGTTCTCCGAACCGAATTTCTTGAAGTATCCCATTGCTCCACGATAGAGTATCGCCAGTCCCAGTTCGCTCTCCTCGGCAAGGTTGCCGGTCGCAGTAATGGCTATGTTTTTCTCATCCTCGGCAACGCTCAGCACTACGCCTTCCTTGCTCACCTCGGGCAGGGCGAACTTGTGCTTCTTTGTCTTTCCGCTCTCGTTGGTCATGGTGACCTCGGCATAGTATTTGGCGCCAGTCTTGGGAGTGATGTAGAACACTCCCTTGCCCTCGTGCACCGGTGTGCACTCCTGCAACTTCGTGTCATTCTCATAGATCGTAATCTTCTCCTCTCCAAAAATGCCATCCTCTCCGCGCAGTTCAAAGGCAACCTTGCTCCTTATGCCTTCAACAAGATGTCCGCTGTCGGGGAAAAAGTCAAGTGTGGCATCGGGCAGTTCCGAACTTTTCCACTCGCCACGCTCATTGTAGCCTCTGCGGCGGTCGAGCATATTCTTGAAGTCCCAGTTGTCGGCATTCACCTTGTCAAACACAGGGAACACTCGTGTGAACACAGCATCCTTGCCCCAGTTGAGCATATATCGGGTGTAGGCGCGCACCTCGTAGTAACCCGACAGCAACAATGGGTTCAGTTCAAACTCGCCATAACAGGTGCCGTCATCGTCAAGTTTGTACTTCTTTGTCTCCACTACATAACCCTCGGGCGCCACCAGTTCCACATACAGCACCTTGCTCAATGTGCTTGGCCTGTCGTTGGTGCCGAATGTGGTATATGCTTTGAACCACATTGTCTCGCCCAAGTAGTAGGCTGTGTTATCAAAGTGCATATACACGCGCTCTTGCTGCATCACTCGGCCAACCTGTATTACCCTGTAGGCAATGCTGTCGATACGGCTCTGCGCTACCACTGCAACGCTGCATATAATAGCAAAAATATATGTGGTAAATACTCTTCTCATAATGGTTTATAAATTTTCGCTAAAATACACAAAAAAAGTGCAAAAACCACTGCTTTTGCACTTTTTAATAGTCAATATACAATTACCTCACCAAGACCTTTTTGCTGTTGATTATGTAAATTCCTTTGCTTGGGGTCTCTACTTTTCTACCCTGCAAATCGTATTGTATGCTTTGACAATGCCGCCTAATCGCAACCCAAGCGGGTATAACCTTCGGCTATACTGCGCTTGACAAGATGCTGCCGGCATTGTCGAAACTATCTACGATTTTACTTTATAATAACCTTTTTGCCGTCGATGATATAAATTCCTTTGCTTGGGGTCTCTACTTTGCGACCTTGCAAATCGTAGATAGCTTTCACTTCTCCGTTCTCACCTTTCACATTTTCAATGCCTGTGGTATTGTTCACCTCCTCAAGCACCCACAGTTCGGCAGCGCTGAATGGAGCGTCGCAATAGGGATAGTAACTGTTGGTATCACCGTCAACCGGACCCACCTTGAAGTATTGTGCACCGTTCATAATGTAGAACTCAGTATCGTTCTTGTACTCAAAGCCAAGTGGCGATTTTGAACCCTGGTTGCTCGCATCAATATTCCATTGACGGCAAACGATGTAATACCCATTAGCCGAAACAATGTAGAACTTGTCGCTGCCGGCATCCTCCAAGTAGAAAATTTGGCTGTTGTCCTCGGCATAATCGGCAAGGCCTACCGAACCCTTGGGACCTGTGGCATAGTTCATGTTGACAGCCTCAATGTGCAGGTACTTGTTCTGTGACACCGATTTGATGCGATATAGTGTCTTGTCTTCGTCAGGTTGGCCGGGCTGTTCGGGCTCTACTCCCGGTTCTTTGCCTTTGAGCACGGTATATTTGCCGTTTGTAATCTGCTCAATGCTGTAGTTCTTGTACATGATGTTGTAACCGCCGTATGCATTGATGCCGTATGTGTCCTCCTCGTAGAGGAACGCAATTGTCGAGTCCTTCTGGAAACACATTGTAGAGTAGGCCGATGCCAGGTACGATGCCTGGTGGCGTCCGTCCCACTCCCTTGCAAAGTTTGCAGGGGTATTGTAGTCGCTCTCTGTCTCCAGTTCCTTGTAGTAGATACCAACATTCGCGCGTCCGTTACCGAATGGGAGCGACTGCAATGCAAGCCACATCTCCTTGTTGTCCTCGTTGCGCACCACAGGCACCATCATAATCTCACCGTTGCAGCTGTTGCCCTGTGCAACCACACCGCCATTGGCGCTGTTCGATGTTGCCATGCTGCCCCATGAACCTGTTGCAGCCTCCTTGTCGGTGAATGTGTAGATGTTGAAGTAACGTCCGCCGTTGATACGTGAGCTGATGACGATGTTACCGTTTGGCAACTCCTCAACCTTTGGCTCGTCGCCGCCGCTTGGAACGGGCGCATTCTCAACGCCGCCAAGGACTTTCCAGCTGCCGCCGAAGTCATCACTGTAGAGTACAAAGTTGGTGTTCACGCTGTTTACATTCTTCAACAGCACGGCGCAGTATAGACGGTAGTAGTTGTTCACCTTTACATAACGGCTCTGGTGGATTTTACCCGAACCGATGAACATTGCGCGTACAGGGCCGTGGTTGCTGCTCTGGTCCCACATTGCATAGATAGCATCGGCAATATCAACAGGCTCGCTCCATGTCGTGCCGTTGTCCTCGCTGTAGAAGCGTGCGATGTTCTGGTGGTTGTTGCGTGTTCCGTTGGGGAACGATACATTACCGGCGCAGCTGAGCACGAGTACACGGTTGCTCTCGCGGTCAGCAACGATACATGGGTCACCGAAACCCACGTGCATGAAGTCGGGCGAGCTTGAACCCTTACCCTCGACAATGGGGAACTTGGCGTTCCATGTAGCGCCATTGTTCTTGCTTATGCGTGCGTGCAGGTCGATGCGGCCATAGTTTGCCATACCTATGTCCGCGCGGCTGTGGCGGTAGTCGGCAACAGCAATCAGGTCGCCGTTCTTTGCCATTGCAATGGCCGGGATGCGGTAAGGTATGTCGCCCGATGTCGCTGTAGTGAAAATCTCCTGTGAAACCTCGGGCACCCTTGTGTCCTTTTCTATTGTCACAATGAAGTTGCTGAAAGTGATACCCTTGTTCTCGCCGCTCTGCACGAATGAGAATGTGCGCTGTGGGTCAGATACGGTTACTTTAAGCGACTGCTTTGTCGATGAACTGGTATATGTATTGCCTTCTATTGCAAGGCGCAGTGTGTGTGTGCCGGCATCGGTGTTCACATAGTCGAACTGCAGGCCGGCCACCATCCAACCCTCGGGGGCGGTAATGGTGTATGTCGATGACTGCGATGTGCCCGAGTAACCGGCGATGTCATCACCGACGGTCTTCATGTTGTTCGCGCTAGCTGCAAATGAAAACCCCGTTACCTCGCTGCTCTCCCAGCGCGAGTGCCATGTACCGTTTGAATTACTGGCGGTGTATCGTCCTTTTGAGGCGATTATTTCTACGCTTTTTTTTTCCACCTCGTCAGTGGGAGGGGTTACCTCGCCGCTGCCGCCTTCAACAGTCTCCACTTCTGTTACAAGGTACTGACAACCTGTGTCGGTGGTGTTTGTTCCGCTTCCCCAGTTATACACCTTGTATCCAAGGCTGCTGTTTGTCTGGTTAAACTGCACATCGCCGCTCACAATGATGAACAGTCCCTGTGTGGCCGCCTCTTTCAGTTCCCAACCGGCCGATGGCTCATTTGCCTGCGTACGGAGCGCTGTGTTGTTGCTGCTTGCAGGCGAAATGTATGTTCCGTTGCTCTTGTTTACAATGTTGTATTTGCCGTCGTTGCGTGCAACGAACTTCCACTTTGCGGCGTCGGTAACGGTTGCGTTTCCTGTCATTTCGGCGTTTGCACCGTTCGATGCTGCATAACGGTTGTCGCGCTGTGGAGTGCACATTGTGTAGTAGTAAATTGTCTCGTTGTCGCTTGTCTTAGGCTGGTTCACCTTTGCTGTTGCAAGAGCGGCCTTGAAAGCTGCAAATGCCGCGTTCAGTGATGCCAACTGCGCGGCACGCTCCTCCTCGCTCATTGTTGTATTGAGTGTCGATTCAATCTCGGCAATTACAGTGTTCAGGTCATTGGCAAGTGCAGGGCTGTACTGTCCCGGCTGCTCGCCTGTGCTTGCCGCAATTTCTTTCTTTATTTCGGTTATTGTAGCCTCCAACTGCTCGGCTGCGACATCCATTCTTTGGTTGGGTGAGTAGATGAGACCTTCGACAGCGTTCTTGCCTTCGAGGTCGGTGAGCACGAATGTGAACATCCATTTGTTCAGGCGCACACCGCTTGCACCAACGTATGGCAACTTTATGAACACCTTGTTCCAACCCTCTTTCAATGTAACCTCTACAGGCTTGCGCGCGGTGAAGTTCTCGTTCTTCAGGTCAACCTCGTTGTTTATGCTCACGCCTGTGTTGTCCCAGGTAGGTGGCAGAATCTCGGCATCGTTGAGCCATATCCTTGAACCCTTGCGGTCCCACTTGCCCGCGTCGGGCGCAGTGTCCTTCTCGCTGCGGCCATAGTTCTGGAACTCAATCTGCGCGCCAACGGTCTGCGCCTTGTCGCTATATACGTATGTCCATGCGTATGCAGTGCTGTTGCTGTGGTTTGTGCTGCCGTAGTATGTAGGTACTGTGTTGTTGCCCCATGTGTGGCGCAGATAGATGCCTGCACCTGTTGCCATGCCTGTGCCGTATGTTGTGCCGTTTATGGTGTAACTCTCCTTAAGGCCCTCGGTTTCGGGAGCGAAAGAGGCATTCATGTCACCGCCATTGGGGAACGGGTCGGTAATTCTCCAACGTACATTTGTCTGCTTCACGTAGGCGATAGGCTCGTCCTTCAAAGAGTTTGCCTTGTGGAACAGGAAGCGGCGCTCCCAGTCGGCAAACTCCTCATACTCCTCGCCGCTGTTGGGAAGGGTAGTGCCGCCCTTCTCAATGTACTGCTTGCCGCCGCCAATCCAGGCACGCTCGGCACTTGCAATCACATTGGCATAGAAGTTGTTTTGTATTATGATGTCCTCCTCGGTCGGAGTCTTGCGGTCGTTCCAAGGAGCAGATATTGTACCGGCAACATTAGCATTACCCTTCTGCTCATAGTAGATGTTGCTCTTGTATATACCTACGAGGTCGGCAAACACATCGAAGTGGTTTGTGTAGTTATAGCGGCAGTCAATGTTTGGCATTCCGTTGATGACCTTTCCGCTTGAACTCCACCTCTGTGTCATGACGGCGCCTGTGCTTGTGCTGATGGTGACACCGCGGATTGGGTTCCACACAACAACCTTCTTGCCCAGGCTGTGCACCTTGTCGGTCATTATCTTCAGGAAGTTAGGGTACTCGATAGTCTCCTCGTCGGCACCGATGTGGATGTATGGCGCATCGGGGAACACGGCCGCAACCTCTTCAAGTATTACCTGCAGTTCGGCAACACCCTGGTCGGTCTGCATTGAGTGTCCCATAGCTGTCTTGAAGGCCTGGCTGTGGCCCGGCATGTCAATCTCGGGGATAACAATCACACCGCGTTCCTTTGCATAGTCCTGCAGCTGGCGGCACTGCTCCTGTGTGTAGTATTTGCCGGCAAAGCGTGTCATTGACGCGCTGCTTGTGAGCTGTGGATAGGCTTTTACCTCAAAGCGCCATGCCTGGTTCTCGGTCATGTGCCAATGGAAGGTGTTTACCTTGAAACGTGCGAGCAGGTCAATGTGCTTTTTCAGTGTCTCGAACTCAATGAATGAGCGGCCCACATCGTGCATGTAGCCGCGCAACTTGAACGCAGGCCAGTCGGTCATTGTCAGCGCCTCCAGTGCAGGAGTGCCCTCATAGCCCTCGGCAAGTTGTGTCAAGGTCTGTGCAGCGCGAATGACACCGGTCTTTGTAACCGCTGTAATGTTTATTGCATCGGCAGTGATGTCAAGTGTATATGCCTCGTTCTCATAGCCTGCGAGTGTGTAGTCATATGCACCGTCAATACTCTGTACCAGTGTCACAGTCACCTGTGCGCCACCTGTGGCAATGGTGCAGCCATTGTCGGTGAAGAACTTCTGCAATGCAACGCTGCCGGTTGGGTCGGTGATTGTTACCGTGCGGCCAAGCGCAAATGCAGTGCCGCTCTTTGCTTCAATCTGCTGTGGCTTTGGCAACAGATGAGTAATCTTTGCCATAGTCGCTGTTGGGAGGCACATTGCCATAGCAACAACCGCCGCTTTAAATAGTCGTTTCATATTAAATTAAGGTTAGTTATTATTCTTTGCTCTCCGTGTTTTGCCCAGTTAGGCATAGTAACCCAAAATTGTGTGCAAGGTATTAATAATTGCTGAAAAAAACAAAAAAAGCATAACGCCTTTGTTTGGAGTTATGCTTTTTTATGAAATGATGTTTCAGTAATGATGTATGAGATCTCTCGTCGCTCCGCTCTGTCGAGATGACATTTCCGCGGTTTTGTCATATCGACCGCATGGGAGATATCTCAAATTGTTTTAGAGATCCTTCCTTGCGTCAGGATGACATTGTCACTTTATCAGCACCTTTTTGCCGTCGATGATGTATAACCCCGGTGCGGTAATCTCGCTGAGTTTGCGGCCGCTGAGGTCATATATACCTTTAACATTTCCGCTTTGACTTGCGTCGATCGTTGATTCACCTTTCACCTCGTCAACACCTGTTGCCTCCTCGGGGGCAAGGTTGAAGTTAGCATAGTGCTCCGAGTTCCCATTCCAAGAGTAGTCATCACCCTGATATGGCTTTATGGCATTTAGCCTAAACCATCCGTTGCCGCTGCCGTTCCACCCGAAGTTGAAATGGAAATAGCCGTTGTCGGTATAACCGTCAATAACGAACATGTGGCGGCTGTCGCCTGTGCCGCTGTTGTTTGCTGCGTAGGGCACAGGGCAACCGTTGTCAAGGCTCTCTCTAATCATTGCCTCCCACTGCTCCTGTGTGTGCTCACGCTGGTACGATGCCGCAACCTTGGGGTAGTTGAAATATCGGTTCAGCCTTGCAGTCTCACGCTCCTCGTTGGCTGTTGTTGCTCCGCTGCCGAATGACGAGAAATTCGCGTGCGCAAGGTGAGCCATAATCTTTGATACCTCGTAAATCTGTTCCTCGCTCCAGTTGTTGTCATACACCAGCGGCATGTTGTCCCAGTCATAGACCCTGTCGGTGATTTCAACATAGTCCGATGCTTGGCAGTTGTAGAGTGGTTTTGCTGTTCCCTCTTTGGGGTATTTGTGGTAGCGCATTACTATGGCGTATGCTGTGGCCACGCAACCTGTCTTTGCGTGCGTGGTACCGTTATACCTTGTCCAGCACTGCTCGTTGAAAGGGTAGTTCTGCCCCCAACTTGCAGTCTCAAGCAGCACGACAACATTGCCGCCGGTCTCTGCAGCGGTTGCATACTGTCTGTCGCTAGTCTGCGCGCTTGCTGCTGTAAGTGCGATAAACAACAGAATTACGCAGTGTATCAGTTTTCTCATAAAGGAATATTTTTTGTAAAGGTAATGAAAAGTTTTGTTTGTATATGCTGTGCCGGGTTGTTTTCTTTTTTAGACATAAGAACAAAAGAACATAAGAGCCTTTCTGCTATTAGATAACAGCATCGCATAGTTTCACTTGCGACAATAAATAATTTGTGTCTGCGACAATGGGAAAACAAGTTCTCACTTTGTCGCAGACACAAATTATTGAAAGTTGGAAAAAATTCCAACACTATATCTAATAGCAGAAATGCTTGACTTTACCGCAGTAAATAAGGACTCTTGTAATTAAATCTTATGTAACCAACGGAACGTTGGTTTATGTACTTCTGTCTTTATTTAAAAGAAAACCGCGCCCTTATGTAGTTCTAACTTCCTTGAGCCTGAGCACTCAAACTGCGATTCCTTTAAACCAACGTTGCAAGCCTTTGGAGGCCTGCAACGTCAATATTAGAGTAGGGATTACATATTCCCCCAAATGTTCTCCCAGTCATTGCGGTGCTCGTCAGACAGGGCACTGCCACCGCCCATCTCCTCTTCTGTCTTGGAGAGTACTAGAAGAATGCTGCCTGTAACATTAAGTTCAACAACTTCGCTTGTGGGTTTTATATATCGTTTCATAGTAGTGATATTTACTTGTTTGTTCCTCTTTTTTGAGATCCTTCGCTTGCGTTAGTTCGCTACGCTCATCGAGAACATCTTTTGATATTTTCATTAATGTATGGTCAGGGTGACAAATATCGCGTAATTGTCATACTGAACGCAGTGAAGTATCTCTATCTTTTTACTTTATCCAAACCTTTTTGCCATCAATAATGTAGATGCCTGGCTCAGTAATCTCGCTCAGCTTGCGTCCCTGCAGGTCATATATTGTATGCTCAAGGTCTTCGCGCTCAACCTCTTCAATGTCGGTTGTTTCACCGAATACAAACTGCAGTGCCGAAGCCTTGCCTGTTGCTTCAATGAAGTAAGCCTTGTTTGCATTGATTGTTCTGTCGGTGCTGCTTAACTTGTAGAGCATTATGCGAGTACCCACTCCCTTGTATGAAAGGATATAGGCGTCTGTAGTACCTGGGATGTCCTCTGCTTCAAGAGTTCCTGCAAAGCCTGTTTTGTGAACGGCTGCACTTGCAGGCGCAGGAGCAAAGCCAAACTTACCTGCTTTTTCAGCCTCAACGAGAACAGGAGTTTTTGCCGGCAATACATTGTTTGTCAACTCAAGTTCTGCCATATAAACCTGCTCGCCCTCGGTGTGGTCAACTCCATAGGCTGTAACACCGGCTGGGACTGTTGTCGCAAATGGCAGGTTTACAGTACCCAACTTTGCGTTAGAACCATCGGCTACGCTCACTTGGAATGCGAATGGAACTTCCTCAAACACCATGTCTGTGCAGTTGCCGTTTTCGTTTTCCTTTCTGATGTTTTCACCTGTATTAAAGTTTAGGTCATTGCTGTTGGATGTTCCGTATGCGTTGTAGCTTCTCTTGTTATTGCCGCTTACTGCATACAATGTAAATGTTCCGGTTTTATAACCGTCAGCAGTCTTTAGTGTTGCGTATGAATGGCTCAAATCACCATCGTAATTCCAACCGTAATCACCTACCGCACTGATAAGGTTTAATGAACCGTTGAAGTCGCTTTGTGCAATGAATATAGATTTGGCCGTCTCGTCCTTTGTGGTGCTCCATTTGAGGTTTTGTCCATCACGGTAGATGTAGCGCAATGTTCCGTCACTCATCTTGCCGGCAATGCGGTAGGCTTTACCGTCTTCAAGAGCGGTAATTTGCCTAAAGAAAGCCTTGTAGGTAACAGTCGTGTTGGGATTTGCGTTCAATGTCAAAGTATATACAGCACTAGTGCTCACTGTGGTACCTTCGTCACCGCTGCCATCAATCAATGCCCAGCGGTCAAATACATAACCGCTTTTTGCCTTTGCTGTAATGGTTACGGTGTTGCCAGTTGCCATTTCAAACGTTGTCACACCTTCGCTGCCAATGTACGCTGTACCGTTATCGCCTGCCACTACTGCAATGTATGCCTTGTAGTTGAAGTTTGCGACAAAATAGTAGCTGTCTTCCTCGGCAACAAATGAGTAATCAGCATCCTGGCTCAGTTTTGTACCATCCAATGTCCAGTATGCAAATATTGCATCAGCGCTATAAGATACAGCGTGTATGTCAACTGTTGTTCCGTAATCAAAAACCTTGTGCGTGAGTGTGGCTTCGTCGCCAATGTATGCAAATGCATATCCGTTCTTTATCAATTCAATTCTGACATCTACCTGCTTTATGAATTTGGCATTGTAGGTTGTATTTGCCGTGATAGTTGTCGAGTAGCTTGCATCAGTGCTTACACACTCGTCGTTCTCATTGTACCAACCTGCAAAGCGGTAGTTTGTACCGGCAGTAGTAGCGGTGAATGTCACATTAGCATCCTTATTTACAACCAGTGATTCATTACTCTCTGTTGTACCTACAGCAACCTTTACGGTACCACCATTCTCGCCTCCAATTGTTGTTGCAGTTACAGTGACTATGCAATTTGCAATTTGTCTGAAGTTTGCTACATACTCTCCATCGACAGTTGCTGTGAATGTGTATGTGGCATCGGTGCTGACAACATCTGTACCCTTTGTCCAGTTTACAAACTCATAACCGTCGTTAGCCACGGCTGTGAGTGTCACCTCGCTGCCATGCTCAACATTTGCTGCACTTGCGCTTGCGCTACCGCCTTCACCTGCTGTTACATTGATGTTGTAGATGTTGATTGCAAACTCTGCGGTGAGTGCAATTACATCGTCTTTTCCACCGCTTATGTTTTTAGTATATGCTGCAGTTTCAACTTCGTTTGTACCATCTATCCATTTAACAAAGTGGTAACCCTCAACCGGTACGGCTTCAATGGTCAAATCGCCTGTCGGTACATATTTGCGTACCACATTCTCCTCGCCGCCAATATTTGTTGTACCTTTATTCTCGGGGGTGATAGTAAGGCTAATCTTTGGCCAAGTCTTAACAGCTTTATCTATAGCGTCAAAATATGTATTGAACTGGTTCAATCTTATTTGTTCTTTATTATAAACCAATGAATCTATCATTATCTGGAATTCATTAGTTATCAGATACTTGTCATTGCCTATATCAAAACGTAGGAGTCTTTCATCTAAGGCTCTGATAAAGTCTGTGTAATCGGCCTCCTGTATCTTCATCCAAGCTCCCTGATGGGTGTTGCTGTTATGGTGTGTTGCATAACCATAGCTTGATGAGGAAGAACACAGATATCCGGTCTCTTCACCAACCTTTGCTACGAGGGCATAATCGCCATTATATGTTCCGGCATCGCCCAAGAAAGTAAATGCAGTAGCTTCGGCTTTTTCAACAAACTCTACATTCTGGGCATCGCTTGAAGCAATGCTTGTCACTTTAATGTATTTACCTGTAAGCTCGTTCTTGAAGATGAACTCAAAGCTGTTGTTTACGTTGTAGATAGCCCAAGCAATCTTTGGATTACCTCCCATGGTGTTGTATGTAGGGTTGGCTCCGTAATTGTAAGTTCCATCATTTACCTTTTCTACCAATGTGGTTTCAGCTGTTGAGGCTGACAAATAATTTGGTCTTCCATTGGCGTTTGTGGGGTAATAGATGTTATGCCAGAGATTATCTGTCTTGGGGTCGTCTGTGGTCTTACTTACCTTGAACATTAGCTTTACGCTATTTGTGTAGGTGTATGAAGTGCCATTGTCTGCGAAGGTCGGGTTTATGCCAAACTCTTCGATGAACGGATACTCGGCCTTCAATTTTGCTTCCAATGTCTCTGCATTAACCTCGCCTGTCAAACCGTTCAATGTTACATTGTAGGTATTGCCCTGTATGTCTGTCAATGTTACATTTGCAACAATCTCCTCAAAGTTCGCAATATACTCTGCATCGGCTGTTACACTATTTATGGTGTATGGGTTTTCGCAGCTGACATACTCTGTATCCTTTGTCCAATTTACAAAGTAGTAACCGGCACTTGGTGTAGCTGTGAGAGTTACAGAAGCACCATGCTCAACTGTTGCTGCGCTTACGCTTGCGCTACCGCCTGTGCCTGGGTTTGCAGTTGCAGTGATGGCATAAGTATTGATTGCAAAGTTTGCAACATATTCACCATTAGCTGTAGCTGTGAATGTGTCTGTCGCTTTTGTGCTAACCTCTACGTCGTCCTTTGTCCAGTTTACAAAGTGGTAGCCCTCGTTTGCTGTGGCTGTAAGAGTTACCGGCTTGCCCTTCTCAATGGTTGAGGTTAACGGTGATACGCTACCGCCCTCGCCTGCTGTTGCTGTAACAGTATAATAAACAACTTCCTCGAGAACCCAAGTGGCAGCAGCGCTCTGAGCACCATCACTATATACGAATTTACCAAGAGAAGGAGTTCCTTTATCGTCGTCTATCTTGAAATATCCCTTTGTACAACTTATAAAATATTCAAGTTCTGCGGCTGTTGGCTCAAATGTTAAATCTGCTCCATTTTCCTTAGAATCCGCATTTACATTCCACTCTGCCCAAGTTATATAATAACCGGTTTTTGACAGGAGCATGTAGTTGGTGCCACTTTCTATGAATTGGAATATCTGACCATCGTTGCTCTCATTCTTAGTTGTAACATTGACACCACCTCTAGTCTCTTTTCCATGAGTGCTATTGTCGTAAATATTCATATATGTGCCTGTTGACTTCTCCTTCAAGCGGAAATACTTGCCGGCAAGCGGGTCGGTTTCAGGCTCTGCTGCTGTAAGAGTAATCTTTTTCAAACCATAGTAACAACCGTCGTTGCTTGTACCTTTGTAAATAGTAAGCTTAATGGTCAATGTACCGTCTGCGGCTACTGATAAATTATTGAATTCGATTGTTTTGTCTGTGCTTCCGCCTGGTATCCAGATGTTCTGGTCGTTTAGTACTGTGCCAACAGCATTACCATTCGCTTCGAGCTTAAAGTTACAATGGCGGATAGTGCCATCGCTTGGCTGTAGATTACCACCACTGTTTACTGCTACGTGAGTAAATGCAACATCGGTTACTTTTGCGCGCAATCTATTAACTGTCAAAGTATAGGTGATTGGTGAATTTTCTGTTGCATTTTTGGTGTTGGTGCTGGTACAGAGAACATCGGTGCGGTTTGCCATAGCACCTCCTGTGTTCCATGGATCCGTTTTTGCGGTGGTGCCATCACTGTTGGGGCTTGTTGCAGTAATTGTAGCTGTAACACCATCAGCGCCACTTACAGCAACAGTAACATCGCTGCCGTTACGGACAAAGGTGAATTCCAAATCTCCTGAAACCTCTACAGGCTCCTGTGACTCCTGCACCAAGTCGAGCTGCAGTTCTTTAACGATAATTCCTGCAGTTTCTGCACTTGCACTTCCGACACCGATGTTGATTTCGCTGGTATTCAAGCCTGTCGCCATTACACTTAAAGGAGTTGTTCCGCTTATTGTTGCAGTTGCAGCGTTGCTTCTGGCTGATGCCGCAGTTCTCATTGCTGCCGCTGCATTCTGTGTGCCGACGGTGTAGGTGAATGTTCCCTCGTTGAAATTATGGCCTTGTACGGTCAGTTTATATCCGGCAATCTTGTATGGGGCGGGAACCGATATTGTGAAGTCTGTGCCTTTGAACAGATAAGGGTACTTGATGCCATCTACTGTACTGTATCCAATCTTGGCGTCGTTGGCACTGAATGTTATTGCTGGATCTGTCTGTGTAGCCGGCAATACTACCTGATTGGTCTTTCCTTGATTAACGAAACCTGTTGCACCTGCAAATGTTGCATTCACCTCTGTGCCGGTGATGGGCAGCTCGGGCTCAGCTGCCTCGGGCTCGAAATTTGCAACATAGTTTGAAGCCTGTGCCACGTTTACATTGCAAGTAGCATCGGTGCTAACCACATTTCCGCCCAATGTCCAGTTTACAAAATTATAACCGGTATTGGCGGTAGCATAAAGTGTTATCTCAGTTCCATTCTCAACATCGCCCTGTGTCTTTTGGCTACCAGTGCCAACTGCGAACTTTGCTGTACCACCCGCAGCAGGGTTTGCTGTTGTTGTAACGGCGTAGGTCGTTGGGGTAGAGGCTCCGCCTTCAGACTGGATGGTAACTGTAACTCCATCTTCCAAAATTGCCAGACCGGCACGTCCGGCATAAGTTGAGCCTAATATGAACGAAGTACTTTGTGAATTGATATCTGATGCAGAAATCATAACACCCGCACTGGCATTGGTAACATTTGTTGTATTTCCTCCAACTGTAACATCAATTGTGTAAGAACTACTGGGGCTTTTACCCTTAAAACTGTAACTCTTTATTATATAACCTGCAGGTGCAGTCAATGTATAAGTTATATCCGATACAAGTGTCTCAGAGTTTCCTACAGGCGCTTTTGCGAAGAATGTATTGACGGTTGTTGAAAGGGCATAAGCCGGCTCAGAGCCTTTCGAACAGCTCAATACAATACCGTCGCTTGTTGTCCAAGTGCTGCAATAAGATCCACTGACACCGCTTGTGGCTACATCTGAAATCTTGAATGTGCAGTCTTTCTCTACTATCACATTCTCCTCGTTGTCAAAGTTTGCAACATAGTCGTTGCCTGATGTGCCTACAGGAACCTGTAGTGTGTTTCTTGTACCGACGATGACACCGCCCTTTGTCCAACTTGCGAGGGCATAGCCGTCGGCAGGGTGTGCGGTAAGGGTTGCTGTAACACCTTGCAAAAGGTCTGCAGTTACTGTGCTGCCCGCTGTTCCACCGTTGATGGAAACTGTACCCATATTTGAATCGTTTACCGTCGCTGTTACAGTGTATGTAGTTGCGTCGGGGATTAGGTTAAAATATGCCTTGTGTGAGTTTGAATAGTTTGAATAATCGTCGGGCACCATGTTGTCAAGGGTGAACCAACCATTGCCTTGGCCACTCCAACCCCAGTTGAAGTGATAATAGTCGTTGTCGGTGTAACCGTCGAGAATGTAGATGTGTCTGGCCGAATTGGATGTATTCGTTGTTGATGCATAGGGTATGGGATAGCCGGCATCAAGGCAGTTCTTTATGTATGTTTTCCATTGTGTGTCGTTGCCCAATGTTGATCTTACCACAGCCAATGATGCGCCGTGGTCAACAGGTCTTTCACTTTTGAAACGGAAGTGATCGACCATGTGCTGGCCTGTTTCGGAGAAACTTGTTGAGCCAGTGCCGTAACCAACCTGGTTAGCCCAACCAAGGTCGCGCATCAGAACGGCAACGGCGTTGGCCTCAGCCTCTGTGTAGCCGGAGCTGTAGTCGTCATTACGCATAGAAGCGTAGTCGTATGTATGGCCAAGTTCCATGTTTTCACCTGTTCCCTGGTGGGTTACAGTACCTACACCTGATGCAGGCCATTTGTAGTAATAGCACAAGATTGCAAAGGCTGTAGGGCCACAACCGGTCAAGGCTGTTTGACCATCAGTTGTCTTGCACAAATTATTGAAAGGACCATGCTGTCCCCAAGGTGCAGTGTTGAGGTTCTTTACAATGTTGCCCATTGAGGTGGCATTGTATTCATAGTCTGCAGCCTTCTGCATTGCGCTGCGTGCAGCTGCCTTTTGTGGGTTGGCTGCATTGTACTCGCGCAAGGCGCGTACCTGTGCGTCGATGTCGCTCATGTAACCGGCAAAGCCGTCGGGCAGGTTGTTTGTGTCTATTGTTCCGTCGATAGAGTAACCGATGATTGGGTTCTCTGTCTCCTCGCCCGATACAATGACAAAGCCTTTGCCGTCGGCGCCGGTGAGAATGTGGAATGTTGGAGCTTCGTTGCTCTCGCCTGTGATGGCGTGGCTGTCAACGCTCTGTGTCAAAGTGGCGCTCGTAGAACGGAACGCCGCGCTCTTCTGCTTTCCATTAGCAAAGAACTGGTTTGCAATTTCGCTTGCACGCTCGGCAGTAATTACCTGCGCACTTACATTTGCTACCATAAAGATGGCGCAGATGGCAAGCACTGTTACGCGTAGAAAGTTTTTCATAGTTTTATGTGTTTTTTATTTTTTTCGTGTTTTCACTCTTAACAAGCAAAGATAATATAATTACTTTAAATGTTGAAGTTTTGTGGAATTTAATTCTCTTTTGCCCTCTGCGGTTCGGTAAATTTTATTATTTTCGCGTCGAAATTATCCGTATGAAGAAACTATTTTTACCAATCATAGCACTGGCTTTTCTGTGTTCTTGTGGCAGTGACGAGCAGCCGGTTGTGCATCGCCCGTCATATAATCTTCTCCTGCCCTTTGTTGAGGCTGCCCCAACGTTGGAATCCCTGACGGTGATGGCCTTGAGCATTGAGGGCAGTGTGGCGGCTGCGGCAGTAACGTGCTACGGCGACGAATTGCTCGATGATTTTATTGCTTCACGCGACAGTTTCTATGTCGTTGTAGACAGGAAATTTGCGGGGTTCAGGAAAGGACATTTTGTTGAGTTGCGCACGGCGCTTTATGAGCGTGCTGCGGCTGTGTGCGGGGCAGCAGAGAGCAAAGTGGCTGCCGACGCTATTCGTGCTTTGTCGAAGCGCTGTTCGGCAGCGCTGTATATTGACGGGCAGCGTGCCTGCGACCCCCCAAAGAGTGTGCGCGAAAGATACGAACAAGCTAAAAGAAAACTGAAATCTGAAAACTGAAATCTGAAATCTGAAAACGAAGTTAAAAGGACAAAATCCGCGTTTTTTATTTTTAGACAAAAGAACAAAGCTGCGAGTAAGCGAGTGTGTGGAAGTTTACTTACACACAAAGCGAGCGAAAGCAGGTTCAACGAAGTTAAAAGAACAAAAAGCTTTCCACTGTGAGGTTATATGTTGCAAGTGATACTATGCAACGTTGTTAAGAACAAGTAGCTGCAATGAGAAAACGAGTTCTCGCCTTGTAGCTACTTGTTCTTAACATAGTAAATCTACGATTTCTAATCATAACCTCACAGTTGCAATGTAATGCAAAGTTTTGATTCTTGCTCTGAAAATCTTCTGTAACCAACGAATGTTGGTTTATGTTCTTATGTCTTATTAAAACGAAAACCTCGCCATTTATGTACTTTTGTCCTGAAAAATATGACAGGTGACGCTGTCTGATTTGCATGGTATGTTCAAAAAGAGCCGGGAATAAAGCAAACTCCTCTGCCCCGATTTGGGCAGAGGAGTCGTTGTATGGATTTGTTTGATTCTTCCTTTAGTTACTCCACATAAACCTTCTTGTTGCCAATGATATATATGCCCTTAGGAAGGCCTTGCAGACTGTTCACACGGCGGCCATCAATGGTATAGACAGGTAAGTCTGTTGTAGTTTCCACGACGTCAATTCCGGTTGTTTCGCCTACAACGAGGGTGGCATCAACAATGAAACCACCATTGGCAATGATGCCATTGCTGCCTGTTGGAGTACCGTCAGCAGCGAGTTGTCCGCCCGGGTCTACGCTATTCCAGTCAACCTTGAAACGGATACGGTAGGTGCCCGGTTCTGCCGGAGCCGGGAATGAAGGACAAGTCATGGTATTGCGGCTATTGCCGGTGAGATATGAGCCTGCAGAATTATAGCCGCTTGCATCATTATTGAAATCTCCCGAATAGAAACTGAAACTCTTTACCTCGGTACCCGTCTGGTCGGTGTTGCCTTCGGCAAACGAGAATTGTTTGTCGTTGTTTTCATCAATGAATACATAACCGTGCATCCATGTACCGGTATATGAAAGTTCTGCTGTCAAACTCTCACCAGGCAAGCACTTCAGATAGTTGCTTTCCTTTGTAGTCAAGTCATTGTAAACCTTACTGCCGGTCACATTCAGGGTCTGTTTTTCACCACCGGCAGCTGTCAATGACACAGCGTTGAGTTTGCGGTCGGTACGGGTCGCGGTAGTATTCTTAGGGAAGTTGACAGGATAAGTGCCGTCATCCTCAACTTCAATTTCACCCTCCACTGTAGCAAATACTGCAACGAGGTCTTTGTTTTCTGTCATCACCACTGTGTATTCAGGCTTGTAAGAAACGATAGTTCTGCCCTTGCGCCAGCCGTGAAAGAAGAAACCTTCTTTTACCTCGGCTACGACAGTGAGTTCTGTGCCCGGTTCAACATCCAACATCTTTTCGGTTGCCTCCTTGATACTGACTGTACCACGTTCGGCAACATTGGCTGAAACTTTCAATGTGCGATGTGTCTGAACCGCACCAAAATCAAATGGCAAATCATACATTGAGCCATAGAAACCGGCGTTGGCAGACTCGCCACCACTTTGATCTACGCGTATACGGAAACGACCATTAGCCGCATTGCCGGCAGGCACGGTAAATTCGGCTTCAATCAATTCGCCCAAAGCGGGTTTTACACTTTGTTCAAAAGCACCGTCGCCGTCAAAGTCGGCCCATACTGTCACCTCTAAACCTATCTCGTCTGCACCAAGTAGTTTTGCAGCCAACTTTACATTGCCTTCGTGCATCAACTTTGCACGTTCCTTTGTGTATAGTGTATAGCGTCCACTAGTGGCTGGCTTGTAGTGCAGTTCGGACAACACACCGTTGCCAGTGATATCCACTTGGGTCAAACGGGTCTTTGCCGAATATGTTCCACAAGGCATTCTGTAAGCAGCGATAGAAGGGCAGACATCGGGGTCTTCATCTGCAGGAGGCTCCGGAGCAGATGTATTATAACTGGTCTCTGTGATTTCCCAATACGAATTACCACGACCTGTCTTCACATAGTAGGCCACTACACCGCTAGCACCTTTGTTGAGGCCGAGTGTCGCATCTTCGTTGTAGTTGATTGTACCTTGGTCATTGGACGCCAGGAAATATGTAGTACCGCTGCCGGTTGTGCCTGCACCGATGCTCACATAATATTCCACAGGGTCATTACCCAAACTCACGTTAGTACTCAATGTTATATTAGACGACTGCATATATGTTTCAGTCGCAACATTCTTGATGTAATAGCAGTTGTCCTTGCCTGTAGGGATAAACTGCCACACGTACATGCCATTGTCTGCATTCAGTGCACCGGTCTGCATCATCCCATCTGCTGCGTAGATATACGAGCCCGATTCACCATTGCGATTGATTGTATAATATTTGTCTTGTTCAAAGGCCCAACCTTGTAAAACAGCGACCAAAGACAAGAATAGGGTGAATATCTTTTTCATATGGATTTCTTTTTAAAGTGATGTGGAAAAATCCGGAATAGCCAAAGCACACCCGGCATCCAGGGTGCTCTGCATATTCCAACGATTCACTACATTATCTCTTTGTTGATTCTCCAGGCATTGTCACTTTGAACAGGTCGCTGGTTGTATGCTCCTGGTTGATGATTTGTACCATCTTTTGAACCACATCGGGGTTTTCTGCGGCAACGTCAGTGTCTTCGTGCACATCGACAGCGAGGTCGTACAACAGTGTCGCACCATCCTTCACCACCAACTTCCAGTCGCCCATACGCAACGCCATCATATTGGTTTCGTGGAATTCCCAGTAGAGGAATTCATGCTTTTCCTGTTCAGCATCATTGCCACGAAGGGTATTGTTGAACGAAATACCGTCCCAATATTGTGTGTCTGTGCTCGCCTTGCGACTATAAGCATCGCCGTTGAGTCCTGCATAATCGAGGAGTGTAGGCATAAGATCATAGAATGCCAACTGATGTTCGTTCACTGTACCTGCAGGAACCCCGGGACCTTTGACAATAAATGGCACACGGATACCGCCTTCGTGCGTAGAACGCTTGGTTCCACGCAACAGGCCGTCACGGTTGAACCAATCAGGGTCGGCTCCACCTTCTTCGTGAGGACCGTTGTCTGATGTGAAGATTACGAGAGTATTGTCAGCAAGACCCTTTTCTTCCAACTTCGCGAAAATTTCGCCCACCTGAGTATCGAGACGAGTAATCATGGCTGCAAATTGTGCATGTCGGTTGGAATTCTTGTAATACCAAGAGGAGAATGCACCACCAAAACCACTATCGTCGCATTCAAATGCCTGGATATACTTTTGCAAGATGCTGTCATTAGGCTGCCACAACTCGGCGTGAGGCAGAGTATAGGTAAATATACCAAGGAATGGCTTGCCGGCCTCCTGACGGTCTATCCAATCCAAAGCGTATTGGTGAATGAGATCGGCGGTGTATTGCTCACGATTCTCATAGTCGGCATTTCCGGACGACACGTCGCGGTGCTGGATATTCTGCTTCAATGTATCTATCACAATATGCTTGTCGCCATACTTCTCGGGGTCGTAACGATTCAAGAAGTTCGGATAATATGTGTGTGCCTGGAATTGGCAGATTGGGCCATAGTAGCAGTCGATGCCACGCTTGTTGGGCAGTGAAGCCGAACTGCTGGTTGCAGAGGCACTGGTAATAGTATTGCCGTCTGCATCCACTTTATAGGTGTCGGGGTAGTTCATGTTGTAGTAACCACCGGCCCACTTACCGAACATACCGGTGCGATAGCCGGCTTCCTTAAACAATTCAGGCACAATTTTATGCGTATTCTTATAAGGCTCCTGACCTATAATATGATAGTCCGGATTCGAGCCAAACATATTTTCCCGACGTGCACTTTGCCAGTACTCGCGATTACCACGTACGTGAACGTGGCCTGTATGTTGGCCTGTCATGAAACAGGCACGTGATGGTGCACTCACTGGGCTGCCGGCATAGGCCTGTGTAAAGCGCATACCCTCAGCAGCCATTCTGTCCAAGTTGGGCGTAGAGAT
>JAZLBZ010000050.1:0-4111 GCA_045613945.1 Bacteroidaceae bacterium
GCAGGTGTTTCAAATGTAGGTCCTTGTGTGCCAAGATATATACCCTCAACAACGCGGATACCCTTTTCGGCAGCAATCTCCTTTGCCATTGCGATGAGGCTCTTGTCATAAGCTGCACTCATATCGGGGAAACGGTCGCCATAAGGGATATTCTTGCCACGCAACGGATGCTCGGGGAAGAAGTTTATGTGGTCGTTGATAATCATAAGGTCGCCGATGAGGAAATCGGGGTTCATACCTCCCGCAGCGTTTGATACAAACAGTGTCTTGATGCCCAATTCGCGCATAACACGTACCGGGAATGTCACCTCTTTCATAGAGTAGCCCTCATAGAAATGGAAACGGCCCTGCATTGCCATAATCTCCTTGTTGCCAAGCTTGCCGAATATTAGCTTGCCCGAATGTCCTTCTACTGTTGAGAGCGGGAAATTGGGGATGTCCTTGTATTCAATCTCATATTTGTCGGTAATCTCGTTTACAAGGCTTCCAAGTCCTGTACCCAGTATAATAGCGGTTTCGGGGGCTGTAGTCATCTTTCCTTTGAGGAACTCAGCTGTTTCTTGAATTTTCTGTAACATAGTTGTAAATATTTTGGTTAAACAATTTTTCTTCTCCATCCAAAATCTCCACCTCAATGGGTAGAGCGTATATGTTATCGCGTATAATCTGCGGCAAATCCTTCCTTTGCTTTATTCTTGTGGCGTCCTTTTCGGTGGTGAGGATTATTGAACTGCCGCTGTTGGAAAAACGTTTGGCTATATCTTTAAGTTCGCCGGTGCTGAAATTGTGATGGTCGCCATACTGCATAAGCTCAACCTCGGCACCACGCTCTTCCATTTCGGCCTTCAGCGGGAGTGGGTTTGCTATGCCGGTGACAAGCAACACCCGGCATCCCTTGTCGACCACTGCGCTTGTGACATTGCCGGCAAACAGCGGGTAGGGCTTGCCATATCGCACTGCCGAGAAATATACCGGTACCTCTTTATGCTCTTTTATAGAACGCCTGCAGTGCTCTTTCTGTTCGTCTGTGATGTCCCTGCATTTTGTGAAAATGACAATGTCGGCACGCTCTATCCCAGACGGTCTTTCGCGCAGCCTGCCGAATGGCATCACATTGTCGTTCCACACAGGACGGTTGCTGTCTATCAGCAAAATGCTGAGCCCGGCCTTGACGTAACGGTGCTGGAACGCGTCGTCAAGGAGAATAACCTGCAGTCCCTTGTTGCCGGCGATGAGATTTTCGATACCCTTTACGCGCTTTTCGCATACGGCAACGTCAATCCCTGTGAATTTCTCCTTTATCTGGAACGGTTCATCGCCAATCTGCTCCATTGCCGACTGCTTGCCGGCCTTTATGTATCCTTTGCTCTTTCGCCCGTATCCTCTGCTCAGTACGGCAACGGCATACTGCTCCTTTAGCAGTCTTATTATGTATTCAATATGTGGTGTCTTGCCTGTTCCGCCAACAGAAATATTCCCCACGCAAATGGTGGGTATACCGAAACTGCGGCTTTTGAGCAATCCTGCGTCAAAAGCCTTGTTCCTTGCCGTCATCACCCAGGAGTATGGGTTGATAGCATCTGTCAGAACACGCAATATATTCCTTTTCACTGTGTGTGTGGCTATGGTAATCCCTAATGCAAAAGTAAAGAATAATTTGTAAAAGCGTGTTACCTTTTTTCGATTTTTATGTCGTCAATCGTCGCTGAGTGTTAAAAAATCTTATAATTGTAGTTTTTTAGCGATTGTGCCAATGATTTTTAAATAAATGTTTACCGATTCGAAAAAAAAAACTACTTTTGTCGTGAAATAAAGTGTTGCATTGCAAAAAATGTTGTAACTTGCAACCCGATTAGTTGCCTGCGGTATTGGGGAAAGATGCTCGAGTGGTTGAAGAGGCACGCCTGGAAAGCGTGTATACGCCAAAAACGTATCGGGGGTTCGAATCCCCCTCTTTCCGCTGTGTTTGAATAAATTAACTTAAAATATTAATCTAAAAATTAAACAAAATGAAAAAGCTTTTTGCAATCGTTGCAATGTTGGGCTTGTTCGCTACAGCCCAGGTTAATGCTCAGGAGAATGCTCCTGTAGCTACATCAGAGGAGGCAGTTGTCGCTACAAGCGATTCTATTCCTAATGATTCAGTTCCAGCAGAGGCTGAGGCTGCACCTGCTGAAGAGGCTGCACCTGCTGAAGAGGCAGCTGCTGAAGAGGCTGTTGTTGCTGAGGGTGGTATCCTTGGCGTACACAAAGGTTTGAAGACAAAGTTCATCGAGGGTGGTCCTGAGTTCATGGCGCTTGTATCAATCGCTTTGGTTATCGGTCTTGCTTTCTGTATTGAGCGTATTATCTATTTGAGCCTTGCAAAGGTTAACGCAAAGAAACTCATGGGCGCCATTGCTGATGCTCTTTCAAAGGGTGACGTTGAGGCTGCTAAGGAGATTTGCCGCAACACAGCAGGTCCTGTCGCTTCTATCTGTTATCAGGGTCTTCTCCGCATCGACGAGGGTCTTGACACTGTAGAGCGTTCAGTCGTATCTTACGGTAGCCTCCAGTCTTCTATGCTTGAGAAGGGTTGCTCATGGATTACATTGTTCATTGCGATGGCTCCATCACTCGGATTCTTGGGTACTGTGATTGGTATGGTTATGGCCTTCGATACAATCCAGCGCGAGGGTGACATCTCTCCAACTATCGTTGCCGGTGGTATGAAGGTGGCTCTTATTACAACTATCTACGGTATTATCGTAGCTTTGATTCTCCAGGTGTTCTACAACTTTATCCTCACCAAGATTGAGTCTATCGTTGCCGATATGGAGGATTCTTCAATCACTTTGCTCGATTTGCTCACAAAGTACAATCTCAAGAAGTAATAACAGCTAAATAAATAAAACTTATGAAAGCTGAGTTATATTCAAAAATCTCAAAGTATGTCCTCTATGCTTTCGCAGCCATAATCTTGGTTGTCTTTGCGCTCTTCTTCTTTGTGGGTGAGCCATTGATGCTGGAGCAGACATCAGAGGCGGGTGAGGTGACCCAGTTGCCTTATCCTAAGTTCATGGAGCCGTCTCTCTACCTTTGCTATGCAATGTGTCTTATCGCATTGTTGCTGGTAGTTGTATTCGAGACTGCTGCCATTGTAAACAAGATGGTTGGTAAAAAGGGTTATGTTGATGAAGAGGCAAAGGCAAACAGCGTGCTTGATATGGTCAAGAAGGTGACTTTCATTGCGCTCGCAGTTGTCATTGTGGTACTTTACTTCGTGACTCCATCAAAACTGGACTTTGTATTGTACTTGCAGTATGTACTGTTTACAGTATCTGCATTGTGTATGCTCGGCAGTTTTGCCATTTCTAAAATGCGTTCTTGATTAACCCTTTTATAACAGAGTTAGATAATGGGAAAAAGTAATAGAAAAGTGCCGGGAATCAACGCCAGCTCAACAGCGGATATCTCGTTCATATTGCTCATCTTTTTCTTGGTCGTGACATCAATGAACTCGAACTTTGGTTTGCAGGTAATGCTTCCAAATCCTCCTGATGAACAACAGCAGGATGACCCCGAGGTTCATGAGCGCAACCTTTTGAAGGTGTATGTGAATATGGATAACGAGATAATGGTTACCGCCGGTAAGTTGAGGGACGGTGAAAGACCGTTGATGCTCAAGGTCGACGAACTCGATGAGTTGCGTGAGTTGGCCAAGGAGTTCATTACGGCAAACACCCCTGGCGGTAAGGTTAATGACCACTATCCCGAGCCCAAGAAAAAGATGGATACCATCACATATATCAACGAAGCAGGTATTGAATTGAACTACCCTAACGGTGTCAGCAACATTGTTAGAAATAACATGCACGTTATTACCCTGCAGACAGACCGTTCTACAAAGTACGAGGTCTACTTTAAGGTACAGGAGGTTCTCTATGGTGCATACAATGACTTGCGCGAGGAGTTTGCAAAGCAGACATATGGTGTTCAGGATCCTGAAAAACAGCTTACAGCCGACGAACTTGAATTGTGCCGTCGCCGTTATGTTAACATGATTTCCGAGGCTCAGCCTATTGAAATTGGTAAGAGAAAGTAACTATGAGTAAATTTAGCGACAAAGGAA